>JABJMO010000039.1 GCA_018659375.1 Methanobacteriota archaeon | reverse complement strand
GGTATTTGGCGGGCCCCCTGGAACCAATTGGTATCAAGCGTACATTGATGCGGGTTACGAAGTCGCAGGAATGTTAGGTCAATGGGAGCATAATTACCCCGACCAGTGGAGTAAACACAACGCCCAAGATTCAGGATATGGCGGTGAAGCGATTCATAACATGACTCGTTGGGATTGGGGCCAAGATTTGTTTGAATGGATGGAATATTATCTCAAAGACATCGGTCCTAAACCGGACTTACATGCGCAAATACAACGCCACGATGGAGAATGGAGAATTGAAGAAACCTGGCCCCCAGAGGACGTTGAACGCATCCAACTTGATATGTCACAATGCCAATCTTCTGGGGCATTCACAGGAACTGGTGGCTTAGTTCTTGGTGGCGAATCCACAGTTACTACAACTTGCCTGCCAATGTCCGAAGATAATGACACACACATATCTGGCCTAGCCACATTCCACCTAACAGTTGTACCATCATTTGACGGCGGCCAAGTATTTATTGAAATGCAAGATTCTGAAACGGGCATCAGGCTAGGACACGCAACTATGGATGTCCGTTACCATGCCGGCGGCTATGAAGCACAAACGGTTATTGCAGGCCAGACAATAACTATGCTAATGGAATTTCAAGGGATTGACGCATTACTTCCAGCAGGACACGGGATTACCTTCATTCTATCAGAATCGGGTGAGGATTATCTCCCTCCTGCCTGCACCCCCGCTTGTTCTATGCACATAATCCCAAGCGTGTCAACAGTTGAAGTACCGGTGATTTACCGAGATGGTAGCAATGTTTTGATTACACCACAAGGCGAAGACGCTGCTAACAATCAATAGTCAACCAATACTATTCAGGCGAAGCGCGTGAACAAGATCCATTCTAGTTACTAAACCCGCTAGAATATCACCCTCCACTACTAGTAGAACTTCAACCTCAGTAAGCCTTCTTCGTGCCTCAATTACCGATAAACCTATGTCGACAATAGTCGGGCCAGGGTGCATTACTTGCCCGACTAAACCATTTCGATGTGCGCCCTTTTGCAAAATACTCTCCTCTGAAACTATTCCTAAGATTTCCCCATCTTCTGACAAAACAGGCAGTTGGCTAATTCCATCCTTGACCATATTATCAATTGCAGTTTGAATTGTATCATTGAATTTTAATGCTGCTACATCAGTGACCATTACATCTCGAACAGTGTGTAACTTTTCTGGGCTTTCAAATCTTGATAGTGCTTCAACAAGCTTGCGTAGGGTCGATGAGCGAGGGTCAACTGCCTCATTCTCTACTTTAGCAATTATCGATTGAGCAACACCGCTTAATCCTGCGAGACTCGCTTGAGTCATGGATAGCGACTTTCGCCACCTGCGAATGTGACTCCCGGTGGGGACTTCCATTACTTTAACCTCGAAACAATCTTGTTGAATGATTCACTTAGTGCGATTATTTCACTTTTGAAGTCTCTACCTGGCATAGGTGGCAATTCAATTATTCGACCATCTTCTAAGATCTGATTAACAGTACTTAGTACCATACCCCCACTCATCATCCATAATTGAATAAAAGCGCGCATTTCCGGCGTGTTCTCAATAGTCATCACATTGTCATCCATGACTAAACCATACCGAGGTAGAGCATAGATGTTTGCCCGGCTAAATAAATTGGCGTTGAAACTAGTAATTTGACATCATTGTTCAAACGCCCAATCCCGCAACATTCAGCGCCCATTTGAATACCTAAAAAGCAAAAATAAAACAAAAAGTAAATCATATGATTATTATAATAAACAACAGTTAGCAATAACGCACAAAATATAGCGTAGTAAATCTGCGTATGGTTAATATACTGCCCATTATACGAGGGAATCGATAACTATGATGGATAAAGCAAAGTTAGAGTATATTTGGCTAGATGGACACGAACCAACCCAGAACATGCGCAGCAAAACAATGGTACGCAGCGATTTCTCCGGCAATCTTGACGAATGCCCGGTATGGATGTTCGACGGGTCTTCTACACGACAAGCAGAAGGCGGAGATTCAGATTGTTTGCTACAACCTGTAGCAATTTTCCCAGATCCTCAACGGGTAAACGGCTATCTTGTAATGTGTGAAGTAATGAATCCTGATGGAACGCCACATCCATCTAACGGCCGAGTGACAATTGATGACGATGATAATGATTTTTGGTTCGGCTATGAGCAAGAATATTTCATCATGGATGTTGAAACCCAACTCCCACTAGGTTTCCCAGTCGGGGGTTACCCTGGTCCCCAAGGCCTCTACTACTGTTCTGTCGGCGGTAAAAATACTCACGGCCGTTCTCTAGTTGAAGAGCATGCAGATTTGTGCTTAGAAGCTGGAATTAACTTTGAAGGAATTAACCAAGAAGTAGCTTGTGGACAATGGGAGTACCAAGTCTTTGCCAAAGGCGCAAAACGCGCAGGCGATGAATTATGGGTCTCTCGTTATCTATTAGACCGCTTAACAGAAAGCTATGGTTACTATATTGAATACCACCCTAAACCAGTCAAGGGCGACTGGAATGGTTCAGGAATGCACGCAAATTTCTCCAACGGAGCTATGCGTGATGTTGGCGGCAAGGAATTATTCGATACTATTTGCGAGGCTTTTGGTAAAAACATCAAGAAGCACATGGATGTTTACGGCGCCCATAACGAAGAGCGTTTGACAGGATTGCACGAAACACAATCCATCGACCAATTTTCATATGGAGTTTCTGACAGAGGGGCTTCGATTAGAGTTCCAGCATCTGTACCAACCGATGGTTGGGTTGGCCGACTTGAAGACCGCCGCCCAGCATCAAATGGCGATCCATACAAGATTGGTGCGGTAATCATCTCCACTACTAAATCAGCAATGTGAACTAGGTGAACTCTGCTAACAACTCGCGCAGTAGTAACCTGCATTGCAGGTTTTATACACCGTCTGCCTGCGATATCTATGAGCGCAACTAACAAAACAATAGCCTTTTTGATATTGGTTTTATTCACATTTAGCACACCAGGTTGTTTAGAAGACTTGGCAGATGAAGTCGAAATATACCAAGGAGAAACTAGTACGGTAACCATGGAAATAGTTCACGCAGAATCTGCTGCAAATGCGACATCGACTTACACGATTGAAATTGAATTATATCATGACGCGGCACCAAATCATGCTGATAATTTCCGCAAGCATACTCAACAAGGTAATTACGATAATGTAACATTCCACCGGATTATTGACGACTTTATGATTCAAGGCGGGGATTTCCAAAGTAATAACGGACAAGGGGGCTATGCAGTTCAGTGGTATGGTTATTGTGACGGTGAAGCAATGGAACAAGCATCCGATTGTAGTAGCGAGACACTTTACACACTTCCAGATGAGGCCAATAATAACCTAACCCATTTGCCTTGCATGTTATCCATGGCCAAGACTAGTCAGCCAAATACTGGTGGCTCACAATTTTTTATTATGCCTGGTGACATAACGCAACACACCTGGTTAGACGGGATTCACACAATATTCGGCAAAGTGATATCTGGCTGCGAACACGTAACAACACTATCTGAAGTAGCAACAGACGGTAATGATCGGCCAGTAGTGCCAGTAATTATTGTGAATGCTACTGCATCTGAGTAACAGTATAAGAGGCACATTCATCAACCGCCACCATGGAAAACCACCCATGGACCTGAAGGCTCACATCAGAGGAATCCCAGATTTTCCAATCCCCGGGATTTTATTTTATGATATCTCGACAATATTGTCAAACCCATCTGCTTTTGAATACGCAGTAGCCGCCATGGAAGAGAAAATATCTGCATTGCAGCCAGACATTATTGCTGGCATTGAAAGCCGAGGGTTTCTATTTGCTACACCTCTTGCTATGCGAATGGGCTTGCCGATGATGATGATGAGAAAAGCTGGAAAATTACCTGGTGAGGTAATTAGTTATCAATACGAATTAGAATACGGCACCGATACAATTCAAATTCAAGCAGATGCTATCAAACCCGGGCAAAAAGTCGTCATAATCGATGATCTATTGGCTACTGGTGGAACTCTTTCCGCATCTGTTAGACTTTGTCAGCAAGTTGGTGGAGAAGTTGTCGGTTGCGGAGTAATCATCGAGTTAGATTTCTTATCAGGCAGAGATGCTTTACAAGTACCTTGTATTTCTTTAGTAAATTACTAGATTTTAGCACGATTTAGGCACTTTCGGGCTTATTTGAACCAATTTTGTTTAAAAAGGAATATAAGACCTCCTCAACTTTAGGTATATTAACCGTTATAGCGGGGGGTAAAAAAATGAGTTTAGAAAATAATATAGCGAACTATTTCAAGTTCGATGAAAAAGGAGCAACATTAAGCGGAGAATTAAGAGCTGGTCTAACGACTTTTCTAACCATGGCTTACATTTTGCTGGTAAATCCAGCTATGTTGGCTGTGGGTGGAATACCGTTTGATGATGCATTATTTGCCACTTCTATCGCGGCCTTTGTTGGTTGTGTAGTAATGGGATTATGGGCTAACAAACCATATGCATTGGCACCCGGTATGGGTCTGAATGCGTATTTCGTATTCTCAGTAGTAATTGGTATGGGCATTGCATGGGAAGTTGCTCTAGCAGCGGTATTTATTGAAGGTATTATTTTCCTTATCCTCTCTCTGCCACAAATCGGTTGGAGAACTAAGATGATTAATGCAATACCAAAGGATTTGAAAATCGCTACCGGTGCTGGTATTGGTATGTTCTTAGCAATTATTGGTTTAAGAGAAATGGGCTGGATTCAAGATGATGGAGCAACTCTAGTAAATCTTGGAGGCACAGAGTCTTGGGGCGGTACAATAGGAGAAACCGGTGTGACAACAGTCACTGGAGGCGACTTTGCAATTTGGGCACATGGCGGCGTAATTGCCATGGTTGCTTTGATCGCAATTACAGTTATGATGGCGCGCGGAGTCAAAGGCGCACTAATCTACGGTATCGTGGGAGCGTCAATCTGGGGCTGGCTTGTTGGAGCCTATGACCCATACAACGATTTCCTTGCTGGCGGAGCCGGCTGGGGTGCAGCTGAGGCAGAAGCCCCGGCATTAGGTGACATATTCGGATTCGTTGGCTTGCCTGAGGAGAGTCTAGGTGCAGCATTTGGTGCCTTTGGCGATATTGGGGATGATTTGGCAGGATTCATGCTTGTAATGATTGCTTTCCTGTTTGTTGATATCTTTGACACAGCAGGTACACTATACTCTGTAGGCCGCCAAGCAGGCGACCTTGATGAAGAAGGCAACCTAATCGATTCTGAAGAAGCATTTATGTCTGACGCAGTAGCCACAATTGTGGGTGCAGCAGTCGGTACAAGCACCACAACAACTTACATTGAATCTGCAGCAGGTGTGGAAGAAGGCGGTAGAACCGGTCTAACAGCAATTGTTGTTGGAGTTCTAATGCTGTCTGGACTATTCCTTTCTGGGCTATTCCAAGCAATCCCAACGTTCGCTGCAGCTTGTGCTTTGGTAATCATTGGTGCAATGATGATGAAGCAAGCTACAGAGATTAACTGGGATGACAAAGAAATAGTTCTACCAGCATTCTTGACCATGGTGCTAATGCCTTTCACCTACTCTATCGCAGATGGTATCGCTTGGGGGGTAATCTCCTATGTACTCATCAAGATGGGTATGGGTAAGTTCGACGAGCCAGGACCAATTATGTACGGTATTGCAATCTTCATGACCATGTTCTACCTTGGTCCAGGAGATTTCTCGACCTTCGGTTGGATCTTCGACAAAGTTCTGTGAGCTTAGTCGGTAGAGAATATCCAGAGGGAATGAGTTTCCCCGTCGAGTTTGGTCTCGCCAGCCTTGGCCACGAATGGAGACTTGAGTAGCGCACGCTGAATGATATGGGCTTTTACCTCACGCCCAGCATCATTCAATGCAGCAACAATTTGCCGGATGCTAGCAGGGCCGTTATCGCGCAACCAAGCGACAATCCATTCAGCTTGCTGATGGTTGCGGCGGCGCTCTTCACTCCATTGTCTGCCCATAGCAGTATGTCGACAAACATCTGTTTAAACCCAAGTCGAATTACTAGAAATTATGCCTGAAGGGCCAGAAATCCATCGAGCAGCAAACCGCATTGCTAAAGCGTTAGTTGGCAATACGCTTAGCGAAGTTGAATTTCATTACAAAACCGTAGAAGGTTTAGAACATTTCTTCCTCAACAAAGAAGTAGAATATGTCAAGGCCCGTTCAAAGGGTCTACTGATTTCAGTAGGGGATTACGTCATGTATAGCCATAATCAACTCTATGGGCGCTGGACGGTTAACTGTTCGACAACCAAACCTAGGCCAACCAATCGTTCTTTGAGAGTTTTATTTGGCAATGAAAAAAATACCGCAAGACTTTGGTCAGCAACCGATATCGAAATTCTTGAACCATGGGAGTTACCAGGCCACCCATATCTTGCTAAACTAGGTCCTGATGTGGCAGACTTAGCAGTCCAGTATGATGACGTATTGGCTCAAGTCTCAAATCCAAAGTTTGCTCGAAGACAATTAAGTGGCTTAATGCTAGATCAGGGCTTCTTAGCCGGAGTCGGCAATTATTTGCGTAGCGAGATATTGTTTGATGCCGGCATAAGTCCGTATCGTAAAACAGGGTCACTATCTAACACCGAGCAAAAAGAATTGGCTAAGTCTGCCATTAACATCACCTCAACAGCATATCACGAGAAAGGGGTGACAGTTCCTCAAGAGTTATACAAAGTTCTCAGAGACAATGGCCAAACAAGACGCCAAGCTCGCCACTATGTGTTTACCCGGGATGGCTTAGAATGCCATAATTGCCAGTCATTAATCGTCCACACACGATTATCAGGGCGTCGTTTAGACTACTGTCCAATTTGTCAAAAATAGCCCTAATGTGTCCATCTTGGTGCAGGAGGCAGGATTTGAACCTGCGAACCGTTACGGACTGGGACCTCATCCCAGCGCCTTTGACCAAGCTGGGCAACTCCTGCAATATGCTTCGCTAATTAAGCGGATATATCAACACATCCTCGGGGGATGGCCAACTCAATGCAGTGGTTTACTGCTCAATCAAGGTCAGCGCCATTCATTAGCAGAGGTAGAGCAACTACCATACTGCAACAAACAGCCTGAATTCCTACTAAAATTAGCCCAAATCCTGCAGCGGCTTCTCCAAGTGTTTCATCTAAATCACTTAGTGCTGAAGCGACAACAAATGTTTGGATTAGGCCACTTAGTACAGCGATACCGATGGAACCGAATCCCCACCATACACCAGATTTTTTGTATTGCCACAGCAGAACTCCAGCATAAGCAAACATCCCTGATGAAGCGATTCCCATTGCTGTTAATACGTAGAATAACGCAACATATCCCCCACCAAGTTCACCTAGGTCGGTGCCGAAATTGAGCAGTCCAAATATGACCCCTAGGCCACCAAATATAATTGCGACGATACCGAAGACTTTCGGCCCGCCACTCTTGTTCTGTACGATAATCACTTGTTGGCCCATGGCTCCGGCTGGGGCCACTTGGCCCATCATTTGTGCATCTTGTGGTTGCATAGTTATGCTCTTTAGGCTCAGTATATAAATGATTAACCAACATTTAGCGGTTTTTAGCCAAAAATCAGTATTCAGTAGGCATACGGCCCCTTGCTCTTAACCATAATTCACTAACTACAATCAGGCCATAAAGCGAAGTCAACCATAGGGTGGGCCTACCCCAATTAGAAGAAATTGTACTTGATTCAGGAAGTAAGCCGCCAGATAGAGTAAGTAATATGCACAGCCATACTAGGGTGAAACAGTGAACCGCAAGCCTTAATCCAGCCATTATTTGTGAAGAATTAGATTTCATTTCGGTAACCTGCGCTCCAGTGAGCACTGCAGAAAAACCCACAATCTTGTCCAAGGCACTACCACCATTCCATCTTATCTGGCCAAGTCTAAATCGATTGACAAATTCAATTATCGCAAAAATCGATACCCATACAACAACGACCTCTAACAATGGTTGCCCACCCAACAAGTCTAGATCGCCAAACTCAGACCACAAGACGAGTATCCATAACCAAGCAACTAGGAATAACTGGAATACTCGAGCAAACTTTGTTAGTTTACGTAATAGTTCTGTGTCATGAGATAGTAAACCCTCAAGCGCTATTACCAGTCCTGTTACTGCAGAAATACTAGCACCAGCAAGAATCCACCACCAGTCCAAATCTCTATCACGCCAAGCTAACATTAACGCAACTAAAGTCCAGCCAAGGGCAACTACTGAAGCGGTATTAACTGCAGCCTGCATTGTATAAAGTGGGTCGCGTCCATCTTTGAGCACTGCAAGCCCACCCATTAATCGAACTTCGAATGCAGAATCATCAACAACTCCATGGGCAGCAGCAGTCATGCCACCAATTGATTTCACTCTGGCGGCTTCAACAAGACCAATCTCATCCTTTAGATCTGATTTGTTCCACGATGAGCCCCGGCTGGCGGCTTTTGCAGCCCCAGCGCCTCGATTCTTGCTTTTACCAGATGACCGAGTCTTAGCCCAGGCTCTAATTTCATCTGACATTATGTCTTCAACTTGGTCTTCGTTAAGCGGTGCGCCGTGGTCGGTATACAGCCATCGGCATTGAATCGGCACGGGCGCAGGGTCAACATCTGGCGCAACCATTTGAAATTGTCCCGGACCTAAAGTTGGCAGTTGTGCTACTAAGTCTAGGTCGCCCCCGCTTTCTTTTAGCAGGTGCCTAACCTTCTCAACATCTTGTGGTTGAGTGAATCTGCCGATGAATGTAGTATTGGCTTGGGCAAGAATCTTGTAATCAACATCGCTGACATTTTGTGTTGCTAAAACGCAAGCTACACCATATTTTCTTGCTTGTTTGAAAATCAGTTTAATGAGGTCCTTAGCGGGCGGGTTTCTTGGGTGAGGTGGCAGATAAGGTGCTACTTCATCCATGAAAAACAGCAATTTCAATTCACCATCAGCTGGTTGTTGAGTTAACATCCAATCGTATAATTCACGGGATAATTCTTGCACGAAATACTGCTTTTGCGCTTCATCTTGAATGGTATTAAGGTAGACAATATTCAACGGAACTTTACCCGGTATTGCCGGTTCGACAAAAGAGTCAATATCAATAGGTACGCCATTAGAAAACAACAGCTGGTTTACTCCAGAAGAGAAGGCTGAGAGCCTTCTAGCCAAGTCATTTCGAGTTGTTTTAGGCAAGCGTTCTTCAAAGTCTGGCAAGCCAAAGTCAATCATAACGTCTTCCCAAGTAGGCACATCCAATTTGTCTTCTTCGTCTCCCTCAACAAAACACTGCGGATATAATTGGCGAATAAATTCATGATGCGGCTCACGTACAACCTTCGCTAGTGCTCTAAAATCACCAACATCTAGGCCAAGTTTAGTACCTTCAACTAGAACCTCATAGAGAAACGGCTTGATTACCTTGCCTTGCGCTTTTTCAACATCATAGCCGGCAAGGCTAGTAAATCCAGCTGCCACCATATCCCACGCAGTAATCGCTTCTTCAGGATCTAAATCTGCTGGAGGAGCCCTAAACGGATCGATACATAGTGGCAGACCTTTGCTTCGTAGCGGCGTCCAAATTCTGACCTCACACATGTCGAGTAGTTTGCGAGCTCGACTAACATCACCGTTTTGGTCGATTAGGTCCTGTTCATCAATTCCTAGCGCAAGTCTAGCCAAATCTCCTTGTGGGTCAATTATCAGTGATGGTATTTTTGCAATGGCTGCTTCTTCAATTAGCGCCTTTGCCATAACGGTTTTTCCAGACCCGGTTGAACCAAGCATTGCTGCGTGTCTAGCAAGCACCTGTGGCGGGATGTCAATCGGTTGTTGATTGTCCCGGCGATGGCCAAGAAACATACCTTTGGGTTTAAACTCAGATTTTGGTTTACTAGACTCAACCATTGCTGAATCAGCGGAAAAAATATCGCCAATGATGCGAGCTAGACCACCGTTTTTCTCGTCCACACCTGCCCCCAAACCATTGGAGTCAGATGTCCCATCATCGGGCACCATTACCTTACGCAATAGTGCTAGAGGTCTTCAAAGGAACGGAGGTTTTACTCTAGGTGAACCGTATAAGGGTGCCTTAGAATAACCTCCGACTTACTTAGACAAGCTAGGTAAGAAAGCATTAGCCGCCTTCTCACATGCATTGGCTACATCATCCATTCTTTGTAGAACTCGATACATATGCATTGCAGCAAGTGCATCATCATCCCCAGTAGAGAATACATGTGCAGCCGCTTTTGCTTCAACTTCATCAGCTTCATGCTCTTTCAAATTGACTTGTTTGATCAATTCTGCAACCTTTGCTTTGGCAGCCTTTGTTTCTCCACCAATAGAGAGGTCACGCATTGCTCTGGCTGTTTCCTTATACACAGAAACAGTCTCAGAAACAACCTCAGCCATTTCTTTTAGCATCTTTCTAGCCGTTTTGTCTTGGTACAATTCTCTGAAACTTATTTGCTCAGCAACATTCTGTGCATAGTCGGCAATGCGGTCTTGGCGAGTTAGCATATGTAAGAAATCATCCATGGACACCATCAATCTGAAATCTTGTTCCGACATTCTCTTGCGTAATTCTGCCTTGATATTATCAGCATCTAATTCAGCGTCGATTGTCGCTTTAATTTCCTTGCTAGCATCCTTACCATCTGCTGCCTTGTTAACCGCAGTTAGCATGTGTCCCGCGGTAACTTCAACCGCTTCAGCGTGATCATGGAATAGTTCGAAAGGTGTTGCTGCTTTTTGTTCGCTCTTTCCTGCATCAGATAGTGCTTCTTCAACGTATATTTCACCATCTCGAGTTTGCCACATAACGGCTGCCACTGCGATGAATGCTATTGGAAGCAGAATTATCATTTTTAGATTATCTCCACCAGATATCACATAAATCGTTGCGGCTCCAAAAGCCGCAACGGGTACACTAGCAACCCATGATGCGGCAATCTTGCCAAACACCCGGAAATCAACAGCTTTAGCTCCACCAGCAAGCCCTACTCCAACAACTGCACCAACCAAAGTATGAGTTGTCGAAACCGGTACTGCTAGGAACGGCATTGAGAAAATCATTATTGTTGTTGCTGCACCAAATTCTGCGGCAAATCCTCTTGTTGGAGTGATTTCAGTAATTTTCTTACCGATGGTCTCCATAACTCTCCATCCCCAAGTCATTACACCAATTGCAATACCTGCTGAACCCAGTAAGACTAGCCATAATGGGATTGGAGCCTTCTCCATTAACATTCCAGTATCATTGGATAATACCTGCCAAACAGCAGCCATAGGCCCAATTGCGTTAGAACGGTCATTTGCACCGTGTGCGAATGCAACATATGCAGCGGTAATAATTTGTAACCAGACGAAGATTCTCTCAACACCCTTGAAACCCCTACTCTCTTCATTGATGTCGATTCTTCTTAGAACTAAGTAAAGACCAAACGATGCAATAGCGCCAATTATTGTAGCCAGTAACAGTGAATTCGCAGGAAACCATGCGGTTTCAATGAATGGATTCCAACTTCCGTCGGGGCCCCCGTCTTCAGGCTTGAAAGGCAACCAGTCACCCTTATCTTCAATCCATCCATTCGATTGGGCTTTTGAAAAGAATCCCTTGAGAGCTTTGAACTGCAGAGCAAGACCCAGAACAAAGAAAGTTGGGAATGCTAAAATTGGTGCTAACCATAAAGAACGTCCCTCTGGATTATCTGCATCCAAAATTGTTTTCTTAATTATCCAATAAGAGAAGAACGCTACTATCCCACCCATTAAAGGACTGGCGATCCAACTCATCACAACTTTTTGAACAACTTCCCAGTTGATGTAAGAGGTGTTGTGGTCGACCTCAAGAACAAGACCGACCCCAATTATTCCGCCAATGATAGAATGTGTTGTTGAAACCGGGAGGCCAAACCTTGTTGCTATTGTTAACCAGGTCGCTGCAGCCATCATTGCGGCAATAAAACCAAATGCAATATCTTGCGAGATATCAGGAGTTACTTGGGTAAAATCTACTTCTAAAATCCCTTTCCTTACAGTGTCAGTTACCGCATCTCCAGCGAAAAAAGCTCCACAGAATTCGAAGATTGCTGCAATAACCACTGCCTGTTTTAGGGTTAAGGCACGAGAACCAACCGAGGTCCCCATTGCATTGGCAACATCATTGGCTCCAATATTCCACGCCATATAAGCGCAAACCATTAGCGCTAGTACTACAACAATCATTGTGATAGGTTCCATCAGTAGTTTCCATATAACAACAGATTATATCCTAATGGCTAAGTAATATATATAGTTGTATATATTGCGAGGAATTGATACGAATGAGTACAGGTCCAGGCAGTATTGATGTCAGAAAAATACAACTTACCGGGGGCTCAACCTATACACTTTCCCTACCAAAACCTTGGGTCGAGGAAATGGAGTTGAACCCTAGAGATGGTGTTAGGGTTGATTGGCGGCCAAGCGGAGCATTACGGCTTTCCCCACTCAATCGAGCAAATTTACAGACCAGGACAGTAGCCATTAACGCAGCTAATTTACCCAAAGATTCCCTTCACGATCACCTAATGGGCGCCTATATTTCCGGAGTTGCCAAAATAATCATTTCATTTGAGGGGCAGCAAAAAAGAACCCTAAACAAGCAAATCAGACGATTTTTACGAAATACCCGCGGCTTTGAAACAATGAATGAAAGTGAGACAAACGTCGAGTTACTATGCCTTCTTAGGGCATCCGAGATGCCACTTACTGCAAGTATCAACAGAATGTATTCGCAACTATCTTCAATGATTCGCGATATTATATCGGTAATCAATGGGGACTCAAATGAAATCCTCAATGATGCCAACGACCGGGAAGCGGAAGTAGATGCATTGCTGTATTTGGTACAAAGACAAGTCGCTATTTCATTAGACTCTCACTTTGTTGCTAGCAGCCTAAAACTATCACGTAACCAAGCAGTAGAGTATAGTAATCTAGCCAGAAGCCTCGAGAGAATGATGGATCACGCACTAATTATGGCAGAATTAACGTTAATTTCTACCACCCAATCATTGACTAGCATGAAATTAGTATTGCCACAAATAGAGAACTGGCAACAATCAATCAAGCAATTAATGATTAATATTAGAACCAAAGATTCTCATGAAATAGAGGCAGCAAGACATCAATTGAAGGATTCACAAAACGAGATTACGGCTTTAGAAGAACAATTAATGAGCGATAACGCAACGAATGAATTATTTTTGTTCAGGCTGCTAGAATCAATCCGAAGGATTTGTGCGTATGCTAGGGACTTTGGTGAAGTGCTATTGAACATTAAATTACATGATGAATCTTACACAAGTACCCAATGATAAAACATAGCATCTTAATGGTCCTTGCCCACGCAAAGACATGGAAAGGATTCCAACGGCTCGTCCCTCATGGACTGATGAAATGCGCCAAGCAGCAGTTTCAACCCTTGACTCCAAACATTGGGTAAAAGGCCCAAAAGGTCGAGAATTTGGTGAAAAGTTCGCCAATCATTGCGGAGCACTTATCGCCACACCTTGCCAAAACGGGTCCTCTTCACTATGGGCAGCCTTACGCATCGTAGGAGTTGGAGAAGGAGATGAAGTAATTGTCCCATCTTACACTTTCATCTCAAGTGCTACCGCAATTCCTCTTGCCGGTGCTACTGCGGTCTTTGTTGATGTTGAGCCGGATTATTGGTGCCTTGATGTTGATGCAGTAGAGGCGGCAATTACCGAGAAAACTAAAGCAGTAATTGGGGTTCATATTTACGGCCAACCATACGATCCAAGATTGTTTGACATGTGTCGTGAAAAAGGGATTTTCATAATCGAAGACGCCGCCCAAGCCCACGGCGCATCTCAGGTAATGTTGGACGGAAAGGAGCTCATTGCAGGCTCGATGGGTGACCTTGGATGCTTCTCATTTTTCCCGTCGAAAAATATGGCAGTTGGCGGCGAAGGCGGTATGCTTACTACAACTGTAAGCGCGTTAACCGATGCAGTTTCTTTGGTAGTGAACCACGGGCGTTCACCAAGTTTGGAATCAATGCAACTCGGCAGTAATCTTCGAATGTCAGAAGTTTCTGCTGCGATTGGCACAGTACAACTCAAACATCTCGACAACTGGGTTGCAAGGCGTAGAGAAATAGCCCAACAGTATAATGATGCATTCGCCGATTTAACTCTGGTATCAACACCCAAAACCAGACCAGGTGCCAAACACGCTTGGCACCAATATTGTCTTACCACAAAGTACCCGGACCAGTTAGTAAAACACCTGGATGGTCACGGAATTGACGCTAGGAGATATTACTCAACTCCGTGTCACAAGCAAGCAGTATTTGCTAACCATGCACAGCATAACGAGACGTTACCAATTACTGATAAATTATCAAACTCACTGGTTGCTATACCGGTTATGCATGAGTTAATGGACATCGAAATTCAACGCATAATTGAGGCAGTTGTTACTTTTTCAGCGAATTAGCATTGGCTAAAGTGCTTGCCAATGCTGCGTTTGACCAATTGCCCAAACCAGTTAATTCCATACCAACCCAACTAGGAATTTCCACTACCTGATATTGGCTTTCTAATTCAACTTCAGCAAGAATTAATCCTGCTAGTGAGCCTTCAAATTCATCAACTTCCCATAGCAAACCATCATTGCCAAATTTGTTGTATCTAGTTTTGATAACGTGTGGCAATTGTTCCAAATTTTGCATACTCGGCAGTGAATTAATTTTCCATTCTAATTCTGTTGCAGAGGCGTGTAACCGTTTACCTTTCATGGTCAAGATAATGTCTTCATCGGCTATTCTTATACGGGAAACCCAGTTATTTTCACCAATTAATAGCCCATATTCTTCAGGCGTTATTTTAACCAGTTCAAACCCTGAGTAAACAATGCTTTGTTGATTAATTTCAAGATCAGCACTATCTAGGTAAAATTGCTTGATATTGATTTTACTATGACACTCTCGCCATGGCTTATCCCTGCGGCCATCAACAAGAAAACGGCGCTCAATTTCAGTGTTGATGGCCAATCTATTCCCCAAGTAGCGGTTTGGTGGCTAAGGTATCAACATTGCTATGCACTTTTACGATAGATGTTTAGTAAAACCATTTTACCAAGCGATTGATATGGGATATTGCCGTGAATTGTGTTATGAGAGGAAAGTGGTCTGTGCGGATATTGACTCTTTTAGCAATTATTTCTCTGTGTTATGGGCTTTCTTTGGACGAACCAGAAAAGTCCCAGTCTAGTGATTCAGATATTGACCCATTTGAAACATTAGATTCTCCAACAGAATCTGATTCTAACGATGCAATTCCTGAATCAGCCAACAATAAAGAATCGATAAATATTGATGACGATGTCGGAAACGGGCTAAAAATCAAATTAATCAGCTTTAGTTCTGGCTTCATATCAATACTATTTTTAGGATCATTATTTTTTGAGTTTTTTAGAATTATTGTGTTGATTGCTTTACTGACGCCCCTCATAGCCAAAAAACAGGCTAGCAAGGAATTAACCAAAGGTAGAATATTGGGTTTTATTGAAGCCAATGCCGGTATTCATTTTTCAGCCTTAAGAGATGCCCTGAAGTTAGCAAACGGAGTTACAGCCTATCACTTACACGCCTTAGAAACACAAGGAGCAATAATATCTTGGAGGGACGGGAAATTAAGGAGATATTCATCTGCTGATTTACCAAAACATGAATTTGATACAATATCAACACCTATCGTCGGGACAAGATTAGCAATATTACAGATTTTATCTGAAGCAGGTTCTATTGGATTGACTAATAAAGAAATCACCAAAAAGTTAGCCATATCTAAACAACTTCTTTCTCATCATGTCAGAAAGTTAGACGCAAATCGATTTATTGAAAAATCAAACACAAAGAAAAACTCGCCTTGGAGGTTGACACACCAAGGGTCTGCAATAATAAAATCAACCGTATAAACAAAAGTTAGTAAAATCACTTCACCAATTGATTGATAACATACTCCTCTATGCTAACGCTATGCAAGCAAAGAAGCTCATGGCTGTATTGATAATTTCACTATTCTTCACCTCCGGCTGTCTAAATGCGCTTGACTCGGAAGTCGAAATACCTGAAATCGACCTACCACTCGATTGGAATGACATTACTCAAAGAACGGCAACATCGCCTGATTTAGTCAAATTTTCAGACTGCGGGGAACTTGAGTATAATCTTAAACAATCAATAATTGAAGAGTACAGAATTGATTTATTACAGTCAGTTGAGGAACAAAACTACTACTTCTGGGATGACGCAGTTATGATGGATGGGGACATGATTGCAGAGTTTGCAGATTCTGGAACGGGATCCTCAAACACTGTTACGCCACGAAGAGTAGAAGGTACAGACTTTTCAGGAACCAATAACCAAGAGCTGGGCGTCGATGAAGCCGATTTTGTCAAGACTGATGGATACTATATTTATTTCCTGAATGGCAAGCGCTTAGAAATCTTAGAGGTTCCAGAATTCGGTGAACTAGTCTACCAATCAAATACTACAGTTGAGGGTAATCCAACTAGTATGTTACTTGATGGCGATAGACTAGTGGTTATTTCCTCAGTCTCGGCTTGGAATATTCCTCGCGACAATCCGCTTTACGGGGCAATGGAATGGGATGATACCTACTATTCATGGCGAACAAATTCTTTGACAAAATTCTCGGTTTACGATATTAGTGATAGAGTCCACCCAGAACTAGAGAGAGAGTTATTCATCGAAGGTAACTACATCTCAGCACGAGAGGTTGATGGCACAATTAGAACAATCTCTCATGCTTGGATGGACACAAGTGGCCTGAAAGGCTGGTTAGATTTACCAGCAGGTTATTGGGATCTCGATTATGACAACCCAAAACGTTTGGAAATTAGAGAAAAAGTTGCTTATGAGACAATGTTGGAAAACGACCGAATAATCGAGGGTATGTCGCTTAGTGACTTGGTTCCAAGAATCTATGAGCGACAAGGCGCCGAAGTTCTGACATTTTCACTAACCGAACAAGACTGTGCAAGTTTCACCGCCCCAACAGACGGCTTTTCAAGCGGCGTAAACAGTATTTTCTCTTTTGATTTAACTTCAGAAAATTTCGACTTTGATGCAGACCATATAATTGGCAACTATCCAATGGTCTACTCATCAACAGACACTCTAATACTAACCGAGAACTCTTGGAACTCTTGGTGGTTTTGGAATTCTGCAGATAATGATGAGGCAACCAATATCCATATGTTCGATATCAGTGACCCTGGAAGCACAAGTTACGTCGCTTCTGGCCGTATTGATGGCACAATAAACAATCAATTTTCGATATCAGAATTTGACGGCGTAATTAGAATCGCCTCTACCGAAGGGCAATGGGGCCGATGGTGGCTAGACAACCCAGAACCAATGACCTCCAACGTTGTCACTTTACAACCAACAACCGATGCTGATGGCCACACAACACTAGCACTTATCGGACAAATAGAAGGCATTGCGCCAAATGAAACCATTTGGAGTGCAAGATTTGTCGGTGATAGAGCATATATTGTCACCTTTGAAAACATGGATCCATTGTGGACTATTGACCTATCTGACCCGGCGAATCCAACTATCATGGGCGAGCTGAAAATCCCGGGAGTATCAACCTACATTCATCCATTGTCAAATGATACACTGCTTACCATTGGAATGGGTCCAGAAAACCCAGTAACTGGTGAAGGTCTCGACTGGAGCAATGTCCGTCTATCGTTATTTGACGTCTCCAATTTTACTAATCCCCTAGAAACTACTACTTTGACTATCTCGCCAGTAGAGGACGAAAATAATCCATGTTGGTCTTGGTCAAATTCAGAAGCCACCTATGAACACAAAGCCTTCCAGTACTGGGCGCCTAAATCAATGGTAGCAATTCCAATGAATACTTACACTAGCGGATATTATGATTATGAAACGAGAACATATGTTGATTGTGACAGAGAATGGGTTAGCAAATTGATGATTACTAACGTAACAGAAACAAGTCTGACTGCATATGGTGAAGTAGACCACTCAGAATTCTATGATTCTGAAGAGTATTGGTGGAACTCATACAATATTAGGCGTTCAATATTCATGGGGGATTTTGTTTATGCAATCTCAGCTAATGGAATCACCGCAACTAATCTAACCACAATGGAGAATTCAGCAAGTATATCGCTTGATTATCAAAACCCGTACGAAGATTATTACTATTTCCACAGCGAGGAAGCAGTCGAAACAGAAGATTCCCCAGAACAAGATTCTTCTGGCGAAGAGGCGCCCCCTAAATCTGAATAGTTCTGATGTTGGAATTTCTTAATAAAATAAGGTGATAGAGTTGAAGTCAGCAATACTTTTACTCGGTTTCAATCGCACCGATTACTTTTCACAAGTACTAAGCAGTCTAGAAAAAAACCAAGCCGCCTATGAACATGATTTACATGTTTATGTGGACGGCGGTCCTGATGCTAGACAAGCAGAAATCAAGGAGTTAATAGCCAATTCAAAATTTCCCGATGCAACAATCGTTTGCCGCGCCAATAACTGGGGGATTGGGAGGCACCTAATCGATGCACGTAGAAAGTTATTCGACGAACAAGAGTATGACAGGATACTACTTCTAGAAGATGATTTGGTGCTTGGCGAACATTATGTTGACACTGTATTTAGTATCGCAGATTGGTCCAGTAAATACGACGATGTCGGAACAATCACAGCATATCATATCAATGAGCATCCACTACAAGAGCAAAAGAGCCAAGAAGATCATTTGATTGCTACTAACAGGCATTTCTGGGGCTACGTAATAACTCGTAAAGTTTGGGACGAAATCAAGCACATTATCTACAGTTTTGAATCAAGATTCCTAGTAAACTCAACTTATACTAACCGAGCCCATCGAAGAATACGTTGGTTTTTCATGGCGAAATGGATTAACAAACAACGTCGGATGAAAGAAAACCGCTTGGTGCCAGATAGTTGTGTAACTCCACCGTTTCCAAGAATTCCATTTAGAATTGCCACTAGTCAAGATGCAATTACCGCCCTAGCTTTGTGGCATCATGGATACCACCGAATCACGACTCGCGTTTCTAGGGCAGAATATGTCGGCATTGAAGGCTATTCATTTTCTCCTGAAGTATATCACAGTCAGGGATTCGATAAACAGAACTTAAGTGATTATGCACACCTTCAAACACCTGTAGATTTTAGATTTGTCAATGTCGACTCTCAGGGCAACCCTCTCAAACCGACACGCTACAGATGATAATTACATGGGGGCGAAGGTAGGCATAATTGGCTGTGGTCGCTGGGGCAGTGTTCACCTCAAAACGCTCGTTCAACTAAAGCAGGAAGGACTTGTTTCGGAGATTCATGGGTGCGATATTAATCCAGAAAAAGGGATTGAATTTGCTGATTTACTCACCACTTTTTCCACCGATTGGCAAGAACTGGTAAACCAAGAAAAACTCGATGTAATCGCCATTGTAACTCCAGCAGAATCTCATCACAAACTGGCTATTTCTTTACTTGATTACTGTACAAACCTGTTTATTGAAAAGCCAATTTCGTTACAAGAAACAGAAGCTGCTGAAATTCTTGCCAAAACCCAAGAACTTGGCGGCACCCTACTAGTCGGACACATTTTACGATTTCACGCCGGGCTACTGAAGGCAAACGAGCTAATCGATTCGGGCACCATTGGGCAATTACAAAGCGTTGATTTTTCGCGGATCAGTACAAGAAAACCCTCACAAAATTCTAATTTGTTTGAAGCATTAGCAATTCACGGCATTGATACAGCATGCTTTTGTTTTGGTGAAACCGAACCTTCTCGATTATCCATAGATAGCCGCCACTCACAAACCCAAAAGTCACCAGACGGAGTTAGAATTTGTCTGGAGTTTCCTGGTACTAAAGAGGCGTTAATTGATGTTGGTTGGAACGGTGAAAAAGAAGTTAGGGCAATCACCCTCACCGGGTCTAAAGGTACTATAACAGTTGATACAAAGGACAGTAATAGTATTTTGATAAGCACCCAAAATTATCATGAACAGTATAACATAGAAGACGCAGAATTGCCGCTTACAAATGAATGGAAACATGCCTTATCGCAAATATCCGTCAAGTCCAAACCCCCAATCTATCCAGGCCCGGGGTCTATCTTCAGGAGTATGAAGTGGATGGATAAAGCAAAATTAGAGTCTGAAAAAATAAATTATACTAACGGCCGCCCCGAATAGAAACTAACGTCAAGAGGCCTAAATTTTCATTAATTTGTCGGGACTTGGATAGCATTCAATAATAGCCACCTTCTCGATTGTAACATGGGACTTTCATTCACCGCAGTTCAAAGGTTAATGACTGCTGTGTTGGTCGTGACAATTCTTGTTGCATTTACAACTAGAGATGCCTTCAACACCGCATGGACTGTAATCGCATTATCATCACTAGTCGGATTTATTTGGGGGATTTCTAACAAAGATGCAACATTCACTTATTTGGGGATAAACTCCTACGGAATTTTAACTGTATTAGTATTTGTAGTCGTATCAGTAGTTTTTGCAGAATGGTGTATGACTCTGTGGGGCACAGATTCCCCCATCGAAACATACGGGCTATCACTAGTAACCGTTGGAACATTCTGGTGGACCATTGAAAAGATGGAGCCCACCGTTCTTGATGACAATCAATGAATAGGGCAAGGTTCCATGCGAAGGGTCAAAGGCTTCGAGTAATGACAACACAGCATGGCTAAGCATGGCGACCATCCTGAGTTACCCATCTTGATTGAGCAATTATTGATGGATGATGTTCACACTGTATTTCTCAAAGCGGATTGTCCACCCAGAGTTAAGCGTGGCACGATAGGTGAACTGAGGCTTGTTGAGGTCGAAGAAACCGACGACCAGTGGGACACTATGCGCCTTGAAGCCATGCAGGAAGAACTAGTTGATCTGGCCCTTCAAAACAAGCAACGCAGCGATTGTTTTTTGGAAATTGACCGTAAAGGGTGTCAAGTAGTCCAATTAGGGGATTTGAGAATCGCCTGTACTTGGCCGCCATTTGCCGACGCAAGAGAAATCACCATTGTTCGCCCCGTAGCTAAACTATCACTTGACGATTATGAGTTAGATGAGAGACTGATAGAACGACTGTCCAATCACCATAGGGGGGTATTCATTTGCGGCAGGCCTGGGTCAGGAAAAACCACACTTGCCCAAGCAATTGCGGAATATTTAGACAATGATTTAGGTGCAATGGTCAAAACTATGGAAGCCCCTAGAGATCTCCAATTAGCAGATCGAATCACTCAATATGCACCACTAGAAGGAGATTTAGAGAAGACTGCTGAGATAATCTTCTTGGTTCGTCCAGACTTTGTAATATTCGATGAAGTAAGACGGGCTCGCGATTTTGAGATATTTGCCGATGTAAGATTAGCCGGCGTCGGGCTCCTTGGAGTAACGCATGCCAATTCCGCACTAGAAGCCATCCAGCGATTGATTGGTAAAGTGGAATTGGGACTTGTCAGCCAAGTCCTAGATACAATTCTTCACGTCGAGGCTGGTAAAATACAGCAGGTTTTGGAACTTCGAATGACCGTAAAGGCGCCGACTGGTATGCAAGAGGAATTAGCCCGGCCAGTAATCGAGGTAGTAGAATTTCCAAGTGGTAAAACAACACACGAAATGTTTGCCTTTGGTTCAGAAATCGCAGTAGTACCCGTCGAAGGCCTCAGCCAAGCCAAGTCTCCTCTCAAAGCACTGGCAAAAGACTCCCTGGTACGTAATATTAGGGACTGGATTGGCGTAGAATGTCAAGTTCAGTTCACTTCTAATACCGCAGCTAATGTTTATGTTCCAAGCAATATGGTGGCAACCCTTGTCGGCAAAGGTGGCACCAATATACGCCAATTACAAGAAGACTTAGGGGGCATTTCCTTATCAGTCAAAACCTTTGACGAAATGCCTGATAATTTACCTCGCCCTAACCCCAACTGGGAAGACCCTCAAGACCGCCGCAGCCGCGACAGTAAAGCATGGGAACATAGTGGCAAAGGCCGCCGAAGAAAAGAGCGCAAAGGGCGAAGATAATTCCCCCTCAAAAACCAAAATTAAGGCATAATTAAGCAATCCACTTTAATAATAAGCAAATTGAGCCAAAGGCATGAGGGCTATGGATGGGTCTAGAGACGCCGGTGAAAAACCAAAGGATGGGCTAGTTGCTTTCCTTCTCGAAAACCGAACACTGGTCAACTTTGCATCTATTATTATGTTAGTATTTGCAGTATGGGCCACAGTTGAAGTGATTACCAATTCACTCGGTATGACTTGGTGGCCGCCAGAAACCGGCATCCCTTCTGAAGACATTTACAATAATCCAGACGACCTCAATAATATCAACAACGGTTGGATTATTGGACTTGGAGCAGTATGTGGGACAGTTGGCTTTCTAATACAATACTTCTACCGCGCTGCGCCGCACGTCGACGCTTCCATGAAAGCCACAGCAGCCCTAATTATCTCTGCTGTCAAGGAAGATGAAATCCAAGAATCTGCTGAAAAGATGGCAAAGGAAATTGTCGCAGCAGAAAAGGAAGAAGCAGAAGCAGAAGCCCAAGCAGAGGCCGAAGCAGAAGCAGAGGTAAATTCCGAAGAAGTCGAAGAAACATCAATAGAAATGCCTGAAGCAGAAGAAGTTGCTGAGGAACCTGTTGAAGAAGATAATACAGATGCTCAAGAACCAGAAGGTGACGAGAGTGGCTCAGACGAGCCTGCTCCAACACCAACCGATGGCGGGGCAAAACCAAAATTCTGAGGTGAAAAAAATGTGGGAACATAGAACAGTATCAAATAAAGAATTCAGCACAACAGGAAGACTAAACCCAAGCGAAACATATGTTCGGCTTATGGATGAGGTTGAACAAACCGTCAAGAATGCGCAAGTTGAAGAATTTGCTCATGAGGCTTTCATGGATTATATTCCACGACGAGGTCCATGGGAAGAATTACCACAGACAGATATGGCAAAATCAGACCCAAGAACCAGATATATTGGGCCAGCAAAGGCTAAACTACTCAACACAAACCTATATCTTGGTTCCACCTGGATTGAAGCAGAGCGATTTAAATTCGAAAGAAGAATCCTCAACGTTTCAGATTTTCTAAAGCAAAAAACCATCATCAACGCAAACATGTGGACGCCGAAGCAATTGTTCACAACTCAAACCTTCATCTTCTGTTCAACTGGTGATGAGGAAAGAATGGGTGGTTCATTCCTAACTGGGGACCAACCAGACGATGATCACGTATTCTTAGGCAAGAAAGACGCCGAATTCCCTGAATGGGAACCAATCCTTTGGGGTCTTGGTCATCGAGGCGTAGTCCCGGATTCCGACCCATTGGACAAGTGTTTCTACCCTTCATTGATGCACAGAAATGTTTCATTCAACAACCGACTTGGTTGGATTAGATATTCTCCAGCAGGATTTGGTAAGGATGCAAACGGCTTCCTGACCACACGACCTCACACATGGATTTGGCCGGCGGTCGATGGTAATAGAGACACTCCAACATCATTCAATTTGTTGGTCAACCTACCTGACCGAAGGTTATCATTTGGTGAAGAAGGTATCACTGATGTTTACATGACTACAGGTAAGACTTCCATGTACTCTCTAATGGGTATGATGTCATCCTCTACCGTCCGACAAATGTTTGGCGCTGGTTCAGAAATGGTTCCACTAGAATTCCACTGTATTGAGCCTGGACTCGATGAATGGATTGCTAGAGCTACTGATGAAGACAAATATGCTCGTTTATTCGAGGTTTGTGCTTGTTTAGGCTACATTCTAACCGACCCACTTGTCGGCCAACTAGGCGGCTCTTCCAAGCGTCGTCGTCTAATCATGTACCCTACCGATCAAGGGAACTTGTTGACTTGTGTCAACGCTAGCCAAGTTGCTGACCATGCCTTAAAATCTAATTATGAGGCGACAGTGTTTACCAAACTAGATCAAGCTGATTTCATGAATAGAGTAACACGCCGTTTCAAAGCGTACGCTGATTTAGTTGCTGCAAGCGATATTGCTCAAGGTGCAAGATGGATTAGCGAAGCAGACTTCCACGACGGAGAGAAAAAGGTCATTGGCCCAAGCGTTCACTCAATCATGTCAGTCAGAGGCTACGATATTATTGACATGGAAGAATACAAGAATTCCTTTGACGATATATCAGCAGCCCCCGATAGACTCATGAGAAGAATTGTTCAATCTATTGCCACTAATGCGTTAAAGACAATTTATCCGATTGCTGAACTTGGTGAAACCGCAGGGTCTGCGCCATATTCACATATCTTTGGTGCTAAAGACGACAATCCGCTAGTATACTACACAGACATTAGATTCTTAGTACCAACCTCGATTGATAAACTACGTACAATAACTGGTTCTAGAGGTGCTGATAGAGGAAGAATGCGTGAAGCATATACTAGCCTTACCAATGCTGATGCAATGACTAGCCTTTCAATACAGGATTTGACACTACCATTCCTTGCCGATCTTGGCGACGATTCGTGGCAAACTGGCACCGGCCTGAAAGAAACCGAAGTAATTATTGAAGTTACTATGGCAGTAAACCCAGGAAGAGTATGGAAAGCACTGCTAGAGCCAACCACCAGCGAAGTATTCGATTTGCCAAAGGGCAATAAGGGTACAGCAGCCAATCTCTGGGGAGATATTTTCATCAATAATGAAGCACTTCACGACAAGATGAAGCGTGACAATCTAGGACATTACCTCAAATTGTTGAAGATGGCTTACCATTGGAGTAACGATAAATCTAAGAAGATTCACGGTCTAACTAAAAAGTGATTCAAATTAGAAGACTTCATCAACAGGAGATTTTTGCCTTAAGGCATGTCTCAACCAAATGATGGCTCAGGGCGCGCCCCGGTCGCTATTGTTAGGCCGACAACTTCAGTGACAAGTGGGGTCGCAGTCACTCAAAAACTGGTTTCTGCTTCAGTAGCATTTGGCAATTTACTGAAAGGTACGTTTGGTCCAAACGGACTTGACAAAATGCTTTACAAAACCAACGGCGAGACAGCAGTAACAAATGATGGAGCTAAAATCGTCGCTGAACTATTGGTTAAGCACCCAGCAGCCAAAGCCTTCGTCCAACTGGCAAAATCACAGGAAAACGCCTGTGGCGATGGTGTTACCGGATGCTTAATTTTTGCTAGCGAGTTAATGCGAGAATCTGGTGTATTACTGGAGAAAGGCCTCCACCCCCTAATATTAGTCAACGGTTTTAGAGAAGCCATGGATAAGACAATCCAAGTTTTGATGAATCATGCTGATGTGGTAAATATCACCGATGAAGGGATCCTCCAATCAGTCGCTAGAACAGCTATGACTGGCACGTCAGTAGAATCTGTGGGTAAGCAACTTGCAGATATTGTAGTAAAGGCAGCAATCCATGTCGCTAAGCAAAATGATAACTATTACTCAGTTAATATTGAACAAGTAAGAATGGCCAAGAAAGGGATAGGAAGTTTGTCAGACACCACTCTGATAGAAGGGGTAATTATCGATAAAAATCTAGATTTGGAACGTTTACCACGTAACCTTTCAGCTGGCAAAGTAGTGGTGTTTTCTTGTCCTCTAGAAATAGAAAAGACCAGTTACGATTCAGAAATCGAAATCTCAACAACCGAGCAATGGGTGTCTTTTATGGACGCCGAGGAAACTATCCTTGAAAATAAAGCCCAGAGCATTATTGACAGCGGGGCGTCAATGGTATTCTGCGCTGAAACCATCGATTCAAAAATATTGCATAGGTTGGCAGATAACGATATATTCGCTCTCGCATCTATTGACAAAGCCGGTGCAGAAGATGTTGCCCTCGCTACTGGGGCATTGATGATAGACCATATTGACGGGATTGATGAGAATACTCTAGGCTCATATGAATCAATGGCTGTAGAATCGTATGATAGTGATGAGGGGCGAAGAGATAGATTATACTTGAATGTGGGAGCCTCTTCGGGATTGACCACGATCGACGTTTGCGGAGCAGGCGGCGTAGCAAGCGAAGAATTCGTTAGAGGGATTTATGATGCCCTGAATTCCGTTGCTAGTTCAATAGAGTCGGGTAGTGTACTGGTTGGTGGTGGTAATGCACACATTACTGCAGCCTTGGCTATGAGGGAACATGCAGAATCAATTGCCGGAAGAGAGCGATTAGCCATCGAAGCATTTGCTAGAGCTCTAGAAGCGGTACCAGCAACATTAATTGCGAACTCAGGAAATAACTTGCTCGATGGATTACTTGAGTTACGCTCTATGGTTAGAAATAATTTACCAGGCAGCGGAATTGATGCCGAGGGCAAGCCGATGCAATTAACCGATGTGTGGGAATGCTCGGACACAATATTACATGGATTAGAGGCTGCATGCGAGACTGCTTGCGGGTTATTGCGCGTTGACCAAGTTATTTCAGCGCGTGGCGATTAAATTACTCAGCGTTATGTTCATACGGCTCTTAGCAGACCACAACTTGGGTCGCCTCCATGGAACAGTCACACAAACCTAGAGCCCTGTTGAGTGTATATGACAAAACAGGGATTGTTGATTTTGCTAAATCATTAGATGAACTAGGCTTCCAATTAATTTCAACTGGCGGCACTGCTAGAAAACTCAAGGATGCTGGTTTGTCAGTCATCAGCGTTTCAGATGTTACTGGGCACCCGGAAATTTTTGATGGGCGAGTTAAATCTCTTCATCCGGCAATCCACGGGCCACTACTTGCTCGCCTAGAAAGTGAGGAGGATAGAGTTGGACTCGCAGAACTTGGTTACGGGCCAATAAACCTGGTTGCTTGTAATTTGTACCCTTTTAGTGAGGCAGCAAGCCAACAACCAAGACTCGATGACCCAGAACTATTGGAAATGATTGATATTGGTGGGCCAACAATGGTTAGGGCATCAGCGAAAAATCATCGCAATGTGATTATCGTTTGTAATCCAGTAAATTATTCCAACGTAATTGCTGAACTCCAAGCGGCCGGCTCAAGTGACGCGGTATCTTCCCAATTTAGACAGAACTTAGCACTCGAAGCATTCGAACATACTGCAGGCTATGATAGTGCAATATCAGGCGAACTACACGCCCGATGGATTGGTAGGCCAGAGACTTTTGACGACAAGAGTGAACAAGAACAACGTCTACCAGCAGCATTACTTTCCTCAGCCCACAAAGTACACAATCTTCGCTACGGAGAAAATAGCCACCAAGCGGCTGCTATGTACATAGAGCCAAAAGAAATTGGCAGGCATTCCACTCTAGTAACCGCTCACGTTGAAGGCGGTAAACAGATGTCTTACAACAATTACTCGGATGCAGATGCGACACTTCGACTTTGTCGCTCACTCTCCACAGAAGAGTGGCCAAACACTCCTCATGCTTGCGTGATAGTCAAGCATAACAACCCCTGCGGTGCAGCCCTTGGCGAAACTCAGCTAGAGGCTTATGAGGCAGCATTAGCCAGTGATCCTGAATCGGCTTTCGGGTCTATTATATGTTTCAATGAGCCATTGGAATTATCCACTGCTAAAGCCATGGAGCCATTATTCATTGAAGTATTAATGGCCCCACATTACAATCCCGAGGCAAAACAATTTGTTATGCAGAAAAAGAATCGCAGGATTTTAACCATCGAATCACCAAATAACAGATTAGCGGCACTTGAGAGAATTTTAGTTAAGAAACCAATTGAAGGCGGCTGGATAGTACAAACCGAGGAAGCACCAATTATTGATTGGGATAAAGCGAAAGTAGTCACTAAAATACAACCAAATCAAGCTGAATTAGATAGTATGAGGTTTGCTGTAAGAGTTTGTGAGCAAGTCAAATCTAATGCTATTGTAATGGTTCAAGGCACCGCAACAGTTGGTATTGGCCCAGGGCAAACTAGTCGTGTTGAAGCGGTCAGAATCGCTGCCAGAAGGGCTGGTCAGAGAGCTAAAGGTTCGGTACTTGCATCTGATGCCTTTTTCCCTTTCAAAGACGGACTTGAGCAAGCAGCAGGTGCTGGGGCATCAGCAATAGTTCAACCCGGTGGCTCGATTAGAGATCAAGAAGTTATTGATGCAGCAGATGCGCTAGGTGTTTCAATGCTGTTTACCGG
>JABJMO010000077.1 GCA_018659375.1 Methanobacteriota archaeon | reverse complement strand
TCAGATGAAAGTAGAATTCCTAAATTGCTGGTAAAGCACGAAATGAATGAACTACCACCATTTATCGACGCCACCGCAACCCTTTCTGGCTCACTGCTTGGAGATGTAAGGCACGATCCGTTCCAGTCAGGCGGCATGGAAACCCCAGCCCACGATAGGGTTGAGCCAGGCGCTATCCACCGTGCTCACAAAGGCGTGCTGTATATTGATGAAGTAAATTTGCTGCGGCTAGAAGAACAACAAGCCTTGCTAACTGCCATGCAAGAGAGAGCATTTCCAATTTCAGGTCGTTCAGAGCGCTCCTCAGGGGCTTTGACAAAGACTGAACCAGTTCCTTGTGACTTCATCCTAATTGCTGCAGGTAACTTGGATGCCATCCAAGGAATGCACCCTGCACTTAGAAGTAGAATCCGTGGATATGGATATGAGGTCTATGTTAATTCAGAGATGCCAGACACTTCTAGAAACCGTCGAAGGCTCATCCGTTTTATTGCTCAAGAAGTTATCCGAGATATGGGAACAAACAGAGAGATACCCCACTTCGATAAATCTGCAGTTGGCATAATACTAAGAGAAGCACAACGCAGAGCAGGGCGAAGAGGCAAGTTATCACTTCGTTTGAGAGAATTAGGCGGACTAATTAGAATTGCAGGGGATCTTGCCAGTGAAGAAGGCTCTCCATTAACTACTGCTGCACACGTTCTTGGCGCAAGAAATATTGCCAAACCGCTAGAGCAACAAGTCGCAGATAGAATGATTGAACGCCGAAGAGATTACTCTTTACTAGTCAATTCTGGTGAGCGTGTTGGTAGAGTTAACGGACTAGCAGTACTGGGTGCTAATTCTGGATTATCCGACTTTAGTGGGATAATGCTGCCAGTAGAGGCACTTGTTACCCCATCGCAAGGTGGAGGCGGTAAGATTCACGCAACTGGAGGACTTTCTGACTTAGCCAAAGAAAGTGTCACTAACGTTAGCGCAGTGATTAAGAAACTGACAGGAAAGGATATTTCTGATTATGACATACACATCCAATTTGTTGATACTCATGGTGTAGACGGCGATTCAGCGTCAATAACCATCGCAACAGCAGTAATTTCTGCATTAGAAGAAATACCCATTAGACAAAACCTTGCTATGACGGGTTCATTATCAGTCAGGGGAGAAGTACTGCCAATTGGTGGAGTTACTGCCAAAATAGAAGCAGCAGCAGCAGCAGGAGTGAAGACAGTAGTAATTCCTAGAGCAAACATGCAAGACGTGCTACTTGATGACAAATATGTTGACATTGTAGAAGTAATTCCAGTAGATTCACTCGATGAAGTGATGGAGCATGCACTCATCAAACACGACCACAAAGCAGGACTTGTTGAGCGTTTAGGTAATGTCATAGATCGGTTGACTCCTGAAGTCTCCAATAATTCTCCATCCGCTTGATTCGCTAGTTTGAGTTGCTTGAACGCGTTGACTACAAAAACGATGAGTATTAGGGAACGCCATGACTGAACGCCAACAACCTCAGCAAACTGTTGAGGCTAGTGCAGCAGCACTGTTTGTGCTATTCTTGGTCACCATGATTGACATGATTGGATTTGGGATAGTCATCCCATTTTTGACCTATCTAGTAGAAGATTTAGCTGCGGCTGAAGGAATTACTGAAGTGGGGCTGTGGGTTGGTTTGCTAATGACCTCTTACTCTGCTGCACAATTCTTGTTTTCACCATTTTGGGGCTCAGTATCTGACCGGATAGGACGTCGTCCAGTATTGATGATTGGATTGATTGGAAATACAGTATTTTTCGCCATGTTTGGATTGGCTAATACCCTCATGATAGCGTTAGCCGCTAGATTCCTTGCTGGTGTCTTTAACGGTAATCTGGCTGTTGCAAGAGCGTACATAGGTGATGTTAGCAGTCCAGCCCAGATGACTACTAGAATGGGGATAATAGGCGCAGCATTCGGATTAGGGTTTACTATAGGGCCATTTATTGGTGGAGAGTTATCAAACCCAGCAGCTAGATGGGATTATTTCGAATCGACTATTTTTGAAACATATCCATATCTATTGCCTTGTCTAGCAGCAGGTGCGCTATCGATGTTCTCTCTAATATTTGCTTACTGGAAATTACCAGAATCGTTGCCCAAATCAAAACGCTCGAAAAATGATGGTTCGGGATGGAAGGCCAGGATTGGAAAATCGATTTCACAATCAATATCCATGCTTAAGACTGGTTCTATATCGTTAATTATCTGGGTCACTATGTTGTTTATTTTTGGATTTACTATTATGCATGCAGTATTTATCTTGTACACTGGGATGGATATTAGTTTGGGGGGACTTGGATATAATGAAGCTCAAAACGGTCGGGTTTTTGCCATTATAGGAATTGCAGGAATAGTTACCCAAGGGGTATTAATTGGTCCTCTGTCACGAAGGTTTGGACCTGAAAAACTGTTACCAATTTCATGTTTAATTACGGGTTTGGGATTGACTCTAGTGCCATACACACAAGCTGATTGGGCACTTGCCCAACTATTCATAGTAGTTATTTTAATCGCCGTGGGCAATGGTATTTTCCAGCCAACTTCATCATCCCTACTCACTACTACAGCTAAGCAAGAAGGTATTAATTTAGGAGTAGTGATGGGTGCACAAGAATCAGTTAGTTCATTTGCTCGGATTTTAGGGCCGTTAACCGGTGGTATTGTTTGGACCTTTACCGTCTCCAAAGATTGGCCATTTGATTACCATACGTCATTCCATCTATGTGGTGTAGTGATGATATTTGCGGCGATTTTGTCCTTGCGAATTAAAGTGATTCCGCAAGAGATTTTAGAAGAATCATAGAACTTCTGTCAAGATTTTCTCTAGTTCGGTATTAATCATCAAAATGAGTGTGCCAAATTCAGGTGGGATATTTGGGTCTTCATACAATTCCTCAAGTTTGGATTGCGACATTGCAATTCGCACATCCAATTTTTTGGCCTTATTTAGCAGCCATTGTTCGCATGCCTCCTTGGCTTGCCTACGAATGTTTCTTGGGACTTTAGGGTCATCAATTTGATTAATCACAGTCGCTACTTGCTGAAGTCTTGTCTCTATATCCATCATTAACCCTCAACGCTGACCAATTAGTCCACCGAGTATGCCGTCTTTAAGTTCACTGGCGACATGGCTATGTCATGGCACTAACCTCAGAGCAGGTTCTAGGTTGGAGTAGAGTATGCGTACTACTGCTTGGAATGGGTTGGGCAGCATGGATGGATCACAAAACCAGACGGGTAAAAAACGATCATTGGATGGTTTGGGTCAAACCAGCGATTTTTCTTTGGGTCTTAGAATTAATAGCCAGAGAAGCAGATTGGACCATATATTTGACAGCCTCAGCAGTTGTAGCATATGCGTCTGTTGCAATCATTGGTAGACCAACATTCAGTGATATTAGGTCTGGAAATAAATTAGATCTTACAGTTGCTATGTGGTATTTTGTTAGCATAGTTGGAGTTGTAGTTGGGTTCTCTAAATATGGTGATGTTGACTTACTGGACGTTGTTTTAGGTGATGCGGTTGGAATGACTGCTTTATACTGGTCAACATTATCAGGCTTGTTAGTGATTTTCGTCATTGATCTCGGTTGGAGATTAAGAATGATACATGGTGGAGCTGATGCTAAAGCACTGATGTGGGTTGCAATACTAGTCCCAAACTGGTCAACCATGCCGGTGATAATGGATTATGGGGAAGATATAGTATTGTCACTTCCTCCAGCGATTTCTCTATTGATGTGGGGTGGATTTAGTTTCTTATTCATACCATTTATTTTGATGTTGAAGAATTTGTCTCAAGGGAGTGTTAAATCTCTCAGAGATTTACGGATGTTTTGGCATTCTACAGTAATGCCAATCGATCTAGTCGCAAAGCGACATGTTTGGCTTTTAACTTCACTAGTTGAGATGCCAGATGGTACTATCAAACCATACCACAAAACTAGAGCACCACGTCGTACGCCAACAGAAATAGAACTTACAAAGTCAATAAATGAACTCAAACAACATAATGTAGAGTATGTTTGGGTTAGTTACAAATTGCCATTACTAGTATTTTTATTCCCGGCAATAATACCCATGGCTTTGCTAGGCGATATAACTACTATAATACTACAGATTGTAGGTATTTGATTATAGGGGTGAAATCAGGCACCCTTACGTTCGATGTTCTTGGGTCTTAGTCCCTTGTAGTTGCATTTTCTGCAACTCACGGCACGCCAAGCAAGTCTTGCATTACACTTCATGCAAATTTTGCGTCGAAGCATTCTTGCTTCTGCTTCTGGGAATCGTGCCATGTCCCTTCCACCAACTTCCCCTATTTAACCACCACCAAACGACTGTGTAGTGCTTTAATTAGTAACAGTACATTGAAGCACTTATTTCAAGAGCAGTAGATATGCGAATTGTGCGCCTCCCCGGCATCCATCATGATTCGAATGTGGTTTTAGCCTTAGGAGCTCTTGGAAATATACTGATTGATGCAGGTACTTCATGGTATCAAACTCTGCAAGTCGAACGAATCAAAGGCATAATTGGTAACCAGTCTTTAGATAGAATTTTACTCACTTCAAGGAGGTATCCATGCACAGGTGGAGCGGCTCATATTGCCAATGAGTTTGGTTCTTGCACAATCCATATTCATCCCGAAGGCCAGTCATCCCTAGCAAAAGGTGATTTTTTTACAACATGGGCTAATCGTTTTGATTCAGATATGCCAATTACTAACGCGGAACCAGTAACAGATGAGGACATATTTCCATTAGGAAACGGCCAAATCAGTGTACTCTCACTGCCGGGACATAGTTCGGACGGGCTTGGATATTATGTCATGGAAAAGGATTTACTAGTTTCCGGGCCAATTCTACCTAGAGCCGATCGGCCAACTAGATGGGACTTACCGACGGGCTGCTTACCAGATGTCATTGAAAGTTTGATGAAAATCAACCAACTAAATTTAGCAACTCTAATTCCTATGCAAGGACCAGCGATAAAGGGTGTTACTCATATTCGAGAAGTGTTGGAACGGCATATTGAATATTTTGAGCAGTGTGTTAAGAATGATGGCCAATCACCAAAATCTTGGGCTAGGCCCGCACAAACTGCAATTTGGCAAACACCTAACCCGCCATGGCCACTAATTGAGCGAGAGGATATTAGCTGATTATGGGCATATCAAGCATATTACCATGGGCATAACGCTCAGATTTCATTTCTAATAATCTGGACCTTCTATTGGTGCGCTGAAGGGTTTTGTTGTCGAATATATCATTCTTATTAGTATTTGAAAGGATTAATCCTTCCCAATCATAGTTGAATTTGGACCAACCACTCTGTATGATAATTTGATTATCTATGGTTCTAATGCTGGTGATACTATCTTCGTGTTTAAACAACATAACGCATTCATTGGGCACATCTCTGCCAACTAACCATATGTCACCTGTTTCATTGCCGACTAATATTTTGTCAGAAGTTGAACTTACTCTACATAATGACCTAACCACTGCAATAGAAGTTTCATAGGCATCAAGTAGTTCTAGGCGAGGTAAACTTAGACGAATCACATTACCCCTGACATCACCAATCACTATTGATTCACAATTACCCGTCGGACCCTTCATCCCTAGAAGAACCGATGCTGGATATTGCATCCGGTAATTGGTTCTTCGACCAAAGTTAGGTCTCCAGCTAATCATCCCATCATCCAATGCAACAACATAACCTGCAGACAAGATCATGCTGCGTACTACTATTCCACTTGACATACTTTGTTAATGATAGCCGGCGGTAGACTTACTTTTCTTACACCCCTAAGATATAAGTGAAAGTGAAATCAATAGGCATCTTCATTCTTATTTTCCTTTTTCCAAGCACGGTAACAAGATTTACAGACTCTTACACGTCCTTTAGCCTCAGTAAATTTACCCTGGCCCCACATGTCCATAGCATTGTCTAGCGATAGGGATCTGCCGCCCATTGACTTGTCAGCGAACTTTCCGCAGGAATTTATTCCGCAGGGTAGTTCGCCTTGGTCTCGGCTTTGCTTCTTATCCACTTTTTCTGAGCCGTCATCTTTTCGATGTTTTCTGGCTTTTGCCTTGAAACCCATATTCAACCCAGTTGAGAGGGCTTCTTGAATTTTAGGGTCTCATTGCTTGGATGCTTCCCCAAGTTGGGATAACAATCCATCGAATATTCGTAGCAATCCTCTCAAGGTTACTTCTGATACGTTGGCTACTTTACAGATATCGGATTGAGTTCTTGATATTCCAGATTCCGAAGCGGCTTTGTAAATCAATGCAGCGGCAACACCCATCGGTTTCTTGCCTTGCCAGATGTCTTCGTGGGGTTGTATCTTGGACCATAAGTGGTTTACTTGAGTAAAGATATTTGGTGGAAGTTGCAAATCAGAGATAAATTTGTCAAAGTATTCGTTAGGTGAAGTAATTTTGTGGAGATTTAATTTTCTTGAAACCTGTCTGATGAGCCTTGATAGTTCTTTTTCGGTAATGTTGTAACTTTCTGAAATTTCTGGAATCTGCCTTGGTAGATTTTCTTCTCTTGCCACTAGATAAGTACAAGCTGCAGCCACACCAGCGATAGATCTCCCGGTCACGAAACCTTCACCACTTAGTCTTCGGTATAGTCTAGCAGTTTCTTCTTGCAATGATTTTGGCAAGTCAGACCTATCTCGAATCATTTGGTTGGCCTTCACCAGATTACGTTCTCGACTTTTTCGAGTTTTTGACCTCTCATCAATTACCCTTCGGCGGCGCCATTCTCTGCGTGCCTGTGAACTTATCCCGTGCCTTCCTGCTGATCCAGTGTTTAAGTCTCTAACATCAATGCTGGTGTTGAGACCCTTATCTGCTAAAGTGTAGGTCAAAGGTTGTCCTACTCGTGAGCGGTCATCAGATTTGTCGCGATTGGTCCATTCAGCTCCCGGGTCAATTACGTTTTCTTCCACAACTAGACCGCATGAGTTGCAAACTATTTCGCCTCTTGACTGGTCTAATTGCCAGTCCACTACGCCACATTCTTCACACGGTCGCGTGTGACCGTCCAGTACTCGTCTGCTCGGGTCGAACAGTCCATATTCATCTGCTGATTTGTTATTTGCAATTCGGTTTCTAGAATCTGTATCTTGATTCGACATCTACTCAACTCCTTGTTACCTAGTGCTAATGCAAAGTACTTAAACTTATGTCAATGATGATGTGTTAGTTATCATTGACAGTAGCGCTGTATCTCCGTTAGTTTCCACCAGTATGCACAAAGGTTAGTTAGTTTGAATATAAACTATTGTTTACCAATAATTTAGTTCTTCTATCCTACATTAGCAATTTCTTTGTTAATGGTATAGTTCAAAGACGGTACGCGTAAGGGGTTAATTGACAGACATGCCAGCAACAGTAGTTTTGGGTGCCCAGTGGGGTGATGAAGGCAAAGGGAAATTAGTCGACAGAATTGCCGAACAAGCTACTTGGGTGGTAAGATTCCAAGGCGGTAATAATGCTGGCCACACAGTAGTTCTTGGCGATCAAATACTCAAATTCCACCTTTTGCCGTCAGGGATTACCCGAAAAGAGTGTAATTTGGTGCTTGGTGATGGAATGGTTATCGACCCATGGGTACTTGATACTGAATTAAAAAATTGGCAAGAATCTAGCGGGGAGGATCCACGTGGTGATAGGTTATTTGTCAGTGAAAGAGCCCACATAATTTTACCTTTCCACCGATATTTAGACGGCTTAGATAAGAAAATCGGCACGACTGGTCGAGGTATTGGGCCATCTTATGCAGACAAAATAAATCGCATAGGCCTTAGATTTGGTGATGTCGAGGAAGTCAAAGGCAATGACGAATGGTATGACTCAACCGTAGCGCGAATGAACGCGTCACTGAGCGCTGCTGGATGTCAAGATAGAATTACTAAAGAAGGTCTAAAAAACGATGTCAACTGGATTTGGGATAATTATTCTAGTTGTATTAACAATACTGGATTGATGATTGATAATGCATTGAAGATGGATGAACATGTTATTCTGGAAGGCGCTCAAGGTTGCTTACTAGATATTGATCAGGGGACTTTCCCATATGTTACATCCTCAGTCACTTCAAGAGGTAATGCCTCTCATGGTGCAGGGATTCATCCAGGACATATTGATGAAGTAATTGGAATTACTAAGGCATACATCACTAGAGTTGGTAATGGTGCAATGCCCACAGAATTACTTGACGAAGCGGGTGACCACCTAGGTACCGTGGGCCATGAATTTGGTACCACTACTGGCCGTAAGCGTCGATGTGGATGGTTTGATGCTGTAGTAATGCGGCATGCAAATCGTATCAATGGTTTCACTGGACTTGCTCTGACCAAATTAGATGTACTTGGTGGATTAGATGAACTAAATATTTGTGTGGCTTACGAACTTGACGGTAAAGAAATTCTTGAGATGCCAGCCAGTGCAACTGCGCTTGCTAGATGTAAACCGGTCTACGTCACAATGCCAGGTTTCCCATCGCAGACCTTGATTGAGTGGCTAGGAATTGCTAAGAAAGCGAATGATGAAAAATTAGGTTTTTCTATTCTCCCTACTGCCGCCCAACAATACATCAAGCGGATCGAGGCAATTGTTGGTGTACCTTGTTCCTCGGTTGGGGTAGGGCCTGACCGTGATGCAACAATTGACCGTGTAGAGTAATTCTTTCATTGATAACAATCAAAAGGTGAAGACCCTCCGCACACCTTGAGGGCGCTTAGCTCAGTTGGAAGAGCGTCTGGTTTGCAACCAGAAGGCCGGGGGTTCAAATCCCCCAGTGTCCACCATTATCCTC
>JABJMO010000070.1 GCA_018659375.1 Methanobacteriota archaeon | reverse complement strand
TTTATTGAAACTTTTACCGCGCCACCTGCATTGCTCTTTCTAACATACCCAACTAAGTTAGTTTTGTTTTCTACATCATTCATCATATTCTTTGCTTGTTTATTTTTAGCCATTTTTACACATCCACTGCTTGTGCAGCAACTCCACCAACTAAATCAATGGTTATCAAGGTCTTGATATGGCGTCATCAAAAAAACCATTCTCCTTATACGGTTGTGATGTTTGGTAGGTCTATGCGAGCATTAGTTACAGGTGGTGCTGGATTTATTGGCTCACACCTCATCGATGCATTGATTGCATCTGGATATAAAATCAGGGTCATTGATAACCTGTCCAGCGGCAAGTTAGAGTTTATCTCAAATCACATCGAAAATGGCGATCTTGAATTCTATGAAGGTGATTTGACCTCTCTTTTGGACGTGAAAATAGCGACAAAGGGGGTAGATTGTGTATTTCATTTGGCGGCAAATCCTGATATTAGACTGGGAACCAAGATCACGGATACTGATCTTAAACAAGGGACAATTGCCACATATAATTTGCTAGAATCAATGAGAATTAACGGCGTTAAGAAAATCGCGTTTGCTTCATCCTCGGTAGTTTACGGAGAAGATGCACCTCTGCCCACACCGGAAAGTTACGGGCCATGTTTACCAATTTCACTCTATGGAGCAAGTAAACTAGCATGTGAAGGTCTAATTACCAGTTGGGTTGGAACATTTGATTTTCAAGCATGGATTTTCCGATTTGCTAATATCATTGGTGAAAGAGGAACACATGGTGTGATTTTTGATTTCATTCACAAACTAAAAAACGACAACTCTCGACTAGAAGTCTTAGGAAATGGGCTCCAAGAAAAGTCCTACATGGAAGTAAAAGAGTGCGTAAATGCAATATTACATATCTATAATACTCAGAACAAACCAATAAATTTGTTTAATTTAGGTAGTCATGACACCTGTTCAGTAAAACGAATTGCTGAGATTGTTACCGAAGAAACAGGCAATAAAGATGCAAAAATAGAATATACTGGAGGTTCAAGAGGATGGGCCGGAGATATCCCCCGTGCTCGACTCGGAATAGGAAAAATGCTTTCAACAGGTTATGCTGTGGAATATAATAGCGAGGATGCGGTAAGATACACTGCAAGTTCTCTAATCAAAGAAATTGGGATGTGAAATTATGGAAGGAAAACTCAGCAAAGATGACCACGCCGGTGCAGTTGGAAGCGCAGCATTAACAGTAACATCGATATTCTTTATTGCAATAATGATAATCGCATTTACCGCTAATCCAATCGCTATTGGAACAGATGTTGGAGAGCGAGCGCCCAATGTCGAGGGTAAGGCATACAATGGCACTAGTTGGTCTGAATTTGATTTTGAAAGCTACTTCGACTCAACTTGGGGAGAAGGCAATATCTCAGGTCAATGGGTGGCGATGATATTCATGGATACTGATTGTCCATATTGCCAACAGTCTGCTAGCAACCAAGCAGATTGGGCTAATTCTTACAGTGCCAATAATCCTAACTGGAATGGTCCGCATGTGAACTTTATCGCTAGCGCAACCGAATTAAATATTCAAGGTCATGACTCCAGCAGAGCAGAAATACAAGATTTTAGAGCAGAATATGGGCACGGCTTTCCTTATGTTGATGATATTGACCAGGATAATATGGACAAATGGGGAATTCCAGGGACTCCAGCATACTTTTTAATCCAACCAGATGGTATAGTTGCTTGGAATTCCGAAGACAAATCAAAGACTCTTGCTGGAGCCATCGAAGAACTTACACCTAAGGTAGGTGCCTAAATGCTCGATAACTTGCTGATTGCGGTTTACTTGATTCCGACCTTGTTCGGTCTATTCCTGCTTTCCCCAATGGGGCGCTCGACTGCCGATTCATTGTCTAGTCGCTATGAGATTTTATCCACAGTCCGCGGTCAAATCACTACTGGCCTGCAGATTATTACTTTCTTTGGTTTTGCAGTTTCAGCTCAAACCTTTTGGATAACTTCTAAGATTAGCGAAGGAGGAAACTTCTGCACATCATCAACGGTTTTCTCATGCGATGACTTGTTGGGTAATAATGACCTAAATGTTGATCCATTCTTCGGAATGTCATGGGGCTTGATTGGAATGATGGTAAACGCTTTCTTGTTATTCATGATACTGGTTATCAAGAACGACCCAAATGGTGAGTACACTCAACGTTTCATTCAATTAGGTACGCTGATCACAGGAGCAGGTATCCTAGTGATATTGCTGCTGATATCTTATGAGATTGAAGAAGGGAAAATTTGTCTTTATTGCACCACTGCCCATATTGCCAATGTAGCTGCATTAGTTGGTTTCCTGCGACTTAGAAAACTTCACGACGATAACGCCGCTTGGAAAGCAAGCTCAGCCAAATAATTGGTGATATAGTGAACTCTGAAACTAGAATTTGGACAATCATTACCACTCTGTCTTTAGCAGCATTATTGATTTTATTAGCCCAACAATATGGCGGTGACTTATTCAATCAATCTTCAGATGATTCTTCGGAAAATGAAGAAATTATATTTGCTAGTACTGCTGATAATCCCGATCCGATTGCACAAAACTGCCTAGATCATTCTGGTTTAGCAAGACACGACCATTCTAATCTGAATATATACATCAACGGAGTTGAGCAAATGATTCCATCTTCAGTTGGCATTAATACAGAGGTCTGTAACCAAGAAGGCGGTAATATGCATGCTGTTCATACTCACGATGGGTCAGGTAAATTACATATTGAATCCAACGAAGATATCGATATTCCGATTGGAGTATTTTTTGACATATGGGGTGTCCATTTCAATGAAACGGGGATTTTTGACTACCGGGTAAATTCCACTCATGAATTAATTATGACCATAGATGGCCTTGCTAATTACGACTTTGATAACTATTTCTTAATAAACGGCAAAGAGATTGCCATTGTATACCAAGAGCGTGCAGTTTAAGGAACAAACATTCCTTCAAACAATGTTGTGTCAGTAACTCCAGAGGTTTCTCTCATCTCAATTACGGTTATGTCGATACTATCGACAGATGAACTGTACATCCTTCTGACTTCATGAAGCAGGCTCCTCTGAGCATCGGGTAAATCTTCACCAAATAGAACAGTCATATGGTGAAATTTTTCTTGGTTAACTACTGCAATATATTCAACATACCATTCTTTTAGAGTCTCTTCCTGTTGCCACGAAACATCTTCCCATGATTCTTCCATGTTAATACATGGTCACGGTAGGTTATCAAGTATTGGGTCATTTGTTCATATCTTTTACCGTTATGCGGTAATTATTTATTATATAGCGGTTCTTTCAAGAAGTCTTACGTTCATAAATGACCCAGATTGCTCCTAGTGCTACAATAGAAAAAATTATTATTTTTAGATAATCCTCGGTTTCATCTACATTGACGTCCCGATAGGCAAATTCTACTAATCCCAAGTTTTCACCCAGCATAGAATTGTTAGATAATTCATTTTCTGTTGATTCATGGATTAGTATTAAGCTAAACTTGTTGCTTTGATTAAAACCAACTGAAAAGTTATTCGAACAGTCATCTCCACTGGCAAACTCAAACCCAATATTCTGCGTTATGTTATTTTGTGCTAAATTACATGTGGCCACCGCAGTTACCACTCTGTCTCTAGTAGCGCCCGCAGGGTTGACAAAACCATCAGGGACTGTAAGTTCATGCTTCATCAAAATAAACGTGATTTGAGTATCATAGTCAACAGATATAGGAATAAATTCATTGATAGTTGCAGAATATTTTTCTGAATCTTTACTTATGCTAAATCCTAAGTCAGAATACTGTTGGTTTTCCGTTTCTTTCCTTAAAATATCTTTTTGGACATCAGGCCATGAGTCTGGTCCAACTCTGACTTCTCCTCCCTCTACCACAAAAGAAGGTGTTGAACCCAAATCAGGATTAATCATTTTCATTCGGTTAATTCGATGGTTAGCTGCCTCTGGTTGAAAAGCGTCCTCGCCGTCAGAAGGGTGATAGGTTACAATGCTAATCCTTGATCCGTGCGAATCAGCGACTTGTTGTAAATAAGGGTCAATTTCGGCACAACTAGTACACCAAGTGGCACTTAGTTCCTCAACCAGTAGAGTTCGACCCCCAGTTACGTTAACTTCCTGATCCCATTGACTTGGATGTTCTTTTACCACTGCAGTAACGTTTGAAGTCTGCATAGATAACGATATTAGCACGGCGATAAGAACTATCAAAACCATGCGTCGGTTAAACATATTTCATGCTCCTTGAATGGCCGTATAAGGTCTTCCTCTTTCATTATATGTTCTAATGTGTAGGCTAAGTTCATTTGTGAGATAGTTGAGCCCTTGGTGAGGGGAATTATGGCTGACCACTGGATTGAGAATCATAAAAGAGATTCTTGGCGGCGTCAAGCCAAGGCCAGTGGTTACCGTGCTAGGTCAGCATTTAAGTTACTACAAATTCAAGAAAAGTTCAAACTCGTTAGAGAAGGTGACGTAGTTCTTGACGTGGGGTGCCATCCGGGTGGATGGGCGCAAGTAGCAGTTGAATTAGTCGGTGATGAGGGCACAGTTATTGGTGTTGATTTAGAGTCATGCCAGCCTGTTGAAGGTGCGTTATTGCTGGTGGGTGATATCACTGAAGAATCAACCCAAAAACGAATCTTAGACGAACTGCAAGGCAGGGTTATCAATACCATTGTGTCTGATATATCTCCCGATATTACTGGCAATTGGGACGTTGATCAAGCAGTTGCTATGACTTTGGTTGCTGATGTTCTTGATTTTTCTCTTGATTTATTAGGCTACGGCGGCTCATTCACCACTAAAATATTCCAAGGAGTTGGGATTGAAGAAATAATAGAGGCGATAAAACCATATTTTTCTGAAGTTCGAAGGTTTTCTCCAATGGCATCAAGGAATTCATCCTCCGAGATATATTTGGTCTGTCGAAATCATATGCCGTGGAAACGCGGAACAACTGTCGTTAGAAAAACCTACGAGGAATTATTGGACAAAAAATTAAACCCGGAATCAACTGAAGTAGAAACTAAAGTATTTTCATCATTCAAAATACGCAAGAAAAAATCTGCCAATTGATTTATCAACATTAATGCTAATGTTAGATTTATGAAGAGAAATAGTAAGTTAACTAAACCTAGAGTATACAAAAAGGGACGTCAATTCGTAACCGATTTAAGAGCTAATAGGCCAGTTCGACAACTTGACTTGATTGTTTTGCGAGTATATCCAAGACGGCTAATATACTCCGAATCTTACACCGGTCCTGTGGCTGCGGCTTGCGGTAGAGATGAGACTGGACTTGTCGGTTTGATATTATGGAATCAACAAATAGACCAAATCCGCATCGGTGACATCATTCGAATTGAATCCGGTTGGTGCCAAATGCGTGACGGAGAGTTAGTAGTTAGTACTGGTTCAACGGGGAAATTGAGAATTATAGACCGATAAGTCTAATTTTTTTGTCTAATATCTCTCCCTAACTCTCACGCAACCATAAAGAAGGGAAGGCCGTGGGCAAGTTTGTTCCTGAGGCATAGTAATGAGTGAAAAAGCAGTAATTTGTACATCATCTGGAGTTCCGCTAGTTGAGGAAGGGTCGACATCCTTCCCTTGTCCTGGCTGTAATGAAGCATCAATCGGTAGAAGTCCTAGGTGTAGAAACCAAGGAGTTCTTTACAACTGCACACAATGCGGATATCAAGGTCCCTGAGGTGATATTATGGGTATGGTAGTAATGACTTACAAACTTAATCCAGATTCGGATGTAGAAGATGTAAACACTGACGATATAGCAGATTACATCAAAGGCTTAGCCGATGAGGTTTATGATGTCCAACAAGTAGAAGTCAAACCACTTGCGTTTGGACTCAAATTCGTTCAAGTTCACGTAGTTATGAATGACGGTCCAGGACTTACTGATAAATTCGAAGCTTTGATGTCTGCAAAAGCAGGCGTAGGCGAAATCGAAGTTCTTTCTATGGGCCTTATTTGATCACAACTGATTCAAAGGACACTGCATAAACTCTCTCAAGAGTGTTGTAGCATAACTTCCAGAAGATAGTGTGAATCTGAATCTTAAACAAGCCCCTTCAGGATGCCATCGACTATTTTCCTTCGGTCCTTGTTGCCATTTTTCTCCCATTGATTCATCTAGAGCAATAGGTACTACGTCAACAAATAATTCCTGGTAACTTGTTACTAAAGCCCTACGAGTTCCTTTTGATGATAAACGTGGTATCTCTTCAACTTGCCAGTCTACTTGATCTAGTCCATACTCTTTAATCGCACCAAGTTCAATATCTCCGGTTTCCCCTGATGAGGTGTAGATTTCACTGCCCGGTAACGGTCCTGTGGTGACTAATCGACCCAATTGACAATTTCTTGAAATTCTTGGCAGGGTTCTCTCATCAACAGTAACACAACTATCAACATCTAGTTGTCCTTTTTCATCAACTCTACCCACTAAATCACCAGCAACTGGCATAGATATTGGCAATCCTGAAGTAATCCTTTGGTGAAGGGATTTATTGAATATAATTGATTGTGCAGCATGAATAGTCATCAGTTGAAGATTGTTAGGTAGTTTTCTAAATGCTCCAAGATAATCATCTGGTTGGTCAATTAGGTGTTCCAGCATTCTTCTTTCAAAACCAAGCCATTTTGGGGCTAACTCTAACGCTTCTTTTACCGGTCCATTCTCCCTAATATGGGTTCTAAATTTAGCAACTTCAGTATTTTCATCATATCCTTCCATGGAAAGATAAGTTAATGTTGCCTGCTCGAAATCACCATTCAGTACATGCTTGCCTACTTCGGCAGTAACCGGCCTTCCTGAACCAAAACGTTGTGGTCCAACCCAATTGGGGAATAATCCCTCTCCAACAGAGGCAATTAATTGAGTCTTTATTCTATCAACTTCTTCCAAAGCTTCTTGCTCACTCATAGGAGTACCATCTTGATGGCTGCAACCTCTTACAACAATGGTAAATCTGTTCCCACGATGGTTTCCAAAGCCTATCTTTTGGTGTGTTCTTCCCAGTATTTCGATATCTACATCGGGAATTTCGACTTGAGCCACTTTTTGTTGAGCGGCATCGATGACAAAAAGTTGTTGCGTTATTGCTCGCTTGTCTTTGGTCCCAGCAAAAAATATTCGGTTTCTGGATATCCCTAAGCGTTTGGCTAAATTATTACAAAATTTATTGGTTTCCCAGTTAGTAAGGGTTATTTTGGCAACAGTGAATCTGCCTCGTGAATCTAATGCTATCGGTGTAGCTACTTCATCGACCCTAAAATCAGAAACTCGGGCCTTTAAAACTCCGCCTATTCCAACAGATTTGGTAGCATAACCCTCGAGTCCTATGGCTTTAGCCACAGGGTCTGAACCAGTCATTAATATCGCCTTCACAGCTTTGCATTGGTGAATTCTTTAGCGATTGAAGCAACTAAATCATTCAACACTTTATCGGCAGTCTTCTTACCAGCAGTGCGAATATAGAATTCCGGATCATCTAGTTCAGGGTGGCCTGGGAAGTAATTTGCATACTCGATATCTTTGTGTTTGTTTAATCGCTCTCTGAGCATTTGCAAACTTGTGTGACTTTCACCGACAACTCTTAGTCTCAGCTCATTTTTTTCCTTGATAAGTACCTTTATTGGCATGACGAACACCCATGCGAAAAGCCGTCTTGTTTTGAACCTTGTCCCACAAGAAACTGTGATTTTAAGGCTTTTAATAATCTAACAACCGCCTTGCTTTTCTACCTAATCTCTGTGGACACTGTATGGACACCATGAAACTCGAGGAGTCCATGGCTGGTTTTGCCGGTAAATTTAGGAAACTTTCTCTGCCTATAATCATCGCTACTTTACTAATTACTGTAATCTTATTAGGTAATCTAGCAACATCGCCACCGAGTTTTAACACTGATTTAGACGCTTTCACACCAGATTCAAATGCGAAGACTGCTCATGAACGAATTCATGAGAACTTTCCAAATGAGACTCGACCCATGTTCATTGACGTATCGGCAGATGATGGTCAGAACATCTTGTCTTTGGAGAATATTAAAACCATGATTGTTCATCTAAAGGCAATCGAAAATTTGTCAACAGAATCAGACAAAGGTGTTGTGGTCTGGACCACCACTCCTAGTATTCTTCAAACAGCCCTAGATGAGGAAGCGAATGGTGTGTTACTCGATGATGTTAGTTCTTGGAATGAATTGATTGATTTAATCGCTGCAGACGATGTTGAGTGTAGGCTTACCAGTGATGATCAATTTCTTTCAGCAGCAACATATGCATCCTCCGCATTACTCAACAAGGATCTCGATATCAATCCGACATGTGATTACTTATCGTCAAATGAAGGTGATGGGACTCCTACAGCATCATCAACGCTGTGGGTTTTGGAAATTGACCCTGAATTGAGCGAGGAAGAAAGAAAACAGATACAAGTAGACATTCGAGAATTACTAAAAGATATATCTGGCGATTCATCACTTGATTATGGTGTTGTATCACTGGATTTATTGTCACATGATATCGATAGTAGGACCTTAGATAACGTGGCTTTACTGGTTGGGTTGGCTATGTTTGTTGTAGTCATTTTACTAATATTCACCTTTAGGTCTGCAAGAGATGTAACTTTTCCGCTGGTTGGATTGTCTTGTGCACTGATTTGGACCTATGGATTGCTAAACCTATTTGAAGTAGAATTTTCGGCTTTGGAGGTAGCGGTTGCTCCTCTAGTACTAGGTCTTGGAATTGATTACGCAATACACCTTCAACGTGCCAATAGTGTCTTACGTGAACAATATCCTGATCCAGCGGAATCTTGGCTCAGAGCTTGTGCCAAACTATCGGTGCCACTTTCGCTTGCGGTAATTACTACTGTAGCAGCGTTCTTGTCAAACATAATCTCTCCACTCCCCCCACTAACTACATTTGGTATTGCTTTAGCAATGGGTGTTGTATGCGCCTTTATCACTTCAACAATTGTCGTTGGTGCACTACACGTATCTTTCAACAGTAAGCCAAGATCAAGTGAATCACGCGCCTTCACCATGCCGATTCTAACCAATAATTTAGTGAAAGTACAACAGAAACAGCAAGTTGGTATTTTCTTGGTAGTAGTATTTCTATCAGGGGCCTCAATCTTAGGCGCAGCATCCCTTGAAACCAACTTTGACTTGGGAGACTTTGTTGACCCTGAAATGGAGATTATGGACGTAAGAGATGACCTTTCAGATAATTACGATAGTGCTGGATGGAAATTAATCTACGTACTGTTTGAACCATCTGACGGTAATGATAACATCACAGCAGATGCAAATTTGTTAACTGAATTAAGAGGTTTACACGGGGACCTTGAGTCAAACCATGATGTTGTAGGTACAGATGGAACATTCCCATCCCCGTCATATGAGGGGCCATATGTAATACTTCGAGATGCCATCCTTAGAGATACATCATTTGGCAACGAACACAACTTAGAGGTATTCCAAGATGGTGGTGTGTATGTCAAAGACTATGATTTCCCTTGTAACCTAACAGCAGCGTTTGAATCATTGTCTACTAATGACACAATTGCCGATGCACTCAGCGGTGAAACGTGGTCCGATAGAATCAGTCATAGCGTTTACTTGGAAGATGGTAATGTAGTTTATTTGAGAAATGAAATAAGGGTGGAAGCAACAACTTCTGCAGAATCAGAAAAGGTCGTAAAAGAATTTGAGAATATGCTGGGCGATGTCGATAAGTCAGGAACCTTACGATACAATCTCGCGAATAATGCTAATTTATACGTGACTGGTGATTTAGCAATGCTTCAATCTGTCCTAGAAGGGCTAACATCATCACAAATAGAATCAACCTTGATTTCACTTGCCGTGTCCTTTTTGGTGCTATTTTTACTCACTAGAAGGATTATGCCTGCAATAGTAATTCTATTCCCAGTTGGTATTGCTTCTCTATGGGTGGTAGGTTCTATGGCGGTAATTGGGCTTAAGTGGAATGTTTTAACGGTCATGGTGACAGCTCTAACTTTGGGTATTGGGATAGATTACTCAATCCACATGTGGCGTCGTTTTGAAGTCGAATTAAAGCGACGTAACAATCATTGGGACGCTCTTAGAGCCTCATTATCCACAACTGGAGTCGCTTTGATAATGAGTGCAATTACAACTTCCCTTGGATTTATGGTATTGCTATTGTCACCAATGCCGATTATCCAAGACTTCGGGTTAATAACCGCGATTACAGTCGTGTTTTCCCTTGTACTCGCTTTGGTATTATTACCGGTACTTATGGAATTATCAGCACGAAGTAAGGAAGAAGAAGTTATTGAGAAAGAGTTTGAACCACAACTAGATGACTTAGCTTGATAAAGCAGAAACGATCTGTTCCATGGCTAAATTTTGCTCTCTTGCTACCAATGCCAAAGACAGCCATATTGTTGCGTAACCAAGGGCTTTCTGTTTACGTTCTGCTCTCCTTTCGATTTCTTCTATTGGGATCTTTGTTTGACGGGATATATACTTCATCAATCGATTTGACATCTTGCTTCTTGGGTCAGTGGATTCGTTCTCAGATTGTATTTCACCGGTGACTTTTGGGGTAGTTTTCGCTGGAGGGTTTTTGGATGCTGATTTTTTTGTCTCAACTTTTGGTGACCCTCCAAAATCAGGAGGCGAAATTAGTCTCGAAGGTCTCGGGAACCAACCAATTGGTGTCGAGATATCTTTGGTATCAAAACTAGGGCCTAGATTGTCTCGGCTACCAATCAGCCAACCTGTTTCCATTAGTTTACTAACCACTTGTTCTGACTGTTCAGTAGTTAACCATTCCATATCAAAGGATAAAACACGTTCTAAGTCTATGTCTGACATGTTTGATATGCCGCGAAAGCATAATGCTATGACTCGGCGAATATCGTCAAAATCTTCATCGGTCACATCCATTACACCAATCAAAACCTTTTCAATCTAATTGTTCATAAACGGATTAATCAATCAACAGGTTCATGTCATCTGTCACTTTGCACAGGTCGCAGGGGAGTTGTTGTGAGTAGAGAGTACATTGCAAGAGACCCTCGTACCGGGAAACCTCTCACTGTTGCAAGATCTAAATCTAAGAAGCAATATATCGAAACAGAACAAGGTCCTTGGATGGCCATTCCCGATATAGATATCATCTCATTGGCGATGGGAATCATTGATGAGTGTAAGATACCATGGCGTTCTAAAGATTATCATCTGACACGTAAAGATGGAATCATGGCATTAACTAGAATCAAAGGTGCAAGAGCTAATGAAGCACATAAAGCACTATTGCTTGGACTTGAGGATGATGACCCTGTAATACGGGTCTATTCTCTCAAGGCACTCCCTGAAGTTGCCACTCAAAAATCAGATGAATTGTTTGATTGGTTGTCGGTCTTACTTGACGATGCTGACCTTTCGGTTAGAAAAGCCGCCAGTGAGACGCTATCGGTTTCTGCCCCAGTGTTCCCTTCAGGAGTGGATATAATTATTCACAATGAGTTAAGGTCGAGTGATAAAAACAGGAGTAAAGCCGCGTTTAAAGGTCTAGATTTGTTGTGCGAAGCTTGGCCTGAAGTTGCTTGTGACCATATTGACGAATTATTCCTAGAGCCCGATGCAGAATTGAGAACTAGAGGTGCTAAGTTACTCGGGAAAATTCTAACAAAAGGAGGTTCTGCTAGCTGGGATCTAATTTCCTGGGCGCTCAATGATCATGAATCATCAGTTAGACGAGCAGCAGCTAAAACTCTTCCACGGCTCGCTAAAGTTGATACAAGAATAGCCACAATACTGGCTGAAAGAGCGCTTTCTGATTCAGATTCCCAAGTAAGAGTTAGCGCTGTTAAGGCAATTAGGCTGCTAGATAAGGACAGCGGACGTGCAAAGGAATTGATTCTCAAAGGTGCCTCATCAGGAGATGTTAATGTTAGAACAGCCTGTATTGAAATGCTGCCAATACTCTTCGGCGAGGAAGTCTTGCGAGGGATTGCTATCGACCTGTTAAAGACTGAAACAGATGTACAACTAATTAAATCCCTCAATCAACTTGCAACAGATGACTCTCTTGAGGGTTCTGAAGCAACTAAGAATAAATTCTTGGCTCCGGCTCCAGCAGTCCCAAAGTTAGACCGTGAGGTCGCTGAAGCAGCTGGTAAAAGAATCGGTTTAGACCCCGTTATGTCTGACAAAAGGACCGAAGAAAAGTCCGAGACAAAATCACCCGACTCTCAGACTGGTACCCCGAAGGTTTCAAGTTTGTACCGCAGCATCTCACAGGATGAAATGATGGGCTACGACGAGGATGAGTACTGATTATCGATTATCGCCTGTCGACATTGTTAAGAAGGGGCCTTTGTTGGCCAAACTGCATAAGGTGTAGTAATGAGTGACTCACAGTTCAATGATAAGGCTGAACAATTTGACAGACTTTGGGATGGAATTACTCCTAAAGGTGTAAATCGAAATAAGTCTTTGAAATTTAGACAATATATCTTAGAGCATGTTCGTCAAACTCGCAGACCTTTGAATAGAGAGAACGCCCGTAAGTATTGGATGGGTATTCTTCAACAAGAAATAGCCGAGCAGGATAACTTTTGATTTGATTTGAGGGCTGCCGCCGTCCGGTAGCTCATCTAATAAACTGGGCGGAGGTGAAAAAATGTTCACAAAACAAAGATTCGATGACTGGCCGATTAACTCCTCTATCATCTCTGGATTAACAGAACTTGGATGGGAATTGGCAACTCAAGTACAAAAAGATACTATTCCATTGGCGCTCGAAGGATCCAATGTTATTGGTCAAGCTAGAACAGGTTCAGGTAAAACAGGAGCGTTTGGTATACCTATTATTAACGGATGTCAGCCTAAAGGTGAATTACAAGCCCTAATCTTAACTCCTACCAGAGAACTAGCTAACCAAGTATCTATTGAAATGAATACGATACAAGGAGATTTGGGTTTGAAGATTATCACTGTATATGGTGGTACAGATTTAGAAAAGCAGGCACGGCAGTTAAATGATGGAGTGGACATAATTGTGGGGACTCCTGGTCGTGTTATGGACATGACAAAGAGAAAGTATATCGACCTTGAACAACCATCAATATTCTGTCTAGATGAGGCAGATAGAATGCTAGATATGGGCTTCTTCCCAGATATTAACTGGGTCATTGAAAAAATGGTTAATAGAAGTCAAACATTATTATTCTCTGCTACCTTTCCTCAGGAAATTCTGGATGCAGCATATGAGTTCATGGAAGATCCAGAATTTGTTCTTACCAACTCTGAAGAATTAGATGTACCTCCAATTGAAATGTTTAGCATAAAAGTTGGTCGAGCAAACAAGTTATGGGCGCTTTCAAGGCTTCTCAACAGAATGAGTGAAACAGATCAAACAATCGTATTTTGTAATACCAAGAGAATGGTGGATCTGTCAGTGCAAAAACTGTCAAGAGCAGGAATTGATGTGAAAGGTCTGCACGGTGATTTATCACAAAATCAACGTGAAAATATTCTGAACACTTTCAAAGGTGGAGAAATCAATACTATTGTGGCCACAGATGTTGCTGCTAGAGGTATAGATGTAGATGGTATCACCTTAGTGGTAAATTATGATGTTCCCGACGATTTGGACAGTTTCATTCACCGTGTCGGAAGAACTGGTAGAATAGGTAGAGAGGGACAGGCATGGAGCCTAGTTTCCAAGAATGATTCTGGTCAATTATCAAGGATTATTGCTACATATGGACTAGATATCTCTGAGGTTGAGGTTCCTGAATTGCCAGACGGTATGTCCAAAGACACAATCCAATACAAAGATGATTATCTTGAAACAGCAGATGTATTTGGCTTTGTACCTATCAAGATTACCTCAAGTAGTGGTATTAATTCCTCCAGCAGAATAATTTCTACATGGTTGGCAGAAAAGATGCGCTGCGACGAATTAGCAATCGGTCAAATCCAACTAGTGGATAACTATGCGTTAGTCAGCGTCCATTCCTCAAAGGTTTCATTAGCCATGAAAGCATTTGAAAAGTATGAATTCTCAGGCGAAAAACTAACCGCCATAATTTGATTACTCGCTCTCGAGGATTTCTGAAGGCCAGTGGCCAGAATTATTGCGCCTTTCTATTTGAATAACAGTGAATAAACCCATCAACAATCCTATTCCCGCTAATGACCATGCTGTATTTATGGCATTATCCCAAGTATTTTGGGCAACCATGCATTCATTGGTAGCTATACTAGAATATGAGCAAAAGTCTAGTGTTTCTTTTGCATCCATGGCTTGTTCATTCGTAGTAACTGAATATGCCGATGATGCTAACATAATTAATACAAATCCTAATACGACAAAATTTATTTTTTCCCAAGACTTCCTAACAAAAACTCGGTATTTCTCATTGTTACCAGATTGTTTGATTGCTCTAGAAGGCCCTCCTACTTTCCAAAACCATACTAGCCACATTAGCACTAGTACTAACAAAAATCCCCAAGTGTAAACCGTTTCATGAAATTGCCACATAGCATTCAGACAGGCAGGGTTATTTGGGTCAATAGCACAAGCGTCGGCAGCAATCGGATAAAATGCGACTAATCTCAAGATGTTAAGGACATAAACGATTGAGCACATGACAACTATGGAACGGAGTTTAATCTTCTGCGAAACACCATCAGTCATGATTATCAATGTTGAAATAAATATCATTTCATGTACTCCTGCACACTCATCCGAGACATACAATGCCACGGTATCTAGCACTCCGGGGAAATTTTCATTTGATAGATTAACTTGTGTCATCCATCCGTTATTAGTGGTCAGTGTTGCAGTTCCTTCACCATAGATTATGTTGGTGATCCCACTCCAAACCCATGCTTCGGTGATTTGAATTGGCACCAGTGTATTAGATGGTTGCGTGATAAACCAATAAAGCGCTTCGACAAATAGCAATGCGAGCGGGATTTTCAAGTAGGTTTTGGACAAATCTAGCACTTCAGACCAAGACAAATCTTGCTTAGCCGCTAACTTAGCAGTGGACTTGGTCATAATCATCCCTGTAAGTCACTACTCATCAATATGCGGTATGAGGACCTATCAAAAAACGCATGGTTTGTATACCAACACCTTTTACCTTCAATTGATAAGGTTATGTCTAGCAACGAAGTGTCCACAAAAGTAACTCATCACCTAGATGTGTTGGGGTTTTATTGTCCAGTACCTTTGCATGAAATGAAAAAAAGTTTGGACCAATTAGTGACCGGTGATGTAATGCAAGTTGATACCGATGACCCTGAGACTCTTCATGATATTCCAATGTACTTAGGTCGCACCAACCATATCTTACATGATGTGATAACTTCATCAGGAGAATTCACATTTATCATAGAGGTGTCAAAATGAGTGAAATAAGAGAAGTCAAGGTCACTGGAGCAGAAGTTCCTAGTCAAGCAAACTTACCAACCACATTCGGTGAATTCTCGATTAGAGTTTTTCATGAAGACTCTACTGGTTTTGATCATGTCGCTCTAACTCTAGGTGATATGACGGGTCCAGATCCAGTTTTGATAAGGGTTCATTCAGAGTGCCTTACTGGAGATGCATTTGGGAGTTTGAGGTGTGATTGTGGTCCGCAGTTACATTCAGCATTAAACGCAATTGTCGAAAAAGGCTGGGGCAGTTTACTTTACTTGCGTCAAGAAGGTAGAGGCATCGGACTACATGCAAAAATCCAAGCATACCATCTCCAAGATAAAGGAGCAGATACCTTGGATGCAAATCTTATGCTAGGTTATCCTGGTGATGCTAGAGATTACCAAATAGCAGCGAGTATGCTAACTAATCTTGGTATCTCGAAAGTATCATTACTTTCCAATAATCCAAACAAAACTGAACAGCTGAGATCTTATGGAATTGATGTGGTTGATAATGTCCCATTAGTCGTTGGTGTTGGAGATGCAAATCGCTCCTATTTGGAGACTAAAGTGGAACGTATGGGTCATTCTATAGATAAAAATCAGCTTGATTGAAACAGTGGGGCCGTGGCCGGGAATTGAACCCGGGCTGGGGGAACCACAATCCCCCGTGCTAACCCCTACACCACCACAGCCATCTAGGTTAGTGGAGCGTGAGTAGTGTGGTATTTCAATAATCCGATTACTGATTTATATTATAATATGTCAATAATTTAACACTAGTCACCCTTGTATTCAATAGTAATATAGAATCTGCAAAGAGCATGGCGAAGGTTGTAGCAAGAATTCCAGTCTTGATTGTGCTAATTTTCTTGATGTCTTCGAGTATGTTAGAGGCTGCCGCAAGGAGTGTTCATTCCACAGCGGAAGTGGATATATTTCCTCAAGGTCAAATTTCCTCTGATGACGTTTGGTTAATGGATGATGGAATCACCTTCACCAGTGACAATGCACTATATACTGAATCGATGGTTGAAGATAATAGAATTACTATACAGCATTCAAGACCAGATAATTTCCAAACCGTGAACATGTGGTCCTCATCCTCACCGACAGATTCTACCTTGGCAACTGGTGCAGCAGACCAACAATATTCCACAACTAATGGTCCGGTAATTGAGGTGACCGATTTTGATACTTCACCACATCAACAATACGAGATAGTTGCGGTAAGTATTATGATGTCATTTCATATCCCAGATGCTCTTCAACAAGATCAAGTTAGAATTACCATGAATTACGGTGGAAATTATGAAGAATTAGCAACCTACGTTAACACACAGTCGTCAATCGATTACATGAATGGCAGTATGTGGAATCAAAATATATCAGAGTTATCTCTATGGTCATGGGAGGATCTTAGCGATATTATTTTCACTCTAGATTACGTTTCACTTGGGGGTAGTGATGATACACAACTAGATGTTGATGCTGTAGGCATTGCTGTTACTGTAAAGTACCCTTGGTATGGGACTGAATGGGCATCAGTAGAATCTACTTCACAAAATTTTGTCATGCCGATAATTGACGTATCTTTAGAATCAGGTGAGTTTACAAATTTACAGGTTTCGGAGTGTGGTGTAATACCGGTTAATGATGGTGTTTCAGGCACCTGGATTAGTCCAATTATTGCCGCTGAGCCAAGTCAATCAATAGGTCGGATTCATTACACTCACTCTGGTGATGATAACAGTGATTTGACAGTAGAAGTTTCATATTCAAGTGATGGTCAAACCTTTTCTGAGTATTATTCTGTACAATCAAATGATTTGGTTGATACAAATTATATCATAATAAAAGTATCAATGTCCAGCACTTGCTTAGAGTCAATCACTTTGGACTATAACGATCCAAAAATTACCTTGAATGGTAAGATTTTCGGATCTATTAATGGACTTGCAACAGACTACTCGCGTTGGAAAGTATTCATCAATAATCAAGAAGCTACTTTTCAGTCAATTGACCAATTAGGCAATTTCACCATTAATTTATCAATAGGCCAATATTTGAATTCAGGAATAAGCGACTTGACGGTGAAGGTTCAAGCGTGGTTTAATTGGGATTCTGATGGTCAGTCCAGCACTACTTTGCTAGAGATCTCTTCTATGTCTATCTCTGGAGGTTTTGAAGTTCAATGGGATGAAGACCCTGTTTGTCAAAACACTGGCCCACAATATTTTGTTGAGGATGGGCCAGGATTATTGATTCCTTTCTTGAATGCTTGTCAAGATGATAGAACTTCAATTGAAAATCTATCTGTACACTTTGCGATTGCCGATGAATCATTAGTATCTGCTAGTTTGGTTCAAGAAGATATTAAACTGGTATTATCGCCTGAAAAGTTTGGTGTTACCACGGTCACAGTAACTGTTTCTGATGAATCATCAAACACTTGGATAGAGACCTTTTTGGTATATGTACAAGAGATTGATGATCTACCTATTCTCAACGAATTCCCATCTATCATTCCGGTTGAATCTGGAATCTCAACAACTATTTCATTTGCATATTTTGATATAGATTCAACAGGTTTGACAGTCACTACAGACAAATCGTGGGCGACTGTCGACATGAGCACTTCAACAATAACTGTCAATCCACCATCCTTATCCTCTTCAATGCCGATAATTGTTACCTTGTGTGATGACTCATCATGTGTCAACAGGACAATGCTGTTAGAAGTACTCACATTAGCAGAATTATCAATTCAAGAAATAGTAATTGGATCTGAAAATGTTCGGGAAGGAGATTTAGTTGCGGTAAGAATTTATGTAAAAAATTCAGGCCAAGAAGAAGCATCAAGTATTTCCGTAAGATGTCAGAGTGATAATAACTTGATTGCAATAAGATCAATTTCAATTTTACAGCCTGGTGAACTGGGTATAGTTACTTGTGATTGGTTAGTATCTAAGAGTGGACTTAATACGATTTCTGTAGAGTTAGATAGAGCCAACGAAGTCGCTGAGGGTGATGAAGATAATAATTTCCAGTCAGTTAGTATAGAGGTTCTTGATTCGAAAAGTGATACTACCTCATCAAGTGATTCTATTCAAGGATCTACTGTGTGGATTGCCACATTTATCGGGCTGGCTATTATTATCGGTCTTTTTACAGTTCTTACACCAGGGAAAATCAAAAAGTTAGACTGATGTTTATTCGGATATTGTATGTCGGATAATGCGAAAATCTGCCTATAATTTGATAACCAGTTCGTAAAAGGCTATTTTACTTTGAGACTGTGGGGGTCGTTCAACTTAGGTTGACAAAGTAGTATGTGGGAACATGTCAGAACTAAAAATAAGAATTGAAACTGAAGAGTATATTTACGAAGAATACGTAGAAGCTTGACTACTCTTGCTTGGGCCATTGGGGCGGGTAACGCTCATGCTCCATCAAGATCATTGCAGGCTTGCCGATCTCTCCTGACTCCATTTTGGTTAATTCATCTGCCGAATGGTTCATTTTGACGATTCCGACAACTTCATTTTTGGCGGTAAAAACGGCCACTTCTTGCCCTTTAGATAATTTCGAATCAATTGATAGTAAACCTGGTCGAAGTAAAGGAGCACCATGGCATAGCGCGCTTGCAGCACTATCTTTGACTACAATGTATGGCATATCCATCAACAATTTTTCAGTTGGATGAATGATTTTGGATAATGCTGCTGAATTACCGCATTCTTTCCATAGCCATATTGCGTCAGCAACTTCTTGCAATGTCACACAGTTTGCTAAGGTAAACCGTCCTGAATTTTCTCGACGTAACTCCTTCAACTCTACTTTATAGCCCAGCATAAGGCCCATGTCCCTAGCAATTGTTCTGATGTAAGTGCCTGCTTCACAGTGAATCTTTACAATCGCCTGTTTACCTTTTAATTCAATCAGTTCAAAGGAATATATCTTACGTGTTCGAACTTGGACTTTTACTGCAGATATTTCGGGAGGTACATTATAAATTCTGCCAGTTAATTTCTCTATTACTTCACTTAACCTCTCTAAATCCGGTTCTTCGGCAAACTTTAGCACGTTGATATAGGTTTTATCAGACTTCAAAATACCCTTGGTTAATTTCATTGCTTTTCCAGTCATCAGTGGTAAGACTCCTGTTGCAAATGGATCTAAGGTTCCGCCGTGCCCCAATCTATCCAATCCTAACATGTCCCTGACCCAAGCTGCTACCTGATGTGAGGTAGGGCCTGCTGCTTTGTCAAGCAAAATGAATCCTGAGGCTAATCTTTGTTCTACAGAACTGTTTTGCGGATTGAAACCATGGGCAGAATCTATTTTGCTGGCTTTGTCAATTATGATTCTTGTCATTTCAGTTTCCCTCCAGAATTTTTATTGCTTGGGATAGGACATCCTCTGCACTAATATTCGAGGCTTCCATGATGTGGGTATAAGCCAATGGGTCATCAGGTCTAAGACCATACATGTTTTGATATCTTTGATTATCTATGGATAATCGCTTAGCGTTTGCTTCTAGAACTGTTTCGATAGTACCACCTTCGCGAGCAATGACTCGATTGGCTCTTTCATGTTCATTTACCTCTACCCATATTCTTATTGAGTCGACTTCCAATTTGTAAGCCCACCATCCAGCTAAACGAGACTCGATAATTTCAACATCGGTGCCTAAGATATTTTGTCGAAGAATTTCATCCAGTTCTTCGTCAACAGACTCATCACTAATGCACAACTTACCAAATTCTGGCAGTGTTAGACCTCGTTTGACGGCCTCATCGCGAAAAATTTGACCACCATTAATTGATTGCCAATTGAAATGGTTAACCAGGCCACTAACTAGAGTTGAAGTGCCACTACCTGGATATCCAGAGATGGTTACCTTCGGCATATTCACACCCATTGGTGTCGACAGACATCACACTTTTTCTTGCGTGGTCCAGCTTTACTAATCATATCAACGCCGCATTTTGGACAAGTTAATCCTTCAACACCAGAATAGGCTTCAGTTTTACTAGATTTATTGCTTGCAGCGTTTTTAGGGGTGTCATTAGAACTCTTTTTCTTTGTCTGAGATTTGCTTTTTTGTCTTCGACGCTTAGCGTTCTTGTCAACATTTTTATCCTGATTAGCCACTAAGTGTAGCAACGGTTCTTTCAACTTGTCTCCTGATGAAACTACAGGGTGTGTTCGATATCGAATTAGTTTTATGTGACGGTCTACAACTCTGCCAAAGGGTGCGCTCATGCAAATATAAGCACAAATCCAAGCAGGGAAAAAGAGGAATTTATCTGTTAACAAATTCCATTCTGATGCCCAAGGCAGCGATACATAGTCAACTCTAAATGATTCTACAGTGGTAGTTAACCAAGAAAATACTGCAATAATTATTACCATAGTAAACATCATTGGTTTCATAGCACCCATCTGCACTTTCAACTGCTCTGGCATCATTTGTTGTTGCAATACAGTTGCTTTTTCTTGAAGTATTGGGTCTCTTGAAATTCTTGCATCATTCATCATTCGTCGAACTTGTCCTTGTCGATGCCCAATGTGTGCTTGTTCAATTGGGTCAAGGAAGAAACTTCGCAATACTGTATTCATTAACATTGACATAGTACCCAAAATAAGTACTGTGATGATGAAAAATGACTCTTCAGGAAGAATTGGCGATAAAATCGGGTCGGCAAAGCCTCCCATTGTTGTTCTTATCCCCGGATTCATGATCAGTAATGTCATTAGAACCATGACCATTAGCATCATCATCATTGAACCACCCGGCGGCTGGGGTGGAGGTGGATTGTTGCCGTTTGCCATGGTTCGGTGAAATGAATGAAGGGCATGAAGGTTGGCATTGTTTGAGACTTCTTTAGGCCAATCAAATATCAGTGATATTCAAACCATAAACGGTATTAGGAGTTTTTATGCGCCGCAAAGAACCGTTAGAAGTAGAGTCTAATTGGAAACATCCTTTGCCCATGCCAATGCCATATCAACCGGTATGTGTAACTGAATTAGAGGCAATTGAACAAGTGGCACTACTCGCAATTCAGCCTAGGATCTTCATGTGGACCGATTTGGAGCGTCATTGTATCAACGGTTGGGAATTTTTGGCCAGTGTAAGACAAGGTGTTCCACCTCAAGGCATTGAAGCAGAACTTAATGCTTGGATGGAACAATACCCTACAGCATGGCTTGCAGTAGATTTGCGAGATGGTATAATGATTCCATCAACCTCTAAGCCAATTGAGGAATTCCTCGCAGATTTGCCTAGACCAGTGATGGTTATTGTATCTAGAGATTCACAAAGTGAAATCTGGCCTAACTGGGTTTTACCACAATAATCAAGATTCAAAAGTCCATCCACAGGATGCACAAGTAATTGCGTCTGCAGGTGTATTTGCTGAACATACAGGACAAACCTTCTCCTGAGGTTCACCTGAGTCTTCTTCAACACTTGCTGCATCTTCTTCACTGACTTCTTCGGTTGAATCTGTAGTCCATGCTTTTGCTGCATCCTCAAGTTCTGCCTTCTTTAGATATCCATTATCATCATGGTCAAAGTTGACTGCATGTGCGACAAAGGCATCACGATCATCAACACTAATCTCGTGAGATTCCATCACTCGAAGCAAAACGTCTTCTCGCCATGTGACTGTTGGTACCGCATCTACAGGTCCCTCATCGCTTGTGACTTGTGAAGATTCAGCCTCTTCAGAAACCTCTTCAGTGACCTCCTCAGGAGCAGATTCAGGAAGTTCATCAGATTCTATTTCATCGCCAAAGTGTACGCCATGGAATTTGTTTAAGATGTCACCATCAACTTCTCCGCTTCCCTTGATTTCAAAGCAAACTTCAATCCGTTCACCTTTACCAACCATTGGTACCATCCAACTTGCTTGAACTCCAAGGTCAATATCTTCAGTGGTCATTTCACAATCATCACGCTTGCCAGATGCCCCTTTTATGTACCAATCTTTGATTTCAAAGTTAGTAGGTATAACATCGTTGATGTATATGTCTTGTAGAGCAGTATCACCATTGTTCTCGAACAAAATCAATACCTCATAGCGACCTTTGCCACCTAGAGGTATCGCTTGCTTACCAGCTGAGAAATCTCTTCTGTTGTGTATTACCTTGATAGATGGTGGTGATGCACAATCACGGCCACAAACTGGACCAAATCTCTCGGCGCTAAATTCTGCTCTTAGAGGAGCAACTACTTTCTTGTTTTCTGGTGATGGGTCAGGAGCAATCAAGTCATATGATATGGCAATTTCTTCCCCAGGTGCAAGACCTAGAGGTCCTCTTGTGCCGATAGTCATGGTAAGAGTATGCCCATCGCCATCTGGTGATCTGTATTCTTTCTCAAGTGTGATCCCACTGCTAATTTCAGCTTTGTATTGATCAGCATCTAGTTCTGTTCCAGCAACTGATATTTTCATTGACTCCAAATCTGGTGCTTCAAACAATCCTGGTATATCATCTGTGATACGCATTAGATTAATTGTAGCGGAACCTTTGTTGATCAGTGTAATTGATGAATTCACTTTTTGATTTCTGTAAGATCTTAGTCCTGCAGTAGAGTAACTCTTGTTAACTTCAGCTTCCAGAACATCGAACACATTTTCTTCAAGTTTCATGGAACCTTCTGTTGAACGAGCAGCATGAGGTAAAATTGTGTACGATAAGTCATAGGTAAAGTCTGGTTCAGAGTTTGCTACAACAGTTCTGTCTTCTGACTCCCACTTTCCATTTGGAAGAACATCTTGTTCTACATCATGGATATCGAATAATAATTCATTGCTACCCTTCATTCTGACTTGTAATTTTACTAGGTCTACGGCAAATGATGAGCGGTTTTCAAAAATAGTCTTACAAATCCAGTTATCTGGTCTTTCATCTTCTCTGACTCTCATGTATGTGAAACCTCGGCAGAATGCATCGAGTTCTCTAAAATTAAGATTAGACAGTGTTGAATTGGCAGTATAAGTGGCAGAAGCGGAACCTGCTTTGATAGTCTTAGTTCCAGTAACTGTTATCGAACCCTCTACTGATAGAACTTGCTTTTCACCAGCACCAAGTGTGCCGATGTTCCAAACTAAATTCTTGCCATCCATTGTTGCCATGCCTATATTGTCAAACGAAACCTCGTCTGGGACAGGTCTTACAACTTCGACATTTTCTAATGTGACATTTGACATATTTTCAACTTCTAATTCTAGGGCGATTGGTCCGCCTTGTGGTCCAAATGCAACTGATAGTGATCTTTCCTGTGACCTTGCTGGATTGGTATCCAAACGCTCACGAAGAGCCATCATTCTCATGCCTTCAACTTTATACTTCATGCTGTACTTTTTGCCAGCTTCAAGTTCATCAACAGAAACATGGTCTCCACCTATATCGGTTGATTCAGCATTGTCTAGGATTACATCAATATCGTAAATTCTATCATCAGCTGATGGATTGTTTATTGTCAGAGTACCCTTGACGGATTGTTTCACTATTTCACCATCAGAGTTGAGAGTTGCACTTTCAATTTCGTGCAAACTACCTTCCAATTTGTCGCCGGGGACTTTCTCCACTTCATCCCTTGAACGAATGGTAGCTCCTGCTTGTTCTCCGCTTAGGTCATCAGGTGACATATTCTCTTGAACAGCTTCACTTTCTGTAGCAGGGATTTCTGCTGCTGGAGCAAGTAATAGGTCAGCAGGTGACACTTCAGGTGCGGAGGTCGCATCTTCGCTTGGTAATTCGTCATTTCCGGACTCTTGTGGTGGTGCAAGCAGCAGGTCTGCGGGTGAAGCAACTGGTGCATCCATTGGAGGCATTGGTGGCATTTCAGGAGGTGCCGGGGGTGCATCCATAGGCGGCATTACTGATTCTAGAGGTCCACTAAGTGCAGACATTAGCGGGTCATTTTCAGGAGGCGCTGGTGGTGCGTCCATAGGAGGCATTGGTGGCATTTCTGGAGGTGCTGGTGGTGCGTCCATTGGCGGCATTTCAGGAGCAGCTGGTGGTGCGTCCATAGGAGGCATTGGTGGCATTTCAGGAGGAGCTGGTGGTGCGTCCATAGGCGGCATTGGTGGCATTTCTGGAGGTGCTGGTGGTGCGTCCATAGGCGGCATTGGTGGCATTTCAGGAGCAGCCGGTAGTGCGTTCATTGGTGGCATTGGAGGCATTTCAGGAGGTGCTGGTGGTGCGTCCATAGGCGGCATTGGCGGCATTTCAGGAGCAGCTGGTGGTGCGTCCATAGGAGGCATTGGTGGCATTGGTGGCATTTCAGGAGCAGCTGGTGGAGCATCCATTGATGGCATTGGAGGCATAGGTGGCATGCCCGGCGGTGCAGGAGGTGCGTCCATAGGAGGCATTGGTGGCATACCTGGTGGTGCAGGAGGTGCGTCCATAGGAGGCATTGGTGGCATACCTGGTGGTGCAGGAGGTGCGTTTAGTGATGCATCTGCGGGTGGCATAGGTGGCATAGGTGGCATAGGTGGCATAGCAGGCATTCCAGGGGGCATAGGTGGTTTTTCTTCTGACATTTCGATTCCTCCGCGCAAAAAGTCAATGCGGCAGTTCCGCCATTGATGCATAGCACATAACCATTATGCTCAAAGGTTCAACTAAAAATTGCGATTTGAACCCTAATTATCACTAATAGACAACCAAGTTGATTTATGAGGCGAGAAAGCCCCCTACATGGTCGGTCTAGATAGTGGAACTCCCCCTGTAATTTTTGTTGTCGGAACTGCAGGTGCAGGAAAGTCATCCTTAGTGACTGCTTTTCAGCGTTGGTCACGGTTCCTTGAAACAGATGCCATTGCGGTTAATTTGGACCCTGGGGCAGAAAGAGTTCATTATGATGCAGAGTTTGATGTAAGGGACTTAATTTCGCTTACTGAAGTGATGACTGAGTATGATTTAGGTCCTAATGGTGCACAAATACTCGCCGCTGATTTACTTGCCGCACAGGCAGGGGATGTTGCAGAACAACTGCACGCATTATCTGGCGAACTTATGATTGTCGATACCCCGGGTCAAGTAGAATTATTTGCTTTTAGAGAGGCAAGTAATCATTTGATCGAGGTGCTTGGAAGAAATCAATCGGCAATCATCTATTTATTTGACCCAATGTTGTCACGCTCACCATCAGGATTCGTATCACAAATGCTATTGTCTAGTATTGTTGAGTTTAGACTAGGACTGCCAACCAAGAATTTCTTATCAAAGTCTGATTTGCTGGAGCCAGACGAACTAGAGAAGATTCTAGAATGGTCGGAGCGATTAGAAATTTTAGAACTTGCACTCTACGATGAAGCCGGCGGGCAGAGAACTGAATTTGCAATTAACCAATTGCGTATGATGCAAGAATTTGCTCAAGCACCTGGTTTAACCCCACTATCCTCTGAACTTGAAGAAGGACTAGCTGATGTTTTGACATTTGCCCAAGCACTATTTGGCGGAATGGGCGACGCTAGAGATGGTTTTGCTCAGGATATCGAACATGAAAGAAATTGAGTTTTCGTTCAATAACTCTTAGAAACCGCCTTGAATTAGCAAGGTCATGGTAAAGCACTTACTTGCGATAGATGACGTTGAAGACGACTTTGAAATGATTCTAAAATGGGCTATAGAATTCAAGCGTTTATGGAAGCAAGGAGACGATGTGGCCACAAATTTCATGCCACTTGATACGCTCGCGGTTGGCTCCATATATGAAAAGCCAAGTACCAGGACAAGAGTTTCCTTTGAAGTTGGAATTAATCGCCTTGGTGGCTATCCGCTTACTTTGCTAAAAAACGATATTCAGTTAGGTAAATCAGAAACAGTTGGCGATACATCACAAGTTCTGTCGAGATTTCTTGGCGCTATGACATACCGATGTTTCTCTCACTCTGATGTTGCTGAATTAGCAAAATACGCTGATGTGCCGGTACTGAATGCGCTCTCAGACAAACATCACCCGTGCCAATCAGCAGCAGATTTGATGACCGTTTTGGAGAATTTCAAGGAATTAGATAACCTGACTGTTGCTTGGGTCGGTGACGGAAATAACGTATTACATGATTTGATGCTTGCTTGTGCAATGCTTGGGATTGATATTCATTACGCAATTCCAAAAGGGTATGAACCAGAACAAGATATCGTGGCTCGTGCCGAGGAAATAGCGGCTAAGAATGGCTGCAAGGTGATTGCTACCAACGATCCAGTTGAAGCAGTATCAAATGCCGACGTAGTTTATACCGATGTATTCATTTCAATGGGCGAGGAACATCTAAAGGACAAAATTAATTCTTTTGACGGTTTCCAAGTTAACCAACAATTGGTCAGCAACATGAGCGATGATTGGAGATTCATGCATTGTTTACCCGCTCATCGTGGCGATGAGGTTACTGATTGGGTCATGGACCATAAGAATTCAATCGTGTTTGACCAAGCCGAGAATCGCATGTGGGCTCAAATGTCATTACTTACTTACTTAGTCAATGAAGAGGCATGGGAAACCATGGGCGAATTCATGGGACTAATCTGATTAGAGATACATTGGTACAATAAAACCAATCAGTCCTAGCAGCATTGCAACTCTAATTTTACCTGCGGCTTGGTGGTCTTGCCCGATAGCAAGCTGCTTGTTTAGAGTGATTAACATCAGTATTGCAGGGGTTTGGAATACTAATTGGTTGAACTCAAACGGTCCTTTCCAATATGGTACATAAAGGCAAACCAGTGATGCCATAACAATTACATAAGCAGTCATTCTTGATTTTAGCAGACCGATACTCATCGGTAAGGTTTGCCTAGTTCCTTTATCAGCCTCCATATCTGCACAATCTTTGATTATTTCACGAGCAAGATTAGTGAAAAATACCACCCCTGCAGTCCACCATACTAGAGTATTCCATAATTGACCAACACTGGATGCACCATAGAGTATTACTGCTCCAACCATAATTGAAATTGATATGTTGCCTTTCAATCCGGTATTTTTTAGCGATGGTCCATGGTCATAAGTTATCATTAAAGATATGGCAATAATGTATATCGCTAGTAATTCAACTGCTGAATGATCTGAAGTTGTTAGTAAATAAGCACCTGCTAAGACACATAATATACTCAAAGTCCAAAGAAGTTTGACGAATTTATTTGCAGAGTCTAGTGAAATAACGCCTGATGCTAATGGCCTGTTAGGGTGAGCTTCACGATCTATTGCTACATCCTTGATATCATTCATGGTGTTTCCAGCACCAATAAAGAATACCACCGCTAGAATCTGCAAAACAACTTCTGCCAACTGCTCACTGGCCCACTCATCACCAATAGCAAACTGAGCACCTAAGGGGACAGTAACTGCTGCGAGCAAGACATTTTTCAAACGCATCAGTTGTAGATACGATTGAAATCTTCCGCTCATACTTCATGGCAAAAGGGCGTAGGTTTTGATTACTTTGCTAACTAAGCATTCATTGACCAAACACAAACTCTAGTCCTAAATCCACCGACATCGGTACCTTCATCAAATCCAACTTTTGAAAATCGGGTATCTCTAGCCAAGACATTGCCTAGCTGGTTCATTGTCGCACCCCAGCGGAATCGCCTGTTGACGTGTTCTAGAATTGTAGTAGTGTTGGCTTCTCCAACATTGCTTAGATAGTCAACGATCTCTGTTCGCAATCTTCCAGTTCGACTCATCAAGCTTCACCTCGGTGGATTCTTACTCTTCTAACTAGGCCTCTGATTGTCGAACTCTGCGGTTCAGATAATTTGGACACACCTGGTATGTGTATTGGTTGCCACCCAACAGCAGCAGAAAGGGATGGGATTCTGCCGCTGGGGTGGGCGAGTATGGTATTTATTTTAGAGTTCCAAACCGGCTCTCTTTCTAGTGACTGGGTTTCAATCATGTCACTAAACGATATTGTTTTTTGTTCAGTTACTTGGTTATTCATGTACCAAACGTGTGGGCTGTGGTATATGAAGAAAGGAACGACTCGGGAAAGTAAAAGTAAA
>JABJMO010000063.1 GCA_018659375.1 Methanobacteriota archaeon | reverse complement strand
TGGTTTGATATGTGTTAGCAACAAAGGAGGGAATATGCGGCAAAGGGCTCTGGTTCCTCCCACTATTGTCGTATTACTGCTAATTTCAATAGTGCCTCTATCGGCGTCATCAACCGATACTGTGATTGCTAACGATATTACCTGGTCTGAAAATCAAATTTTGTCCGGCAATATTACCATTGCAGAGGGCGCATCCCTTACTATTTTACCCGGAGTCACCATAGACGGCGGGGATGGTTTCAAAATAGAGATTGCAGGCTCTTTAGAGGCACAAGGCGTGCATTTCTTTTCTAGCGCAACACCTCAATCACAAAGTTCCCACGGAGCAGGTCTTTGGCAGGGACTTGTAGTAACAGCGACAGGTTCCGTCAATCTTGAAGACGTAATTATTGAGAATACAAATGCAGGCATCCGCTCTGATGGTTCTTTGATAATTGAAAATCTTACAGTGGCAGACTCCTATATTGGAATCAGAAATGCCGGAGTGGGTCAAATCAATCAATTCAGCACCAAAGCAATCGATAACGAAGCAGTATTGAATAGCGGCACAATAACACTTGAGAGGGGAGTCATTAATAATTCAGCAATTGGTATTAAGTCGACAGGATCTGCAATTATTAAAGACAGTGCATTTTCTAATGTTGGTGTGGCAATAACTGCTACTGCAGGGGATTTAACGGCCAACAACCTAACCATGTCAGCAGTTTCAGTAGGTTTAGCAACAAATTCCGGTGTCAAGTTCCAAGCTAGTGGAATTCAAGCAAACGACATTATATTACTTGCTGATTTGTCTAATTCCGATGACTTTAATCTTGATGACGTGCAAGCAGATGGCAACCAATTGCTAAAATCAAATAGCGCCACCGGGACTCGGATTAGTAATATTAATTTTAGCGCAATGGTGGACATAAACCTCCCGGTAATCGAACAAGACTGTGATGGTAACTGCAGTATTGAGAGCGTTACTATATCGGATGCTAAGTATGGCGTTTTGTTAACTGGCTTAGGCAATCACTATGTTATTTCTTCTTCAGTATATGGGCAACAATATGCATTACGTTCTTCACAACAAGGCCACTTAACCATCAACAATTCTTCTTTTTCATCACAGGAAGCGGGAATAATAACCAGAGATACGAATACTGAAATTATCGGCAATGTGTTTTCTTCAACAACAAGTCGTCAATCAATAGCCGCCGACATTATTGGAGGCAATCATAATTGGGAGAACTTGAGCACATCAAAGTCTTATGATTCAGGGGATTACAATTCTATTGGTTGTAAGGCATGGTACGCTATAATAACTGCGTCGAATCTTCAAGCAGCTAACTTTTCAACAGGAATATTAGTTCAGGAAAGCGATCTATCTGCACAACATATTGCGGCCATAGGCGGTCAAAGCCATGGAGTTGAATTAGTCAAAGGAGACTTGGTGGTAAACCAACTAGAGACTAAATTCCAAAGTAAAGGGCTGCTAATGGGTCATGATTCCCAATCCACAATTTACCATTGGGTCGCCGAATTACATGATATGCCGTTAGAGGTTGAGGAATTTTCTACAGCTTACGTACTCGACTTGACTGTAGTAAATTCGAATCCAGCTTTCAGCGATGCTTCGGGGCAAGGGGCATTTTATTATGGGTCAACGGCTAATTTAGTAATTACTACAGCCACCAACAAAGAATTTTTACTGACAACTATAGAAATTACTGATATGTCAAGTAATCCAATTAGAGCGGAAGTTACCGTAAATACATTTCAGATGGAGAGTGATGAAAACGGCGAGGTTTCAGTTCCTTTATTTTCTAACGGCTCTGTAGTAACTGCTAGCATTTATGGAACCGGGGTTAGTAAATTATTGAATGGTGGCATCGAAGGCCAATATATTCAAGTTCCTGTAATTCCATCGGGAGATTGGGTCATTTCCTCAAACAGCTCATTTACCTTACAATCTAATACCGGGCTGCAAGAACTTACTGGTAATTTAATTTTAGAAGATAACGCTGTATTGATAATTGATAATACTGAGCTTATTATGCAAACCGGTACAACAATTTCCATAACAGACAATGCCAGTATAATTGGCACAAATGCAATAATTACTTCTGATACAATTTCTATTGCTGATTCGGGCTACATATCGGCTTATAGCAGCCAATTCTCAACTACTATCAAGGCCAATGTTTCTTGGTCATGCAATGGGGATATGAATGTTAATAACCTAATCCTCAAATTAGATTTATCGTTATCTTCAAACTGCAACTTACTAATAAATAACGGTGAGATTAACGGTCAAGCGATAATTCCAGCCTCTTCCTCACTAAATATCACCTCATCTCTACACATATCTGTCATCGATCGGGGCAACCCATTGGCTAATGCTTTGATTGATTACCAAGGTGTGTCCTACACAACCGATCAATCTGGAGAAGTGATAATTCAAGCAATTGCCCGCCTAGTTGACAACCAACAGGACTATTCTGGTTCAGTTGAAACAGTAGTACTGTCTTACAACAGCTATAATGAAATTATTTCTTGGGATACAAGTAAGCCAAAAACTCACCAATTTATTGTATCAAACATCGATGCAAACCAAATTAATTCGGGCAATGTTATACTCGACTCAGTCTGGAGTCCGTATTACCTTGATAGTAACTTGAATATTCCGCTAGGTCGTTCATTAACCATTTCTAGTGGTGTTGTGTTAAGGGCGGCAGATGGTGTTGGCATAACCGTGGATGGAGTGCTAAGAGTCAATCAAGCGACAATATCTTCTACGGGTTTAGGAGCTCGTTGGGCTGGCTTTATTCTCGGAGATTCAGAATTTTCCATGATAGATTTAGCCAGCACAAATATTTTTGAAGCATCCCCTGCACTTTCAATATTCGAATCCGGGGCCTTTATTGGCCAAGACGTTGCGTTTGCTCGTTCACTTTCAACTGACCCATTGATTAGTTTTTCATCAACTTCAAATGCATCTTTTAGCCTAACCAATGCTCAACTTAGTGATGCAGGTAGCGGTTGTATAGATGCAGGTCAAACTGCGGCCACCTTAACGCTTGTAGATGTCACATTAGAGCGATGTGGTGGGCCTGCTATTAGGGCGGAACAAACAAATCTTGCAATCAGTAACATTACCGTTGGTAGTGGTTCATCTAACGGCTTGGTATTAACCGGTGTGACTGGGGAATTGAACGGATTATTTGGTATGGATTTCGATGGCGTTGGAAGTTTGTTAAAATTAGATTATATCAATGGGGAATTCATAGCCCAAAACATCACTGGCAAAGCTGGACAATCTTCTGCAATCACCGGTTCAAATAATCGGGCACTGAATATCCACAACGTCGAATTAACCGGTGCGCCAGCAATTGATTTTGATTACAGCTCTGGCACATTGTCTGATATCACTCTTCATGGGGAAGGAATCGGCACTGGGTTGATTAGCCATCATGGAAGGTTTTCGAACAATATTGCGTTGTCAAATATCAAAATTACCGGCTATAACGTCGGAATTGACCTGCATGGCGATGATGTCACCGCAGTATCTAGAATGTCTATTGAAGATTCAATTATCGATTGCTCGACGGCTATCTCTGTAGAAAATTATCCACTTTCAATATCGCAAACATCAATACTTGGAGTGGTAGAGTTTAGCGGTGCAACAACTCTACAAGTGTATGATAGTGTATTCGAGATTAATCAAAACATCTCACTTTGGGATGAGGCAATAGTTGAATTGTTTGAAACAGTTACCTTTGTTTCACAATTTGATAATACGGTGAAACCGGGAAATTATTCTGTAGTATCCCACTATTCGGATGGCTCCACAATCACTTCATTGGTAAGCGGTCAATCCCCATCAATCAGTATTTTGACATTTACCGCCGACGCATCAGGTAGTCAAAAATCACTTGTTTCAATAATAGTTGAAGCAGCCTCAATAGGGCATCCAATTCAAACTCTAGAGGTGAATACGCTTGAGGAACTATCCCCAACAATAAGTTTTGAATTGTCAACTAATAATCCTCCACAATTCACCATAATATCACCTAATTCAACCAGCATAATCATGCAACAGACTGAATTTTCCTCAATTACTTCTGCAACAGATGACTTAGATATCTCCACGGAATTAATTTACACATGGACAATATTTGATGATGGAGGCGCTCAGATTTACAGTTTCACCTCCAATAATTCAACTCATCTAATGACTATAACTTCCCCAGGAGATCACATACTCCAAGTCAAAGTAACAGATACGTTAGGGGCTTGGTCCGAACAATTATTCTCCTTGGATGTGAAACTACTCGATTCAGACCAAGATTTAACTTCATCATGTGATGAAAGCAATTGGTTTGACCTTGCCAACAGCCGATCTTGTGGCCCTGATGTTTACGATGATGATGATGATAATGATGGGTTTATTGACACCCGTGACAAGTGGCCTAAAGATCCATGTGCCTGGCAAGATACTGATAATGACGGGTCCCCAGATAATATCAATTGCCCGGATGGGGAAACTACTGATTTATTCGAAGACCAAGATGATGATGGTGACGGGGTACCGGATGTTCTTGAGGGGAAATCTAGTAAGGATAGTAGTTTTGACTTAATGACTTTGATTTTGTTAGTGTTATGCGCAGTAGCTGTTGTACTGTTCTTAGGCCGAATGAAGAAAGGTATGAAGCAGTGATTTAGATGGCAATAATCGATCTTCCATCGTCAGATACATTCGCTATTTTTGTGATTGGGGTACTTGCTGCAATTGTATTATGGGATGCATTTTGGTTAACCAAGCAAAAACGCGACATACCAACACTAGGTGATTTGCCAAATGGCGGCTTTGCTTGGTCTAGTGAAGGGCCCCAAGAAGTAATTCGTCAATGGGGCAACCTGTTTTCCATGGCCGCGATGATGAGTTTACCGTGGGCGCTAATATCGTTATCAAATACCTCGATAATTTATGGCATAATTTGGGATATTTTGCTAGCGTTGCACATAATTTACTTATTAATCCCAAAGCGATATGCTGTGACATCGACTCACCTGTTTGCTGATGGACAACGATATGAATGGAAAAAATTACGTTTGTCAAAGCGTCAACCCAAGCGGAGAATCATGCTGTTGCGTAAAGGATGGGGTATTTTTGGGCCACTTCCAGTCGGCGGTAAATATCATGATTTAGAACAAGCCAAGACTGCAATAGCACGGTTTTATCAAATGGGCGAAGAATCAGAATGACCGTTATGACCAATAGGCGAATTCTATTGGGAAAACCATGGAATGGACTAGAAGTGATGAAGACTTGTTGGTAAGGATTGATCCAGGAGAGGAGATTCACGCCTCTTTACAGAAGCTGGCACAGGAGGTCGGTTTCAATGCTGCAGCAATTACCAGTGGTATTGGACGGACCCGCGATAATATCTATGGCTACATGAACAACGAAGGGATTTACATCAAGAGGCAACTTGACAATCCTTCTGAATTAGTCAGTCTATCTGGTAATATCGCCCGAACACAAGACGGAAAACCCTTCACTCACATCCATTGTTGTTGGTCAGATGACAGTAATACGGTTCATGCAGGCCACATGTTTTCCTCAACAATTGCTGTGGTTGCAGAAATACACCTAAGGATAATGTCACAAGCCATAATGACTCGTTGTCCATTGGCAGATGTACAACTGCTTGGATTACAATTTTCGTGATATTCAAAGCCTATGACTTAGGTGAGTGACCATGGCCGACAAGCAGAGAATCGAGGAACTCTCTGCGGCCGTTCGCTATCATCGAGATTTGTACTATAATCATTCAGCGCCGGAGATTTCAGATGCAGATTTTGATAAGTTGTGGGACGAACTAAAACTACTAGATCCCAACAATTCTGTATTACATGAAGTTGGCCCAGAACCACTGCCTGGGACAGAAAAAGTAGAACACATGTTTCCGATGCGGTCTCTAGATAAGGGCACTACAGATGAAGACATAACCCACTTTGTAACCCAATCAACATTTGGCGGTAAGCGATACCTTGCTCAACCAAAATTAGATGGCTCAGCGCTGTCGCTAGAATACGTTGCTGGTAACTTGCACCGTGCTGCAACAAGAGGGAGCGGAGAAAGAGGCGAAGATGTCACACTAAATGCTAAGTTAGTTGCCAATATTCCGCTGCGACTGAATGTTGCTGTGGATTGCCACGTGCGCGGCGAAGTAGTTATGCCGCTAGCGATATTCGAGGAAAAGTACCGTCACGTCTCGCCAAATCCGCGTAATTTATGCTCAGGCGCTCTGCGCCAAAAACACGGTGACGGTAAAGCCGAGGCCGCAGATTTGGTATTCTGTGCCTATGATGTCAAGTTCGTCAATGAGGCGCCAACTGCAAAGTACGATAGCGAATTGTTAGCTTGGTTGCAGAAAGCCGGGATAGAGCCTGCCCCTTGGACTGTTTTTGAATCAGACTCACCACAAGTTGGAATGATTGAACATACAACAGAATGGTCTGCCAAACGGACTGGTTTTGAGTTTGAAATAGATGGAATCGTCTTCAAACTCGACGATCTGCAGCAACGCGAGAATCTCGGCATGACTGCCCATCATCCACGTTGGGCATTAGCATGGAAATTTCCACCAGAAGAAGCAACTTCTGTACTGCTTAGCGTGGATTGGCAAACCGGCAGAACCGGTAATGTGACTCCAGTAGCTAGAATTGCCCCACAGAGTGTTGGTGGAGTGACAGTAGAAAACACAACTCTGCACAACCCCGGCGAAGTCGCGAGGTTAGGAGTGAAAATCGGTGACAAGATTCTGATTGTTCGACGTGGGGATGTTATTCCTAAAATTGAACATAGTCTTGGCAGAGCCAAACAGGAAGACCTAGCAGGTCGTCACCATGCAGACGGTACGCTATTTGCTCATGAACTTCCCAAGGAATGCGAAATAGCTATCCCACAGATTTGCCCGTCATGCGACTCTAGTCTGGTTGTCGAAGGTGCTTTTCTAAAATGCTACAATATTTTATGTGAGGCTCGAACTAGTCGATCAATACTCTATTGGTGCAGGGCCTTAGAGATGGATGGCATTGGTGAGAAGTTAGTGGAACAGTTACTCGATGCAGATATGATTTCATCGATTTCAGGACTCTATCAATTAACCAATCAAGATTTGACTAGTTTAGAAAGGATGGGGGAAAAGTCTGCGCAAAATGTACTGTCTGAATTAGTTCGGACCAAACAAATGACGCTGGGCAAATTCATTCATGCGCTTGGTCTTCCCGGTATAGGGCCAGAACTGGCATCCCTATTTGCCAGTCATGTAAAGACCCTTGAGGGAATGTTTGACTGGTTAGGTGGCGCCCACGCAGTGATAGGTGACGATGCTTATGGTCCAGAATTTGATTTAACTGGTAAAACTCACAAATCAAATATAGCAATTCGAGGTTTATGCGAGCATGATGGAATTGGAGAAAAAGTGGCAATTCAAGTACGGGACGGTTTAGAACTAAGACGAGATTTAATTCTTGAATTATCGAGATACTTAATTTTAGACGAGGAACCAATAACTGTTTCCAATGGTAAGTTTGATGGCATGACATTCTGTATTACTGGTACGTTAACTCAATCACGCAAGGTTATCCAATTAATGGTAAAAGCAGCCGGAGGCAAAGTTGTTGGCTCGATTTCTACCAAACTTGATGTTTTGATTGCTGGAGAAAATGCAGGGACTAAATTAACTAAAGCTGTTAATCTAGGTATCGCTGTTTGGGATGAAGCTTCGTTGAATCAAGCACTCAATGCCTCTGATTCATCAAGTGAATCAAACGATTCGACAAAACCCCCTCAAAAAACACAACCCCAAAAGTCCTTACTCGACTTTTAACGGCTATTGTTTATGCATTCATCAGTAAATGTTCAATAGTGCGACGAAATAGTCACCTTATGGGTCAGCGTAGGGTAATCGTTGCCATTCTGATGGTCTCAATTCTGTTACTGGTCCCAGCAATCCAAGGTTATGAGGGAGGAGTTTACAACCAAGCATCGGGTTGTAATTGTCATTCGCAATCTGGAACTAGCCCTGCTAGTGTATCGATTTCCGGCTTACCGGCCTCTTATGATGTAAACAAATTGTATCAGGTAACGGTCTCGGTTAGTGGAGGTGTTTCTGGTTCGAATGGTGGATTCTCACTAGAAGTTGACAAGGGCACTCTAAGCACTGGATTTGGATTAATGTTGGTCAATGTAAATAGCCAAGGTAATAGTGCGACTCACAGCATTACGGGTAGTAGTTACCGTTCTTGGAGTTTTGAATGGACTTCACCTGCCGCAGGTGCGGGTACTGTCAATTTTGAGGTGGCGGGAATGACCACTAACGGTAATAGTCAAAATAGTGGTGATCGTTGGGTTACTGATGTAGTTCAAGTCCCTGAAAATATACCAGTCAATAACCCTCCATCAGCGTCAAACGTTATGCTATCTCCAACTGATGCAAAAACTGCAGAGTCTCTGACGCTTAGTTACACATATAGCGATCCTGACAATGACCCACAATCTGGTACTGAAATAACTTGGTACCGTGATTCTCAAGCATTACCTTCAGGGACAATCACGGGTTTGACTGTACCGCCAAGTCAAACAACAAAAGGTCAAGATTGGTATGCCACAGTTCGCCCTAGTGATGGGGTTGATTATGGGGCATTACAAACCAGTAATACTGTGACAATTGAAAACACCCCACCCACCTTGGCTGCTCCAGAAATAACCCCTCCTGCGCCGGATGGTTCTGAAGACTTGGCAGTCTCGTACAGCGTATCAGATGATGACCAAGATAGTTTGACCATTGAGATACACTGGTACTTAGATGGTGTACTTGTTACAGAGTTCAACAATGATACAACAGTGCCATCAATTGCTACGCGTGAAGGTGATGAATGGCGAGTCGAGGTTTCAGTTAGCGATGGTGAGGATTTTGAAACTAGGTCTTCACAAATCATAACCATTGGTCAAACAATACAGCCTAACAATCCTCCAGAAGTAACCTCTCCAACTATTTCGCCTTCTCTACCAACAACCTTGAATGATCTGTTTTTAACATATAATACTCAAGATTTAGATGGCGACCAAATCATTGCCACGCAAATAGAGTGGCGCATGGACAATACTTTGACTGTGGAATCATCTACAATAGTCCAATCCTCAGCAACTCAAAGAGGCCAAATTTGGTCGGCTTCAATTAGGGTTAGCGATGGAATTGATTGGTCAGTTTGGTCTTCAGTTGATGTTACAATAATGAATTCAGCACCGGTCATCGGGGATCTCCAATTAGCCCCCACTAATTCATACACCAATGATTCACTTAGTTTCACCTATGCTTACAGCGACTTTGACGATGATGCAATGGCACCTCCAACAATTACTTGGTATAAGAACAGCGTCGAGCAAACTGACTTGTTAAATCAAAATACTATACCATCATCACTTACCAACAAAGGTGAAAATTGGACCGTATCGGTATACGGAAATGATGGTACAGACCTCAGTATTGAACCATTACAATCATCAGTATTAATTCAAAATTCGAACCCGTCAGTGATAATTGAAGAGATACCTCTGAATATCTCTTTTGTTGATAATCAAGCATTGGGCCTAACCATCCTTCCAGAATTTACCGATGCAGATAATGATCAGATAAATTTCCAAATTTCATGGCTAAGGAACGGCTTTAGAGAAGGATCATTAGACAACTTAACATTCGTTGCTGCACAGTATTTTGGTGCTGGACAGTCATGGACTTGTCAGATAACCTTCGATGATAGTGATGCACAGCCACAAGTTGAAACATGGGAGATTAATGTCGATAATGTTGAACCGATAGCAAATATAAACATAGAGTCTGCCAACCTGTGGTCAGGAGAATTAATTGTGATTAATGCAACACAATCATATGACCTAGACGGAATTATCTCAAACTATTATTGGCAATGGGATGATAACTTTGGTAACCCGATGTCAAGTGAAGGAGAGATTATTTCTATTATTACCACTGGTACAACTATCATATCTCTTACGGTTGAAGACGATTTAGGAAGTATCGCCACCACTACACGGTCGCTACAAACAACACAAGGACCGACTATCTCCGCACTTGCCGCCCAAAATGATGATGGCGAAGTCGACCTAAATTGGCAATGGGATGGCGAGCAGGCTACGTTTTTGATTCTGCGTAATAACTTTCAAATTGATGAGACTAATGAATTGAAATTTAGTGATAGTCCAACTGTTGCAGGGTCAACAAATTACACAGTGATTCCGGTAATTGATGGTCAACAATTAGTTGCAGGCTCTATGACCATTTCGGATTTCGAAGTCGACACGACCGTCGAGTCTGCTAGCGGATTATCGGAAACAGGTGGCTTCTATCTCGGACTTTTATTCTTGGCAGTCAGCATCTTAATCACGGCCCAAGGGTTGCTACAAAGGAGGGACAAGGATTGAATAAAATCACTATTGTTCTATCTCTTGTTATATTGCTGAGCCTAACTTCTCTTGGAGGAGCTAACCCTGGTGGAGTTGGTGATGGTGATTTTGACATGCAGTGTGGGGGAGCTTGTCACGGCGATGCCTCACAAAACCAAACCTCTCCAGCTTTGTTGGAGTTGAGTCTTGACGGCGATGCCTATTTTGGTTTACCAGTGTCCATCACCGCCTCAGTTAGCGGTATTCAGTTCTCTTCCTCTGATGCTATTGGCTTATTTTTACTAACCGATGTCACAGGTCACAGCGACTTACCGGAAGACGGCGGCTGGGAAGTAATCTCGGACGTCAATGGCGGAGACAACAATTACGTGGAAATTGAAGGGTCTTCGTTTGATGAAGCCTATACCATTTCATGGACGCTAAAACCAACAGTCTTAGAGTCTACTACCTTTTATTTATCAATCCACCATGGTGGGCAAAATACTCCTTATTTCGCGATTAGTTCAGGGCTTAACATCGATGTCTTGCCCGTTCCTGATAACCTGCCAAGACTTTCAAGCGAATATAGCCCAATTATCAGTCGAGATTTAGGTCAGCAAACAACAATGCCAGTTTTTACTAGCGATGTTGATGAACTAGCAATAGAATGGCGATTAGTCGACCGACCTTCTAATAGCATAAACGCAACCTTAGTTGACAACAATTCCTGGGAATTTGAACTGCCTCCAGCACTTCAACCATCAATCATAGAATGGCGTGCTGTAATGGATGGGGACGGACCAACTCAAATCACTCCTTGGTTTAGAATAGCGGCTCAAGAGCCTATATTAGAGGTCAACCAATTACAAGTTTATCTCCAATCATTAGCCTTCTGCATATTCTTCCTAACGTTGATATTAACCCTACAATCTCGTTATCTGAATAATCAAGAAGATTTGTCAATGGAAATCGATCATTCTAGCCTTGTGCCTCAGCAAGAGAACTCAGGTGTTAGTACGCCACCTTTGCCCGAGGGTGGGTTGCCTGATGGTTGGACAATGGAACAATGGAAATGGTACGGGCACGAATATTTGGAGGACTTGAAATGATTTCTTCAGCCACCTTCCACGTTATTACTACCGAGTTAGTAGTTGGATCATTTGCTATGGCGGGAATTTGTTTTCTTGTTTTAGCAATCCAATCTTTCGGGGTGTTTGAATCCGAAAAAGCCACAATAGTAACAGATTATGCTGGTCACTTTGCATTAGGTTTTGGATTATTAGCAACACCATTTGCCATCTTTACTGGCATATCTTCATCGCCGACATCAGATCTATCATCTCCACTACTCGTTAACAAGATGTTTCTTTCGATGATTGCTACCGGATTGGCTGTAGCGGTTTTGTTCACTAGAACTAAAGCGGGAAATCAACTATCGGCTAGTAAGCCAAGTTCATTGATTCAATCAGCAGCAGGCTTAGCAGCAAGTGGTTTTATGCTCATGACCGCATCGATAGGTGGAAAATTTTCACGCGGTGAATCGGTTTTAGATTTCCTAAATTTACCTTATGATACAATATTTTTGATGCCAACTTGGGTAAGCGCAATAATCCTTGTAGCAGGCGTTTTATCGGCAATAGTTGCCGTGATTAATTTAACAAAATCTTCAGCCATAGAGCATTGAATTACCCGCTTTAGGTTCATTCGCAATGTTCGCTCCATCCATCATAGATTGCAATTGGGCTTCGAGGAATTCTGCTTCTTCGATAAGCGGTTGGTGAGGTAAATCAATTGAAGGCAATAGATTGTTTAGATTTTCAATTAGTGTTGCAGCAGCTCTGGCATCTGGGAAGCGAGGGTCAGCCTCGACCATAATTGACATCAAGTCTAGCCCTCTGCGTCTAGCCTCTCCAAGTATTGATGCATTAATGCCCTTGATTACCCCTTGTTGCAACAATGGGACTTTCATATCTTCTAAGCGCTTTCTGCTTTTCTCATTAGCTCCAATTCCAACTACATCAATTCCTTCCGTGTCTTCATAATCTACAACCGGTTCAGAACCATTCAAGTTGCCTTTCATTCCAGATTTGGCAAATGCATCGATAACAACTCCAGCAACAATATTTTGCTCTTTTGACCATTCAAACATAGCCCACACAATGTCATGTGCTAATGCTTCAGGTACAACCAGTTCACTCATGAGTAGAATTACTTGATCGCATCCTTCAATAGTACATTTTGGCTTACCAGCATAGGCTCTTATTGGCGGCAATGGGACGCCCTTGTCGACCAATGTTAACGCTGGTAGTCTTGGGTCAATTACTCCGCCAATGAATTCCAGTTCTAGATGTTCGATAAGAAAATGAGCAACAACACTTGATACCATTCCCACACTTGGAAAACAAGCAACAACTAGTGCATTTTCAGTTGATACTTCTGCATTTATCCTAACGCTAGGTCCTTCCATAGGGTATCCTATCGGTTCTTGATGTATGAACACTTCCCTTTTGTGTTGTTGTCGGTGGTTTGATGTTGTTTGATGGCCACCATCAACCATGGCAGGTGAGAGTACAGAAGTTTCGCACATGATTTCTCCCTCCTCTTGGAATCGTTTCGAAACCTGCCCTCGTATGTTTTGGCTAAGTAAGCAAAGGCTGCCCAGAAAAGCCGGAATGGCTGCGTCTTTAGGTACAGCAGTACATGCTTCAGTTGAGGACTTATTGCAGGAAGATTATTCTCAGATTGGTAATTCAGAAGACGGATGGTTGCCCACCGAAGGATTAAGATTGTTGAAAAACCGGTGGGAGGAAGAAAAAGCAGTATTTCATGCAACTCCAAGACGTCCACAATGGAAAGATGAGAAATGGAAAGAGGCGATAAAGCACCAAAAAGGTGCGATTAGGATGTTACTTGACCATGTCGGAATAAACGGTCTAGACCACGAAAAAATCACCGGTGCATTGTGGAGGAAAATCCAATCGATGGCTATTGCAGTAGAGGGGGAATTAAAGACTGAAAATGGTAAGTTGATGGGTAGACTGGACTTATTGATGGCTGATGTTGACTCTTCTGGAAAAATGGTCGGCTGGTTAGTCGCTGATCTAAAGACGGGCAAGGCACCAAAGGACGAGTTGAAAACAGAAGTAAATAGGCAATTACGCCTCTATCGGGACATAATTAGGGACAACAATCCAAACGGTCCACCAATTAGAACTGAAGGGTGGTATACTGCAGACTCATCAAAGTGGGTTGCTATCGGTGATGATGTTCTTGAAGATGCATATGCTGCATGGGAGGCAACAACGCCAACAAAAGTACCACTTGAGGCAAATATAGGGGATGACTCATGTGGTGGATTTTGCGATTGGAAAGCTTGGTGTCCACATTGGTGGAAGTGGCGGCATGAAACCAACACTCTACACAAAGGAGATTTTTCCGACTCAGTGGTATTATTACATAATTATGAAAAGTTATCGGGCTCAGCAATTGTTGAGTTATGTGAACCAAGAGATGACTCCGGTAGTGTGATTCCAACCGGTATCCGAACGGGAGTAAATTTCGATAATCGCGGGAAAGAAGCGTTAGAAGAATTATTAGAAACAGGCCATCAAGGCCCGATATTCTTGGGTTCTGTGATGACTAATCGCAATTCTTGGCGTGTAGGTCATTGGTGTGACGTACTACCCTGGAGCCCAATACCTGACGGTGTTGAATACACTAGGCCGTCTTCAAGATAGATATTCTTTCAATTTTATTCTCGCATCATCGTCTTCGATGCCAGATGGTGATAATAACCAATTTATGTATCGTGGGTCAATCTTTTTCACTTCTAAAAGGTGACGACCACGATGGCGTCCAAAAGCGATGATATAGTGTCCATCATCGATGCGTATTTTACCTAATGAATCTAACATTTCTAAGTCATTCATGCCCCTGCCTAAGGCTGAGTCATCATTTGCAGTTTTGCCATGAATCAACCATCTTTCAACTTCTTTTAAGGTGCTTCTAAACATCGGAGAATGGTCAACGGTAAGACGCCAAAACAGCAGTAAAGATGCAGCAGCATCAGCAGCAGCGGTATGTGCATTTTCTAGAGAAATACCATGTCTACGGCATAGACTTCCTAAGTTGTGCGGGCGGGGCATTTTTACTCTTCGAACAATTTCTAGTGTATCCATGACTGCTTTTGGGCGAGGAGGGAGCTTGCCAATCCGTCGGAATTCATTATCCAGCATCGGCATATCGAACTTACGAACATTATGTCCAACTATAACCGCGCCTTCCACCATCTCGTGGATTTTATCTGCATAATTTGAGAAATCAGGGAGTCCCTTAACATCGCTGTCAAAAATCCCATGAACGCCACTAGCTCCACTGGGAATTGCTCGTCGAGGATTAATTAGATGTTCATAATTTACTGGTTCGCCTGACGAAGCTGAGCCTACTAGCGCGATTTGAACAATGCGATCATTATTTGTTGAAATTCCGGTGGTTTCCAAATCGAAGGCCAATACAGTCTCTCCAGCGAGGAATTCATGACCCATAAATTTGAGCAATAGCCGATACCTATTGAACCTCGCGATGTCCATTTGAATACAAAACTAAAATGCTACCAACTTATCACGAGGGATATGAGCCTAAAAGACAAAGTGCGCGCTTTGTTTGAACCAGAAAAAAATACTGAGGAAGAGGTTGTTGACCATGATGAAGAATCCCAAGAAGACGAACAAAAGTTTCTTGCCATGGCAGAAGGCCTCGCTGATGACCTGCTAGCCGATCTAAATAGCGATGACGAAGTCTATGTAGCTCCCGAAGCAATCCTAGTATCAGAGTATGATGTCGGCGAAGTAGATCTTAACCAACTAATAGATGATGAAAAATTAGTCAGTCACACTGAGGTAAATGTGGTGCAGCATGAGAATCTAGACGAGATTGTAGAACATCTTGCTGATGCACAAATAATTGGCGATATTCCAGAAGAAGTTGAATTCTAACGGCATTTTCTCAAGGCATTAGTTTTGATGCACAAATTGCTGGATTAATGCATACTATTAGAAGGGGGAAGTCTTTCCTAACCTCTATGAGGGGTGGGCTAACTATGAAGTCATTAGCAATGTCTGCCTTGATGCTATGTTCCACCATACTAGCCGGCTGCATAGATTTAGAATCTGCAGTTAATCCAAGGGCAGAATTACAAGCCTATCCATTGTTTATCCAAGAAGGTGAGACCATAACTTTAGACGCCAGAGATTCTGATGCGGTTGAAGGAGTTATCACTGATTTTGAATGGGATTTTGGTAATGGTCAAACCGCAGATACGGTGGTCGGTTTCACCTCTTATACTTATGATCGATTCGGAGTTTATACCGTGACCCTAACAGTAAAAAATAGCGTTGGAGGTGAAGATCAAGTCTCCTCTACAATTGTAGTAAACGGGGCGCCTGTACTAAATCTGACAGTCCCAGACAGCATAAAAGCCGGGGAATCAGCACTGCTTGACGCCTCAGGCAGTTTCGACCCTGAGGGCAAAGAATTGATGTATTCTTGGGATTTAGACTGGTCTGTTGATAGCGATAAAGATGGCGATAACCGAAACGATGCCGATGCCATTACTCCAACCGTCTTACTACCGACCAACAACTCCGGTACCAAGCGAGGCAGTGTGACGGTATCTGATGGCGATGGAGCAACTGATTACCTATCCTTTGAGATTGAAATTTCCACTCGAACCTTTGAAGTTGAGTGGAAGACCAAGGAAATAACCATGGATAGAGATGGCTACCTTGACCAAGGGACCTCTTGGGAAGAAAGTATTAACCCCGGAGTTGAAGGACGCATCCTCGCCTTCTATGCAGTGTTAGAACTGGACCAAGAACTAGGCCCGCAAGATAATTTCACCTTAGAATTATCAATTCCAAATGACGGTTATTCAAAATCAGCAAAAACCCAAGGTGGCAACATCACAGCTAACGAGACCTCCAAAGCGGAAATGGATCGTTATGCAATAAATCCAACAGGTGAAGACGGCACATATACCGCTGACTCCGCAGAAGAAGTATTGGCATTACTTCTGGAAAAACCAGGTTTTAGAACAGCACAAGGTGAATGGGAATGGACCATCTTTGCTCAACAAGCCGATCCAGACCCGCTAATAGAGGGCTTTCCAGATCCGGACCCTGGAAACGACTGGACATTGCAAGTAGTTATCGAAATCCAAATACCGGTTCTAACTGAGGTTGCAGTCTGATTCAACTGAGGATGAAACAATAATCAACAACTATCTATTGGGGAGGTTTGAACAGCATGGTAGACACCGTAGAGATTAGTAAAGTAAAAATCAAAGACACACTGTCTGTTGATGTTTCGGTATGGATGATTCATCCTGACGACTGGGAGTTCAGACCTTCTCTCTCGGTATCCGAAAATCAATTCACGATTTCAGATATCAATACCGGAAAAGAACTTGCTTCTGTGGACCTAACAGATGAACAAATAGAGACTCTACAGCGCGATAGAGTTGCAGAATTAAAGGTTAAATTCCAAGTCCATGGAATGCATGGTAAACTTCAAACAATTAATCCCATCATTGCTGATGGAAAAGCCAAGAAACTTGCTACAGCAAGTTGGAAAACTATACAACCAGTAAACTTCCAGTGACTTATCTTAATGGGATTACCACCGTATCTTTGATATGGGTTCACTTGATTATTTCCTATTATGAAACATAATAGGGGCGGCACAGGTACCCAAAAGAAGGCTAGATTTGAAAGACTGAAACAGGAGATAATTAGCTTTGTTACCGCTAACCATGGATGTTCTGCGCAATCTATTGTAGCCAATCTATCACACGAGAAGTCAATGCGGAATCACGGACTCACTCCAAGAAAAGTAGGTTTCTTTATTTCACGAAACCTAGGAGAGAAATTAGCGTGGTGGCAAGACCACCGAGCCGGTAGAAGGGTTTACGGTGACCGCTCAAGGTTTAGTGATGAAAAGGCCAATTAAAATCAAAATTAGCCGTTTCACTCATGTATGATAGTTATAACGCAGAGTCAATGAGTGGTCAAGTTGCAGCATATTTTGACCTTGATGGGACATTACTAGATTCATCTAGTGAAAAAACTCTGACCGTTCATCTAGCCAAAAAGCGACCTTGGAGAATACCTGTGGGGACAGTGATGTGGACACTCGGACTGGTTGGCAATTTATTGCGCGGCCGATCATTATACGATGCAGCAAGAAACAGAGGTCACTTTTCGCTCGCCTCTTGGAAAGTGTTAGAAGATTATTCGACACCCATCGCAGAAAACCAACTTAAACAAAAAATACCTCAAGAAGCGTGGGATTGTTTAACATGGCATCGAAACCAAGGCCATCGGTTAGTCTTAGTCACTGCGACGATTGCCCCAATGGCAGAAGCAATGGCTGCTGTACTTGGAATGGATGCGGTGTATGGCTGTGGCCCAGAGAGCCGAAATGGTATGATGTCAGGCTCAGAAATAGGTTGGAGTGTGCCAAGAAGGAAAGGTAAAGTTCCAATTGTTCAACAAGATGCCGATAAAAATGGCCACGACCTTTCTCAGTGTTTTGGTTATGGGAACACTATGGCTGATACGTGGTTTATGCGAATCACAGGGAATCCAATTGCCGTAAATCCTGGGGCAAAGATGACAAAAATGGCCACAGAGCAGGGTTGGCAAATAAAATCTTGGAAGATATGATTGAGAGTAAATGGCGGCCCCGCCGCGATTCGAACACGGGTTACTGGTTCCGCAAACCAGTGTGATATCCAAGCTACACTATGGGGCCGTAAACCATGCGACTGGAGAGGCCAATATAAGCGCAACGGGTTAAAAAAACCGTCATACAAGGATTCATCATTACGCACTGGATGGACTAGATATGGCCGTCACTTTGCAAAGAAGGGTTGACTATCCAATGATAGATAATGCAAACATAGCATATTATCCTCGAATATACGATTTAGCACACCGCTTTTTTGAAGAGTGTTGGGAGGAAATGAGTGGCACATCATATCCTCAAATCATCGAACAACATAGGCTTGGTTTTCCAGTGGTGAATATTGAAACGAATTTCCTCCATCCTCTAAGATATGGTGATGTAGTTACTGCCGAGATCTCTATTTTGAAAGTGGGCGTTAAGTCATGTACTTGGCAATACGATTTCTACAATCAAGAAGAAACTCATCTCTGGTCCTCCAAGCAAGTAACTGTTTGTGTAGATATGGACAGTTTAGAATCTATTGAAATTCCAGATTGGTTAGCAAAAGGCTTGTCTAATCATTTAATTTGAGGTGCCGATATGACTGAAAAACAATTTGATTTCTCAATAATTATGGAAGATGAAAGTCCATCATCTTCAGTTCCAAAAGATGTATGGGGCGGGATCCCAATAAAGGAAGATAAAAAAGGTCCAAAGACAATTGCAATGCTATTATTCTTAGGGGCTATTTTGATTTTGTTCCAATCCTATCAAGACTTTCTGCTTCACTCAGCCGAGGATATCTCTGACGAAGAAGTAGAGACATTATTGGAGACACCAAATAGCCAATCTGATGTGCAAATAACCGAAGAGCAATATCAACAATTTCATGATGATGCAAGAGATTCAAACGGGTTTATCATCAGAGCAATCGGTCTTGGTATTGCCGGGTTTCTGGTTCTGGTTGGGTCAATAAATACGTTTAGATTAAAACAAACAGGTCCCGTGATTTCCACCACAGGAGCTGCTATAGGATTAATTTCGGGAGTATATGGTAGCCAACTAATCAGGCTTGCATCAGACGCAAATCTTAGCGGCGCTTTGTTATTGACCTATGAGATATTTGTCTATCTTTGCGGAGTATGTATGTTTGTATGTGGTGCATTTGCCGCTTTACCAATGATTAATGCTCGAGCACGCAAAGCCATGAAAGGTAATTTCTGGGAAAATGTTGAACTAATTAATCCAGATGAAGTCAACGAAAGTGAAGAATGAATCACTCATCACTTGGCTTTGGCCATTTCTTTTTTAGGGCCTTTGCCAAACTGTCGTCTACAGTAGCATTCCACCAGTCACTACCACGCCAAATTGCGTATTTTCCTCTGATACCTCTAAGGTCTGCGCCTTTGAATTTACAATTATTAAAATTGGACAGGTTTAATCTTGCTTTACGTAAATCAGCACCGCGGAAGTCAGCATTATCGAATGCTGATTTCATTAGATCAGCCTCTACCATCGATGCTTTGTTAAAATTACAATTAGAAAAGTCACCTTCCGTTAAATCGGCTCTGTCAAGTATTGCTCGCTTGAAATTTGAGCCTGGATGACGCCCTTTACGTAACAGCGATTCAGTTTTGTTTTGATACGACCAATCTAAGACTATGCCTTCCTCTCCGGTATTATCTCGAGGATCATCGGGGTTGCCAGACATTACCATTTATAATCCTCAATTTCCGGCTTTGTCTTCTAGATGTTTTCTTCCAAGCTCAGTTAAGTCAGCGAAGCGATTCTTATCACCATGTTTATTGGCAATATTGAGAAATTGTTTTTCTTTTAATCGATTGATATAAAGTGACAGATTACCGGGAGGCACAATATTTGCTTCGTCAAATAAGTCATTGATTACTCTAGGGGGGCAATCTTTGAGTCCTTCAACGTCTCTTAGAAAATGAAGTGCACCAAGTACACGGTCTGGTTTCCCTTCTAGGCTACAATTTTCAACTAAATTTCTAAACTTAAGACCCCGTTCTGAAACAGCTTGTTCCTTTGAAACGACTGCATTTGCATCGAGGTTAACATCCTTAGCCTCTTGCAACCTCTCGGCCATGATATTCCAAAAACCCTCTTCCTTAAACTGGGCGAGTTTTTCATCGACTTCAATTTGAGAACCTTCATATTCAAATTCAAATTCACCCACTTGAATCGATATCTTGCTCATATCAGACATAGTATCTCATCAAAACCCAAGAGCCGGACATTGATAACTGTTTACAATTAATTACCGAACTTATAATTGTATGAGAAACTAATAGTAGTCTTTTCAAACTCTTTCCTTGACGGTTGAAACGGCAGGCATGACAGACCACGAGTTTAAGGGATACGCTCTTGTGTTAAAGAGTGGAGCAGACCCAACTACTGGTGGCGTTGCAATAGCCGGTTTTACCACTGCTGGGATGGTTGGAGTCATCGCGGCTTCTCACATAATTAGAACCCTGAAATTAAATCAGTTGGGAACTGTATTAAACGCAGATTTTCCAGCAGTCGCATTAATTCAAGACGAAATCCCAAAACATCCAGTTAGAGTTTACCAAGGTAACGGCATTGGAGTCTTCACCTCAGAAATAAAATTTCAAGACAAGCAAGATATTATGTTTGCATCAACTGTTCTCGAATGGTATACTAAAGGAGGGTTTGATAAATTAATCATAATCGATGGAGTAACTTCCAACGACAAGCAACTCGAGCAGGGGGAGTTGTACGGAGTTGGTTCATCAAAATCAGCTAGAGATGACTTGAAGAGAGCCGGTATAGAACCAATCCAACAAGGCATAGTTGCCGGAATAACCGGGTTCTTACTTGGCGAAGGCGATAGGCTTGGCATTGATGTGACAGCACTACTAGCAGAAGCAAGCCCAATGTATCCAGACGCAAGGGCTGCTGCAATTGCTATTGAAGCAGTATGTGATTTGACAGGCCTAGAGATACCACTGGGAGACTTACTAGAGAACGCTAGAGAGATAGAAAATAGCGTAAGGGACGTATTTGAAAACTCAGCTACGATGTTGCCCGCACCCGAAGAAAAAGATGACTTTATCGATCCTTCGTTTGGTTAATTGTGATACTTTCGAACTACCTGTAAAACTTTGTCAAACGGGGCATCAGTGGCAAACATAGGATCCATATCTGGATATCTAGCAGCGCAATAACCTAACTCCACGAGGTCGTTTAGAATATACTCCATCTTTGGAGTGCCCTTTGTTCCAGCAAGTCTTGGCATAGCATCCAGGCTTAGTAAAAGATGTTCTCGACTCAGTAAATCAGCAGCCTGAGCAATGTGCTTGACACTCCGAGCCATTTCCCTAGTAGCATATTCTGAGTCACGACCGCTCCAATCCAAACCTTTCTGTTTGGCAAGTAGAAGTTCTGTGTCATTGGGCAGGCAGGTCTCAATAGCTTTCTCAATGGTCATCCTACCGGCAATTTCCTTATCCATCAAAGGTCCTATCCACAACGGACCACTTGCAGAATTAACTTCTTCTTGGTTAGGGAATCTAATAAATTTGTAAGGTATATCTTCACAACGTAACCGCCAACCAATATTTTTTTGGAAATTCGATGCTTCTTCTTTACTCGATTTAACTAATATACTAACTCTGACATGGTGGCCGTCAAATAGCGCCATTATTGGTTTGATAACCCGGTCATGCATAGCTGCTGTTTTGGCAATAAGTCCCAACAAAACCCTTATTGCATCATCATGGGCATAATCATCGACAATCCCTCTAGCAGCGTATCTGCGCTTTTGAGAACTTGGTGAGGAGCCAGTTAATGCTGCGGTATCTGTGGCAGTTACTTCTAGTACACCGATGCGTGCTAAGCTTTGAATCGCAGAATCGATAAAGGCCACTGGTGAGCCAAATGGGTCAATATCTATCCACTGGTATGAAGCATCAGCCATTGCTAACTTCGCATCCATTTTTTGAAAGTAAATTCCTTCAACAGGAATCCTTTGAGCCATAGAGCCATATCGGTCTAGATTCATTTCAATGTTTTCAGTGTATTGTGGTAAATTTGTGTTGTGAGAATTTACCGCCCATGATAATGCAAAATCATTCAAATCGTTACCGGTTATTCTCAATCTGCTTTGTAAGTGGTGCGCAATCTCATTACGCCAGCGTCTTATCCTTACTCCTGTTGAGCACATTGCATCAAAGGCACGAATTGGTTTGTCTTCAGGTGTCAGCCAATTATTCTCCAAGGCATCCTGTAACAGCAGAACAGATCTTGTTCTAGAAGGCGCCATGGCCGGATTAAGAAAACCACCTCCGGTTTTTTTTGCCGGCCCACGCGGCATGTGCGTAGGTCGCTCTTGGTTTGGTTGTAGGTGGACAACAGTCTTGCCTTCCAGCCAAATATTGCCGGGCCAACCATCTGGAACATCCGATAAATCCATAGGCGACCAACCTAATCCAGTAGACAATCATTCATCAATTGTTTCAAAGCCATTTTAGATATTCAGTATGACGCATAGTCATGGCAGACGAGTACAAACCGATGGGCATATCGATGACTAACCTTACAATTGGGTATGGAGGATTACTCATTGCATGGGGTATTGCTGTATCATTACTGTCCGGCTCGAAATCCATCACCTCGTTTATTCCGGCAATAATGGGAGTACCTTTGTTAATCTCGGGGCTAATGACAAACTTACAACCGCACAAAAAGAAATTGTGGATGCATATCGCAGTAAGTTTCGGATTACTCTGTGCCCTTGGTGGCACTAGATTCCTGATGGTGATATCCGATGGGATTAATTACGCCTCAGGCTCGATGTTGATGCTCCTAGTCACAGGTTCAATCTATACTTATTTATGCGTCCAATCGTTTATTCACGCCAGAAAAAACGCCACAGAGTGAGGTGATGACATGAGTGATAAACCATTAGTCATTGATGTCGTTGATAATGGCGGTCAATGGACACACAGAGAATGGAGAATGTTACGATATCTCAAGGTAGACACCAAAATCATCGACAATACAACTCCTGTTGAACAACTTCGAGAACTAGATGGAATAATTCTCTCTGGTGGGGCAGCAAGAGTAGGCCTAACGGGGGAGTTGGGTAATTGTGCAGCATATCTAGAGCTTGACATACCAGTGCTTGGGATTTGTGCAGGACATCAATTCATGGCAAGACATTACGGCGGAGATGCAAGGGAGTCTCCCATACCAGAATTTGGCGCAATGGAAATTGAATTACAAAACCAAGGAGGTAAAATTTTCCAAAACACCTCACTGGCTCAAACGGTTTGGGAATCACACAATGATGAGGTGCATGAAGTACCAGATGGCTTCTTCATTACTGCTAGTAGTCCTTCATGCAAGGTACAAGGCATGGAAAATGAAGCCGGGGATCGGTTTGGATTACAATTTCATCCCGAAGTTAATGATTCAGAATTCGGTAAAGAGATGTTTGAAAATTTTGTTGAAATATGCCGAATATCTCGAGATTCAAAGAATTAAATCAAAACACGGGTATAAAAGTTGACCAAACCATTTCGCAACATGACAGAATCTTATTTAGTGGTTGGCGGCAGTAGTGACATTGCACAAATATTAGTCTCAGAACTAGTCGAACAAGGCAAACAAGTCACCATTCTAGCCCGCGACAGTTCCAGAGTTGAACACTTGTCAAACAGTGGTGTGAGCGTCATTATTGGTGATGCTTTGAATCCTGCAGATCTCCAATCAGCAATAGATACTGCTAAAGAAAACGGCAATGGAAGTATTGCTGGTGCTGCTCACTTAGTAGGCTCAATTCTAGTCAAGCCACCTCATGCTCTCAAAGTAGAGGCTTTTGAGGAAGTTATTCGGACAAATTTAACTAGTGCCTTTCTGTCATTGTCTTTGATATGCAAGTCAATGTTGCGTTCTGGTGGTGGCCGATTGGTTTTTACTTCTAGTGTAGCAGGAAGTTTGGGTTTAGTAAATCATGAAGCTATTGCAGCAGCAAAAGGAGGGGTTGAGGCAATGGTTAGATCATCAGCAGCCACTTATGCCCAACGCAACATTAGAGTTAACGCAGTTGCTCCGGGATTAACCGAAACTAGACTTGGCAGCGCATTCTTAAGATCAGACGCTATTCGTGAAGCAGCAGTATCAATGATTCCAATGAAACGGATTAATCAACCAGAAGAAGTTGCTACTTCTATTAGATGGCTGTTAACAGAGGCACCAGACAATTTCACCGGCCAAGTGCTTAATCTAGATGGGGGTATGGCAAATGTCAGGAACTGAGGAATTAAATTGGCACGACGCAATAAAGGTGTCAAAGTTAAAAAACGGGAAAAAGAAAATGCTCAGAGTCAATGGTAAAATGGTTCTACTAGGAATGCATGAAGGAGCATACTTCGCTACAGAAGCACTGTGTAGGCACATGAGATGGCCGCTGGCTTGGGGCGGTAAGGTCAAGGATGATTGCATACGTTGTCCATTACATCAAACAACACACCAAATTGCCGATGGTGAATTAGTTGAATGGGCACCATTCCCGTTATTTCCTCCATTCGGGAAAGTTGTTGGGAAGTTGTCCAAACAAAAAGATCTCCAAGTTTATCCAACTAGAGTACTGGAATCAAAAATACAAATACAAATTTGACTAAACATTAGCCATTAATTCCATTTCTAAAGGAACTGAGGTGATGAATCTGTTTAAATTCTTATCATCCATGTTGTACCTTGTTAGGTATTGATTAAGCATATCTAGTGGAGCAGATCTTGGTAAAACACCTTCTCTAAATCCATGAATCAATTTGACTACTTCTTGCTTTTCTGCCTTAGATAGTTGGTTAGAGAACCTGCCAAAAACTCTCTCCATAGTGTGGGCAATCCTGCCGTTCTTAGTCAATGTTTGAAGTCCTTTTTGGGCCTCAGTGATATACTCTAAAGCAACATTCTCAGGATGGGTTCCTTCGTCAAACCTGGTGGCAATCAGCCTTCCTAGAAGCCTTTTCATTAGGGGTGCTCGGCTGAGTAAGAACAATTTGTTTTCGTTGTGGAAACGCATAATTTTACCAGCATCCCAACCGTTTTTGCCACTCTTTTTCCATTCATTAAAGAAATGCACTCGGGCAAGGAAATGTTCGGCTTGGCGCGGGTCAGATAGGCGTGATTCATTGATTACTGGGATGTGTGGGTTAAGCGAAGTGAAGACCATCGCAAATAAGCCCCGCCCGTTCTGTGTTGGTGTGGGGTTATCGTCATGATAAACGTTGACAGACTCTAATCCGCAGGTTGCCGAATCATTATTAAAAACAAATCCGCAAATACCCTCAGAAACTAACAGGTCTGACTGTATTTCAGCATATGAAAGCATTTTATTGGTCAGTTCTTCGCCATCATTTGGATTTACCAGACCTAATTTCCCATCAATTTTTGTTAGTCTAATTTTTGACCTTGGTACTTCCATTCCGATGCCTATTTCAGGACATAATGGTAATATTTCTAGATAATTAGCCCACTCTGTAGTCAATACTCTAGATTCTGCGGTATCACCATTGTGTCTAACTTTCTGCCCTACTAGACATGCAGACACAGCAATCTTGGGCCGCTCGCTCATGAATTATGATTCTTAACAGCGTTTATCAATTCCTGTTTCAGTCATACTTTGAGATTAGCTTGCCTGGCTAGCATTACAATCTTCATACTATGTTCCAGCATTGCGGCATTTGCCCATGCTTGATCCAAATCTGCTCCCACTGCATAAGATCCTTTACCTCTAACCACAACGCATCTCATTCCGCCTTGCTGCAAAGCCTCAGCGACTTGACGAAGGAATTCTTCAGGGTTTTCGGAGTCTGGGTCAACAATGATAATTTTGCCAATTTGCTCCTTGCCAATCTCGTCGATTGGCTGCATTAGGACTAAATCTTGCTCACAACTTACCGCTGTTGTGTAAGGTCCATGAGCATGAATTACTGCTGCAGGGCCGCCAGTTACCAAACTAGCAGATGCAAGCAGCACTTCTAGGACTCGCCAATCTTCTGGAGCCCCTCTTGGGGCCTTTCCACCTAATTTACCCGCACAGATGTCTTTCTCGTTCATCCTCGGTAACATTGCGCTGTGCTTTGTCGAGATTAAAACTTCAGGGCTTTCAGGGTGGAGCATTGCAATTGCGCCCATTGAGGCTCTAACTAGTTCATCACGATCTAATTGTCTAGCCATTCGAGCTATGTCAGCAACAGTATGCGCACCGATTACCACATCTTCCTCAACAATAGGCGGCATGGGTGGATTTTCTAACTCTTCAATTACTTCAGCAGCTCCAATCATGGAACTTCTTAGCCGTTCAACTTCCGCTGCAAGTCTTGCAATCTCAGCTTCTTTTTGTTGAATATCTCCCTTACTTTCAGCGTTATCATTTTCCTCACCGCTTGTCGGTTCCTCATCGAGTACTTCTTCTGCTTCAACCTCCATAGGTTCAGCATCATCTCGTTCATTAGATTCCTCGTTATGGTTGACGTCTTCTTCTAGTTCGGACTTGGCATCATTAGCCACTTCATTTGAATCGTCCTCTTCAGAGCCGTTGTTATCCTCGTCTACCTGTTCAGGCACTTTTGGTTCGTCTGTCTCAACCGGAGAGTCGCTTTCTTGCCCACTAGAAGTAGGTTCGTCGGGCGCCTCAGTAGGAGGTCTTGATGGTGGAACCTTGCTTGGTGGTGCTGATGGTGGCCCTTTGCTTGGTGGTGCTGATGGTGGACCTGATGGCGGTCCGCTAGGTGCTTCACTTGGAGGCCCTGATGGCGGTCCTTTGCTTGGCGGTGCTGATGGTGGACCTGATGGCGGTCCGCTAGGTGCTTCACTTGGAGGCCCTGATGGCGGCCCGGTGTGAGGCCTTGGCGGCGCTTCAAAGGCTTGGTGTTCATCTGAATCCTCATTTTCATTAGGATGAGTTGCCATTTCGGCTTCTGAATCATTTGCTTCTGATGTTTCAGTAACTTCAAGACCATCACCTTCAGTTTTATCCATTGCTGGATTTGAAGTTTCTGTTGAAACCTCTTCGTCAGTTGATTGTTCAAGGCCGCCTAAGCTGCCAAAAGCATCCCCCAGCATACCTTCTACTTTAGCAAGTTCAGATTGTTCTCGAGCCATTTCAGCCGAGGTTTTTTTCTTCGCCATCTAGTTACTCCCCGTTCGACCCACATGGCGCGGCTTAAATAGCGGTTGCGCTCCGGATGCTATGAACACGCCCGCTTGGTGTAGAGGTTATCATGCAGGATTGTCATTCCTGCGACCCGGGTTCAATTCCCGGAGTGGGCGCCAAACCTCCCAAAATGCTGCTTTTTAGCATCGCATAAATCCAACTCGCGACAAACAGGTTAAGAAAGGAAGACTAGTCGGGTGGCTTGAGTTGAGTACTATGGTTGAACTAGTAGATTACAAATGCGCAGTATGTGGCAGCATAGAATCGTTTCACAGAGAGCGTAATGGAATTAGTTGCAAAGCGTGTGGTTCAAGAATTTTCATGAAACTTCGTAGAACCGGCACTAAGAAACTTATAGCCGAGTAAAGACAACGCGGATAATTGAATAACCGCCGTCTGGTAAATTGTCTTATGACGTCGTGGCTAGAGTCAAAAGCCCCGACTAAATTTTCTGAGTTATTATTAACTGACAGTATCATAGATACACTGGAAACCGCATCAACAGGAACTAACCCTCCGCACCTACTTCTTTCAGGCCCCAGTGGCGTTGGTAAAACTGCAGCAATGCGCTTAGTGGCGAGACAATTATTGGGTCCAGGGTGGAAAGCAACAACGCATATCCTCAATGCTAAAGACCTCTCGAGAATGCCTGGCGCAATGAAAAAATTTGAGGAGTTTCTAAGGCCAAGCGGGTCAAGTAGCTCTTTGGCGGGATTAACTAGTTTAGACATCTTTACCGAATCATTAGCCGATGTGCCAAACGATCCAGGGCCACCATCGGGTGGTGAAACCTTTAACACCAAGAGGGATGGTAAAATCCAATTATCTAGAATCATAGTGATTGAGGACGCAGATTATCTAGGCAATTTACGCCAAGCATACTTGAGAAGAATGATGGAACATAGTAGTTTAACCTCGAGATTTATTTTTACTACGACAACCCCTTCGCGATTAATTGAGGCACTACGAAGCCGAACTCAACACATTCGCTTCTCTAGATATTCATCTAAACAGATTGAAGCCAAATTACAAGAATTTGTTGAACAGGAAAAACTGCATTGTGCGAGGGGAGTTGTTGGCGATATCTCGCACGTTAGCAACGGCAATTTGCGCAAAGCAATATTCATACTCGAATTGATGGGAAAACGAGATTTGTTAGACAATCGCCATAATCTACAAGAATTAGTTGCCTCAACCAAGATTCGAGAGATTCAACTTATGCTTGAAGAAGCCATGCGGGGTAAAGTACATGATTGGCGTTGGGAAAAGACTAATGGCAGAAATGTGAGGTCTCTGAAGGGTGCTATGGGCCTACTAGATCAAATCATGGATAAACAAAATCTGGAGGCTGAAGATATAGTCAAGCACCTACATATCTTGTTAACCGAGGGTCGAATGAATGTTGGCGATAAGTTGCTTTCTGAGATTATGATAAGTTTGGCTAAATGTGAAGTTTCAGTCTTCAAAACCTCGCAACCAAGAATTGTATTGGAGCGATTTTTATTAGACGTAGCTCAAATTTCTGAATTAGCAAATTAATAGCAATACTCATCATGAGTATTCAACTGGAAAGGTTGGGCGCGTAGCACAGCTGGATAATGCGTCGGCCTCCTAAGCCGAAGATCGCGGGTTCGAATCCTGCCGCGCCCGCTCAAAATTGCTCAACATTCCTATAATATGAGGCAATCAGTAAAAATGTAAGCGTGTGCAGGACTAGGTAGCATGGCCAAGAAACAGTCTAAGGATTCCGAGTCGGCTCTCGAGTTGCCCGATCCATATGGCCATGGTTTCGAAAGAATAGAGGATCCACTAGAAAAGACTAGGTTTCAATGGAAGCAATTAGAAAACCGTCGTAAATTAGTAGGTAACTTTGCCCGCAATCGGTTTTTGATATACTGGCGTTCAATTATTGGTTTATTACTGTCTTTCATCGCCATGTTGGGGGTATTTTTCCCGTCACAGATTTCAGATTTGAATTGGGTGGTAATATTTTTGCCAATACCGGCATTATTTGCCATACTCCCTAACGTTATTGCTGTTGAATCTGCTTGGCATGCAATGCAAGCTAGACTTTCCTTGCGTGAGCAAGGTGGTTTTTCAGATGGAAAGCGCCATACTTTACGAGTTCAGCCAGGAATTGATCGAATCATAGATGGCCTAAGAGACCACAGAAGATACAATTTGATTAGCACTGTATTAGTCGGTGTTTCATTTTCCATGATTGTACTCGCCACTGCAACTAAATCTGGCTCTGTAGCTTGGAATTTGGCATTAATGGTTTCAGTTATCACCGGTTTTATCTATACCTTACATGCCCAGTATACGAACTTAAACGTTAGGCAACTCGGTGATAAATTTCCTAATCTAGTGTTACACGCGCCAACTCATCACCAAACCCAACTGGGAAGTATTCTAAGTGATTTAGTATCTTCACACCTAGATCCGGATTTACAACTCGATTGGGCTGAATGGAAAAAGAAATTTCATGCCGCCTTAATGCCAGGTTATGATAAGCGCCAAGCACTCGAAAGATTGCTGTATTTACTATATTTACACGATCAAAAAGAATTATCCACAGAGGAAGTTGGCAAAGAGTTTTCCTCATTTATCACCAAAGGTAAACTAAAACCAATCTTGTATGATTCAGAAACAGATTTCAATTGGCGCACGATTCAAAGATTAATTTCTCATGCAAAAGCGTGGCAGCCTAGCGCGTTTAATCTGCTAGATAGGTTGCAAATTGACTTACTTAGCGGCAGGCCCGAAATCTCTAGGGCAAAGTGGCGAATGGATGTCGCACTGGACAATATCTGCGTAGGAGGTGCAACAAACCTGTTTATTGTTTTGAATAATCAAACGTTTGAAAAGCGGAACGTTAGAGTTGAGGTTTTAGTGCCAAATGGTGAGCCATTATCTCGAACTCACCGATTTGAATTGAAGGCTTGCCCGCCGCCTAGAAACGCGCTAAAATTATCAGCACCAAAAGAGGAAGACAGTCTTGATTGGTTGCCAAGATATCTTCACAAAGGCGTTGTCTTATGGATGAATGTGGCTTGGAATAGAGAATTTTTCGGCAAGACCAATATTCAAGTTGTTCTAAGAGATGACGAAGGCGTAGTTCTCGAATCCAAAATATTGACAACTAAGGTGAGTAGATCATCAACAAGTGTGCTTAGGAAACGTATGCTGAGGTTAGAAAAAGCCAGAAAAATCGGCGAAATGGAAGTACCTATTTTCACCTAACCAAGGAGACTTTTTTTTTGGTTCATGCGGTTTGCTTATTTCCCAGTCACTCCTCGGATTGATTACCGGGTGATGAACTATGGAAGCATGGGATATTCTTGTAATCGGCGATGGTCCCGCAGCACTGCGTTCTGCGGCACAATCCGCCAAACATGGGGCTAAAACTCTACTAATTTCTTCATCTGCTCTGGGCAGTGGCGATAAATCAGCCCTAGATGGACTCGCGGCATCAATTCAGGAAATGAACAACCGAGGGCATCGCGAAGACACCATCAAATCTGGATACTTTCTGTGTGACCAAGATATTGTTGCCAGTAAGACAAGTAGCGCAATAGACGAAATGAACCATTTAGAGAAAGCCGGGGTTGTATTCAGTAGAGACTCTAAGGGGCTCCCCTCAACTCACAAAGGAATAGGGCATAATAGCCCTAGGCTGGTAGATGCAGGCGACGCATCGATTCGTGACATACAGCAAGTTTTGGAAGAACAATGCATGAAATATGGCGTGGTAAGGCGCAGCGACCAATTGCCTGTAATGCTGGTAGAAACCAATCAAAAAGTCGATGGTTTGGTAACCCTAGACATGATAAATGGACAATTCGTTGCGATACAAACAAAGGCAGTGATTATTGCCGATGGCGGCTTTGAAGGACTCTTCCAAGGAACTGCTATTGGTTTTGGAATGGATCTAGCTTTACAGGCTGGCATGCCATTGAGGGGCATGGAATTTATTGCTAAAACTCCGTTAGGTGTGGCAAACTCAAAACTAACCATATCATCTTCAATACTTGGGTATGGAGCAAGTCTTTGCAACGCCTCCGGCGACACTTTTTCGGCGGATTCAATGGCCGAACTCTGTGAAACCGTATTAGAAGCAGGCCCGGCTGTTTTAGATGGACGTGACATGGGAGACAACAAAGTATGGTGGAACTCAGTTTTTAGAACGGTAAAAAGCGCTACAGGCGTTGACATGGACAAATTCACAGTAGGGCTTGAAAATAGAGTAGAGCAAACTATCGGAGGAATTCCAACAGATGAACACGGCAGAGCTGTTGTTGGAAGTTGGTCAAGATGGTTTACTGGACTCTATGCAGCAGGAGAATCCTCATGTTCTGGATTAAATGGAGCTGGAACACTTCCAGGAAATAGACTACTAGACAGTTTGTCTGGCGGGAACAATGCTGGGGCTCATGCATCTGAATGGGTTAAGTCACAACCCTTTGCTAACACCGAAAACCTGGTCCTAGCATTACAACGCTGTATTGACAATCATCACATAACAGGAGATGAGGAATCTGCTGAGACTGTAAGAAGAATAGGCTCAATTGATTCAACGCTTCTTGACGTTGCAACTAAATTCACTTCAAGCCCCAACAGCGCCGAAGAATTATCTAACTACTTAGAAGAATTAACCAAAGCCGCAGAATTAGCGCAGTCTATCTACTTAGACCAAACCTCACTAATTGCAAATACCAACTTTGTCGCCAAGACTCGAATACAAGCAGGTATTAGATTACTCACTTGTTCAATTCGTGCTTCAATGGCTAGAAATGAGTCGCGTGGAGTACACAATAGAGCCGACTTCAAAGACGAAAATCCTGAGTTAATCCACCATATTACCGTTGATAATGAAGGCAATATTGGGACTCTTGCAGTAAGGAAGGGCCAGAAAGACAATTGGGTGCTCGCACCTCAGTGAAAAACAAAAACTGAGTTGTACTAGCATAGGTATGAGCGACCAAACATTATTCGAAAAAATCCTGTCGGGAGAACTTCCATCTCATGAGATTGGTCGCGGTAATAACTGGTATGCTTTTCTAGATATTTTCCCACGACGGGAAGGGCATACACTAGTGGTACCTCACAAGGCAGTAAACCGTCTGTCACAACTTAGTGACCAAGAAATAGCAGGATTATTTTCAGGAGTAAAAGACGCGCAACAAAAGTTAGGTAAAATATTCTCGACTCGAGATTTCACTATCTGTATACATGATGGGCCACTTGCCGGCCAAGAAGTACCTCATGTACATGTACATGTAATACCTAGAACAAAGGGGGACGGAGGTTTGACATTGATGTCCATGTGGCCAAAAACAAAGCCTGTTGGCGAACCAGATTACGCCAACCTTGCGAAAATTTCTGAACATGTTGCGGAGTTGACTTCATGAAGCATCCAGATCCAGAAGATATGAACGATGGAGTATTAGACCAACGTGGTGATGCCTTACCTTATCTATCAAAATCAGCTAAAAATATGAAGATGGATAAATTATTGACTACTCCAATGCCATCTTTTGAAGGGGAAACGCCGGGTTCTTATTTTTGGACTAAACTAATTTATTGGATTTGTAATAGAATAAGTAATGTACAATTTCGTTCACTTGAAGCGTCAGGCATTGAAAATATTCCAACAGACAGAGGTTCGCTGTGTTGTGCTTGGCACACCAACGGAGTGCTTGACGCCTTACAAATAACACTTAATCACCCTAGATATTTTGTGTTAGGGGCTCGTCATGACTTAGTAACTCGGCCAATGCTTGGCTGGTGGACTAGGAGAATGGCGGTACAACCAGTAGTTAGGAAAGCGGAATTACTTCGAGGTGGTTGTACAGAGGAAGAGGCAAATTTCCTCAACGGACGTTCATTGATGACTCTAGCCTCGGGAATTGCTAATGGCTATGGGTGCGTATTATTCCCTGAGGGAACGAGCCACAACAATTCCTACATGCTTAGATTTCGCACTGGGCCGATGAGGACAGTTTTGGCCGCTGGGGCTCTGGCTGCAACTTCGGACAAACCATTGCCAGTATTGATTCCATTAGGCCTTCATTTTAGGCAAAAAGAACACTTCAGAACAGACGTATGGGTCGAGTACGGCAAGCCAATTCAGGTTGACAGCGAAGATATTCCGGACAATTTGATAGAAGCAGTTAGAGGTGGCACTTGGTCAGAACCACCAGCAGAATCAGTATTTCGTCTTCGTGATAATCTAAGGGATAAATTAGTACCGCTTAGCCCGGATGTTAATTCATGGGAAGAGTATCGCGGGTTACAACTTCTCGGTCATATAAAGGGAAGGCTTGATGGCAACGCTCCTAACTCTTGGAGCCATGAAGTAAAGTTAGCACGCCACTTTAGGAAGCATTTTTCCGACGAAAACCGGTCATTAGAGGCTGACAACTTACAACCGCCTAAGATTACCCATCCATTAGTAGAAAAAGCCGAACAAGCAGCTGATATTTTACATAATAATGGCCTAGATGGGAGGGACTTGAACGACCAATCATCCGGTTTGCGAAGGGCGAAATTAATCAAAACTCCGTTAGCCATTTCTAGAATTGCATTATTTGTCCTTCTTTCTCCGGTGTTTCTACTGTCTTTGCTGCCGCAAATTGCCCTCGGTAGAATTCTGGGAGATTCGACTGATGAGGGAATCGATGCTAGAACATCATATCAATTCTTAGCGGCTATGTTTGGCTCAATTACGATTTGGCCAATTTCATCGACCATTATGGTCGCCTTACTGTTTTGGCAATCGGGTGAGATTGACACCATGGTTGGATTTGACTGGACCACGGCTCTTGGCCAAGGAAATATTGCAGTATGGTCTGCAATTGGAATTCTGTGGTTGTTGATGTTCCCTGTCTCTTTACTAACTGGAAGATTATTTTCTTTGGTTTGGGACGATTATGTTGATCTCAGGGGCTCTTATCGTAGGGTTAGATTCTCCAACTCCGATAAACAAGAACTTGTTTCTCTGTTAGGTAAAATAAAAGTTGAACTAGCAGATTTCGATTGAATCATGGGCATAATTGAAACGAGATGAGTTTCTCGCTTGAGATGTGACTCCAACCGAGATAGTGTCCATGGTAAGGAAGTGGTTAGGTGAGGAGAGGCTCTTTGTCAAAGAACAACCTGATGGGCGAGCGCACGCTCATATTTTGATAAAATATCCACAAGGAAAGCAAGGACATATGTTTGCAGTAGTTATTCCAAAAAACCGCGACTTGATTGCTATTTCTAGTATGACTAGAGTAGATAAAGGCCAGCAAGAGGAGATGAAAAACCACATGAAAGATGATAACGATGGCTGGTCTGAATGGATTCACGAAGCCCGCCTTCAGTTAATCAGCTCCTCGGTAGACTGGGGAATTCACATGGGGCATGACGCCAATAAGAAACCAGGACCTCTTCAAGCATTCAATGTTAGTTTGCCAATATGGTTTGATGGAATAACAAAGCATGAATTTATGCACTCATTAAGGCGTCTTTGGCTAGCCAAACTAGGAATAATTCATGAAATAAAATATTCATACGGCCCAGGGGTTGGCAAACCCGGCCCTGTTGATGATTGGGAAAATCGCGAGGCAGCACAAAAAGAACGATTAAACAACATCGACATTACTCAAACCGAAGCAGAAAGTCCTGAAATTGAATTTGATGAAAAAATGTCCTTTGGCACTAGTTTTGACCCATCAGAATGGGCTTAATTTAGAGTCCCTCAAAACTGACCTGAATGGGTCGCAGTTAAGTATGAAGAGGACATGGATAAATACGCTATAAGCGAGGGTTATCCATGAGTCAAACATTCAAATCAATCAGTCTAGTAACAATTATGCTACTTTCGGCCCTTTCAGGAATGGTAGTAGCGAGCGATTTTGCTGAAGCCAACACGGTGGTAATTACTGAACCTCAGCAAATTGTTGATGGTGGTTCCGCATCTGATACGCAAACAGCCATAGTCGGAGATAGTCAAGGCAATGTTCACATTATATGGGCAAGGAATAACCTGCACCTCTACTATTCGATGGTTGCTAGTAACGGAGAAACACTGATTGACGCAACTCAGATTACCAATGCAGGAATCCACAAAGTTTGGCACCCCGATGTGGTAGCCGATGAAGATGACAATATACACATTGTATGGACCGACAAATCAGGCACTCACAAAATCATGTATACTGCTCTTAGCCCATACAAAATTCAGCCGTTCAACGGACAATCTTCCACTGATAATTCAATAACAGGTATTGATGATACCGTAATTTCTCAAAGAGCGCAAGATCGAGATTGGGCATCTATTGACGTTGACTCCCAGGGCAATATTCACATCGCATGGCAAGATGAATACGCGGTAGATGAAAAATATTTTAATCAACCACAAATCTACTACAGCATGATTCAGCCTGATTTTGTCACTAACAACATCATCGTATTGTTTGATGATACATTGATTACGCCAATCATTGGGCACAAAGGACATCCAGACATTGTTGTTGATGCTAACGACCAAGTGCAAATCGTTTGGGACGACACACGAGGCGGTAAAGTAGAATTGGTTTTCGTGATTGACACCTCCGGTTCTATGTATTCGGAATGGGCAGATGTATGCACGGTAATTTACGGCGGGACTTTTTCCGATGGCTCTTCATTTGAGGGCATAAAACCATTACTCGAAGTTGCCAATATGACCGTCTATGAAACAATTTACGGCCTAGATGGCGGTTTTGGTCTTCCAAGTGCTGCTGACAGCGGAGACTGCGCGGGATTCAATCAAAATGCCGGGCCAAGGTCAACGGCTCTTGGCGATGGCGATGATTCTGGCGGAATAAGGTCCCTAGGCAATACCATCTACAACGGCAATCCATATTCTGGCAGCTCAGGAGAAGACTGGGGTCCGGGAACAAACTGGGCTTGCCTATCTTGGAAAGATGCCGGCGGGAACGTACCGGGAGATCCCCCAACATCGGCAGATCATAAATGGAATCCAAATGCAACAAAGCTCGTATTACCTGTTTCAGATGAAGGACCTAAAGATGGCGACCCTGCTCAACAAGCAGATGATATTAATTCAATAGATGAAGCTCACGATAATTGCGTCAAGGCTGGAGTGATCCCAATTGGTCTTTATGGTCAAGGCTACGGTAGTGGCAATGCCGCGGTACAGTCTCACTTCCTAGATTTAGCAAAATGTCCAAACGGTGTCGTATCAACTCAAGCGAGAAATTGCCCTGGCTCAGACCCGTCAAACAATCCTAGTACGGTAAATGCTGGAGGACAGGCGTATGAGTTCCCTTCAGGAGGCTCTAACAATATGGCCCAACTAGTAGAAGCAATGGTTTTCGTTGCAACAAATAATTCTAGAGAAATCTACATGACCGTATTAGACCCTTACGCTAAGATGGAAAACGACATAACTTGGACTCCAGGAGCAACTGGTCACAGCGTTGTCAATGGTAATTATATCGAAGATACTGGTTCAGCGGAAGAAGGCCATCTTGTAGTAGTTAATGACACACGAGTCACTATTGATGATGCATACTCTTTCCATCCCTCAATTGGTGTTGATATGCAAGGTAACACACACATTGCTTGGATGGATGGAAGAGATTATGGTTTTGAAAAGTCTGCCAATTATGAGGTATATTACACAAAACTTCGATTACAGGGTGCTGGAGCATTTGACGGTGCTGAAGAAGGTCTCTCTACTTATGCAATAAAGAAAATAGAAGACACTCCTATCTCGAATGTTGAAGGTTTATCCGGTTTGGCGGCTAATCGTCCGTGGTCTGGACATTCGATATATCCGTCCTTGCTAACAGACGATCAGAACAATGTTCATCTTGCATGGGTAGATTCTGGGAATGTTACTGCCGGGGAAGAGGTACAGTATACTAGATTGAATCAGACAGACCTTACTGGACTGGGAGAGTTTGCTCTTGACCCATGGGATATTGTCTCAATTACCTCATGGGCTAGCAATAAGTTAGGCACGGATACAGGAGGTAGACCAGAGATCGGAATACCTCCTGCATTTGCCAATGATTTAGGCAGCGGGGCTCACGTTGGCTGGTCGGATAGAAACAAATGTAATGATGAGCAAAATGGTGCATTTACCATCTGCTACTCACATGTTCTAACCGGGCAAGTGGATGTAGAATTGGCTCTTGGTGAAACGTTTTACCATGTTATTGAACCAGGAGAACAAACACTTTACAACATGACAATGAACAATTCAACTCCTGGAGATATTGATTTAGTTGCAGATACTTATGGAATAAATGTTTCAGGAGTGCCAACAAATTGGACCGTGCAACTATTCTTTGCTAACAATCAAACCCAAATTACTCCAACTACGCCAATTTATCTGAAAGGTGGAGAATTCATTAATTTCTATCTAAGAGTGCAAGCACCAACCATTTATCAAGCGAATGAAGATGAGTTGGCGCAAATAGTAGTTACTGCAAAGTCCTACAAAGATCCAGCTATAAGATCAGATTTGACTACTTTGACCTTGGTGGATGTTGTTCATGGAATAAGCCTAGATACATCACTAAGTGTACAAGATATCGAACAAGGAAGCCAAGCAACCTTCTCGATTACGATAACTAATACGGGGAACGTTCAGGACAGTTTCCTTTTCTGGGACCCAAATACCCTGGAAGGTCAACAAGAATGGCTACTACCATTTGGCTGGGAGATCACCTTCCCACTACGTGTTGAACTTGATCCTGGTAAATCAACTACCAAAATACTCACTGTAAAGGTCCCATCAACAGAAGATCCGGGTGCATTTGTAATCTACTTGAAGGGTTGGTCAGAAGGCGAACCCATTAAATCAGTAGACAAGGGAACTTATGATATTCTTGAACTAGGCATCTTCGTATCCATACAATCCGAAGGAAACATTGTCTTCGAAGAATTACTTCCAGAGGACAGTGAAAAAGAGGTAATGGCGGGACAGTGTCACACCTTTGAACAAGATGTTACCAAGAACTTTGAGTCTGGAAATCTAATCTTTAGCACCCCGGGCGCTCCAGATGAAAAGCCAGATGACATCGATGCGGCAACTTGGGCACAATCAAACTGGGTCGTGGATGTTGATTTCTCTCAAACTCTTGGCGGAAGCGATGCAACTCTTGGCACTCCAATCGAGTGGAAATTAGATCCAGGTACTACATTCAAGACCTACATGGTTAGAATTACTCTTTGTGTTCCAGAAGATGCCAGCATCGGCTCTAAGAGTGTCACCTTACAGGCCAATTTAGAAGGATACCAAAAAGTCTCAGATTCAGCAAGGTATAGTATCAATGTAATTCATGAATATAGCCTTGAAACCGATATCGAGCGAGAACCAGATAGGTTGGTAACAGTTACCGATTCATTCGGCAATCCTGTTTCTGCAATAGCAGTCAACCCTGGGGAGAATATAGTTCTACCAACCACTACCATCAATAATGGTAACGGGCCTGATAGATTTGATTTCAGACTAACTACAGTGACAGACCCGACAGGAGTGCCTGTTAGAACTGGACATTGGGATATCGTTATTCCTCGTGAAAGTCTTGAGGAATTGGATAGAGATTCAGACCAAACCTTCGATGTGTTGATGAATGTTCCAGAATTTGATATTGCAGCAGGACTGTACGTTGTAGAATTCCAAACGCTATCCGAAGAAGCATATCCAAACGAGGATAATAGATTGACTAGAGAAAGGGACTCAGACTTCCTTTATGTCTATGTCAATGAATTTTATGACATGGAAATTTACATGGATCCATCAGTTGACAACCCGGTAAAAGTTTCAGCACCAGGCAAGATAGTCAGTTTCTCGGTAAATATTACCAACAACGGTAACGTAGAAGATTGGCCGACCTTGAATAATCACACTGCACAACAGGAAGGAAACGCCTTAATTTGGTCAGAACTTCCCGGAATGGGTGCTTTGAGTGGTTGGTCTGTCGAATGGCGAACTATCAAGAAGATAAGCAATGATTTGGAAGTAGACGAACCCTGTATCGAGTTTTATGCGCCAATGCCTGCAGCAGATGCTAGCCAGTTAGAAATTGATAACTTCTACAGAGCTCTTGAGGAAGAACAGGATTCAACTCGCTGTGTAGTAATCTCATCTGGCGATAGTTTCGTTTACATGATGCCTAAAATGGCCCCATATCAAACAATCGAAATGGTTGCAGTGGTTAAAATATCAACCACGGCTAAATTAGACACTAGAGTTGTTGGATTGAAAGTTGTATCAAAGGCAGGAGACATGACTGAAGGAGGAGATTTCGATTCCTCCCCATCTTGGCAGGGAGAAAACCTAGACAGTAATGAATTCGTAGTTACGTTGAGTCTAAAAGCTCCAGATCTGGTAATCAGTGAATTAATCATATCCGATTATAGTGCAGAAATAGATTCGACTATTCCTATTGGTATTGTGCTACAAAATAAGGGTAATACCCATGCAGTCGATATCGAGATAGTATTGTGTCAATATGATGATGTTGATAGCCAATCGATCATCAATGAGATACAAGATAATGGCTGTGCAGAAGACAGTATTGTTATGCGACAAGTTGTTGGTGCTCTACTTGCCCCCGATGCCTCGGAGGAAGTTAAAGAAATTGAAATCTATCTACTATATCCAGTAGTTGCTGGAAGTAAGGGTATCTATGTAGTAGTCGACCCAATGAATCAGATTGTTGAAGGTAGTGAAAAGAATAACGTTAAAGCGGTTTCTGAGCCATTGGAATCACCTAGCCCATTCTTAGATGTTGCATCCCAAGTCATTGGCAAAACAGCATTACCATTTGTCGTAATTATGCTAACTCTATCTTTACTGGGAGTAGTTTACTTTGTTGGTAAGGCTCGTAGAGAAGAAGCAAAATTGAGGATTGCTGAACAATCTTCATTAGTTTCAGTACTTGAATCCGAAGATTAACTCAGTTAGACTTTTTGTAATCGCCCAACCACCAATACAGGTCGGAGTTTTCAGGCGTAACTATCACGTGGCCAGCCTTTTCCGAAATTTGGCGCTGAAGCTTTGCTCTGACTTCTTCTAGTAATTCCGAAACTTGCCGTTGCCCCAATTGTAATTCTTTGCTTAACAAGTTTAGATCGAGCCGTTTTTCAGGCGCTTCGATAATCGAATGAATCATTGCGCGCTCTTCGTACTGCTCAAAATCACTGTCGACTCCTTGAGAGATGCGGTTTCTAATATGTTGATGCAATGAAATCAGTGCATCTCTTTGACCATCTAATTGCTCAATTACCTGATTGAGTTCGGCTAAATGTGCCACACCTTCACTTACTGAGATACGTTTCCTTCCACTGACTACCTCGGCAACAGCATGGGTAGATTCAGGTAATTTCCTTGATAAACGCATAGGTCCACCGGCCGGTAGTTTTCGTTGTTCACAATTAAATAAATCAGGGCCCAAATCAATTCTAATTGAAATAGCTTCTTGAACGGTATAAATTGTTCTTGGTGGTCCACCCTTTTCGCTTGGAACTTTCATTTTAGTCACAAAATTACCTTTTTCTAATTCCTTCAAATGTTTCTTTACTGCTTGTTGACTCACTCCAATCAATTCAGCCAACTGCATTGGGTAGTGAGGTTCTCTGACCAATCTCTCTAATATTTGTCTGCGAACTTTGTTCTGCAAAAGGGATAGTGCGAGGTCAAGGTCTGCCATATTGCTAAACCTAAGGTTACCTAATTGAAGAACCTTTTCAAATCAGTTATTCCGGTTTTGGTAAAGCAAAAAAGCACCGGTAATCAATAGAACTCCACCAATAACCATCATTGTTATTGCCAATCCAGACTTTAATGAAGCCTCATATTCCCAATCTACAGAAAATTGTTGTAATGTTTGGGTATCATCGCCTCCAGCAACAAATCGATATTCGCCTGGGCTAGGACTCCATACGATTTCACCGTTAGACGTAGGCCCACCTGCTATTAGAGCGACAGAATCTTTTTCACACTCATAGTAGTCTGTTTTTAATTCACATTTTTCTGCTTCTGAAGCCTCAGCAATACCAATCCATACCCCTGATTTCTGCCAAGAGATTTGTACGTCAACATCAGCTGCTATAGCCTCACTTGGAATTTCTAACATTTCCCCAGACATCCCCCAATAACAAGTCACTTCATCCTGCCCAACAACCGGCAAACCTTGCTCTACAGTGCAAGGTGGTAGCATGGCATCTACAGATTCGGAGTCGTTCAAATTATTGGTTACCGCTAATGATGATATTATCAGCATCAATAAACCAATAATAGTGATGCTAATCGAGATGTACTTATTCACGTAATCACCTAATTTTCGTCCCAATCTTTCCATGCGTTAGGTTTTGCTAAAGGCTTATTCTCAGTAGTCTTAGCGACCTTATCTGGAACGGTTTTTGTCTTACTTTCAACTTCCTGTTTAGTGAATAGATTATCACCTTCATCCCATGAAGCGATTTCCTTTGTGTTGGTGACTTTCTTGACCGGCTGTTCTGTGCGCACGCGATTATAATCGGCGAAAGGATCACTGACTCTGCTTTGTGCTTCATCAACATCACCCTTCATTAGAGCAAATACCTGTTCTGTAGTCAATAGTGTACCATTTTGAACATCTTCACTGCCGTCGACAAAGTCGCTAGATTCTGTTAAGCCAGTATCTGCAAAGGGGTTGTCCACCTTTTCTACAACCGCCTGATGCTGCAGTTTTGCGATGTTTTCAGGAGTCAAATCAGTAATTGGCATCATTTGACCGTTCGCTCCAACCATCATCATTTTCGGTCCCTTCCCATTCTTGTTAGTTTGGTAAAGGATAAACGCGATTGGTAGAATTATAATTCCAAGACAACATGTTGCTCCACCAAATACGAGTGCTGGCTGCTCGAGTAATTTCCACTGAGCGCTGGTTGCGTCAACTAACCAAACGGTTGAATTTTCACATCCATTTTCGCATACTACTTGGAGAACATATTCTCCACTGTTATCGATGTCCCAATCCTCTAAAATCACAAATTTACTGCCATCAGAATCCATCGGGGTCCAATCTGTTTTACAATTACTGGTCTCTATTGGGTCATCTTGGACATTAGAGCCGGCCATTTTAAACAAACTAACATTACTAACCTCATCATCTATAGTGATTGCAGAATAGCAGCTTTTGGATAATTCAACCGTGACACTGCCATCACCGGTGAGTGATGCTTCATTGATTTTTTTGGGACTAGCAGCCTCATCTATTTTGTCAACATTAGAAAAAATCGCAATAGAACCAAGTAAAATAAACACTAACCCGATTATGGCAATACGCAAAGCCCAAGGGTTACCAGATTTCTGCGCCATGTATGTCCCTCGGCGGAAGTCCTCCATCAATGCTTGTACAAATCAAGCAAGACCTAATTCCGCTAATTTTTCAGGTAAATAGGTATCTGTTACGAAATCAAGACCATATTTGGCCAACGATTGCTGCTCAGCTTTTTTACCCAATTCTAGCATCATGTTAATTTGTTCTTGCCACCATGAATCAGCAAACCGAGGGTCCGTGAGTTCCGCATTTAACGCCTCGATGTCTTTCTTTGAAAGGTCGTCACTCGGTAACTCGTAAGCCATGATATCATCTGCAGTGATCCCTAAGTACGTCGCAGATGGAGTTGCTAGATATTCCGAAATATGCGCAGTTTTAATTGCACCGTACGCTATTGAGGCAAATATTCTGAACGACCACGGGTCCCCGTCAAGGAATACAACAACTGGCAAGTCCCATTCTTCGCTCATCCGCTTGATTATTCGTCTTGTAGATCTTGCTGGTTGCCCCTTTAGATGCAGTAGACCACATTTGTAATCTTCATCAAATCCATTTTCGACTAATCTATCAAACATACCACCTGTTTCAATTGCCATGATGAAATTGATATCATGTTCTAATAATTCGATTTTCTCTTTTTCAACATTATATGGCACACCATAGCCAGAATCACCAACATCATCTCGCGCATTGATTCTCATCCATTCTCCACGCCTGTTTCTCTCTTGCAATGTGAGATTACCAATCATTCTAGCCCCATCTTCTTCAGGACGTAATTTGAAATCTTCTCGCAGACACTTAGTGACAATTTCTAAATCTTCAGCAAGATTATTTGATTCATTTTGGCTACCGAACTTACCCAATCCCCAACTTTCGGAGATGTAGTACATTTCTCTTAACGTCGAAGATTTACCAGAATTTATCATTTCTTCAATAAATTCAATCACGTGTAACGCCCGGAGTAGTTGCTTTGCCGAACCCAAACTTGTTGCGTCGCGAGTTGAGCGCTTCTTGCCATATTTATAGACGCCTAATTTCTTGTCAAACCCTATGTTGGTCTTTGTTCTAACAGGTAAAGTCATCGTTGGAGGTTCACCGTTGACTATTTTATCATACATTTCACCAACTACTGAATGCATGGCTACCTTTGTGTCTTCTGCCGACATGCGTTTTTGTGCCATCAGAGTTCACCTCCAAATAACGTAGCTTGCCCAGTCGGCGGTTTAACGGCAGGCTCTGGCTGTGGTTCTTCCTCATTTTGCGTAGTTTCTTCGTTTGGGGATGACTCGGTGTAATGAGATTCTGATTTAGCCACAAGCTCTTGCATAATTTTTTCTTGGTTACGGATTTCATCCAGGTATTTTTCATCCATCTTCAAAGCGCCAATGATTTCTTGACTACCGCGATAAAACACATCAGTTTCTGTCCAATCACCTTTTTCAAGCCCATCTAGGCTGAAAGTAATAGTTAGGTTTTCTCCCGGCTGGAGAGTTTCTAGTTTCCATGCCCAAACACCAGTGGCTTCTTTTCTTCCGCCAAAGGCATTATTTTTAATTATCCCACCAGATTTCTCTGGCCAAGTTGCTAATATTGTGTAAGCCCTTGCTCGAGCAGTATAATTGTAAATTTTGATAGATACATCCGTCATTTTGGTTGCTTTATTCCATTCAGTTTCACTTTCAGATATTACAGCAGACATAATTTTGGTGATTGAACCAGATAAATTTGGTATAGGTCTCGCTAAAATCTCTGCAGATTTTTTAGCGATGGCGGGCAATATATCATTTATTAGTTCGAATTTCTCTTTGGTCTTTGCCATCTTTTTCTTTTTCTCTAGATGCTTTCTTAGACCCCGGCCCATTTCTAGCATGGCTTTTCTAACCTCTTCGATCACTTCACCATTCTCAGCAAGTGCTTCTTTTGCTTCTGAAGTAAATTGAACATTCGTACTCGCTAAGTGAACCAATATTGCTGCTGGACCCTTTGGAACTCCTTTTGCTCCAGGTTGATCCAGCCCATATTGCCGCCAATCAACACTTTCAATCGCTTTAGTGAGTAAACATCCACCTTGTTGATACATTAATGGAACTCTATTAGCAAAACGTAACACTTCAACCGGTTTATCTGCTGCCATATTGCCACCAAAAATAAGCCCAACTTCCACTTGGTATGGGTTGCCTAGAGAGACGTTTGGCACTCTAGTCATAGTTGTAGCATATCTTGAATCAATAGTTTTTGAGAGACCTTTTTTGATGAGCATTTCCTCAATTGGTGAGAGGCAGTTAGTTGGCGGATTAAGTAATTTCACCGGCTTCCCATTGAACATTTTTTCACCTTGAAAAGCTTCTAAAAGTGCTCGCATCTGCTCTGGTTTCATCGATTTAGGTTTGAGATTAAATTCAATTTCTGCCGCTGCACACAATTCCTTGGCAGCCCTTCCCGACACCCCAGAGAAATTCATACGCAAAAATACCGACATTCTGGAGTCTTTCGACTCACTTAGCATTCTTTGTAATTGTCCGAGTAAAATTCCATGCGGATGGGGCTTAATAGATTCAACTTTTCTTGGTAGTCTCTCAGTTACTCGTGGCCAAAAATGGATTTCGCCTTCTGGGTCAGTAAATGTGATTTCAGCGTGTGGGTTGACAATACTAGTCATGCGCAGGTATTGCCATACACTCTGCCTACCTTTCTGATACTTAGCTTTCATTCGACAGGTTACTTCTAAGCCATGCTTTTTTATTTCTCCATTTTCTTCTTCCCAGATTTCACGGCCTGAATTACTCTTAGTAGCTTTATTTTTTCTTGTATCAAGTCCGATATCCACAACTGCTGCAGTAGCCTCTGTAGCAATTTTTGATTTGACATGGGTAGGTTTTCCGGTTGTTAGTTGGCTGTACATTACAACCCCAGTAATTCCAATTCCTTGTTGCCCACGCGATTGTCTAATCGCATGGAATCTAGAACCAAACAACAGTTGCCCAAACACTTTTTCAATGCTTTTCTGTGGAATCCCAGGTCCATTATCTTCGACTGTTAATTCAATTATGTCTTTTTTCGCGTCAATCTTGGTAACTTGTACGTTGATAGTTGGTAAAATACGAGCTTCTTCACAGGCGTCAAGAGCATTGTCTACTGCTTCTTTTACGGCAGTAATTAGGGATCTTGATAATGAGTCAAATCCAAGGAAGTGTTTATTCTTCTCAAAAAATTCTGAAATTGCTACTTGTTTTTGATTCGCCGCGAGTTTTTGTGCTATGCCTGACATCTTTGTCACTCCGTTTCTGGTCCTCCTCAGTCCGAATGACCTCGGGCCAGCAACACGATAATTCGATTACCGACGGTACATAATAACTAACACTAAAATCGCCGTAAATCACTCAATTACTGGGCCTTTAGTTTGTTGACGTTCCAAGTTATCCATGATTTGTTTACCTTTGATAATCATAATAATAGTTATAATAATGGATAGTACAACGAGCAGCATATCAAATGGGGTTTTTGCAGTTGTTTCAATACCATTACTGGTGATAACTGTTTGAGAACCCCACCAAGCATACATTATGGATGGAACAATCATTGCCAAATTACCTATTAGATAATCTCTAAATTTTACTTCTGTAGCGCCATATGCGTAGTTTAATACTCCATATGGGATAACCAAATTAATTCGAGTAAGAGCAACCACATTGGTGCCTTTGTCAACGATTTCTTGTTCTAATCCATCCAAAGTGGGATATTTACTAAGTGCTTTTCTAGCATAGGGGTTCATCCATTTCTTGCCAAGTAAAAACGGGGCAATTGCCCCTAACATCGAGCCGATATAGGCGATCAATATACCTGGTCCAAAGCCATAGATTACTCCTGCAAGATATTTATGAAAACTCGCCGGCAAGGCAATTATGCCAAAAACTACGTAAAGCAGAATAAAAATTATCATACCATACAATGCATTACTGGAAAACCATGTAAGGTAATCAATAAATAAGGAAATTAAAACCTGAGTTAAAGAAATCGTAATAGCGATGCCGGTAATTACGATTAACGCAGCAATAAGGCTAGTACTTTTTTTCATACTTATCAGTCAAACAAGTTACTTGTCCAAGAGGTAATTCTGCCCGTAAAAGCAGATGTAGCAACTGTCAACGGGCTTGCTAAATACAATTTACCTGGGCCAGAGCGACCTTGAAAGTTACGGTTGATAGCCGATACAGTAACTTGTTCAGAATTTATTGACACACCAGGTCCAGCACCAATACATGCGCCGCAACCTGGATCTATTAACTGGACTCCAACTTTTTCAAATAACTCATGCCATCCTTTTCTAACCGCTAAATCCTTGACCAAACCAGAACCATATTGAATGAAAAATTCAACTCCGTCAGCGACACTAAGTCCCAAATCATCAGCGGCCTGACAGACTAGCGCATAGTACGCAATATCATCCTCTTTACCCGCAGTACATGAACCGCCGTAAGCGATGTCAACCTTGACTTCACCAATTTCAGAAATTAATGCACCGTTGGTTGGATCACTAGGCACACCTTTGTCAGGATTGCCTGGATGTGCTACCATTGGCTCTATTTTGGACAAGTCAATATGGTGGACACCGCCGGTATATTCTGCTCCTTGGTCAGGATTAACTGCGTTTTTCCTCATTTGCTGAAGTTCAAGATGTGGCATTGAGCGCTTCATCCAATCATACAATTTTTCATCAGGTTCGCAGATTCCAGTTCTTGCCGAACATTCAGTTGCCATGTTGCATAACGTTGCCCGTTCATCAATGGAAAGGCTTGACAGTCCAGGGCCGCCAAATTCCATTGATCGGTTCAAGGTCAACTCCTCTCTTGCATGGTCAGCAAGGATGTAAAGAATCACATCCTTTGCTGTACAACCGGGATTAAGTATTCCAGATAATTCAAACCTTATTGACTCTGGAACTTTTACGAAAGTAAATCCGGAACTAATCAAATTAGAGTACTCTGTAGCCCCAACACCCCATGTTAGCGCATTAGACGCTCCCCCCATACACGTGTGAGAATCAGTTGCTTGAACAAAATCCCCTACTTCAATAAATTCTTCACGCGCCACTTGATGACAAATACCCGGTGAAACTCCATCGACTGCCGAATAATCTCTAACTCCAGTATGGCTTTGGAAGGCTTTCTGTAAGTCTCGCAAGGTTTGTACCTTATGCATAAAGGGTACAAATTTGGGATTGTGATGTGCATACAGCAAATGGTCTTCAAAGACCGCAAATTTGGTAGGGTTTGGCAAGGAATACTCGTCACCATATTCTTGGGCAAGGAATGTATGAACTTGAGCAGTGGTGAACTCGTGTGAATATCCACTTTGTACTTGAGTAATCACCGGATCATCTGGTTTGACGCATTGGTTGGGCTTTTGGCCAACTAGGTTACGAGCAATTATTTTCTCAGCCATAGTCATAGGCCTATCTTCTGTATCCATTTCAGGAAGCTGGATTTCATTATTTTTTAGAGATTTTGCGAACGGAAATAGCCCGCCTTTTTCGATAATTATTCTTGTGACCACGTCATATTTTTCAGTGAATTTGGCAAGGGGTAGTGCATCTCCGTCTTGAAGGCGTTCTAGCATGTTGTAATCGCCCATTAATTGGCCAAGATTGATATTATTTCTTTCGTGTATTGGAGCAAATGATGCAGCTATTACTATTCTTATGCCCGCCCAACGCTCACACTGTGCTGCAGTTTCCCTACTAGAGCCAGTGCCCTTTCTTTGACCAGATACTATTACCTCAAAGTTTCCGTTAATCAGTGCATTCTCATTGAATACACGTAGACCATTGTGTTTTAATCCAGCATAGGCGTTTTTGGCTATTTCGGCAGGATCGTGATCAAAACAAACCCAAGCAGGAGTCATTACGTCAGTGTTAATGTCGTCAAGTAAATCCTTGGGGTTGATGTCCTTCATCTGCAAATTTAAGCCATGGTAAAGTTGTTGCTTTATCAGTTCCATATCCTTGGTGAGAAACAAAATCCGTTTCCCCGGCGTGAGTGCAATTGGTCTGTGTAACTCCGCGACAACCATTGCAATCGTTTCGGGCAAGGGACTTGTTGGTATAATCGTTCGTCTAAATTTGTGAAAAAGTATATGACGGAAGGGGTATATTTTACAAATTTCAAGCGAGCCGTGGCAAAACCGGTTACGAATATTACAACATAAGTTTCATATAACCTTGCGATAGGGGTTATGAGTATTGCCCTAATTTTATTATAGGGGAGGTATGCAAAATGGATGAACAACAAGTTGAAGATATTGTAAAATGCAGCGATTGTGGAAGTAGAAGTTTGACCCGTGACGAGACTAGAGGAGAAGTAGTCTGCGAGGATTGTGGATTAGTTCTAGAAGATAATGTGATTGACCAAGGTGCTGAATGGAGAGTCTTCTCTCCTGAACAAGGCGACCAAAGAGCAAGAACTGGTGCACCAATGACAGTTATGCTACACGACAAAGGTCTCTCTACAGACATTGATTGGCAAAACAAGGATTATTCTGGAAAAACGATTAACTCAAGATATCGCTCTCAGTTTTATCGAATGCGAAAGTGGCAGAAAAGAAGCCGAGTATCCAATGCGACTGAAAGAAATCTGGCAATGGCTCTAGCAGAACTTGACAGAATGGCTAGCCGACTAGAATTACCAAAGTCTGTCAGAGAAGCAGCCGCTGTAAATTACAAGAAAGCAGTCGATAAGCGATTGATTAGAGGTCGCTCTATTGAAGGTGTAGCAGCAGCATCATTGTATGCAGCATGCAGGCAATGCGGAGTTCCAAGAACCCTCGACGAGATTGGACAAGCGTCTAGAACTGGTCGAAAAGAAATCGGCCGAACCTACAGATTCATGGTAAGAGAACTAAAAATGAAGATTATGCCTACAGGCCCGGAAGATTATATTTCGAGATTTTGTTCAGGTCTTGGACTGGATGCTGAAGTTGAAGCAAAAGCCTACGAATTGATCAAAGCTGCCCAAGAAAAGGAACTTACCAGCGGGCGAGGACCAACTGGTATTGCTGCATCGATTATCTACATCGCTTCAGTTTTGTGTGGCAAGAGAAGAACTCAACGTGAAGTTGCTGAAGTTGCTGGAGTAACCGAAGTAACAATTCGTAACAGATACAAGGAATTAATCCAAAATCTGAATATCGAACTTGACATCTGATTCGCCAAAATAGGTTGATATTAATGACTAAAAGTCGATCTGAGTTATCTCAGGTTGTGTTTGAAAAAGTAGCAACGTTACTTGTTGAGGCCATGGAGCTAGGAACAAAGTCATGGCCACTTCCCAAGCCCCCATTAATTGACTCCGACTTTCCTCCAGTTCATCCGCACTCCCCTCAAGAGTTAATCGAACAAGGACTAGCGTTGTTGAACATGGACCATGGAATGTTTCAACACAAATTAAACACTGTTGTAGAGTTGGTAGTACCACATAGAATGAACTTAACTGACGACCCGTATAAAACTCATCAAAAATGGTTGGCTAAACGCAGTAATATGGTTGCAGAGAGACTAATTTTTCTAATTAATAATGACTGGTTAGCTCAAGCACTGGACCCCTCTGCTCCAGACACAACACGATGGTGGCTCAGTATTGCCTTACTAAATGGCTTATCAATCGGACCATTGGGCCAACCGATACATCAAGGATATCATATGTTGGAGTCGATAGCAATTGGGGAGCGTCCAGGATCTTGGCACACCCAACCTGAAGCAGGACCTCAAAATATTGACTGGAACCCACAAGCAGTAGTTCCACGTATTACTGGAGTTATGGCCCACAAAACAGGTATCGAAGCAGCGAGATGGATGCTAAATGAACTAGAAACCTCCAATGTCGACCGTAGAAGATTATTGATTGAATGGATAAGATTATTGCTTGAAAGGCCCGAATTAATCGAACCCTTACAATTACTCGAAATTTTGGGTAGAAGAGCTAATGATGAAGATGAACAAGTAGCAGTACAGGTTTCTCGATGTTTAGCAAGGATAACTGATTATGATAACGATAAAGGCCTCGAATTGGCTAAATTATTAATGGCAAGAGACGATTTAATGGTCAGAAGATCAATGGCCGATGTTTTAACTAGATTATTTAGGAGATTAACAGTTGACGCTTTACCTTTTTACAATCAACTAAAAGCGGACAAAGACCCCGATGTTTTGGCTGCAGTTAGTAACACATCTGCAGATTTAAGATTTCTCGATGTTGATTTGTGGGCCGAAAATCTATTGGAATTAAGTAAGCATGAACTGCCAGTTGTTAGGAGAAATATAGTGCCTTCACTAAGAGATTATTTTGAGACATTTCCTGATGACAGCAGAAAACTACTCCCGCTGTTATGGCAGGATGGCGACGAAGTTGTACGGTCAAGGATGCGAGAGTTACTTGTCAAAATGGTTGATATATCTCCCGATAAATTTGCCGCTAGGATCACTGATTTGTCTGCTGAAAATTGTGATTTAAACCCGCTATGGCAACTGATGAATGCAAGAAAAGAGCACTCATCAGAAATATGGCTTGATTGGTTATCTGGTGATGGTGAGATTCCTCTTTTTGAGCCCAAGACCCAACATGTCAGTACTAAACAAGCCCCCGATAATTTACCATCTCTTGATGATGCATTGGAAACCCTTGATCAAGAATTAGGTTTCCTAGATTAATCATTCTTCTTCTGCTTCATTTAGTGGTCCAGATACTACCAAACCAACGTAGATCGAATTTAGCATACTCAGACTCCCAATTAACATAACAATCATCCCTGCAGTATCTGGTAGAGAATCTCTAAACTGATTTAGTTGTAGAATTCCAACCATAACAAAACAGGAGAGTGAAAAAACGAGCACTTTTTTCCAACTCTCCTTCGGATTTTGCCATCGATTAATAGAAGGGATAATGCCTTTTGACTTGAAGGTAAATCGAAACCAGCCCAGATACATACAGCATAATCCTACAAGGCCGACTAAACCTCTAGTGAACGATGGAGCATTCCACGGGCCAGCAGGTGCGAAATCAAACAGTGTTTGGACCACCATCAGCAAACCAGCAAGTGTATACCACCGCCACTCAGGGTCATTCGCCATGACAACGCATGTTGGGTTATGCTTGAAAGGTTGTACCCTTTGGGTTTCTATATGAGCGTGGTTAAAGATGCAGTTATTGTTGCGGGTGGATTGGGGAGTCGAATGTTGCCAACAAGTGCTTATGTACCAAAAGAAGCATTGCCGTTAGTAGATGTACCAGCATTGATTCATTTAGTACTTGAAGCAGCGAATGCCGGAGCATCAAGAATTCATATAATCACTTCCCCAAAGAAAAGTTTTGACAACTTCTTTCAAAATAATGGCCTTTATTCACAATTACGTCCAGAAATAAGCGAGGCACTATTTTCGCCATTTAATGGCCTCGAATTTCACATTCACGTTCAAAATGAACCACTGGGGTTAGGTCATGCTTTAATGCAATCTCTATCGGTGATTAGCGGACCATTTATGGTTCTTTTAGGAGATAATATTATCACGCGAGATTTTTCTAGTATTACCAATTTCAAGCCATCAGATGCTTCAAAAAAATTAGTGAAGGCTTATGAAGAATTTAGTTTACCTTGTGCTGGAATATATTCACTACCTGAATTAGAAGTGGTAAATTATGGGGTAGTTAGATTAGACAATGATCGGATTATCAAAGTCGTTGAAAAACCAAATCAGCAAGATGCTCCCTCAAACAAAGTCTTGTGCGGACGTTACATCTTTGCTGAGAACTCACTAGATCTGCTTACCAATGTGTTTAGTGTAGGTGATTATGGTGAGATGCAAACCATAGAGTTGCAAAAGTATTGGATGGAATCGATTGGATACGTTGCAGTTGACTTGAGTGAATATCAATGGTATGATTCAGGCAACCCGCTAAGTTGGCTTAAAGCCCAGATCGATTATGGTCTGCGTAATTTGGACTACGCACCGGAATTAAAAACTTGGCTTATTGATCGGCTGAAATGATTTATCTTTGGCCAGGCTTCCAAAATGACAATGGCATTGGAGCTTGATTATTGACGCACCGATTGGCTAGGTGGTCTGCTCTTTCATTCCACCGATGTCCTCTATGTGCCCTTACATGACTCCAATTAAGTTCGCGCAGAGCGCCCACTTCTCGCCACAATTTCTGAACCATAGCCACTAACTGTTTGTTTGCTTTAGCTTTCCAATTACCCGTTGCTAAATTACCAGCATATTGAGAATCTGTATGGACAATCGCCGGCCGATTGCCACCGTCAATCAGTAGCCACCGCAATGCTTCAGCAATCGCGGTTAATTCTGCAGTATTGTTTGATCCCACTTCTGCACCAATGAAAGCGGAGTCAGAATAATCAGTAATTACCGAGCCCCAGGTTTCCTCGAGAATTTCTCCACTACCTTTGCCCAGTCCGTTATCCCCAGTAACAATTACCAAACTCCAAGCGGCTGGAGTGGTAGCAGAAACATCTCTGTTTTCTAAACATGAACCATCTACATAAAGTGCATAATGGTCATTTAATGTTGTCAACTTATTCACTCGCCAATCTCAGCACGGTATGCAGCAGCATCCATTAGATTAGCAAGTTGGTCAGGATTATTGATTGTCATTTTAATTATCCAACCATCCCCATATGGGCTAGTGTTCATCAATTCCGGAGTGTCCTCTAATTCTTCATTCACTTCGGTAATTTCTCCGCTTAGTGGGGCAAAAATAGGTGATGCAGACTTTACTGATTCAACCACAGCAAATTCTCCCATGTCGTCAACTACCATGCCGCTATCGGGAAGTTCGATGTAAACAATGTCGGTAAGCGCATGTTGAGCATGGTCTGTTATCCCTATAGTCACAGTGTCACCATCTACCTTCAACCATTCATGTTCTTTGGTATAATACAGACCTTCGGGAATCTCACTCATTGTATCGCCTCATCCAGCGGTAGAGTAGAGGATTCTTGAATATTCGCAAAGAATCTACTCTGATTCTTGAGCAATTTCAGAAGTTAGGACTTTACTTTCTAATTCTGCCCATGCATTGCCGACCTCATTTTCGCGTTCAGCTCGTGATAATTCATCATGAATTCTAGCTTTCATATTTTGCTCAGTCTCATTTGGGAAGTATTTCACTAGTACTGAAGTTTCATAATTTACCAATCGGGATAGTACCAAAAACGCAATTCCGCCAATCAGGAAAAGGTGACCAATTCCTAGTTCATCGAGGGCCATGCGTTGTTCACTTATGGCAAAACCACAGACTAGAATTAGCCCTAATCCGGTGCCAAGTAGTACGCGGTTTGCCGCTTTGCTTGGCTCGTCCATGAACTAGCCAGTATGGCATGAGTGATGAATTAAACGGGACTAGTATGTCTCTCTCATCAACTTGTGAATTTTATATGGTAATAGGGCTCTATTTACCGGGGTGACTTCAAGAATTCGACCATCATCCCTGCGTCGTATGTCTTGTAGTAGGGGATGTCGACTTTTCTTGTGTAGGGTTAACAAGGTTGGTTTGTCCATTTCTAGTGCGCCTCTGACACAATTGACAAATGCTTCACTTTCGACAGTAAATTTACCAATTTCATCGATGACTAAGACCTCACTTTCTTCTTTAGCATATTCAATTGCTGGAATCGCCACTCTTTCCAAGGCTTCTAGGTCTAATCCATAGCCAAGAACCCTTAACCTAGAGTCGAATTCTTTGTGGGCAATCACGCCTTCTTCTCCAGTAATGATATCAATGACCTTGTAACCTAAGCGTTCACCGTTTTCAATAATCGGCTCAGTCCTTAATCCAGCAATAATTGGTTTTCCAGAGTGGTTTCCACGTAGGCTGATTTCCCGGTTCCTTTCTTCGCTAAGCATACCTAGAACTTTTTCCATTACGGCAGACTTTCCACTTCGTGGAAGACCTGTAATTCCTATCTTTGGATGTAGTCCCATTGTATTCCCTCAGCGCTAGCGCCCTTACCACTGACTTATCAGTAATAAACAGTCGTGTTTCCCAAGAAGCGCATCTTATTTTTACTATGAAGTAAAAAAATTCCGGTTTATGCCGTAAGCGAGTATTAAAAGTCTAGAAAGCGGAAATAATTGAAAATAAATTATTCAAAAATAGTAGATGATTTGTTAAAACATTCCCAATATTCACTAACCCATTCGTACAGTTGTGACAGTTTAGTTTTTTCAACGCCTGCTAATTTAGCAATTTTTGCGATTACTCTAATTTCTTTTTTATCGTATTCACCATCACAAGCTGAAATCATTATCGCATCTCTCAGGGCTAATTGCTTGCCTCTTCTTGATAACATTTCCATAGATTTTTCTAATTCTACAGGGTGTGACAAAGTATTTCGAACATCAACACGCATCTCTGGATGGAGCATTGATTTCCCCATAATCGACTCTATCATGATCAGTTCTTCCAATACCAGTTCCCCATCAACAGAAGCGACAGCAACCATTAGTTGAGCATGAGATAAACGCTCATCCATGGTCAACTCATTAACCAGATCAGAAAACACTGGGCTTCACTCCGATAACTCATTCAAAATATCGTATCCGGATTGCATCCAATTGTATCCTTTAACAGTCCATTTCAATAATTTATCAAGTGATTCTTCTGGTAGGCCCAGATGAGCAATTATTTTTAGAAGAACTGCTTTTTCGTCATCATCAACATTACCATCAGCAGCAGCCATTAAGATAGAATCTCTAAGTGCTAAACGGCCAGCCTCATCACTTAACCCAGCTAAACATTCTTCTAATGAAGGAGGCGCTTTCAAGGCGTGACGAATTAATTCTCTCTGTTTTGGGGACAATAGTGCAGTGCCGAGTCGTTGCTCAAACATCGCCATTTCATCCACAGTTAATTCATTATCCACTCTGGTCATGAAAGCTAGTAATCTTGCGTAAGAAAATCGCTCTTCTCTTGACAACTTGTGTATCGTGTCTGGCAGCATAGACTGTCGTATCGTTCATCAGCCATGAACTTCACGGACAATTTAAACGGAAATGTATGATTTTTCAACAAGCTTAGTAGTTTCCGTTAATCATCATTATAGCCAAAGACAAACCATCGCATAGACGCCCAGGTAAACAGCCCCCAAATCGCCATGTTCAATGCGAATATTGTTCTAATTTCCCAATCAAACATAGAATATATCGCATTGTATGAGATGGTTGATAGAACCCCTCCTATTGCATATACAGTATATGCTCCAAGCATCGTGTTTTTGACATTCTTCCGTTTATCAAAAGTGAAGTATCGGTGAGTAAAATGGGCGATCGTACAAGACATTATCCAAGCAATAGTCCAAACTCCAGTCTCTGAAAAAAGGTTTAGTGCAGGGCTTATTCGAAGCATCTCCCAGAAAATCCAAAACAGTAGAGTATTAACTCCACCCGCAGCAGCAAATCTCCGTATTGTCCCTCTGGGGGCAATAGATGAAAGTTGAGGTTTTTCCATCATTTCACCCATTGTTTTCAATCATCATTAGTAATTACATCACTTGGTTTACCCGTTAATATTGCACGAAGCTTTTCGTTGTCATTTTGAATAGCGGTAAGTAATTCATAGTTGCAAGACAAAGATTCTGCTAGTACCGCTAAGGCTTGGGAATCCTTCGGCAGACACTTCCCGCCAAAACCACGACTTAATCCAAAGATTGGATCTAAATGTGACTCACCAATAGGTTGGTCTTGCTTGGTCGTAATTATCTCCTTTATCTTGTACCAATCCTCGCCAAGTGCTTGACAAATGTCATACATTTGATTAGCAAAAATAACCTTGGTTGCATAGAATGTATTTTTGGTATATTTTACCAATTCAGCTTGGGTCGGAGTTACCTGGAACAAATTTTCCGAACGCAACACTCCCGCATCCTTATGTTGTTTGAAAACAGTTTGCGCAACATCTTCGTGGTGAGTGCCACAGACTAATATGTCTTGATTAGCGAAATCTTCTAACCTACGTCTTTCGACCAAAAATTCTGGAGAATAGGCGATTTTTAGATGGCCATATTTATCATGGAATTGCTGGGTTGTACCAGGAATTACCGTACTTTTGATGACTGCTGTAAAGCCATCGGGTAAGGAGTCTAGTATTTCTTCAACAATCCTAGTATCGCACCCTCCGTGTACTGGGTGAGGTGGTGTTGGAACTGCGATATAGGCAAAATCAACATTATCGATAACATGTTGGAGTGTTGTGCCTCTAGCCGGGTCATGAACAAATAACTCATGCGCTTCTTTGAAGCAATGTTCGATTGCGCCACCAACCATTCCAGCACCAATAATTCCAATTTTCACTAGTCCCACTCACCTATAGTTTGTAATATTTTTTCTATTATTTTCTGTAAGGGTTTGGATTTAACTTCCCATCTCTGGCCATTATAGAAGCATCTAGTAATGAGTCAGGAGTCCCACAGTCAACCCATGTTTCTTTACCAATGTTAAGCAACTGAGCGGAATTATTTTGCACATACTTACGATTGACATCAGTAATTGATAATTTTTCACCCATTTCTTTCTCACACTGGTCCATTAAACTCCAAAATTGTTCGTCATAAAGGTATATTCCACCAATAGCAATATTTGAGGGTGGAGATTCTGGTTTTTCAACAATGTCAACAATGTTGCCGTGTTCATCAAACTCAGCAACTCCAAAGGCGTTCGGGTTTTCTTCTTCCCTTGATAATAATATGCACCCAGGATTTGTCTCTGCCTGTCTGAATGATTCGACATACCCTGATAGTTCAATAGTAGTAATATTGTCTGAAAAATAAATTAACAAGCGACAGTTTTCATTATGCGGCCTTGCTAAATTGAGCGCGTTTGCGACACCTTCAGGAGTTTCTTCCAAGACATAATGAATTTGTTCACCCTCTAATCCGGAGCCAACATGTTTGGCAATTTGGCCAATGAATTGGTTTGATATTATCGTGATATTCTTGATTCCAGCCCGTCTAATCGTACCAAGAGCATAATCAATTACCGGGCGTTCATACAATGGAAGGAGGGTTTTTTGAGAGATTTTAGTGAACGGATATAGGCGACTTCCGTGGCCCCCTGCCACCAATATTGCCTTGACCTTCATATTGTCAACTAACTAGGAGTCATATATTTGACTTCCTTATTCTAGAATTTTATTTAATTTATTCAACAACTCAGGATTTTCTAGTTCGGTTTCATTCCATCTTAGCGATTTTATTGCGGTAATCTTTCGCACAGTAATTGAATTAGTCATTCTCTCATGAGCAAACTGGCCAAGTAAACTGAACACTAGTATGCAAGCTAAACCGAAATACCATGACGTGAGGTAAGTGACTACAATTGCAATTAGGACTGATTGAATTATAACGGCAATTACTCTGCCCTTCAGCTTTTTTTCAGACCTTAATGCATCAATTAATAATTGAGCAGCCTCTTTTTTTGCTAGGGCCATGACAAGGCCTCTCATCTTATTGTGATAAAACAATCATTGTCGATTTCAATAATGGAGCCAGTCATAAGAGAATGTTCTATTGCTTCATCAATTTCTTCATAAGAAATACCAGTTTTGTCAAGTTCTGTAACGATTAACTCAAGCGAGGCGGCTTCTTTTCCTCTTGCTAATTCACCCTCGATAATCATCAATAAGTTTTGGCAAGCCACAGCCAGTAATGGGTCGTCACCTTGGTCATCTGGTAACAGATTCAAGAACGCATTAACAGGATGTGTTTCAGAATACTGTTCATCATTATCTATCGCTCTTGAGCCAAGACCCACAATGGACTTATCAATATCTATACTAAAGCAATCAAACAGATTTGTCTGGTTTTTATCAGCGAATCTTAAGTTATCATTTTTCAACCGATCTTTAATATCCGTTATGCGCTTTAATCTCTGTTCAGCCGTTTTTAATTCAACTTCCAGTTCGCTTGAAATGATTTCTAAACTTGCGCTTGCTTGTTGCTTTAGCCAAGCTTCGAGTTGCCAGTGAGGGTCAATCCCCAGCATGACCTCGCAGAGTCTCTGAATCTCTGCTGGCATTGAGCCAAGATGCAGCGGGTCGTCTCGCATATCTCTTTGTTAGATTTGACAGCCTATGAAGAATATCATTAAACAAAAAGGTAAACCTCGGTAATTTAGATAAAATCGCACTTAAGAATTAGTTGTTCTATTCCGCCATTCTTCCTCAAATTGAACCCATAACTCTTGTTCCACCTGTTGCCGAATTTGAACTTCTAATTGAGGAGTTAATTGCTCAATTAATGCTTCCTGGATTTCTAATGCCATGGTATTAATAACCCGATTTTCAGTCTCAATTATGATTGCTTCCCGCTCTTCATCACCCAATTTATTCGGAGCAGTTTGCTTGCGATTTGTTCTATCGACCTCAGCAGCAACGAGTCTTTTTATCTCAATAATCAGCTTATCAATAACGGCTAATTCCCAACTATCTGTTGGGCTTGGGACGTTCATTCTTGCTGCAAGGTTCCTTAGATTTTGCACAATTCTTGCTCTTACCGGATTGCCAACTTCAAAATCATGGGCGCCAGAGATAAACCCAATCAAACAATCCAGCCATTCGTCATGGCTAATATCAGCACCACATCCCGGACAGTTACTAATTTCATCAGATTCCGCAGTATTATTTTCCATCAAATCTATTTTTTCTCTTCCCTTGCGTCTCATCGGTTTTGGGGTCTCATCAATATCAAAGGAAATACTGGTACCAAAAGTGCCTTTTTTCGGGTTGACTCCAGTTTCACTAACCATTTCTTTCAAGGCTAGTTTAATTTGTTAAGATAAAACAATTATGCCGACAAAAACCTCAAAGCCCAGTTTATACCGATTGAAACTAAACATTACGGTAGTTTCCAGCAATAATGTTAACACTTGCCTGAAGATTTTTATCATTATTGAATTCTATTTGTATACTTGGTAAATCATTGGCTTGGATTAAGTTTAGCATCCTTTTAGAAACTCTAGAAATTTCATCAACAATGGTAATCGATGCCATTTTTGCTGATCTAGATAAGGGATTAAGGTCTACAACAATAACGGTTTTACCCATAGCAACCAATGCCTCACAACGGTCTCCGTCTTCAAGCGGTACTAAGATGACATCGCTAGAGTAAATCCCTTCAGTACAACATTTTGCTCTAGGCCCTTTGAGCCCTGGAATCTTCGTATCAGGATTTTTACCAAGGATATTAACGTTAATACCATGTTCCTGTTTTATCGCATCTAAATATCCAAATAAGGCACTAATACGCTGTTCTGTACGATAAAAAATATTGACCTCAATAGGACATTGCAAGTATTCAGCAATTTTCATCAACTCATACCCTGCTAACGCTGTAGTATTGCCATTGAGCGAAATTACTGATTTTTTTCCGGCTATTAAGTGTGCCAAGGCATTTTTTGTGGCTTCTAAGGCATTTGGCGAGGTCTTTTCGCCGATTAAGTAATCATAAGCCTCCCCGCGCCCATGGGCGATTAATGCACTATCAGCAAGCATACCTTGCTTTGCTGCCTGTTCAAGCCTATGTCTGCTCAATAAGGATTGATATCTAGGATGACTTGGGTCAGCAGAGAAACTAGACATTTAATCACCAAATATCATCGACATATCCAACGGTTTTACTCCACGGTTAATCGCACTAGTCGATAAAACATCGATGCCACATTCAAACCACAGTTCCAACTTTTCATGGGTAATGTTGCCACTAGCTTCCAAATAAACGGCGTCTCTAAGCCCCATTTCTTCTAATTGTCTAACTACTTGTTTAGATTTTTCAGGTCCGAAATTATCTAACATAATTACCGCTTTATGGCCTGATTCTCCGTGAGTGTTTTGCCATATAGCGGCGGCAGTAATTGCTTCTTTTTCTGTCCGAACTTCAATTGTCAAAAAAGAATTTAATTGTTCTAAATCTAATTCTTGAATAAATTTAGCAATTCTCTCATTATTATCGTTCGAAACTTCATCCATTGAAGCCAAATCATTTTCTTTAATCATTAAAGCATCTTCTCGATTTAGTCGATGAGTTAAGCCGCCACCAAGGTGAACAGCCCATTTATCCAGTAGCCCCCAAGTCGTCTTGCGAGTGCACGCAATCTGCTTGACAGCAATAGTAGACCATTTTTTAGTCTCTGTGGCAATTCCGGATAACTGACCTAGGATATTTAGGATACTTCGCTCAATTTTTAGTATACTTTCTTGATCTCCAGTAACCGTTGCAATATCATCGCCTATTGACACTTTTTTGCCATCAGATGCATGCCAATTAATGTTAATTGAAGGAGCCCAAATCTGAATTAGATGGTCAACCATTGCAGTTCCTGCCACCAAACCATCATCTTTGGCGATAATTGTCGCAGTGGTCTTTTCTCCCATGCCAAATAGCGGGCTATCAATACAATCATCAGCTAAAACCGTAGTAATCCAACGGTCCATGCTAGAGAGCAACAATCTGCTAACTCCTTCATCCGCAGTCCATAGTAAATGACCGCGGTCGTGGGGTAATATGCCAGCCTCCGCCATGATTAATCCAATGGGCTCATAATATAGAATTTCACCCCTAAACTAAATTAGCAATATAATCATAGAAACATAAGACAATTCAAATCCATAGTTTACTTGGCATGAGCATGGACACAGAGGCGCAATCCCATATTGGGGGGCACATTACTCTGCTTTTCACTATTGAAAAAGAGGGCCGTCTACTACGTAATCAAGGTAGCAGGGGAGTTGGATTGAATATCGACCACGGAGTTATCGCAAAGGTCACACAACTAGCCAATGACGGCCAAATCTCAGATTCAACAGTTACCATCACCGACCATCAAGGTGATCTGTTAGTCGACTCTGAACAACAGTATCGTCAATTAATTGATGAATTGGTTTATGCAAGACTGCTGCATGAAAATTATACTTTCGATATTGAAATTATTCTGCAATTGCCAACAAGTCAGGGAATGGGAATGTCTGCTGCAGGATTAATTGCTCTTGCTACTGCATTTAGAGAATTAACCGGTGAAGGTAACCTTGATCAATATTATCGGATTTGTCATCGAATAGAGAGATTGCGTGGCTCTGGCCTTGGTGATGTTTTGGGCATTTATGCAGGTGGCGTAGAAATGCGCTTGCAACCAGGTGCACCAGGTGCTTCAGGTCGGAGTTTAGGTTTCCCGTGTCGTCAACCGGTAATTGTGGTTTGGCAACCTGAAGAAACAAGGCATACTTCGAGTTATATCGATAATCCTGATTGGCAATTAAAAATTACTCAAGCAGGCCATAGAGCCCTTAACAAACTCAAAACAGGACCTTGGAATCATTCTCGTTGGTCTGATATTTTAATACAATCAAATATTTTTTCTAGGGAATCAGAATTACTTGATGAGATTGAAAGAAAGCAGTTGCTAAATTTAGTACGCAAGATCGTCAAAGATTTAGAATTACAAGCTCATCTCAGTATTAGGCTATGTATGCTAGGAGTTTCTGTGGTCATATTGCCTAGAAAACTAAGCAGACAGATAACTAAACAAGAGCTTGATGATCTAAACAACAATTTACTTCAGTTAAACTTAGGATCAATAATAACCAGTATTTCATCCTAGCCAGATCCTAGTTTGGATAGATCCAGCACTCCAGCATCAAGCATAGTGCAGCCAGGAATAAACAAATTCTCACTAAAACCGTGACGATATACCACAGCACCACTTCCCCATTCATCGATATAGCGGTTCATTTGCTTCGACATTTTCTTGCGTTGAAATGCCACATCTGCCCCATAGAAGTGTTTAGCATCAATCCAAGCAATTGGGTTTCCATTAATCTCAACATGGTCTAGAAATAGTATATCAGGAGTATTTATCGGCCTGCCATGTTCAAGTTTTTGTTCAGATACCATTTCAGGCTGTCGTCTGATTGTTACTCCTTTTGATTCAAACCAATCTGATAGGATTTCTTCGAACAGATCCGCCCTAGTATGAGTTTCAGATTGATCAACATTTGATACCCGATCAGCAGCTTCTGCCATCTCAAATTCGTTCCTCTCTCTTTCTTTCATTTTACTAGGGTCTCTTAGACATTCCTTGATTCGTGATTTAGACCAACGCTTTTCAGCTAATACGATTCTGAATATATTCATTGGAGGGAAATCAAAACGCTTAGATAAATCGACAACAGAAACTCCTTCAGAATATAGCCTGTTTAGCGCTTTTGCGCGAGACTTTAACCTGCCGTGACCATAAACAGTCTTCTGTTGTAACAGGGCAGATCTAAGTGATAATGCTTGATCCAGAGTCATTTTCTTTTTGTCGACAAAATCAGCGATCTCCTGAACTCGGTCATCTTCAAGCCAACCAAATTCACCCTTACGTAGCACAAATTTTGACAGCGATTCTTCATCTGTTAACGGAACCGGGCTATTTTTCCAGTCAAATGAAAATTTCTTTACTTCCGCCATTTCTTCGGGAATGCCCAGCGGTTTTTCAGCCAAATCAAACCGCTGATTGGCTTTTTTTTGTGCATCCTCAACAAATTCCGCACTTCGTTCCATCAAAACAGATTTTCTGGTAGTTCCGTATCGCTTGTTATTTTGCCGATTGCGTGACCGAGAATTTTCAGGTTGTTTTCTCGAGGTCACATACCACTGTCAATGCCGACATTCTTTGAACTATCGCATTGTCATCCGGTTATATCTATTCATTTTCAGAAACTTGTTGGTACTCAATAGTCCCGTGGCTTGTTAAATCATCAAACAACTGGGAAACAATTGCCTTGACTGAACGTTTACCAAATCGTAGTAACCGGCCCAACTTTGAAATGTCCCACCAGGCAGAGATTTCAAGCCCGCCATTGTCAGTTTCTAATACAGTAATTTCGACAACCAAACGTTGTATTGCTAGGGCAGAGGTCCGGCCATTGATTTTTTGACCAATCCAGGTTAAGCGAAGTTCAGCAAAGCATGGATCTTCTGAAGATTTAATTTGTGAAACTTGCCACAAATCCTCAACCAATTGTTGCGCTATAATACGGTGGAGGTCGAAACGCTGATTTTCTTGTAACAGGCCCTGCTGCTCAGATAAAATTCTGTTGGCAACTTTGTTCCACAAAGGCCAACAATTCAAATTTAACAAATTGAAACTAACATTACGCGATTGGTCAATCATTAATTGCTTCCTTAGAATCAAGTCAGGATGGGACATGACATTTACCTCAAGCAAAAATAATGCCTGGGCTTAGCGGTAAAGCAGATTTTTCCCGCCCATCAGCAAGGTCATAATCTTCTGTCTTGATGACTTTGATTTCTTCTAGTCCTAACTCTTTAGCAAAGAATTCTGCTCTTGTACTCAGCACCTCTATTTCATCGATATTTTGGAGGATTAATTCTTTCGCTTTATCATCCCACTTGAATACTTGAGACAACATCCTCTTGTTCCAATATTGCAGGATTTCACCCATGTTATGCTCATTAACAAAACTCATCTGTTTAATTTCTTGAATGAAGTTTCTGACATTGCCACCATCTGCAATGAAATTTATTGCATTTACCGACAACTTCTGTTTCCAATCAGGGGCGGTCACCAAAGTCAAAACCTTGGCTGCTCCATCAAGATGCCGTTCAGCAATTGATTTTACTTTACGCACATTCTCAAGGACCCCTCTCATGATAAACTCCTTGTCAAGGTTGAGTTGCTCATCAGATTCTAGATTTTTGACACTTGGCATTTCAGACGCAGAAACCAATTGACTAAATTCTAGGCATTTGCCCCATTCTTCCGCTAAATGGGGGGTCGAAACTGAAATTAGATAAGTCCAACTTTCCATTAGGCTTTTTCCTACCTCAACATTATTGCCACCACGACGAATATACCAATTGACATCTTTGATCAACTCATAATGAGAAATTTCAACAGCTCTACGTAAATCGTAAGTTTTCATTGCTTGATTAAATTCACTAACTCGTTGCTTTAATCTAGCAGTCAACCAATCATCTATTGCAGAGTTCTCATTACCCCAATTTAATATTGTTTCAGGAATGGATTGTAATTGCAACATTACTCTATGATTGGCTTCCAATGCAGTGTCTGACCAATCCATTCCTGCGGTAGGATTGGCTGCAAATAGAATAAACAGTCTAACAGTATCTGCCCCAAACTGTTCAATCATAGCTTCGGGAGATACGGTATTCCCCAGTGATTTACTCATTTTAGCGGATCTCATCGATAAGGCATCGCCACATTGTGGGCAAGGCATGCTAATATGGTCGACGCTGAGGGTGATTGCGCAGGATTCACACCACGGTGCTGCTTTGTTTACCATGCCTTGGCAGAGTAATTCATTGAATGGTTCATCGATAGAGTGAAGTCCCAAATCTCTGAGTGCCTTTGTCCAAAACCGTGCGTAGATTAGGTGCATCTGTGCGTGTTCAATACCACCACAGTAGAAGTCAACATTCATCCAATCGTTTGCGGCTTCTTTAGAAAAACATTCATCGTTATTGGTTGCGTCCGTATACCTCAAGAAATACCATGAGGAATCAACAAAGGTATCCATGGTATCGGTTTCCCTGCGCGCATCTTTGCCACATTTTGGACATTTTACCTCCATAAATTCCGCTGATGTCTCAAGAGGGTTGCCTTTACCAAACACAATGTCTCGTGGTAGCTCAACCGGCAAATCTTCCTCAGGTACGGGAACTGCACCACACTCATCACAGTGAATTATTGGGATTGGAGTGCCCCAATACCTCTGTCTTGAGATTAACCAAGGGCGGATTTTCCAATTTAGTTTTCTCTCCCCCTTACCATGCTTCACCAACTCGTCAATTACTGCGGTTACAGCAGCATGACCGTGTAAACCATCAAATTTCGTTGAGCCGCTATTTACCATCCAACCATATTCAGTTTCCGCTTTTGTTAGCTCGGCTGATTCGTCGCCACCCTCGCTCATCACAAGTGCACGTTTGATGGGTATGGCAAATTTTTGTGCGAAATCGAAATCTCTCTCATCGTGTGCCGGAACAGCCATTACTGCGCCTGTTCCATAAGATGCGATGACAAAGTTTCCACTCCAAATTGGAATTTTTTCGCCAGTTAACGGATGGATTGCATACTTTCCAAGCGGTACACCGTTCTTTTTGTTCATGTTTTTGATTCTGTCAAACTCTGTCATTACTGATACTTCATCATGTAATGCTTTCCAACCAGATTCAAATTCAGTTCCGAGGACTAATTGTTCTGCTAGAGGATGTTCAGGTGCTAGAGTGATAAAAGTAACTCCAAACAAGGTATCAGGCCTAGTAGTAAAAACAGTGATTGTCTGGTCGGAATCTTCGATTTCAAAGGTTATCTCGGCACCTTCAGAACGGCCAAGCCAATCCCGTTGCATTGCCGCAACATTTTCTGGGAAATTGATGGTATCTAAGCCGTCAACAAGTTCCTGTGCATACTTTGGAATATCCAAAAACCATTGACTCATTTCCTTTTGCTTTACCGGTCCATTACATCTCCAGCATCTTCCAGCCTTGACTTGTTCGTTTGCTAGAACCGTGTTACAAGTGTTACACCAGTTAACTGGAGCAAATTCTTGAAATGCTAAGCCAGTTTCAAAGAATTTAGTAAAAAACCATTGATTCCACTTGTAATAATTTGGATCGTGACTCTTGACCATTCTTCGCCAATCATAAGAAAATCCCATTCTTTTAATTTGCTTGGTTATTGAAGCCATGTTACGTTCGGTAATGTCATGTGGATGCCCACCTTCTTTGATTGCAGCGTTTTCCGCTGGCATGCCAAATGAATCAAACCCCATTGGATACAATACATCATGACCTGTCATCCTCTTGAATCGGGCAACAGCATCGCCAATCGAGTAGTTTCTAACGTGGCCCATATGCATTTTCCCAGAAGGATATGGGTACATTTCAAGACAATAAAAGGAGGGTTTTCCGTGATTTATCTTTGAATGAAAAATCTTTTCTTCATCCCAGCGCATTTGCCAATAATCTTCATTGACGCTTTGGATACTGTAATTCAAGGGGGCACCTCCATTCCGGAATATTACTCCCACCATAAGTTGCCATTTCAAACCCACTATTGAAGAACCAATTTGACCTAGGTTAGTCATGGGTCGCAGAATTGAGGTTCGGGTGCCGTCAAGAATCGATTTGGCGGGAGGTTGGACAGATGTCCCAGTATACTGCCAGAATAAAACTGGAGAAGTGGTTAACATCGCCATCAATCAGTATGTTAGAAGTGAGATGATTATTGATGACGAGCGAAAAATATCATTGTCATATTCAACAGATATGCCAACTGGTTCGGGACTGGGCACAAGTGGTGCGATGAATGTAGGATTAATTTCAACCATCATGTCTAATTCAAAAGATTCTCTTGATGCTGCTGAAATTGCTTATCAGTTTGAGGCTTTAATGGGTAATAAAGGTGGTAGGCAAGACCAATGGGCTAGCGCACTAGGGGGGATAAACCATCTTACCTTCGCAAATGAAGAAGTCAAAGTAAACCCTCTTTCACCATCAACGGAATTTTGTAGTTGGCTTGAAAATCATATTTTGTTGTTTAACAGTCATATTACTCACGTATCTGGTGAGTTGCACGATAGGGTTTGGGCACGATATAAGAATGGGGATGAAGAGATATCTAGCGCTTTAGACATGATTAGGCAAGCTGGCCTAGATATGGCATCAGCAATTTCCAAGGAATCAAAAGCAGCAGTGATATCATCGATAAATCAAGTAATGATTGCAGTTGATATGCTTGGAGAAGAACTCCATCAACCATTCCGACAAGTTCTTGCTGAGTTTACCAAACAAAATTTGGTTGCGACATGGAAAGCCATGGGGGCAGGTGGTGGTGGAGTTGTTGGCATTGTGATTAATAATTTATCAGAAAGGGAACAAATAATCTCTTCACTCGAGGAAAAGGGGTGGAGTCATATTGACTGGTCAATTGACTTCACCGGCGTTTTTAAGACTGAAACTATTCTTTGAGTTTGATAAATTCTAAGTCAGTTTCTAACAAAAAGATTGCTTCTCTAGTCAACTTATATCTATTCTTGATGCCCATTTTTCGTTTTTCAACCAAGCCATATTTCTGTAATGTTCTTAGATGGTGGGAGATTAACTGCTGGCTCTTTGCTAATTTTTTTGCCAGTTCAGATTGGGTAGGGAACTCTCCGTACTGGTGCTCATCATCAAGAAGTGTGAGAATCTTCCCCTGTAAGCTTTTAGGGTCCGGTGATAGTAATGGTACGGGCAAATTTTCAGGATTCATACCAGGATATAGTGAGTTATTCAAAGGATAATATCTGACAAACCTTCCATCATTGACTCGCCAAATTAACTCCTGATTTTCTAGTAATCGTAAATGATGGGTAATTTGTCCATTACTCATACTTAATGCTGCCATTAATGCTCTAAAATGACACCCAGGATTGGCTGTAAGGTAACCTATTAAACGGCCACGTTGAAAACGCCCATCAGTGGTTTCATGAGTCTTGCCGACCAAACCTAACAACCACAGGCCTGCAGTAGTTGTTGGTATTCTAAGACTTTCAGTATTAGATATAATTACCAGTAAACCGAAGACTATCGACGAACTTGTAACACTAATAACTGCTATTTCGGTAACTGTTACAGTTTCTTCTTCATCAGGTCCTTGTTCAGATAAGAACACTTGCTCAATGAGCTCACTTTCAGAGTAAACGGAGTTTATGGTTATTATTGGTAAGCCAAATAATCCACAAACATTATTTTGATCTTCTGCTAGTGAAGCAGAATATTCGCCGCTCCAGCCCTTGTGCGGAGTCCAAACCCTAGCCTGATTAAGATCGCCTAGCATGAAGGCAGAATTTGGCGAACTAATCATCCAACAACTATCGCCATTAAATTGAACCAAATCCCACTGACCATTGATTCGAATTAAATCTTTTTCATCTTTCAATGTTTGTCCAAAGTAAGTGTATATAGAATCTTCATAGTATTGTGTAAATTCTAAACTAATTTTATAAGATAAATCAATTTTTTCCATATATGCCAAATCAGAAATTTGTGTTTTATGGCTAATCAAGTAACTATTCTCGTTTGGTGTTAAGTAATTCCCAGCGGTATATCCACAAATCTCGAATGAGGGAATTTCGTAGGCCTCATCATTTGAGTTATATTGAATCTTGATGATACAGTCTGAATATAGTCTTATTATTCCATCTTCAGAACTTAATGTTATTCTGCTGTAAATGGACTCGTCTAGAATAAAATTCTCTGAATCGACATTGATGTGATTTGATAAGCAAGAAATAGCAGTGTTGGCATCATAATTTTGATAATCTGCAGAATAATACGAATCCTCTATACCTACAATGATGGTATATCTGCCTTGTTCGATGTAACAGCCATAACTGTCAGTTAACTCCCATTGGTATAACTCCTTCATTATGTTTGAATTTCCTTCAGTACTTTTGTTAATCATCTCACAATAGTCAACGTTCAAACTTTTTACCAAGTCCCCCAAATCATTGACGATGGTTACATCAGCATGACACTCTGAGCCAACATTAGTGTGCTCAGCCAAATTAACTTGGAGCGATATAGTCGAACCAACTTGACTTAGTACTAGTTCGTTTTTTGTAACGGATGGGGTATTTTGAACAGTTGCTGGCAATACTTCTTCTCGATTACCATCAGAAGTTTCATTTGATGGGAAAAGGTAATTTTCATCAGCACCAAGAATAGAATATTTTAGCGAACTATTGTCATTAATCCATCCTTTAGGTATCAGTTGGCTAGAAGAATAGATATTTTCGAATGGATGTAAAATTGCAGCACCATTGAAGCAGTCATCGAAAATAAACCGATGCATTTGGTTTTCTAAGATAATAGTACAGTCAATATTGTCGGTGATAATCGGCTCAGTACTTGGATTGTAAATAGTAAATTGAGCTAAGTAAGAATCATCATCTATGTCGACTAATTTAGCCTTTAAATCTAAATTATTATTATTATTTGCGGAACTGTAAAATTCAAAAACCAGAGAATTGTAAATTGGTTCCTTGCTGTGAGCGATATCTATTGTGTAGGTTCCAGATGGTATTATCTGGTCTTGTGCATCGGTAAAATCCCAATACTGAGTAGTTAAATCATATTTTTCATTTTCATCAATCACAATAGTTTGGATTTGGTTTCTACAAGTTGTTTCGGATGAATAAACTTCATCGCCATATGAATTGATAATAGCAAAAATAAATTCGCATGAAGGGTTGTTGCTAATGGTAACTTTTTCTGTTGGGTTGAATAATTGAACATCTAAGGTCAACCTATCTCCTTCAATGTAGGTTTGTTCAATGTCACTTTCCAATAATAAAATCAAGTTGGAATTAGTAGATTCTTGTCCGTAGGAATGCGGTATAATTGATAATAAAAATACCCCGGCGAGCAAAGCAACTACCAATCTGGTTCCGCCCGCCATGATGCTCAGTAGTACTCATCATTTGAAAGACCAGCGGTCATCGGCAACATGAGGTAACGGCGTGAAATCCCCCAATCTAATTTTGAATAACGATATAATCCAAGTTTATCAGAAGCAACTTGGGCAGTGGGATAATTTGAATCATTTGATAGTTTGCCGTAAGACAAAAAAAGCCTGTATCATAGACCCTTTTGACGGCCCGTTCTGGGAAGATTTCTGTCAAGAGAATAACTTTCAAATCGAACAAGTTTGGCTAACTCATAGCCATTGGGATCATTGTAAGGGGGTCGAAGCATTGGTTAACAGCACGGTATTTTCGCCAGTAGTTAGGTGCCATGAATTAGAACAACAACGTGGCTATAATGCCGAGTATATCCAATGGTGGAGTCATAACGAACATTCTTTTGAAACATGTGTAATAGGCGAATTAGAATTTTCTGTTCATTGCACACCGGGGCATACTCCAGGGCATGTAGTGTTCATCGGCAACGGCATTGTTATCAGCGGAGATTGTCTGTTTCTCGGGAGTTGTGGTAGAACTGACTTACTGGGTGGAGATACAAGTAAACAGCGTGCATCGCTAAAATACTTACAAACGGTTTTTACTGAAGTCTCAGGAACTATCCTAGTGGTGCCTGGTCATCAATATCAACTGCAAGATGGAACCACTCCGACTGTAATGAAATTATCAAAAGTTCTTACTTCAAATGAGGCTTTAATGGCTGTTGAGGACGATGGTAGATGGGAAAGTTTGCCATTTCTTGCGTTTGATGACGATCTTGCGGAACGCGCTCGCCGGCAAAAAGTACAGCAATCATAGAATGTCATCAAGATTAACCATGGTAGGAATCGCATCATCTTGTTCTTGTTGCTGTTGAATTTCAAATTGTTTCCATTGTGGCAACTCCGCTGTACTTTGCTCTACCCAACCTAAAGCCTTAGCTTCATCTAATTGTCCATTAGCAACATAGTATTCAATCCAAGCATCCCGACGCTCTTCATCCTCTGAAAAGGCATTATTGACCATTATTTCTTCGAGTTTTCCTTTCTTCGATTTGCTTTTAGCCAAGGTTTTGGAGAATTGGGCAATGATAATTGCCGATAGGAGTGCAACAATCGCGATTCCTAGGTAAATTAACACTGAACTCGAGTCATCATTATTGGAATCGGATTGAAGGTTACTTTCCGAGTTCGGATCCTCGGTAATTGAACATTTAACATTACCAATTCGACCTTCAAAGATTTCAGGGTCCCATGGGCAAGGATCTGAAGTGTCGCTCATCCCATCTAGGTCGCTATCTGGGCAGCCAAAGACATCGAGATAAGATTGACCAAACACCGTTTCGCAGTCGTCAGGTTGGAATGCTCCCCCAGTGAAATTATCACCATATCCGTCGCCATCTTGGTCGCTCCACTGAGTGACTTCAAGTGGGAATAAATCGCTGAAATTATCCCCGTAGCCATCGCCATCTTGGTCACTCCATTCGCTTGAAAAGTCAGGAAAAGCATCGCCGCTTTGTTGCCTTAATTCGATAATTCTGTTAGGGTTATCTTGGTCTTCAATAAATGTCAAAGTCCAAAGGTAATTGTCTCCATAGCCATCACCATCGGTGTCGACCCATTGCAGTCCATCTTGCGGGAATATATCGTCTACATCAGCCCAGCCGTCACCATCTGAATCTAAACATCCATAGCGATTATTTTGATTTGATAATCCAAATACATCAACACAATCATCTCCTCCTGGGCGATTTACCTCATCACCATAGCCATCGCCATCTTGGTCAGACCATTGTAGCGGATTTTCAGGAAACGCATCTTCGGGGTCAACAAAACCATCACCATCAGTATCAGGACATCCTCGAGTTAGTGGATTTGGGGAATTACCGGCTCTGGTAGGACAGATGTCTCCGTTTACAGCCCCAGTTTCGTTATTATCTCCATAACCATCACCATCAAAATCCGACCATTGAGTAGGGTCATTCTTGAATACATCTCCATTATTTCCGGCTGCGTTATCTCCATAACCATCACTATCGGTATCTTTGCATTGAGTAGGGTCATCGGGAAATACATCTGGATTTAACCCAGTTTGGTTATCTCCACCACAATCTAGTGAGTCTCCATCTCTATTTTCCCACTGTGAAGCATCGTTTGGAAATGGGTCTCCTTGGTCTGAGTAACCATCTTCATCGGTATCGATACAACCGATTCTGTCAATGAATGAATACCCCTTGTCATCTGGGCATTCATCTGGTGAATTACCATCTGCATTATCGCCATAGCCATCGCCGTCTCGGTCACACCATTGCGTTGGATCTAGTGGAATACCGTCGGCCTGACAATATCCGCCTTGAGATATACTGCCCCAGTTAGCAGTTGGATCAGAATAAGTATCACCGTCAGTATCAGGGCAACCGTATCTATCAGCGGTTGAATTACCAAATACATCGGGGCAACCATCAGCATCATCACCAATTTGGTTATCGCCATACCAATCTCCGTCGGTATCTTCCCATTGATTGTTATCAAGTGGAAATTTATCTACCTGCGTGGCGTTGCTTTTGAACAATCCAGGCCAAGAAGATTCTCGGTTTTGATCCCAAGATTGATCATTATAATTATCGCCCCAGCCATCGCTATCACTGTCATTCCACTGTGTTGGATTATTTGGAAAAGCATCACCACGCTGATTAGTATGGAATACTACTGCGGTAACGTCGTAATAGTACTGGTCGCCATAGCCATCCCCGTCACTATCTACCCATTGTTCGGGATCATTTGGTGCCCAATCACCTGCATCAGACCATCCATCACCATCGGTATCAGGACAGCCATAGCGGTCTTCTGTCGATGTGCCAAATTGACTTATGCAGGCATCTGGATTGGTCGCAGGTGCAGGGTTATCTCCGTAACCGTCGCCATCAGTATCATTCCATTGACTACCATCAGTCGGAAAAGCGTCAACTACGCCGTCTCCTTGGTCATAGGTATTGTAACCGTCTTGATCCTCGTCCAGGTCAGCATACCAAAAGTAAACACCTTCATCATTTCTAGTGTGAGATGTAACGATTTTACTACCATCTGGATGCCAAGAAACCCCATCTATTTGGCCACATTGATTATTGTTGGTTCCAGCACAGTTATTCGGTCTTGGGCCAGAGAATTCATCAATTAGTAAACTTGATGCGGTGTCATATATTTTGGCCGTTGCTCCATCAGCTTCATACCAGTACATTCCTACAACAAATTTAGAACCATCCGGTGAAAAGTCTACAGAAGAGCAAGATGTAGTTGTTCCTACTTCCCAGATAATTGGCCAGCCACTACCATCATATTCGTGAACTTGAACACGCGCTCCATTAGTCTCGTAAGCACCACACATTACGATATAATTGCCATCAGGCGACCACGCAATAGCATTTACCGAATCAGGAGGGCTTGAAATCGATGCTACAGTAGTCCCTGTCGAAATTTCAGAAATATACCAATCTCCTTCACTACCTACTGCAATAAAATTACTATCGGGTGAGAATGCAGTATCATAAAATCTATCTTCTTGCCCAGGGTTTATCCCTGAACTGAAAAAGTTACCAGTAGAGGTATTGATGAATGAAACAATTCCATTAGTTCCTTGATTTCCAGACCTTCCAATAGAGACAGCAAGTAGCGAACTATCCAAAGAGAATTCAACATCGTTTACTCTCTCACCACTGCCAACATCAACACTAATTGAACCATACAGACTGGTCATAGTAGTAGCATCAAAAATATGCACTGTGTCATCATCAACACCAGCAGCGACTAAATTACTGTTGGGCGAAAATGCTACAGAATTTATCTGCGAGCCAAGGTCAGCAGATCTGATGTTGACGAAGGTTGATGAATTCCAAGTCCTGACAAAACCGTCATCAGCACCGGTGACTAAACTGTAACCGTCGCCAGAATATTCAATGTCATTATAATCTTGATTTGAATTTAGAATTTGTTCCGTTTGAAAGTTTGGATTAGATGTAGTCCATGGATCATTTATGTCCGAGGTCCCATCACCGTCAAAATCAGGGCAACCCGTTTTGTCTATGGTTGAAGTTCCAGAGGACCATTTGCAGTCATCTGAGGCGTCACTTATACCATCACCATCTGAGTCCGCTGAAACAATAATTGGCATTGTTGCCAAAACGAGCATGGACAGCACCAACAGTGTTATTCTAACTGAACCCATACCCTTCCCATCATTACTCGAATAAAGGAATTATGGTTATTTTGCTCTTACATCAAATTATCAAAATGCCAAAACCGCTTAGTTGTAGTAACCAGTGGATTAACTGTGAGCGCAGGAGTTTCCAAGGTCAATGTCCCAGTGCAAGACCGCGTAATGCTCCATTTGTTTGAAAACAACGAACAAGCCGACAGATACCTTGTTGGACCGGAATTAACCAGGCCAGGTATTGCTGAATCATGTGCTCTCCACCCACCCAATGTTAGCCGCACCATGCGGGAGTTATTGCGCAAGGAATTAGTCTCAGAGCACACTAGAAATGTCAAAGGTGAAGATCGGCGTCAAAAAACTTGGCAATTAACCGATGAAGGGAGGAAATCGGTAAAGTCGACAATTAAACGCCTGTCAGCTATTTCTATCGTAATAAGGGACAATTCAGGAGAATTGCTCGAATTAGAGGCATCTGAAGTCCCCAAACGTCTAGATGCAAATATATCATTATTGCAAATTTTGATGCATGCACAACACGAAGGAGTGTTAACTTACGGTGACATAAGATTTGGTGTAATCAGAAAATCAGAGTCATCAGAAAACACTCCACCTGGTCGCCTAAAAGCACTTACTGGGGCTCATGCAACATATAACAACAAGCCGCCAAAAACCCGTGTAGTTCATGGAAGAGAAAGTCAAATTGATGAACTAAATGATTGGTTTGGAGAAAGAAAACCGTGCATGGTGATTCATGGAATTGCCGGTATTGGCAAGTCAACCTTAGTTGCTCACTGGCTTAATAGTAAATTAGAAGATAATCCAAATCTATCCGTTTGTTGGTATCCTTGCCAACCTTGGGACACACCACTTGGGCTAGCAACCAGTCTTCTACACCGCTTTGGCATAGATGAGAAACACGACCCATACAACTTGATTGAAACCCTCCCGCTAAATCCTGGAGGAATTGTCGATGTTGATACTTGGAGAAGACGATTACTAGCCTACTTAACAGACGCTAGAACTATTCGAGAACGGTTTAAAACAGCATCTGGAGGCCCACCTCCATATTGGCTAATCGTACTCGATGATGTACATCATATTGAGAGTGAAGCGGCAAAATTACTGGGAGCCTTATTGCAAATCTCAAAATCTTCCCCACTACGGATAGTTATGATTTCACGGACTAGGCCAACTGTTTATGATCGTAGAGATGTACACACCAGAGATATAGTGACAGAACATTCATTGCAGGGTCTCTCAAAGCGAGAAATGGAAAATTGGCTGTCTAAGATAAACATTGATGAAGACTTAGAATCGGTGTTTGAAAAAACCGGAGGGCATCCGTTAGCATTGGAATTATTCGAATTATACGGTCAATCTTTGCATGTCGACTGGTTACAATTCCTTGATGATGAGATTCTATTCAAACTACCCGACAATGAAAGGCAACTGCTAACTAACCTAGCCAGTCATGATAAGCCGGTAAGTTGGGAATTGTTGGCTACTAAATCGGGTTGGTCCGGGACGCCACCCAAAGACTTGATTTCTCATGGGATTTTGATAGAGATGCCTAATGGCATGTGGCTTCATGAAGCGCTGAAAGAGCGTTTGCTTAGAGATATCCAATAGGACTAGAAATCATCAGCAGACATGTGCTGGTCAATCCAGCTCAATAGTGCTGGTTTTGGCATTGCACCGTTCTGTTTAGAAACGACCTTGCCGTTATGATACAAAAATAGTGCTGGAATTCCTCTAACTCCAAGTTTCCCAGCGTTGGCAGGATTTGAATCGGTATCGACTTTAGCAATCAGTATTTCTCTTTCACTTGCCACTTGTTCTAAGACGGGGGCTATTGCTTTACAAGGTCCGCACCAAGGGGCCCAGAAGTCTACTAGCACCCACTCGCTATCATTCACTGAATTTTCATACTCGGAATCGCTGACTGCCCTTACTTCGCCCATGGTCTCACTAAGTCTCCGTCAATATCGAGCATTAAGAGACTTTGTGCGATATTTTTTACAATCCGAGGCACAATGCTCATGAGAATCCGCTGTTTGGCACCACATGTTCTGCTATGATAATTGCACCAAGTATCCTTACCGCCGACCTATCAAATCTAGCAGTATCATGCCAAGAAGCAGTCGATGCAGGCATAAATGTACTTCATTTAGACGTGATGGACGGAAATTTTGTCCCCAACCTGACTTTCGGTCCACCAGTAATTAAATCTCTTCGCAATGCGCTTGGCAACGATGTTCACTTTGATGCCCACCTTATGATTAGTAATGCAGAGGAATGCTACATGGACTACATCAATGCCGGATGCAACCACATATCAGTCCACGTCGAAGCGACAACTCATCTGCACAGGTTGATAATGGCAATTAGAGACGCAGGCGCTACTGCTGGTGTTGTGCTAAATCCTGCTACTTCAATCGAAACAATAAGAGAAATTCTTCCAGACCTCGATCTGGTTTTGATAATGAGCGTCAATCCAGGCTTTGGCGGTCAATCATTCATAGCTTCTGTCGAGGGTAAAATTAGACGACTTAAGTCAATGATTGATCAACAAGTTGCTAATGGTGGCAGGCCGGTACAGATACAGATAGATGGTGGCATAAAAGCCCACAACATTGCTATGGTTGCCAAGTGGGGCGTTGTTAATTGCGTGGTTGGCTCTGGGCTTTTCAACAAGCAAGCCTCAGTCAAAGAAAACTTTCAAGCGCTAAAAACAGCCCTTGAAGTATAATCCGATGAAGGTGGCAATGTGCGTATCTTGGTAGTGTCACTACTATTTCCCCTGCCAACCAATGTGGCTCGTGGTACATTTGTTAGCGACAACGTCAAATTATTGGAATCGATGGGCCACGAAATAAAAGTGGTAAATCCATTGCCTAGAATGCTGAAGTATCAGGAATCTAGCAGATCAACATTAACCGGAGTATCAAGGGCGCCAAAACAATTTACCCACGGTAATACCAGAGTCATTGCTCCAAGATTTTGGGGCCTTCCAGGACATCCATATCCATCCATAACAATGCGAAGTATGAAGCGGATTGCCAAAAAAGTTGAGTCCTGGTTAGGCGACTGGACTCCAGAAATAATAATCTGCCACACTATGTGGCCTGCAGGAGATTTAGCCTCTAGATTGGCAAAAAAGTCAGGAATTCCATGGGTGGGAATTGTTCACGGCCACGATTTTGACATCGGATTGAAAGATAATAACATCTCCAGTCAAATTATTCGCTTAGTCAATGATTGTGACCACTTAGTTACTGTTTCCTCTAGGCTTCACAGCATTGCTAAAAGTTTGGATAAAACAGCATCATCGGTGATTAGTTGCCATACTGCCGTGGAAGATGAATGGTTAACTAAACCCAAAAATTGGCAAGGTAGATGGCGCAAAAGCAAACTTGATATTTTATTCCCAGCCGACCCAAGGAGGCGTGAAAAAAATCACCTCTTGGCATTACAAACCGGTGAAGAGCTAGAAAACCGTGGCTGGGTTGTCGGCATTACTACGCTACGTCAACAACCAAGAACAATTGTGTGGGATAGAATGCTAGTTGCCGATTTGACATTAATCACCTCCAAACGGGAATCCGGACCATTGGTGGCCAGAGAATCACTAGCCTGCGGAACCCCAGTTGTTTCAGTTAATGTTGGGGAAGTCAGCCAATATTTGTTAGAAACAAGTTTAGTTGAGCAATATGATCCAGTAAAATTAGCCGATGCATGTGAGAATACCTTGCAGACAGATTGGAGTGAAGGATTCAAGATACCAAACGAGTTTTCCACTGAGGAAATCAGTAAACGTTGGTCTTCATTACTTGCCAAGCTCTTGGAGTAAACATAAACAAAGCAATTCCACTCAATGCAAGTATTGAATTTGTCGCAAAACCATAACATGAGATTGCTGCAAGTATAATTGTCGCCATAAATTCTATTCTTCTTGGATATACTAATTTCCATAGCCGTGCTAGATGCAATGAGGAAAACAACAAAAATGCCGAAGAGGTAGTTGAGGCAATTGCTGCTGCATAAAGCCCGTAATTTTTTGAATCAGCATAATAGCCGATTAATACGAAACCAATAATCGCAGCAAACATGACAACACAGCCAATAAAAATGGTAAATTTCCACGGATTCTTACCGGCTTGTAATGCAGTATAACTCGGTGTTGCAATCAAAGTAAAACACCACCCTAGTAGTAATATCATGAATAGCTGTACTGCCGAAGCCCCAATACTGCCATCGGTGTATTGTTGTGGAAAAGCGCTTGGTAGTATGAATGTGATTAACAATGCGCCACCAAATAACCCAACTGGTAATAAGCCAAAGCATAGGTCTAGAGATTTGTTTATGACACTTTCAAAGCGATATTTTTCTTGTCTAAAGGAGCCAAGTATTGGCAATAGTGCGGCTCTCATGGCTTGGGGGACAACCAAACCAGCAAGCCAGGCAATTTGTGCAACATGAAATAATGCAGCACTCTCAACTCCCATTGTCCCTGCAACAATGAACTTTTCAATCCTAACCACATAAGGCAGTACTCCAAGGGTTATGGCAAACGGTAAAGATTGCAATAACAAAGATTTGTTATCAATCCATGATTCTCCCAGATTAGACCAATCGCTAACTTCAACTGAACTTTGCAAGTATGATTTAGCAAATAATATTGAAATGGCTAATCCCACTAAAGCGCCTATTAGGAATGCTAAAGCATAACTTCCCACAGAATTAACACCCAAATAGTATAGCACCAAATAACCGCTCATAGTTACCAAGCGTTCCAACACCTTACTCCACGCCTCTAGTGAAGCAAACCCTGCAGCCCTTAGTCCAGATCTCGGTGCGTAACTAAAAATGTGCGCTAAAGCAATAGCCATGCAAATTATTACTACGTGTAAATATTCTGACCAATCATTTGCCGTTATGGAAATACCAATGGTGGCAATGGCAATGAACGGCACCATACAGAAAAATTGTATTCGATAAATCCGCCAAATTGCCGGCCATATCTTGTCCACGGATTTCGCACCATCACGGGCTAGAATGGTTGGCAGACCCAAATCAATAATCAAAAACGTCGTAGCAAAGATATCCAAAGCAATAATGAAGATACCATAATCTTCGGTAATCAATGCTCTTGTCAGTACTATTTGGCCAACTAAGGCTAAAAAAACCGCAATGATATCTGCGCCGATTAACCAACTAGAATCCCTCCCCATATTCAGTTCACGGCCTTGAGGCTGTGATACTGACTCGGTCATATCTATGCCTAGACACGCCTCATTTCAAGCATCCTCTAAACCACATGTTCAAATGATGGTTTTGCAAGGGCTATATGAGGTGCGAGTATGGTTGATGCTAGTTGGGTTGAATCTGAAGTTCTCAAAGCAGTGCCTAATGCAGTTGTGGAAGTAATTGACCTTCACGGCTCAGGTGACCATTTTCATGTCCGAATAATCACTGAGGATTTTGAAGGGATGAGGCCGCTGCAAAGACAACGCCAAGTTTTGGCAGTCATGAAACAACATATCCCGCACCCGGTTCATGCATTAGACCTGAAGTGTATGACACCAAAGCAAGCTGAAACAGCTGGAGACACGGCGTTTGACCCCCATGGTGGTGGACGAGGCGTACATATCAGGCGAATTCAAAAAAATAAAGAGTGAGAAAAATGGATTGGACAGAAGAAGAATTGCAAGCAATAGTAGACGAACATTCCTTGGTATTGTTCATGAAAGGAACACCAAATGATCCACAATGCGGTTTTTCAAATCGCGCCGCACAAGTGCTTCAACAACTTGGTGAACCATTTGCCGCAGTAAACATCTTGGAAGATCGCCGAGCGATTCCGGCTGTTTGCAGTTGGGCAGATTTCCCCACCATGCCCCAAGTTTATGTTCACGGTGAATTAATCGGCGGGTCTGACATTGCTCTTGAAATGCTACAAGATGGCAGCCTAAGAGAAATGTTTGACGCTGGACGCAGTGCTTGATTAGTCTAATAAATCAATAATCTCGCTAACTTCAGCTGATTTTGCGATAGTCATCCACGGAGTAATAGTCGAACACGCGACCTCAGATTTCATTCTTTCAACTCCACCACCGCTGATGTTTAGCACTGTACAATCGTTTGAGTTAATCTCGCCAGTTTCTAAAGCTTGAATCAAACTAGCAAGCGCAACACCACCCGGGGTCATAATATCGATACCTTCAGTTTGTTCAAACATCTCTTTGGCAGCCATAGCAGACTCTTTCGCTACAACATAAGTCTGTCCATTCGACTGTTTTAGAATATCATGAACACCGCCTTTTACATCATATGCAGGTGATTTATTGAGCAGGTAATCTGAGTAAACAGTTACTTCTTCATCTGGAAAATCAGCCTTGATTAAGTGATCTCTTTTTGCTTGCCAAGCATTGTGAATTGGACTATGTTCCACATTTTGGCTGACATGCTGCCTTGGTGGTGGACCATCAAAGAAGCAAGCATCAATGGCCCTAACCGCCATTTCATGAACGCCAATTGGCCCTGGTCCCCCGCCAATGCCTTGGAAATAATGTTGCGGCATGGAACCAATCGTGAAAGCCGCATCAAGAATTAATGAACCAATGCCGTCTCTTCGGGCAACATTATGAACACTGCCTTCCATTTGCCAATTATCAAGATGTTTAGCTAATTGCTTGGAAAACACCTTGGCATCATAGTAATCACCATCTTCTAACACGATTAGTTTCACAGAATCTGTCGGGTGCCCATCAGGTACATACAACCGCTTAGCATGTAGGTGGCTGACAACAATAATGATTGGCACATTGTACAAGCCACAAAAATAAGCAAAGGCTCGCGCAGTATTACCAGCACTAGCACAAATTAATCCTTCACAGTTTTTTTCTTTGAGGCGGATTAAAGTTGGAACCGCTTCCATATCCTTGAATGAACCAGTTGGACAAAGGCCGTTCTTCTCCGGCCAATAGCCGTGAAAGGTAACCCACAGATTGGTCATACCAATCGCTTTGCCAAGTGCTTCAGCCTGGTAGGTTTGAGTTCCTACATCAAGGTCAGAGATTTCATAATTTGGCATCCAGTCATGAAATTTCATCATCCCGTTGCGCCCTTGGTTTACGGTTAAACCGTTATGATAAATGGTTCTTAGTAAGGCACCATCGGTATAATGTAAGGTGTAGTTATCGTCAACTAAATCTTTGGTAGTTAGGCATTGTAAAGTATATTTTTCATTCAATTAAATCGATCCTATATCGTTGATTGGTAGTATACTATTTACTCAATAGTTAATGATTCCAATCGAAGGAACCTGCGTGGCTCGGCTTAAGACTGTT
>JABJMO010000078.1 GCA_018659375.1 Methanobacteriota archaeon | reverse complement strand
TTCATAGATATAACGAACATTAACTACATCATAATTGATTTCATTATTTGTATATCTTACAATAAGTTATGTTAATTAGTATCAATTTGGTATTTAATTTATTAGAATTGGGTTTAATCAACGCTTTTTGAATTGAGCGCCGAGAAAGTATTTGCGAATTATTCGGTTTCTTTGAAGAGTCGTGCCAAATTTATCTACCAACCACCAGAAAAGTTCGATAGTAAACCAGCAAGCACTAAAGATCAATAAATAATCAATGAGCGATGAAACTTGCAATAGTATGGCAATTAACGACGAAAAAATTAGCGCAAAGGCTATGTCATACAATGTACCAAAGCACAACCAATAACGCATTAGGCGAGCCAGGTAATTATTCATCAACTACCGTAGTAAAAGTCGGTATAAAAGATAGCGTGATTCCTTCAACGATTACGTAAATAGTCTTCACCATACCAAGCCCATTGCTCCATGGTCCAATTTGGTGGTAGTCCTTCTGGAGGCAGTGGGGGTCCTTGGGGAGCTTGTACAGGTGGAGCATACTCCATTGCTGGTTGCGGCATTGTTTGAGCCATTGGTTGAATGAATTGTTGATTAGCAAACGGCATGACGTGGTCAGGGATAAGTTCTGGTTTACGTCGAGTCGCGTATATTCCAATTACTACAATAATTCCAAGAATGACCGCACCAATTGTCACTATACCAATCACATTGGAAGAATCATCTTTATCATCTGAAATTACCGACATCGAACCGTCTTGTGGATAGGCATCTAAGTTATCGCCAACCCCGTCTCCATCGGTATCGATTTGTTCGGTATCATCATTGGGAAATTCATCTAATTCATCGTCCAGACCATCCCCGTCCGAATCAAGACAACCAAATCGCTCTATTGTAGAATTACCAAATATCGTCGGGCAAGAGTCTGGCGTATTACCGCTGATCAGATCTCCATAACCATCACCATCTTGGTCAGAGTATTGTGTTGCATCATTGTTGAAAGCATCATAAGCATCTGACCAGCCATCATCATCACTATCACGGCAACCAAATACATCTTCGAACGAGGTTCCGGCAATATTGGTGCAACCATCGGGTTGAAGTCCTTCCGCATCATCTCCGTATCCGTCATTATCGCCATCAAAATGTTGAGTTGGCTCGTAAGGGAATGCATCGGCACCGAAATTTATGTTCCAAGTATCATCGGGGTCTGACCAACCATCATCATCTGTATCAACACAACCTAGCCGGTCTAGTGTGGAGGTTCCAACAATAGTTGGACAATAGTCGCCATTAGTGCCTCGTAGCTCGTCACCATAGCCGTCGTTATCGCTGTCAGCCCATTGACTAGGGTCTGCCGGGAAAATATCGATTGAATCGGCGTAACCGTCATAATCACCGTCTAAACAACCGGTTAATTCACCGGTACTGGAGCCTGAGGTTAACGGACAATCATCGATAGTATCGCTGTATCCATCATTATCATCATCATTATCCTCAACTGCATCTTCACAACCATCGGCATCATTATCAGTTTCCAAAGTTGAAATAAATCCTATATTACTGACAGGACACAAATCAGCTGCCATATCAGAGACTTGGCACAATTCATTACCAGCACCAGCATCGCAAATACCATCACCATCATCATCCAAATCTTCATCATCATCTCGGCATCCATCGCTATCTAAATCAGTTGATGAGCGTGATGGCCAGTTAATTTCACCCTTAGGGCACAGATCGCTTAAATCGACAACTCCATCGTTATCATCATCATCATCCTCACTAGCATCAGCACAACCATCTAAGTCATGGTCAATGCCTTTTTGTGAAGTCCAAGATTTCTGACCTGTTGGACAATTATCATCAACATCGAGGATTGAATCATTATCATCATCTTCATCACATGCATCACCAAAATAGTCAGCGTCATAATTGGCTTGACCAGGATTAGCAACAGCAATGCAGTTGTCATCTTCATCAAGAACGCCGTCTGCATCTAAGTCATAGAATGGTTCGATTCTGACAACCTGATCTTTACCGTTATCAACGTAGTAGAGATGACCATCTGGTCCAACTTCAAGACCCATAATGAATTGTGCACTAGTTTGGATTGTATCAGCAACAGTAGCACTCTTGCCGTCATCTGCTAAATTGTAAGCGACAATTTGCCCGTTACCATTTTCTGATACAAATAAGGTATCACCTTCTAGGGCAATACCAGAGGGACGCCCAAGTCCAGTGTCCAAGACACCCCATTCCATACCTCTTTTTTCCTTGTACTCTGCGAGTGGTTCCTTCTGCGTTGCAGAGTTTAGTATGTCGGTGGTTGAAACAGATTGGTCATCGGTATTAACCCACAAGACACGATTCTTTCCTGTGTCTGCTATGTAGAGTATTCCAGATTCTTTATCCAACACCATATGGCCGGGTATGCCTCCGTCTCTAGTTAGTTCAATATCGACATATCGATGAACGATACCATCTGAGTGATCGTCTTCACCGGTATCATGGTCTTGTTGGAAATCATAGTAAACTAACTCGCCGTAATAACCATCAAAGTACCAATATGCATTACCACTATCGTGAGCAATGCCCATTCCGTCTGGTGATTGGTGATTCATATCTATATGACTACCTAATAAGCCATTGCCGTTATTTTGATTCTCTACTGCAAAGTGCGAAAGCGAAGATGGCCACAAGGTTGGGCCCATGAACTGATTTGGTGATCCTTGACCACAGTAGGTGTTTTGGGTTTCTTGGGCCGAGCCCCACTGCCAATCAAATTCCTCATCATAGGCACCAAAGGCAATTGCGCTGACTTCTTCTAGGAAGTGATTACTGTTGGAATCTTCACGGTTTTGAGAATACTGAGTGTCAAGTCCTGTATCATGGATGATGGAAATACTGTCGTCGCCACGGTTAGCAATCCAAAGTTCATCAGTTCGCCCTGGGTGGAATTCAAGGTCACGGGGGTCGAATAAACCGTCAGTTGAATCGGCGATTACGACCTCATCAAAACCAGTGCCAAATTGAGCCACTGTTTCGCCATCCTCAGATGCTTGGACACTTGAAACAAGAGAAAATAAGAAAATGGCAACAATAAATACACTCAATCGCTTTTGTCCCATACACCATAACAGATTCAATCTGTTTTTGATACCTTGCTATAAATGTTAAACTATTCTGTGAAATTTATCCAATCATTCCCACTCAATTGTGCCTGGTGGTTTGTGAGTAATATCATACACTACACGGTTAGCTGCACCTTTGACAGTGTTAGTTATTCGAGTACTTATTTTGTGCAAGATAGGATGAGGAATCTCTGAGTATCTTGCTGACATGCCGTCCATAGATTGAACTGCACGAACTACTATTGTTTCACCATAGGCACGAACGTCCCCATGCACACCGACGCTACGAACAGGGAGTAGAGCAGCAAAATATTGCCAAGGTAATTCCATCAAACCTTCTGCTGCAGCCTTTTCAAACTCCTCTTCAACAATTGCGCAAGCCTCTCTAACTACTGCAACACGCTCTGGGGTTAAATCACCAAGAGTTCTAACTGCTAACCCTGGACCAGGGAATGGTTGTCTTTCTGCCACATTGATTTCGAGGAAGCGGGCTAATTCTCTGACTTCATCTTTGTATAAATCACGCAGTGGTTCAACTACCTCAAGAGTCATGTCTTCAGGCAAGCCGCCAACATTGTGATGCGACTTGATAGTATCACGTACACCGCCGCCTGATTCAATCCAATCTGGGGCAATGGTTCCTTGAACTAAATATTTAGCGCCGCATTTCTTCTGCTCATCTTCAAAAATTCTAATGAATAACTCTCCGATCACCTTGCGCTTTTGCTCTGGCTCAGTAACACCTTTGAGGGCTTCAAAGTAACGATCCGCTGCCTTGACAGTCACCAAATTCTTGATTCCTTGCTCGGCCAGTAAAGCCTCAATCTGTTCAGTCTCACCTTTACGCATAAACCCAGTGTCAACATAAACACAATGCAGTAAATCCCCTACTGCTTGATTTGCGATAACAGCAGCAACAGTAGAATCGACACCACCTGAACAAGCAATTATGGCTATATCATCAATTGTGTTTTGCAGTGATTCGATGGATTCCTTAACGAATTCATCGACATCAAACATATCAGGCGCCCCCGTTGACCTCTCGGTCTTGGGCTTTGACTCGCTCTACTTGGTCGAGTTTATTTTGCTTCAGGGCAGCAGCATGTGCATCGTTTTGCAATGCTAGCATCTGTACAGCCAAGTATCCGGCATTATCACCACGGTCGACGCCAACAGTTGCTGCTGGGACACCAGGAGGTAATTGTACAATGGATAGTAAGGAATCGAAAGGCACTTTTCCACCACATGGCACACCAATAACTGGCTTGGTGGTAAGAGCAGCTACAGCACCTGGCAGTGCTGCTGCTAATCCAGCCATTGCAATGAACACTTTACAGCCATCTGCTTCAGCATCATGAATAATTTGCTCTACAAATTTTGGTGAACGATGAGCACTAGCAACACGCAGTTGATAATCAACTGAAAACTGCTTCAAGATTTTGGTACACTTTTCGGCAATAGGCATATCTGAGGACGAACCCAACAGTATAGTAACTTCCATGTAAAAACTGCCATCGCGGTCGGTTATTCAAGATGACTATTCATCTTCGACAATAAATTCCGTCAAATCAAGCCCTAAAAGACGGAAATCAAAGCGTTCTCCCATTGGCACACCGAACACATCCAAGCGTATTGCTAAGCCTTGTAGAGTTCTAGTACCGTAGATGTGAGCAAAACTATCTTTGTCAAATCGCTTTAATGCCATCGTATTTTGTGTGAACCTTCGAGATCTGACATCCCATCCGGCCATCGAGTCTGTTGGCAACCTAGATTTCGCCGACCAATTAGTTTGATAAATTAGATTAGCATCTTTGAAAATGAAATCAAGTGTTCTAAAGGTCATGATAAAAGCGAGAAATGAGGACGCTATACCCCACTCGACTGCGAAGTTATTATTTGCCACCATTAGCCAAGAAAATAGTGATAAACAACTAAAGAAAAACCCTAAACCGACTTTAAGAGAATTAAAAATTCCTTGCCTTGTGCTAACAGCACCAATACCGCCCACTAGCATTAGCAACACCGACCCAGCCCCAAGGAAATTTATCAGTTCCATACCGGTCTTAGTAAAATAGACAATCAATGTCAATGCTAGAGGCAATAAACCCCATGATAGTGGTAGCAAAACAGATCCAGCATTCGGTTTAAGTTCAATTTTTTCCCAGCCAAAGTTCTCCGGGCTGTTATCTCTAGCCCTTACCAAATCGACCACTACTCTTCATCAAATGGATGTTTCAAACAAAGATTTCTTGCTGCATATACTTCATCTACCCGACGTACTGGTGTAGTAATTGGCGCTTCGTGAAGAGTCTGTGCATCTACCTTGAGCACTTGAGCAAAATCTTTGGCAAAAGTATCTAGCGTATCTCGACTTTCCGTTTCAGTTGGTTCAAACATCATACATTCTGGTACTACTAGCGGGAAATATACTGTTGGCGCCATGTAACCCATATCTAGCAAGCCTTTGGCCACATCCATAGCAGATACTCCAACTGCTTCTTTGGCAGGTTGTAGTGATAAGGTAAATTCGTGTTTAGCAACTTCCGCTTCCGCACCGTCAACAAACATATGTGAAACACCAGCCTTTTTCGCTTCACGGTGTAAGGCATGACGCAAATAGTTAGCATTTAGCACAGCATGTTCAGACATGTCCTTCAAGCCATAACCGTAGCGTCGATAATATGCCCAGCAGCGAATAATTGCCCCAGCATTGCCGTGCCATTGTTGAACTTTACCGATAGTATGTTCTGGTTCATACCAAGTATACCACATATCATCAACGGCAAATTTGGCTTCATCGCCAACAATTGGTCGCGTCTTGACTACAGGACTTGGCAAGAATTCGGCCAAATGAGATTTGACACCAATTGGGCCAGAACCAGGACCTCCGCCACCATGTGGCTGACTGAATGTCTTGTGCAGATTAAAGTGAACCGCATCAAAGCCCATCAAACCAGGTGAAGTACGGCCAAGAATGGCGTTGAAGTTAGCACCATCATAGTACATTTGTCCACCTGCGGCGTGAACGATATCAGATGCTTCTGGAACATCTGTTTCGAATAGCCCAAGAGTATTTGGATTGGTTATCATCATCAAGGCAACTGTATCATCAATTACTGCTTTTAGAGCCTCTAGGTCAATTCGTCCATTTTCCAAACTGGGTATCTCGACGATATCATATCCTGCCATAGCAGCACTAGCAGGGTTGGTGCCGTGGGCAGAATCTGGAACGATTACTTTGGTGCGTTGAGTTTCGCCGCGCTTGCGGAAGTATTCCTGTACACAGCGTACAGCAGTGAACTCTCCTTGTGCACCTGCTACCGGTTGCAGTGTTACGTCATCCATTCCAGAGCAGATCGCCAACATGTGCTGCATTTCATGGTAAATAGATAACAAGCCTTGCAAATGATGTTCAGGTTGGTGTGGGTGAATATCCGCAATGCCTGGTAGTTGCGCTATTACTTCATTGACTCTTGGATTGTGTTTCATGGTACATGAGCCAAGCGGATAAAAACCAGTATCAATACCAAAATTTCTTCTTGACAACCACGTATAGTGCCTAACCATTTCTGGCTCAGATAATCTTGGCCATCTTGGAAGTTCTTTGCGCATCAAGTTTGGGGGCAGGGCTACTTTATTTTTCGAAAGTAGTGGTTCAGGTTGTGAATAACCCATTCCAGTTCCGCCAGCAAAATCAAATAATCTGCTCAAGCAACCACCTCCTTCATCGAACACCATTCAGCTAATTGTGCGGCCAGTAAATCAATTTCTGCTGCCTTGGTTTGGTCTGTAACAGAGACTAACAACCAATTTGTGCGACCATTATACCAACGGTTTAGGTCAAAACCACCAATAATGCCAACTGAATCGAGATACTTCAGACAATCTGCAGCACTTCTTGGAAGTTCAATAACAAATTCGTTAAAGTGAGATGATGAAATATGCGGCACTGAGACCCCACTAATCTCCGACAACTTCTGTTTGGCCAAGACACAAGCAGTCATATTTCGATATGCTAAGTGTTCGAGGCCTTCAGGTCCAAGTAGTGACATGTGCATTGCGCCCATCAAGGCAATTAGCGTTTCATTTGTACAAATGTTGGAAGTTGCTCGATGACGTCTAATGTGTTGTTCTCTTGTGGAAAGAGTCAGACAATATGCTTCTTTGCCGTCGACATCAATGCTCCGTCCAACGATTCTTCCGGGCATTAAGCGCAAGTATGGCTTGCTGCACGCAAAGATTCCGTAGATTGGACCTCCCCCTGTTGGTGGACTGCCAAATGGTTGACCCTCACCGACGATGATATCAGCACCGTAGTTACCTGGTGCTTCAACTAAGCCAAGAGAGACTGGTTGTACGCCGACTATGAGTGCAGTGTTTTTACCGATTATTTCTTTAATTTGAGTCAGGCCGCCATCAAGAATACCAAGCGGATTTGGTTGTTCGACATATACACCACATGAACCTGCGGCAGAATGAACAGAATCAATATCAAGGGTGCCATCTGCATTATGCTTTAGGAGTTTCAGAGTAATTCCTGCACCTTGACAATAATTGTGCATCACAGACATACGGTCTGGAGGGACTAGTTCAGAAATGTAAACAGTATCTGATTGACTGGCCTTTCTAGTGTGAACTCTAACAGCACAAGTAAGTGCCTCTGCAGCCGCTGTAGAGCCGTCATAAAGTGATAAATTAGCAATTGGCAGGCCAACTAATTCCGAAATCAAAGTCTGAAATTCCCACATTGCTTGGAGCATTCCCTGACTTACCTCAGGCTGGTAGGGAGTATATGAGGTCAAGAATTCACCCCTAGTAATTAATTGGAATACTGATGCAGGGACATAGTTACGATAAATTCCTGCACCCAAAAACGATACTGCTTCACCCATAGCTAAATTCGCTCCAAGTAATCTTCGAGCATCGGCGATTATTTCTTCTTCAGATTGGGGAGGTGGTAATGGTAGAGGTTCAGACATTCTAACGTGTTCTGGCAAGTCGCTAAACAAGTCATCAATAGATGAAAAACCCATCTCTTCGAGCATCTCTGTTTCTAGGCCTCGGTTTGGTAATTGGTCGACCATGGCTATTCTCCTCTTACGGCTAATTTAAACCCGTGCGCGTAATGCCCATAATATTCATGCTTAGAAGATGATATTGTAAATTCGATAAGTTAGACGAATGGCGGCCTTACAATAACGGCTTTTACCGACTTTCTTGGACTTGCAACTACCATAACCTCGTCTCCTTCACTTACATTTGCAATATAGCCAATACCGATACCGATATTTGCCAAACTAGGCGATGGTGCTCCAGAAGACAATCGACCGATGATGTCACCTGATAAATCAGTAACATCCTTTCCAGGTCGTGGCAATGGTCCCTTTTCGACGTACTTGACCCCCCACCATTTAGGGTCGGTATCTGAGTGAGAGATAACCCGCTGCTTACCGATGAAATCATGATCAAGGTCTAAGCCAAACGGAACATTGGTCTCCCATGAATCTCTTGACAAAAATTCGGTTCCTTCTTCTAGCTCAGGCCAGCAGAAATCAACTCCACTAAGCAGGTAACCTTTCTCCAAGCGTAAAGTATCACGTGCTCCAAGTCCTACTGGTGTAGCACCTGCATCGATTAGATTGCGCCAAAGAGTTGCGGCTTGGTTATTCGGCACAAATATCTCATAACCTGGCTCACCAGTATAACCAGTTCCTTGAATCCAGCCAGTAACACCCAGAGAGTTATCCGATATTTGTTGCCAGCGAAATCTTCCAACGTGGTTTTCCGCACTCAAAACCTTGCTAATTATTGATTTTGAGTCCGGCCCTTGTAGAGCGATGATTGATGTTTCAGGAGATAAATCTTGTAATTCTACCGAGCCATCTTCTGGCAAATTACTGGTGAACCAATTAGCCATTACCTCAATCATTGACGCATTTGGGACTCCAAGGATTTCGGTTTCTGAAACCACAGCAAAAATCATGTCATCGATGATGAAACCATTATGATCGAGGAAATGAGTGTAAGCACAACGGCCGGGAGATATTGCTGAAACTTTCTGAGTTGCCACCGTTTCAAGCCATTCACGAACCTTGTTGCCAGTAAACCGAAATGCTCCCATGTGGCTGACATCAAACAGTCCTGCAGATGCTCTTGTAGCGAGATGTTCTTCTTTGATATTGGAATACCATATAGGCAACTCAAAACCATGAAAGTCTACAATATTAGCATCCAGTGCAACATGCTCATCAAATAGTGCGGTCCTGACTAAATCGCCACTCGACATGATTGTGCTATATCGAGGCGCTCTTTAAACTCGGGGGAATCAAAATTGAGCAGGTACTCCGGCGACTATTTCGTCACCATGCCTAACAATTGCGTCCACTAGACCGTTTAGTACTGATTCATCAACTAATGGATTGGCCACTACAGCCCTGATTACAACATCATTTAGAATATTTGAACGACTAACTAAGTGGATTCCCTCTCTAATAAGTCGAGCACGTAATTCAGCATTTAATTCATTCAAATCATGTCCTTCAACTACATATCTAAGGCAAATATTCGACCAACTGCGCTCAGACATCATTTCGAGCTTAGGATGTGATTGAACTGCTGCTTGAAGATAATCACCTAATTCACAATACCTATCTACCATTTCTGCCCAACCTGCGTCGCCGATTTCTCGCCAAGCGATCCACAGTTTCAAGGAATCATTGCGCCTACCACACTGCAGTGAAAATCGACCAAGGTCAACATCTTTAGTGTTCTCATGAAATAAGTAATGAGCAGCGTTGCCGTGTGCACAAACACCACCGAGAACCTCCTTGTGTTTGGTTAAGAAGGCACTGCAAATAAGTGGTAATCCCATCATTTTATGGGCATCCCAGCACACACTGTCAGCAAGTTCTACACCCGCCATAAGATCTCGATGCTTGCTAGAAAACAAGCAACTTCCACCCCATGCTGCATCGACATGCAGCCAAATATTTTCATCGTGGCTTATCGCCGCAATTTCTCTAAGTGGATCAAATGCACCTCTAACCGTAGTGCCTGATGTAGCAATTACACAGAATGGAATAAAATCATTTTGTCGGGCCCGTTGAATTTCATCGATAAGTGCATCGGGTTTCATTCGCCCATGTGAATCACAGGCGACTTTGATTAAATTTTGATGCCCAATCCCAATGACATTGGCTGACATTAGCACTGAATAGTGAGCTTCAGCAGAGACAAAGGCAACATGCTTGGTACCATCAAACCCTCCGTTAGATGATGATGGGTAGAGAGATTGACGAGCACACAACATCCCTAGCATATTACCATTAGACCCCCCGGTGGTAAAGGTGCCAAAACCATCAGCATAACCAATTATTTCCATCATCCGGAAAATAATCGCTTTCTCGATTAAGGTGGCAATCGGTGATAATTCATAGGTATACATTGATTGGTTGGTCAAAGCCGCAATTACCTCACCAGCAAAGGCTGACAAGTTTAGTCCACCCCATAACGGATTCATAAACTGCGGATTGTTAGTTCTGACACACTGCCTGAGAAATTCATCAATATCATCAAGAACTCGTTCGGGACCATTTCCTTCCAATGGTAGTGACAAATCAGTAGTCTTTCGTCTAGATTCTTCCGTAAGGTAATCTACGGTTTTTTGTTCATTTCCGAGGGAGGCGAGGTGGTAATCGGCTATTCGAGTCATCAATCCATCAAGGAATGGTGTGAGGACTTCTGCTCTCATAATCACAGCGGTCTAGCGCTAGACCTTTGTAGTATGCGGTGATTGGTTCTAGAACTCACCTAAGGCTCTATATGCATCCTGAATTAAATAGAATTCAAATTACATTCAAAGCACAGAAAACCATTAACTAGCCATATTATCGCAAATTACAGTCAAATAAAAATAATCTGATGTTAGAGAAAACACTCGCCCAAAATGCGCTCAATATGTGCTGATTTTACCAACTAATGGTTATTCCAACACCTGAAATGCCATTCATATTGCATATTATTTCAGCAACATTGAATAAAGGAACACTCTAGGAGATAATATGTTAGGAGAAGTAGGTAGCAAATGGCTGGACAGATTACACCAGCACATTGCCAAAGATTTACGCACAAAAGGATGGTCCCAATCAGAGATAGCCACATTATTAGGCTCAACTCAAAGCACAATATCTAGACATATACAGAAACCAACAATCAACCTTTCAGCATCAGCTGACGAAGCAATGGTTGATGCATGGGCAAGTGAATTATCGCAAGCCATTGCGGCAATCGGCCCTGAAAGTAACGTGATTCGTCAGAGATTAATTGTAGAATTCCAATTTGGCGGAAACCATACTCTACGATTTGACAAGACCCTTACTGGCTTAGATTTAGACAAAGGCCAGCAGGAAAGAGCCTTACTCCGCAGATTAGAATGGGCAATTAGCCGTCTTGATGTCAAGAGAATTCACCACGTATTACCGGCTGTTGGGCTAAATATCGCATCATGCGTCAAAGGTGCTAGAGATGCTGAACAAGTAGCGGCCTTCCCCGGAAGAATTACCATTGTTAACGGGAAATTGCGGCATCATGAAACTCCTTCATTTGGTGTCTCAAACCACTTAGCAGGGATTCTAATACAAGCCCATACAATAAATGATGCGAAAACCTCAATTGTCAACATTAAGCCAGAAATAAAAAACGATAAAGTCGACATTGATGAACTAAAAGCAATATGTGAGCAACTCGGCTATGCATTTGCTCAGTGTGAAAAGGGTCGTATAATCGGGTCTCATACCAAGCTAGATGTGATAATTGATGCAGGTGGCTATGGTTGGGAGCCAAGTCTGTATATACTCGCCCACAATCCGTTAGAGTTAATTGACCGAACGCACCAGCTATCTGCGCAAATAGGAGATGGATTGATTGCGGCTTAAGGCATTACTGTGTTTGACCGTAATGGTTTGCGGATCTATGAGTGGGTGTTTAGGGGCCTTGGAAGCAGAAAATGAATCAGTTGAATGTTCTACATTTTCCGCAGGCCACAAAGATGACGGAAAATTACGAATACTTACTTATGACATATTGGCGTTAAGTGACAGCATGGTAGAAGAATTTACCAACCGAACTGGATATGAAATAGAATTTATCAAAGAAGATGACGCAGGTGGAATATTAGACCAAATGATGCTCACAAAACAAGCCCAACAAGCGGATTTGATGATTGGCTTAGATAATACCTACTTACAGACTGCTATCGACAATTGTTTGCTCAGAGAAACTCTTTACACTCAGTCAGATAATTACCAGAACATAAGCGAAGAGGCAGCAAGACCGTATTCAGGAGCACTAGCCGTTCCTTTCGACCAAGGACCTGTTTGTTTGAATTATGATGAGAATTTTGTTGATGGAGAAAATGTTAGCGAACCAGCATCATTATGGAACCTAACAGAGGAAACTTGGCGAGGAAAAACAGCATTCCCATCCCCAGTAACCTCTTCACCTGGAAGATCATTCATGGTCGCAACCATCGACTATTTTGAAAATGATGACGATGAAAGTACTAACGCATTTGATTGGTGGCAAGCCATGGCAAGTAATGAGGCAATCATCACCTCAGGGTGGACAGAGGCATACGAAACGCACTACACAGGGGGCTATGGTGAGTACACTACAGGATATATCGGAGATGCTCACTTGACAGTATCTTATTGTCAGTCCCCCGGAGTAGAAGCCTATTACTCCAGTAATTACACCCACTCTACTTCACTAACATTACCAAAGTCAACCATTCAACAAGTAGAATATGCAGGAATAATTAACGGTGCGGCAAATATCCCTGGTGCTGAACTATTCATAGAATATCTACTGAGTCCTGAAATCAATGCACAAATGCCCGAGAACAATCTAATGTATCCGGTTCTTGATGGCTATGGATTACCAGAAACAGATGGTTATCGCTATCACTCTGACATACCACAAGAAAATGCCAATGTTGAGATGACTAGAATCAACGAAGAGATGACTAATTGGCTAGACAAGTGGCAGTCAGCAACTGAATGAGGTCTGGTATTGACTAGAACAGGCCAGCATAATGTGTTGGTCAAAGTATTACAGTGGACTACTGTTTGTTGTTTCGTAACGCTGACTGTATTGCCATTATTGTATGCTATTGCTCGCCTTGAATCAGTTACTGGAATTAATTCAGTTGTGGCAGTCCAAAATTTCTTTACTACCCAATCGTCGTTACAAGCCTTGAAATTCACATTACTTGAAGCTACCATTTCAACAATTGCCACCGTTATTATTGGACTACCAATTGCTTGGTGTTTGGGGCGCTACAACTGGAAAAATATCAAACTCTTAAGAGCGATATTAGCAGTCCCATTTGTTACTCCTTCAATCGTAGTAGCCATGGGATTTCTGATGCTGATCGATGTTGGGGGACCATTGACCGCAATGGGTATTGATTTGCGCTTAGAGTCTGGAATGGTTGGCGAATTATCAAATTTTACCAACTGGGAAAATCCCGGGCATTTCATCGCCTTAATTACCGCTCATGTATGGTTTAATATCTCATTAGTAATGCGATTTGTCGAACCAACCTTGTCGACAATGGACAGAACTTGGGAAGAACAAATGCATTTCTTGCCAGCGGGGCAAAATAGGTTGTCACGAATTCGCAACCTCTGGTTACCAATAATTGGACCAGCGGTGTTGTGTGCAGCCACACTCTGTTTCATTTTTTCTTTTACTTCCTTTGCCCTAGTTCGATGGCTAACTCCAAACCAAGACACACTAGAAACATTGATGGCCAATTCAGGCGGGTCTGCTGGAATATATGGCTATCGAATTGACACCAGCGAAGTAGTATTATCAACTTCAATTGTCCAATTAATCATATTGTCGATAGCAATTATCTGCGCCACATCAATACAGCGTCGGCATTCTACTATCCACGCTGTAATTGCTGAATCAGACGCCAAACAAATATCATCAAGGCCGAATAATTTAGCAAAAATGATTATTGCCTTGGGTGTTTGTTTTGCCATATTACCACTAATGTTAGTCACTATTGCATCTTTTAGAATTCGCAACGCAACAACTGGTGAGTTCACTTACTCAAGCGAAGCATGGAGTGAAGCATGGTCTGGTGATTATTCTACTACTGCAATACCTGACGCCTTGTCTAATTCCCTGATTTATTGTTTAATCACCGTCACATTTGCTTTACCCATAGGCTGGATTATCTCATCATGTATAAATCGTTTAGAACAAGAGCAAAAAGCCACTACTGCTAAGATTGTTGAATTTGCTACAATGATTCCTTTGGCCCTTTCAGCGGTAATGATTGGCCTTGGGATTTTACTTGGCTTATTGAAGTGGTCCCCTGGTTTATTTGGTTGGGCCATAATACCAGCAATACCTCATATAATTATTACCACTCCATTTGTGATCAGAATAATTCTGCCTGCTTTGCGATCTATTGATTCATCATACCATGAACAGGCGATTATGCTTGGTATGAGTCCAATCAAAGCATGGTGGCATGGAAAAGCTGCATTCCTCAGAGCACCACTTGTGGTAGCAGGAGCATTGACGATGGCGTTTTCGTTAGGTGAATTTGGTGCATCATGGATTTTAGTAAGGTCGGGCTCTTGGGATACTTTATCTGTGCTAATTGATCAATTGATGAGCCAACCAAAGTTCAATCCATTGATTCAACCAATGGCGATGGCTGCGGCGACGGTTTTGATGCTGTTGACATTCATCTTATTTTTCATTGCAGAACGGTTTCGCGATAATGGAGAAGGGAGTGGATTTTAATGGGTAACAATGACATCGTGATAGACATTACAATAGTACAAAAAGAATTGAGTGGGGAAATATTATTCCGAGACATGAACCTTACACTCAAAGCAGGTGAAATAATCTCGCTTTTAGGCCCTAGCGGCTGTGGGAAGACCACACTACTAAGGATGATAGCAGGCTTGGAGTCAAGCGGAGATGGCGAAATTACTATTGATGAAAAAATAAGCGATAGCGTTGGATTTATATTCCAAAGACCCATTTTATATCCGCATCTGAATGTAGCTAAAAATATCCTTCTTGGCAATAATGAAAAATTATCTAAAATTATGAAAGAGCAATTGGTTAATGATTCTCTACAATTAGTCAATTTAAGTGGGTTTGCTAATCGTAAAGTCACCACATTATCTGGTGGTGAGGCACAAAGGGTGGTACTTGCTAGAGCATTATTAGCAAACCCAAAGTTATTATTGCTTGATGAACCTCTGTCTTCACTAGATGTCGATGCTCGTAGAGAACTAGCCAGAGAAATTAGAGATTTACTCAAGCAACACAACATCTGTGCCATTCATGTGACACACGACAAAGATGAAGCAAATATTGTCGCTGATAGAATTCTTGAATGGTCAAAAATCTGTGAATCTGGTAACGGAAGCAATAATAACGACCAGTGACAATGTATACATGAGAGCGATGCCTGCTGTACCCTTAGAAGTATTACCTTACGTGAGAGGTATCCAATTGGTCCTTTCAAGTTATGAGGGATATACCAAAGGTAAACGTCGAGAAGCCGACAAACTGATTCGCGATGAAATCAAGCGAGCCGGAACTAGGGCAAGAAACCATATCTCTAACATTCAAGATATCGCCTTCAAAGCGAATAATATGCCACTCGCTCAAGTAGCAAAACAAGCCACTTCGGAGATTGATTCGATGATTGAAGATGTGGATAAATCAGCGACTGGAATGAATCATGCTTTCTTTTCAGGTTCAAGATCCGTTAAGGTTGCTGATTTGAAAAAATTAATCAAACATGATCACGATGTTATTGAAATGGTCACCAAGGCAATCAATATATCCAATAGTGCAGAACATGCATTTAGTACAAGTAAACCAGATGAAGATGTTAAGAATTTTATTCAACAGTGCCAACAAATGATTACTAGTTGTCGGGGATTTTATAATTCACGAGCTAAGATTCTTGGTGGTCTACGTCAAAAAACCAAGTGAGATGATGAAATGAGTAACAAGTTTAGATGGAGAGACAACCCTAACATTATAGCGAGATTGTTGGATGCCAATAATATCAACACGTGGAAGGCTCAAGAAGTAGTTTTGAAGCCAAATGAAGCGTGTGTATTTATTGTTGATGGACGAATTGGTGATATTTTAACTGAGAAGATAGTTGGTAATATCGCTGGTGGGTTCAACCGGTTTTTGGGCGAAATGATGGGCGTTACTGCTAAGGATAGAAGATTACTATTTGCCATGACTGGACCTGCCGATATATCGGTTCCATTTTCCGCTAATCTACCAAATGGTGGCAAGGTTTCTGGATTTGTCAATGTGCGAGTTCAGTTACGCAATGATGACATCCCTAAATTACTCAATATGTTTGCCAATAGTGCGCCTGTGTTAGACAGAAAGCGTCTAGCAGAGGTATTACACAATGAATTGATGATGCGAGTAGTTAATCCCTCACTGGCAGAGTGTTCAAGCGATGAAGATTTACGAAGTGCTGCTTTTCAAGATAAATTTGAGATGAGGACAGAGGTTGAATTGCGCTCTACACTCTCAACTCTTGGCTTTACCTTACTGAAGGCTTTTCTTACCGCAAACCAAACGGATAATGAAAAAATAATCCAACTAAATGCAGAACTTTCTGCCGCCACACAAACTGAAGGAGCGCATGCTGAAGCACTAATGGAAAGAATTGCCGTACGAGAAGCTGCAATGTTAAGAAGAATCGAATGTGAATTTAATATTCAAAAAGCCGAAGCAGCAGGTAAAGTTACTGTCGAATTACAGAGCGAATTAAAGGATTTACGAAAACAAGAAGCACGTTGGGAAGCTGAATTAAAGCGTGATGAAGGGAAATTGAATCTTCGAATGAAAGAGTCTTCACACAAAACTGACCAAGCCATGGCATTGTTTGAACAGGTTCAAGCAAAAAAACGTGATCGGGTTGCCCAGACCCAAGAGCATCAAAATCAACGCATGGACAAACAAAATGAATTGCAAGTAAAAATGATGGAAATGGCTGCCCAAAATGATGCGCTAACACCGGAAGTAATGCAGGAATTCTTGCGGCAACAAACCGCTCAAAAAGCAGTAGATGGTCCTGGCGCAGATTCACAGGATAACTCTTTGAGCAAAGTTAATAATTCCATCTGCCCAAATTGCTCAAAACAAATAATGCCTAACTGGAAAGCCTGCCCTCATTGTGGAATCTCTCTCTAATCGTACAGACTGTTAATTAACAAACCCCAAATGGCAGTACAATGCCAATTCGCTGGGGGTCAAAGCCATGGAAGTTATGGAGTAGTCATTGGCAAAATCGCCATGCTTTCAAAGGACTGCGTTTACCTTTGGCATTATTATTCATGGTAGTCTTAGGATTAGGATTAGGATATTTAGTCATAAATTATTTTTCCGAATGGCGCAATTGGACAGCATTTGATCCCGAGACACGATTTGATTCGATGATTCCAGTGATTCCATGGATGATTCTTCCATATTACACATTATATTTCTATTACCCAATGGCAGGATTATTCGGCATGAAAAATGAACAAACCCAAAGGGAAGTGATTATTTTTCACCAAACATTGCTAATATTAACCCTAATGATCTTTGTTATTTTTTTAACGTTACCGGCCGAAGTGGACCTTAGAGATTCTGTGTTGGACACCGACCTAGGGATTTGGCACACTTGGTTTGAGTTATTGTATGGCGTTGATAATCCATGGAATGCTTGGCCCTCATTGCACATAGTACAAAGCATGCTGGTAGTTTTAATTGTTCACCGATGGTATAGATATGATGGTACAAGAGCAAAAATACTACTTGGGGGGTTATGGTTCGCTTGGTCATTACTAGTTATTTCGATTACCACCACAAAACAGCATTACGTATGGGATGCAATATCAGCACTAATTGTTGGTTTATTGGCATGGAAGTATTGGATAAAGCCAGCCTTGGAAAGATGTCATGAGCAAGAGGTTGTTGAGTTATTCAACCGTCTGTGAAATTAGCCAAATACCGCACTTACCGCATCCCGATTAGTTAGATACAAAGTCAAACTTATCCCAGCCATAATCATCATCCATGAACCAACAAGTTTGATTGTACCAGTTGCTCTTCTGAGGAAATTTATCATAACTTGACGCCCAAGACCTACCATCATGGTTACGGTAATCATTAGAATTAGTAAGCCAAGCATTAAGCCACTAATACCTAAAGTTATTGCAGCCCCACCAAGAGTTCCAAGATAAAGCACAAATGGCAATACGGCAGCAGCAGTACAATCAATAGAGGCAGCAGCATAACCAATTCCATACAGATACATATTACGCCTAGGAGTAAAGATGTCGTCATCCTCTGTTGTGCTATATCGATCAACGAATTTTTGTACAAAGCCCATAACATGTGAGGTTACACCAAGTAACATCATCGACCCAAGAATTATCAGCAATATGGCAATTCCTATGGCGATGTAATGAACTAATCCGGATTTCTGAAACGCTTCCCCCATCACTACAGCAATTATGCCAATAAAGAGGAAAAATGTCCACATCCCAAATCCAGATAGAGAACCAATAACTAACGGACTGGGCATTTTGGTTTTCAACTTACCAGCTTCAATTAATTCATCTTCTCTTGCCCCCAATGAGAGATAATATGATATGAAGCCTGGCAAAACAGGGAATGCACAAGGCGAGAAATACACCAAGATTGACAGAATCATACCCAATACAAATACTGCAACGTAAGACGTGGATGGTTCTTCCCAGCCGATTCTTAGATCTACTGTGTCACTTACTGGACCCGATATTGCTTCTTCAACTACAGAATCAAATGAGTCCCATTTATCTGTTGGCGAACCTGTAGCTTGACGTTCTATTATGAAGCCTTCTTCATCAATTACCATTACCACAGGAATTTGTCCTGTCCCTGCTGTTGTGAACAGTCTAACAGGGTCCACCCTGTCACCATTAGCAAGTATCGCCGAATCATCATACCCCATGCCTGTAGGATACAGTGGCACAGTGTACCGGTCATCTGATTCATTGAGATATTCTATATCTTCACCATACCAACTTCCGTAAGCCACGATATGGAAACTCTTGCCGTTTTCATTAGCCATTTCTGACCAATTGTCCATGTTGTCCTCTAGGTGATACTGAACTGCATGACAATTACTACAATCATGAGCCATGAAATCTAAGATTATGATAGAACCACGTAAGTCGTCTAAATTAAACCAACCAGTCTCATTTACCAATGAAGATTCAACACCAGTACGATTGAGGGATTCAAATATCATGTTAGGAATCGGTTCTGGCTCAGCATCAGATTGGAAAATGTCATCCATGCTGTCAAACATCGATAATGCGGCAAACGAAATGCTGATGAACATAACCGCAGCAATAGCAAATGCTTTCCAAGTCTCTAGACGTTTAAACACGCCTAAATCCATAGTATTCAGCATTCCCATAGTATATGCAGACATCTCCAGCACTTGAAAATAGTCCTCTAATGGACGATTAGATAATCGGCTGATTTCTCAGCCATTCCAAATCTGAAATGTATAGTTGTCTAATATCATCAAGCCCAAGTACCAGCATGGCCAATCGCTCAAGACCCATACCCCAAGCAAGAACTGGATGTTTGATGCCTAATGGTTCGGTAACTTCTGGCCTAAAGATTCCAGCACCGCCTAATTCTAGCCACTTGCCACGCCACTTTACTTCAATTTCCAAACTGGGTTCGGTATAGGGGAAATAAGCCGGCCTAACTCTTACCTCAGGATAACCCATCTTAGCATAGAAGGTTTTCAAAGTGGTAACAAGCATCTGAAGATTAGCGCCTTCTTCCATAATTATTCCTTCAATTTGGTGGAATTCTGGCAGATGTGTTCGGTCAATTGCTTCCTTTCTAAACACCCGATCAACAGTAAACATACGGCAAGGCTCAGTTGGATTTGCTGCTAAATGCTGTATGGTATTGACAGTTGTATGCGTCCTAAGTAAGCCTTTTTGTGAGACTTCATTGGAAAAATCACCACCCCACCCAAGCGAACCAGTTTCGCCACCATCTCGGTGTATAGCAGACCAAGTTTTCATTAACTCTTCTGGGAGCTCTATTGATTTAGGATTATCAAGATAGAATGTATCCTGCATTTCTCTTGCTGGATGATCTTGAGGTATGAATAACGCATCCATATTCCAGCCTGCTGATTGGACATAATCTTCGACTAATTCTGAGAAGCCCATTTCTAAGAAGATATGACGGATTCGTTCGATTAAAGATTGCATTGGATGACTGCGCCCTGTTCTTGGTGTTGCTGATTCCAAAGTTACGTCAAAGGCCCTAAATTCAGCATTCTTCCAATTTTCACTTTGCAACAGTTCAGGAGTTATTTCGTTGATAACTTCAGTTTCCACTAAATCTTGTTCCACTATTTTTAATCCTGATTTTGTTATTTCCCAGGTTCTAGTAGTAGTAATAACCAGTTCCACAAAATTTCTTCTGCCTTTGAAATGTTCTAATAATTCGGCATCAAGGTCATCTTGTGAACAAGGTAGTGAGTTTAGAAATTCCGACCTTTCAGCAATCTGCTGTTCAACAGTAGCGTTATCACCGCAATGAAATTTACCCGCCTGCATTGAAATCCCTAACTTTTTCAACAAACCAATTCCTGGCCCTGCTTCATGCTTGTCAAAGGATTGTTGTAGATTACTCATTGATGGTTCGCTTGACTCAAGATACCAACTATAGAGACGGGCTTCCAATAACCCATTGTCAATTGCTAGCCGCCCTTGAGGTGCTAGTTTAACCTCGATTTGACTGTGTTCAATTACCTTGACTAGTTTCTTGTCTGCTAAACCTTGTCCAGCGCCAACTGCAACGGCTTGGTCAGTCCAGTCACAAGTCGTCAAAATATCTGAAAGTTGCCATTTGGAGGCTGGCTTACCCTGCATTACACGGAGCATCCTTCGCTCTGTATTGACAAGAGTTGAGGCGTCCATGACACAACGAAGGGAAGTAGTGCTATCAAATCTATGCCTAGATTTGACGATTTTTTCACTTTCTACTCTTCTTCAGCAACCCACAACTGAACTTGACAGGTTGGGCAAATAAAAGAATCAGGTCTAGGTCCGGGATGAACGGTTATCTTGCCGCATGGCCCGCACACAATCGTCGATTCAATTGGCTCATCCATAGTAACATCAACGCGATACATTACCCTACCAGCATCTGGTAATTGGCCTTCATCTGGCCTCCATTCTCTGATGGCAGACTCTGACAAACTAAGTTTGGATTTCAAACTCATACCAAAGACAAACAATATTATGCCTAAAACTCCGACTGTCGAAGCTAATGTGTAGACCCCTGCTACCGTGAAAAAAGCCCCAAAAGCAATACAAATAAATCCGGAGAGAATGAAGTTTTCTCGCGGATATCTAGACATGTTACAACCTCACTGTAAAGCGTCTTTCAAAGATTTGGCAACTCTAGAAATTTGCTCTGTCGGTATCGCACACAGACCAATTCTTATACCACCTTTAAGCGGAACTAAGTAGACTTGTCCATTTGCACATGAATCAACCACTGATTTTGGATCATCATGTTCTAACCAAGCGAAAAACCCATCATGGGTTGGATTAATTGGCACCTCATTTTTAGCACATTCTTCAATGAACAATTTACGGCGTTTGGCCAGTAGTTCTGTTAATCTAACAAGTTCCAGCGACCATGCATCACCTGATTCTTCTTCAGCGTGAATTCGAGCGATTGAGTATTGAGCTAGGCGAGAACTAGCAGACCAGGTTTGTCGACCAGTAACGCCCATTACGGTAGTGATTCTATCGACTACTGATTCATCAGGATGAATACTAACCAATGCCCCTGCTCTAAGACCGTAAATAGTGTGCGATTTAGATAAAGAAATTGCGAAAGTAATCAATAGATTTGCTGGCCAGTTCATTCCTTCATGTAATGCATCAGTAATTGTTTCTGCCCAACCATGTGGTTCATTAGCATACAAATGATATGCTGCATCGATAAGTAATGTGAAGCCAACATTTTCATGAGACATAGCCATATCAGAAAATGCTTGTAGAACAGCACGACGTGCGTCGGAATTTAGTGACAGCCCTGTTGGATTGTGAGCAGGATCATTAAGCCATGACATGACTTTAGATTGCTGTTTGGCCAAACTGTCTAGACTACTAATCATCGATTCAACATCAACCGTCGAATTGTTGCCTCCAAGTAATGGATAAGTTTCAATTCCTAAATCACAACCGGCTAGAAATCCATCATAAGGACCCCAATGGCGGTCACGTAACAAGACCTTACTCCCTCTATCAGCGAAATTAGCAGCCGCTAAGTATAGCGCTCCTGAACCTCCCGGTGAGGCTGTAGCAGTATGATGAACTCCGATATGTTCTAATTCACTGCGGGCATCACCAAGGGCCAGAGTAACTGCCAAGTCAAGAAATTCAGGTAATCCTTTCAACGGGGCATAAGCGGCAATTTCAATGGGCGGTGAGTTACGAACAAAGGCATCTACCGTCTGGTTAATAGCAAGATTACCATCATTTTCAAGCAGTGCACCAATGGTACCATTCACTGCATCATGCCCGTCAGCAACTGCGGCTTGATATCTAGCCCAGCAAGCGAAAATCGTATCATTACCTTGCTTAGTTTGAGCGAAATCATTCAAGAAAGCATTTGCCGTATCATCGGACATAGCATGTCTAAGTGAATCATGTTCTTTGAATTGCCCCTAGATATTATCGACAAGATATATCAAATCATCCGTTTCATTGATGAATGATTGTTGTTTGGCTAGGGCGTCGCCAACGTAGCATAGCTGGTAGTGCTTCAGATTTGTAATCTGACGGTCGGGGGTTCGAGTCCCTCCGTTGGCTCCACAAAAACAGTTAACTGTGGACTACTAAGTGGTAGCATGAGACCATTTCATTTGGCTTTTCCAGTGGTTAGTCTTGAGTTAACCGAAGAATTTTACGTTAATTCAATAGGTTGTAGTATTGGTAGAAGAACCCCGAAGTCAATTAATTTCAATTTCTATGGCCACCAAATAGTTGCTCATCTTGTCGAGCAAATGCCCAAATTTTCACAACATGGCAAGGTTGACGGGAAACAAGTACCACCATTCCACTTTGGCATAGTCATGGAATGGGAACATTGGCACCAATTACGAGATCGGTTAGTCACCGATAAAGTTGATTTTAGAATAAAACCACATGTACGCTACCCAGGTAAAATTGGTGAACAGGCTACAATGTTTATCGATGACCCCTCGGGAAACTCGATAGAATTCAAGTCATTTAGTGATGATTCTAGACTCTTTGCCACAGTGCCTGGTAGTGAAAATAACATTGGTGGTGGGTTGGAATAATCACGCAAATAATCAATAAAGAAAGTCTACTCGCACGAACATGGTGGCTCAAATATTAGACGGTAAAGCATGTGCTGCTGCCGTTGAAGAGTCACTAAAGGAGCGCATTAAAAAATGTCAAATTGCTGGTATAAGACCGCACATTGCGGTAATAATTGTTGGAGACGACCCTGCAAGTCATGTTTATGTTGGCGCTAAAATCCGTGCTTGCCAACGGTTAGGAATTAAAAGCACTCACATTGAGATGTCTGAATCATCAAAAGAAACTGAACTCATCGAGGTCATTAATGAACTAAATAATGATCACTTAGTTCATGGAATCTTAATTCAGTCCCCACTACCAAATCACATCAATGAAGAATTACTTACCGACTTGATTGACCCGCTAAAAGATGTTGATGGGTTCCATCCGGTGAATCTGGGCCGATTGGTTCAATCACGAGATGATTGCTTGATTCCTTGCACTCCAAATGGAGTAATGCGATTACTTGACTGGGCTGGAATTGAAACTAAAGGTAAGCAAGCATTGGTAATTGGCCGTTCAAGAAATGTTGGTATGCCACAAGCAATTTTACTAGCATCTAGAGGGGCAGATGCGACTGTTACAATAGCACATTCCAGAACCGCAGATCTTGCAAAACAATGTTTAGACGCAGATATTATTGTAGCTGCTGTTGGTAGGCCAAACATGGTCAAGAAATCGTGGATAAAACCAGGAGCAATAGTGGTTGATGTAGGTATAAACAGAGTTAGTGACGTTAATGCTAAGCGTGGCTATATTCTTGTGGGAGATGTAGAGAAGTCTGCCAGTCAGATTGCTTCATGGATTACTCCAGTTCCAGGTGGCGTTGGGCCGATGACTGTCGCTATGTTGATGGAAAATACAGTACGTTCTGCTGAATTTCGATTTTGAAGGTAAACATCATATCTACCTTACTTCTGTCTACAACTATGGAGCAGGTAGCACCAAGACTGGCAAATGCCAGCAAGATTCTTACTGTCCTGGTGGCAATTGGAACGGCCGTCAACTTGAAGCTAGATTTACTGAGCAATTCAGGATTATCCATTGAAGAGTATGTAGGATTTGGCCTTGCTGCTCTTTTGCTAATCATTAGTATTATATCGTCGAAGGAGCGAAAAATACCCACATTATCTAACAGCCCTACGTTAGAACAACAACTTACTGCAATGGAAGAAACACCAACTAAGTCCAATACACCCACCATACCAAATCAAATAGAAAACCTGCAGACAAAAAACATCATTGAAAGTATCATCGGTGCTAAGTCTGACATCAATGCACAACAAATCGATAGTGCGATTGGAACCTTGAGTGCGGGGAAACTAGGTCAAGATGCAAAGATGATGGCTGAACAATTACCAGCACCTCACCGACATGCCGACCAGGTTCTGGATGTACCATTATTAGCGGTGAATCAAAAAATTATGGATTCATCAACCAATGTCCCGTTACCATCTGGCAAAGTTGATGCTGACACCCAACAAATCACTTCAGATTTACCTGACCTACCAGATATAGCTGAAATGGCGGATAATTCTGCACCTAAACTACCATCATTGTCTGACATAGATTCGCTATTAAACGAGATACCTTTGCCTAAAAAACCAACAACTGAATCTCTTCCTGACCTATCTGAGTTAGATAATTTCCTAAGTAGTGAAAATAATGAGATATCTACTCCTGAACTACCTAATCTAGATGACCTGTTTTAATCATAAGTTCAAATGTGTCCAACACTTCGTCTTAACCATGTGGACGCAAGACTATGACCTTCACAGTCATTCAACCAATAGTGATGGCGAGCATAGTGTTGATCATGTGGCAAAATTGATGGCTGTAAATGATGTTAAGAATTGGTCATTAACCGATCATGATACTATTGCTGGGTGGAACGATGCTTATGCTGCAGCGCAGAAGCATGGAATAAATTTTATTCCTGGTGTAGAAATCACCTGTGAATGTGGCCTTTCTGCAAATTCTGATGAACTTGAATTAAGAAATCGTGACAGGGGATCTAAGTCATGGCATCTACTCGCCTATTTTCCGGGTCTTAAATCAAATGACGCCCGGAGTAGTACTTTTGCAGAGTGGTTGATACCATTACAAAACAATAGAATTCCACGCATGAGAAAAATGATTGAAAAGTTAACTGAGTTAGGCATGCCAATTGAATTCTCTGAAGTTTCTAGCAAGGCAGGAGGCTCAATTGGTAGACCTCATTTAGCCGAAGTTATGGTCGAAAAAGGGTATGTTGAGTCAAAATCTGAAGCATTTGAATTATGGATTGGAGACGGATTACCTGCCCATGTAATTCAGCCAAAGCCAACCGTTCAGGAAGCGGTCGAAATGGTCAAGAAATGCGGCGGAATTACTTCATTAGCACACCCAATTTACTATGGGATACCTCCTGAGGAATTAGTTGAATATTGCTTTGATAGTGGTGTTGATTCAATTGAAGCCTTTCATCGCAGCCATCCTGATGATTACCGCTACGAACTTTGGCAACGCTGTAAAGATAAATCAATGTCGGTGAGCTGTGGTTCTGATTTCCATGGTGAAAGTTATGGCCAAACACCGGGTAGTATGGCGATACCAATAGCCGAGTTATGTTTTTGAAATCTTGAATATACTATCAATCAACATGGCGAACTCGAATAAAATCACTACAGGCATTGCCACCAAAAATAATGAAAGTGGGTCTGGTGGTGACAAAAAGGCACCGAGTACAAATGCAGTAAACCAAATGTGCTTACGGAATTGACTGATTTGGCTCCTAGTAACCACGCCCAAGCGTAAGACTAGCAGAGTTATTACCGGTGATTGAAAGCCAATTACGCAAGCCAATGCTAAGTTAACAATGAAGCCTACATATCCTGAAAGGCGCCACTCCGTTGAAAGTCCTGCTGTTTGAGCATCTTCGGTAAGATACTGTAAGATCATTGGAGTAAGAAACTCCCAAGAATATAATAATCCGGCCAAAGCAAATGCAATAGTAAAGCCAATTGTGGTAATAAATGCTAGACTAAATTTTGGTGGCTTTAGTTCCAACTCTGCTAACCGCATTCTAATTGCGTCATTGTTCACTCCTTTTCTCAATGCCTCAATCATTAGAAACAGCCCAATAATAACTATTCCAAAACTTACTGAGATCTGAAATTGTAATAGAATGAATTCTATTGGCGAAGTGACAATGATGTTGACATCTAATGGTAATCTTTCAGGCTCTATGAGCCACTTAATTACGGATTTTGTCAGGGAAAAACCTGCAGTAACAGCGATTATGAAAATGCCGACTAATAATTTAATTCGGCTTTTTAGATATAGTGAGATATCAGAAACAAGGACACCGCCAGGTGAATCAATAAGTCCCTTGACCGCATTTTGGAACTGATCCTCGTCGGCCATAGTAATCCCAAACGATGATTAGTGATAATCCAAACTATTCTTGCTCTAACCAAAGATGGGACGGAGATGAGTCGACAAATGACCTGCTATTCAATTTCAATCTCTGTAACCGATGGATTACGAATGCTGTCATCCACAGTGATGGTACAGACAGAAGGATAGCTTTCCACATCTGGTCATCATGATAATCATTTACTACACTTACCTCGATAATATCGTTGCTATTATTGCTTGGATTATGCATGACAATTAAATGATAAAACAGCGGAGTATCTGTGGTCAAATGAATTTCTTGACCAGGATAGATTAGATAGTGTTCACCTAAAGTAGTGAGATATTGCCAATCGATGGAGCCATTTGCCATTGCCTTAGCACTATCTTCAACATTGATGTGTACCACTTCTAGTAATAGAGAGGTGTCAAGATTTTTTATTGTTGAATTAACCTCTTCTCCATATTTCAGTTCCTGAATTATTTCATAGGTTGAATCTTCTGGACCTAGGCGGAATGACACTCTGTCCTCAGAGTTTTCTACTTGAACATTAATCGCCATGAGAATCAAAGTAAACATCACAAGGGTAATTGCGCCTTCTATGACTGCGTGTTTTCTAGCTTTTATTTTGTCAATTCCCTTGAGGAATGAACCATGATCATTTCTCATCCGTGGTTGTAAATGATGGATAAACAGTGCACCTATACTACCAATTAGCATACCTAGAGGTATATCAACAAACCAATGAATCCCAAGATATAAGATTGAAAACATAAACAGAATTGTATTGATCAAGATAAACATATGATAGTTATAATGCCGCCAATCTTTCATCTTGCCGCCAGATTCTTTGACGTGCAGATAATTAAGCATCAAAATACCAAATGGTATTGCAATATGGAGTGATGGCACGGCATTATCCAAGGGGTCATGGGTCGCATAAAATACCGAATAAGCACCGTCATGGTACAGTAAAGCCTCCATTCCAGGAATCCAAGATGAAGTGACTTCTACATTGAAAAACAAGTAATATGGCACTGCAAGAGCATAGATCAGCAAATAGTTCATAGTGACTTTATCGGTCATGTTTCGGTCACCAGTATAAGCAAAGTATACCGTAGTTACATAAATCAGAAACAAGTAAATAAACAAATAATGGAAATTTAATACGGTAGTAAGTAAGTCATTGACAAAAAAATCTTGTATAGATTTAGTGAATTCACCCTCAATACTATAAACAAAATCTGTCCAATGGCCGACTTCAGACTTAATTGGCTCATTTAGTAAGTCAGTTACCGATTTTAATCTGACAATCGCGAGATAACCGATTATGTGCAGATAGTACCGGTTATCATGAAATTCTGATGCCATTTGCTTGAGTGGAACCCGATGTTCTCGTTGAGTTAAAGAGAATAGCCAACACACCACTGGAGTGAAAAAAACCACTAGCATCATCATGACAGTGTATGGACTCATAGTATAGTCCAGACCTTTGCCGATATATCCTTTTTCACCACAATGAGTTTTATCAACCGATTTATCAGATAAACCCAAACCAGCGACACATCATATTTTGAATCAACATCTACTGCCCGATATGTGTCAGACAACTGGGTACAACCCCCGGAAAATACTTTGGCTAGTTTGCGACATGGAATTTCTACCTCTGATGGTATTGAGCTAGACCTTAGAATCACTGCTGATGGGGAGTTAATCATTCATCACGATTCCAAAGTCTCAGTTGAAAAATCATTGTTAGGCAACGCAAACCCATATGTCGAAAGTTGGGAACTAGCAGAGTTACAGGAGTTCGGTTTTTGCTCGCTAGATGAATTACTACAAGATACTGAAGTGATATCTCAATGGCGAGATCAAGGGAAAATGGTCTGTTTGGAATTGAAAAGACCACACCCTAAATCCCCCGAAGGTGGTGGATATTTGGGTGGCAGTAAAGTAACTACAATACTCAGCAAAATGATTTCTAAAGCTGAACAAATGTTGGATGAATATTCGATTCCAAATGGCAATACAGTGTTTTACGCATTCCACAATAAAATGCACAAATCGATAAAAATAGCTGACTCAAAACGTCATTGGGCAGAATTACTACCAGTTGTACCCAGGTTTGGCCATAGTAAAATTAAGCGTCTAATGGCTTATCCACAATACTTCATCACGCCTTTTTCAAGATTGATAAATAAACATAGAAGTCGAGGTGCCTCAATGGTACCGTGCGCTATCGAATATTTCCAACCATTCTACAATCGCGCCTTGTTAGGTCGAAGCGTTGGGCTAAGTGGCAGGAAATTAAATCATTTTAGAAAATGTCAATCTGGAATCCCGGTATATGTTTGGCCAGCAAATGAAAATTACGAGTATAGTTTACTTAATTCTGGAATAACTGGGTTAACAGATAATTTAGACCCTAATTATACATGGTACAATAACGGAAATGGTGCTAGGTGGCAGAAACCTGCAACTAAACCCCTGGATGCTCAGCAAATGCAATTGATTGAGAATGCCGATTATGCAACGCATAGAGACGTGATCAAACAATTGGAGCATGAAGTAAGCCCTTGGATTGAGTGTAATAATAGTAGAAAGCGGGAATTGATTAAAATGTGGCAAGATAAGTGGAATTGGAATATTGATGTTGATAAATTGGTTGAAACATCTTCAGACTCACCACCATGGGAATGTGTCAGATTAATCGGCCATAGAGGTTCAGGAAAGACTGCTAGACCTGTATTACAATAATCATCACTCAATATGACGAAGTTCTTGTCCTTCTGCAAAGTATTTAGGGCGGTAAATTGGAACTCCTTTACCCGACCTTAGCACTGTTCGCTCATCAACTATCTGTGCTCCAATACCGGCAACTCTAGCCCAACCAAAGAAGGTCGTGTAGTAGGTTGGGTCAGTAAGGCCAACATGGTAGAGTAAGGCACCACTAGCAATATCGACATTGGCATTGGGGTTACGAATTTTCTTATTTTCCGACAACACCATTGGTGCGACCTTGCGCAAAGTTCTGATTACTTTGAAATTCTCATCGTCAGGACAAATCTCTTCACCGATTGCGAATTGAGCAGTTGCTCTAGGATCCTCCACACTCAGAACAGCATGGCCAAATCCAAACACTGGGCGGCCTTCTTTCAATTCATTACGAACAAACTGTTCCACTTCTGCTTCATCACTTGTGCCAATTTTCAAGACGAATTCCAGACATGACTGGTTCGCACGCCCGTGCAGAGGCCCTGACAAAGCATTCATTGCACCAGCAATAGCAGAGTAAACAGTGGCTTTTCCTGAAGCAATTGATTTACCGGTAAAGGTTGACAGATTTCCACCGCCGTGGTCCATGTGGAGAACTAGATAAGTCGATACCACTCGTTCCATCTTCGCTCTCAAATGTTCATCAACACCGACTGTGTCGACGAACCTTTGAACTAGAGATTTACTGGTATCATCAACTGCGATATCTTCCCCTCTACCCTCACGATAACGGAAAATCAAACCCATCAATCTTGGCATTCTAGCAATTAGATTCAAAGAATCTTCGCGCCAGTTATCGGTAGTTTCTAACATACCAAGAGTCTGAATACCAACCGAAAGCCAATCCATTGGGTGACCATCTTTTGGTAATGTTTGCAAGACATTTGTCAATCCAGAGGGCACATGACCTCTAACGGCTAAGTCTGCTTTGAAAGCAGATGATTGGTCAGATGTAGGTAATTCCTTATTAAATAAAAGATAGATTATGTCTTCTGGACTAAAATCAACTAACTCTTTTATTGGGTACCCACAATAGTGAACACCCTCTGTAGGGGTGACGAAAGAAGTTCGACAAGTTCCAACAGGAATACCTCTTAGCCCTGTGTTTAAGTGATTTTCAGTCACTTCACAAAGAACTTTCTCATCATCCATAAGTCCCACTTATACTCCCGAGAAAACACTACGGTATAAAGACGGCCTATTTATCCATCAAATTGACTATTTGGCAACAGTGGTTAGTCAACCCACTCTCTGAAACCTTTCGATGATTGACGGTCGGCCAAAACATGTATCCGAATACTACTTCCGTCTATTATAATCGCATCTTCTGCCGTCAAACCAGGACAGTCTTGCTTGGTTCTTTCCCAAGAACGTTCTGTAGCCAAATTTTCACCCCACCAAGGATATGCTGCGCATTGTTGAGGTCTAATCGCATAGATGTTGCATTGTTTTTCCTCATTCAGATAAATACAGATACCGTCTGATTCGCGGCTTTTTAGGACATATCTTCCATCTAATGTTTGACGACAATCCCTTGCCAACCACTCAGTAACTTCCATCCCTAGACGCCCAGAAATTCGTTTTGCGTCATGCATTGAAAGATAAACAATTCCGTCGGGTTCATCACAACACTTCCCACAACCTGATTGGCAGGTAAATGGAACTCCTTTCATCCACCATGGGTGTTTCATTCTTCTTCCCCATCAATAACTACCCCTACTGGAGTTATAGTCGCAGTTTTCACTGAACCTTCGGGATGTGGCTCGAGTATCCCGTCAATTGGATTCAGTGTTATCGAATCACCGTCAATCAAAGAACCAGCAGTGACATCAGAAGAATCAATATTCCATTCCTCACTAGGGGTGTATGAATCTAACTCATCTTCCACGAATTCAGGCAAAGGTCCACGTTCAGGGTCTAATGAAACCAATTGGTTTTCTAGTTCCCTCAATTCATCTGCGATACCGATTAATCCCTCTAAAGATGCATCTGAAGTCCTATCGGCGAGGTTTAATAACATTGATTCTAATTCAATCAGTCGACCAGTGTTTTGGTTTATCTCACCATCCGAGTAAGCAAACTTTTGATCGATACCCATGTCAAGTTCAGTCAAAATTTCTGCCGCTTTAGCATGATCTTGCTTAACTATACGAGTCATCTTAGCTACCAAGTGCTTATCCCGATCATGGACATCAACCACAGAAGGAGCTTCTGGTGTTAAATCATCAAGAGTTTTCTTAATGTGGGCCTCAACTAAGTCAGTTTGTTTGCCAATAAATGACTCAATATCGATTTCTGGAGGAGTATAATTGTCTGAAAGTTCCGGCAACTTGGTTGTTATTTCAATACCGCCTATCTCATCATCACTGTACACTACGTCGATTACTGAACTAATCAAACGATTAGCGATATCCTCAACACTTTCAGATTCCGACTCTTCAAGGTAATCTTCGTCATCTGAATGAATATCGTTTAGCAATTTGTAGACATCTACAGTATCTAGTAATTTTTCGCCCCCATCAATAGCGGATTCAACTTTATCAATCCCGCTTCTAGTGCCTCGCCAACTAACATCACCACCTGTGACGATTAAAGCTAATTGTTCATCTGAAAGCATAAGATTCCTTTCATTTGATAACTTTCTAGCAAAAAGCATCAAACTACCAGCACCAACACGGCCAAGTATGCTTCGAACCCCTCCTCTAAGTATGTCCCAAAGCGAAGATGCAGGCCAATCTTCGGGAGAACTTCTCGCAGTAACAACAACATGCACATTCATATTAAGTGCATAATCTAACATTCTGCCAACATGATTAGCCACCTCTTGGTCGGATAAAATTAGATCAATATCATCGATTAGTAACATAACACAATTAGCAAATACATCTGACCAAGTGTTTTCGACATCCAAAATCTCAGTTAAATCATCACCTCTCAGGAAGTAAACAGGACCTTCATTGCGGAGTAAAACTGCTTGACCAATGGCGTGAATTAGATGTGATTTACCAGTTTGAGAATCGCCAATCAAGATTAATGGATTTAGTGTTTCTTGGAGTGAGTCAATTACTCTCTCACTCAACTGAGTTGCTCTTCTATTCTCTGTTGTTGTAGACCATGTTTTGTAAGTTTGGTGGCTACTGTGCTGAAGGGTCTTTGGCCAATCAACAATAACTGGAAGATGTATGCTATGATGAGCAAGGTTGGTCTTTTTCTGTTTGCTTTGGTGATGTAAACCTTCATCAATACCTCTTTGTCCTGACACAACGCTACTCCAAATAGGAGTTCCATCTGCTTCAAAACCAAAAAAGGATGATTCAGCAATACTTGTATCACTAGAGATTTTACTCAATGTGCGTTCTCTGAGGTTTTTTAATCGCTCTGCAACCAAACTTGATACTTCGCTTCCAGTCTTATTCAATGATAATTTAGGCCGATAACCTTCATTCTTACCAAGTATGCCATCAGCAATTAAGTCGTATGTTGGACGATTTGCCACACCTACTCTAGAAAGGAGCGACTGCCGTTTTGCAGGGGGAGAGTATGGGCCACCAACCAATTTATTTAATCTAGATTTTGGCTGATGTGTCCGCCCTAACTCTGCTGTAAGGTCATCATTTGGGGCTTGTTTGGTGGCTATCTCAAGGTGCTTTTTAGCATTTTTAAGTGCTAACAATAGCTTTGTTGGTTTTGACATCAATCTTCACCTCCTACGTCTGAACTGTCCATTCCGTCTGAAGTGTCACTAGTCCGTTTGTATTCCGTTGCCCATTTTTGATAATTATGTTCAATATCTAATGGATTTTGAACTCTTGTAGCAGATTCTCTAGAACGGCGGTTATTGTTTGATTGGGTAATCCTTGAAGCGGAATGGATAATTGACTTATCAGTTACTTTGGATGGGACATTTATTTGAGATTTAACTTCAATGTTTGGTAGATTACGATTGGTCTTAGAGGATTTTTGATTCAATGCTTGTGAAAGTTCTCTAGACCGAGTCATAATTGGTTTTTTCAACATATTTTCCAATGCAGAGGACATTCGATTAGACCGTGAGTCAAGGTCGATGCCGACTGCTCCTCGATTTGATTTTGCAACCGGAATTTGAGAGAATTTAGGCAACTCAACATTTGATTTAGCGGCTGCTGCAATCGATTGCTTATGCAATCTACTAGGTCTTACATCAGTACTTTTTCTCTTCACACGCTTGACCCTAATGGCTTTCCTAGGACCCTTAATTTGAGGCTCAGATAATGATGATTGCTGTACGATTATGTCTTGGTTTTTTACTTGTCCAACAACATCATTTTGTGAGACTAATTCAATCTCGCTCGAAACTGTTATTGAAGGTACAAATGCTTGCTTGAAATCTTCACTAATCTGATTATCCTCGATTAATCTGGACTCTAATGAAGTCAGATGAGGTGTTTGTTCAACCTCTTTCCCGGGCCAATCTTCAACTAGTTCTGCTAATTTTCCCTTAACTTCTAGAACATCTTCGTCCACCAAGTTAGAAGCTCCACCTGAAACTACTCCTCCGCTTATTACTTGAGGGTCTTTTGAAGTTGCAAAAGATATTTGTTGTTCTATCCAAGATAATTCTTCATCGGATAATTCAACACAAATCGGGTGGTCGATTAAGGCCTCGGAATCAATTACTAACCCCTCGACAAACCCCGAGGGAATTAAATCAAATTCCTTTAGGAACCGGTGTCTGTCTAGATTATCAAAAATATCTAAGTCACAATTTGTCAACATCAAATGGTCACCCGTTCTTATTGCGTCAACTAAATTGCAAATCATTCCAATTGAACTCTTCAGATCACTTATGCTCAATAAATATTCAAATCCCGAAATGATAACTACCGCTTGCTTATTTGCCCACAAAAAGTTAGTTACTTTTTGTTGTAAACGCTCAATTAATTCGGTTGGAGATTCTTCTGCTAAGATAGAGATTCTCTGACAAGAGCCTTTTGGCAGTGAATAGTGTTTCAGCAACATCTCATTATTGTGTCTCGAGAGAACCAATAATGGCCGCCCATAACCAGCCAAAATGCTACCAAGTTCAATTATTGCGTGAGAATCACTATCATCAACAATCAATACATCGCCATAATTTAGAAATCTTTCACCGGCGCTAAAGGTTTCCAACTTTGCTTTGGTAAGTTGTTGTATATATTCTGGTGCCTCCATAGACACTTCTTGCCCTGGTAATCTCTCTTCCCGACGCCAACTGCTAGTGTTTAGTCTAACGTAATTCCACCAATCATCACCATTGTTGGAATTAGTGTCTTGTTCCTGCGCAATGGTTGCATCAGGGTATAAATTAACAATTCTTACTAAGTCATCATCAGGCAACTCCACTAATGAAACCAATGCGTCAAGTGCGGTAGAATCCTTCTCTATTTCCATCAATGCTTCCAAACCCGTCAACAATAAATCTGCTTCATGCAGAGCAATACGGGGAGTTGTATCCTGAATCACCACTTGGCTTACTCGAGGAATTATACCTTTAGGCCGACGCTCAATTCTAATATATCCTGATATTCCAAGTGTCGACATATCGCCGGCTAGTTTAGCGAGGGCATCATGCCCGCCACGCCGTACTTCAATGACCACGCCTTGTGGCAATTCAACCAAAATCATCACCCCTTTAGATTCAGCCTTGTCTAAGTGTTATTGAAAGATGCGGAAGAATTTAGCAAAAGATGACGATTTGGAAGAATGCTCGTCATACCCACAGAAATTACAAACCCTTATTGAGAATACACCTCCTAATGGTGTTTGAGGCATGATTGTGAGTGTTCCAAAGGGAATTATCGAGTTTGCTGATTTAGCATTATGTGCTCCTTACAAAAATAAATTATTGGGGGTAAGGATAACTACTTTTTTATCAATATTAGGACCAATATTGTTGACTGCTATTTACCAACTACCTATTTTCACCATACTACTTTCCATCACAATCGGAGGAGCCATTTACCTCGTCTTTGGTCCCGATTTAGAAGCGATAATTGCGACTCCACTTGGAGTAAATATCAATCACCCATTTGTTGATAATGAGCCCATCGGAAAAGCAATTGTTTCTGTGAAATTATCAACCAGTGATTGGATAGACATCGGCGAGCATAGAGTTAGATTAGTCGAAGATGAATTAGTCAACGGCTTTAATCTAGTAGAGGACCATGAAGACTATACAACACTAGGGCATTTTAGTGATTCAACAAATAAAACTCGATTATCTAAACAGATAATCATTATCAATCAAGCACTGGCACTAAGGGACGTTGTCAACGGAAATATTGACCCCATCGAAGATGCTAGAGAACGTGAAACAATGGACTATGGATTGCTCGAAAGAGATTGGCTTAGTGAAGAAGAATTGAATGTTGAGGGCCCACTTGCTAAATTCATCAACAAAGAATAGTCAATAAATCTCACCCACCCTGTTAATTCAAGAACCCTCCCGAACAGGGCTAAATGTGGCAAAATCCGTCAATTGGAATGCGGTGATAGGTTCACTATCAGAAAATCAACAGGAAACTTTGCTTGGAACTTCGCTATCCAAGTTGTTTGCAAGACTGCCATTATGGCTTTCACACCCATCAAATATTGGTGGATTTTATGGTTTTCTCATTGCTCTAGCATTAATTTTACCATACCGTTTCGCTACAGATGATTACTATGGATGGACCAGCGATTGGGCGCTACATTGTGCATTGTTAATGGTTGCCTGTTTTTTCTTAGGACTATGTTCAACAATCATTAACACCATTTTTGGCAGAATGCCAATAGCACCCCCAAGGATTATTTTGTATCCAATGCCATTTGTTGGACTAGCATTATTGTCCATAGATAGAACTGACATATTGTCAATAAATGCCTATCTCTCTTGGCTACTAATATTGCTGCCAGGGCCATTGTATGTGCATCTTTCTTGGGCACCAAGATGGAGACTGCTTTGCATGATTGATGATGGTAAAAACCCGTTTGAAGATATGTTGGATATTCGAGATGAGTCAAAAGATTATGATATTGCGATAAGTAACGATAGTGAGATAGATTCAGTAGTTAATGATTTTGATAATACAGATGAATAACTCAAATTAAACCCAGTTTTGGTCCAACTCTCTCAAAGATTGATAATACCTCATCGAGGTCATCTTTAGCAAGTCCTGAGGACATTTGAGTTCGTATCCTTGCTTTGTCTCTAGAGACCATGGGAAATACAATTGCTCCTGCCATAACACCCTGTTTACCAAGTTCGACAGTGAAGTCTTTTGCAACTTTTGATTCCCCGCACATCACCGGAATTATTGGTGTAGTCGAAACGCCGGTATCGAATCCTAAACTTTGTAATTCCTTCCGGAAATAGTTGGTATTGGCCCATAACTTTTGATGATGTTCAGGCTCTTCCATCAGCACTTCTACAGCCGCTTTTTGTGCTGCAGCAACACCTGGTGGTTGAGAACCAGACAATAACCAGGATCTCGAATGATTCAATGCATGCGTCCTAGTCATCTCTGTCCCAGCGAGTATTCCGCCTTGAACACCAAGAGCTTTTGAAAAGGAACCGGTTTCAAAGTCAATACTACCTTGCAATCCAAAGTGATCAACTATCCCTGCACCAGTTTCACCAAGAACTCCCTCACCGTGACAGTCATCAACATATACCATCGCACCGTATTCCTTAGCCAGTTTGTCAATTTCATCTAGCGGCGCAATATCACCATCCATGGAAAATACCCCATCAGTGATGATTAGTTTTCGCTTTGCGTCTTCATTACTAACCAGTACTGCTTCTAATTCACTCATGTCGTTGTGTGCATAGACTGCTCTACTCGCTTTAGTTAACCTAACACCATCAATAATTGACCCGTGATTTAACTCGTCACTTATGATAACATCATCTTTACCAGTAACCAAGGTTGGGATTAATCCCACATTGACGGTATATCCCGCTGAATAGATTAATGCGGCTTCCACTTTCTTGAATTCTGCCACCTTTTGTTCTGCTGCCAGATGGATGTCCATAGTACCAGCAATTGCCCTGACGCTCCCACTACCTGCACCATATTTTTTAGTTGCATCAACCATCGCTTTGACTACCTTTGGATGGGTTGTAAGATTCAAATAATTATTTGCTGAAAGCATTATTGTTGGTTTACCATTGATTGAACATCTCGGTTGGTTAGGGCTTTCCAATGTTGGCGGCTCCCATAGCAAAGATTGGTTAGATAACTCCTCGTATCGTTGTTTCATCCATGTCATATCGCCTGGCATAGTACCGTCTCATCTGCTCCTTAACTCGGCACTTCAAGGGGTTTTGTATTGCCAAAACTTCCATGAAGGTCAAAAAGGATTAGGATTTGGCAACATCATGCGCATCACAGGTGTTGTTAGTAGTGGACTTGGCAGAGCCCATGTCTTTATGGCGCAAAAGCACTATCAAGACCAATTCCAATCACTAATGGGAACCTCCGTGTGGCCAGGAACACTGAACCTAACTGTTGCTGGTGATGATTTGCGAGATTATATTGCACTTAGGTTGAAATCGGGAATCGATACACTAGATGCATCAAGCGAACTAATTTCACAAGCCAACGAGGTAGCTATTGATGATTTAGAAGCCAATAGAATTCGTGGTTTCTTGCGAGATGGTATTTCGTTTGGCGGTGCAACTGCCTTCAAGGCTACATTTAATTTCAATGATAAAATGGTTGATTGTGCGGTTCTAATTCCAGATTTGACCAGGCACTACGATGTAGTGGAAATCATCTCAGCAAAATTCCTAAGAGAACATTTCTCGATAAGTGATGGTGACGAAGTAGTAATCGAATTACTTTGAGTCATGAGGAATATAGGGCAATTTACCAATCTTTGACCACTCGTGGTAGAGCATGCTTTCCATTTCCAACGAGGCACCTTTTTCCCAACGACTGATCATAGTTCTCTCAATATAATCTGATTGAGGAAGTTGAGTAAATGTGAATGTTGAATCGGCTGAATCATCATGAGCAAAATTTGGCCAAACAACATCCCATAACACCAGCCATTCAGGCGGAGCTACACCAAAATCAACTGATTTTTCTGGATAATCAATAGCATCTTTGATTTCGCGTTCTGTTAATTCTCCAATAGCTAAGCGGTGCAATGCCATAGCAGTCCTGCGCACTTGGTTCCACAAGAATGCCTCACCAATTATTTCGAATCCAACTATTCTGCCGTCTACCTCCCAAGGAGCACAGGAGTAAATTTTCCTAATTGGATTTTTACCCTCTTCAAGCCGGGCAAAGTTTCTAGCATCATAAGTTCCAACAAATAAGTTCAACCACTCAGCGAATTTTTCACTTGGGTCAGACCATCCTTGAATTCCTTCAAGCCGGTATCGATATATTCGATGCACTGCTAGTCTTGGATTCCAGTCATCTGCTACTTCTCTAACATCAAGAAATACTAGTCCATCGCACAATTGGTCATCAACTGCTCTCACCATCTTCCGCTTGTTCAAAGACCTCCACAGGCTCTTTGCGAGCTTTACTGTCCCACCATTTCTACGAACATTCACACCAGCATCTGTTCTACTAGACAGGACTAAATTATGGCTGGTTTCTTTGCGATCTAGCCATTTTAATTTACGAAAGACACGTATTAATTCACCTTGCACTGTTGCAACATCTGGCTGAATTTGACTGCCGTGAAAATAACGACCAATATATCCAATGGTAAATGCGAGGCGAACTCGCTCTTCCATCTAATCACTTATTCCTCGGTCAAAAGTTTAGCAGCTTCTTCTGGAGTGTAACCTAGACCGCCAACAGACCACTGTATTGCTGACTTTATCCATGGCAGAACCATATTATTCGACTTTGTTGGGTCGATTACTTCAATAGCATCAACAAGATTTCTAGCAGCCATGTAGAGACGATCATCTATTGGTATATCGGCAAGTGCTAACCGTGTAGCATATCTCTGATATTCTTTTACTGCCGCAGGAATCCTTCGGCATTCTAAGGCAAAATCGGCAAAATCAACAATATATTCATCGTTTTCTTCATCTAAATTCATGGCTTTTTTGTAAGCCATCATGATTTTACCGCCAGGGACCTTATCCTCTTGCGCTTCAACATTCAACATATTTGCAAACTCTGCATATGTGTGGTGTACAGCAGCAATATCCTTGTGTGCTTTGCACATATCCTCTAACATATTTACGGCACCCTCAAGGTCACCTTCGGCAAATTTTTCTATAGCAGGTTCTAGAACATCACTCATTATATCCTCTCCAATGATTTGGCCGGTGTGGTTTCAGTTATTGAATGACTCGCTTAGATTCAAACTTCATCAGAAGACGACATTGAATCTTTCAAATCGCTAAGTAGGTTAGATTGGCTGTGCTTTTTGTGCATCTCATTTAGTAACATCTTACACTTATCCCACTTACGAATAGAGTAGAAGCAGTGTTTTGGATCTGGACGCACTGTCCTTATCGTTCTTTGATAGGTTATGATCCCAATGAATGAGCGCAGCAGAGATTTTCTTGCCTTGTCTGCAGCGCTATCATCTGAGTTATCTGCCGAACCAGGCATATTTACTGCTCCGGCAGCACCCATTGATTCATCAACAAGTCCAACACCTGAATCGGTTAGAATAGATACGGTTGCATAACCAAAAATGGTACCAACTGGGGTTCTCTCAACAATAACTTCCGAAATCCGATCGAAGAGAATTCTGCGATGAGAACGGGAAAGTAAGAAACTGTGTTCAAAAATAACCGCATCAGAGGTGATGGCATAGTGGAAACTATTTTGATAATAAAATGTTAGACCATAAAACAATGCAGTATATACAATACCAAATAGGTAGAAATTATACTCAATTCCAATGAAGTCCCCTTTACCTTCACCAAACAAATCGGTAATGAAGAATATAAAGTCATCAATCTGAATAACTAGTGGAGTAAATGCAACAAGTAGCAGCCACAAAGTAACCCATCTGCCTGAGGTCGAAGTATTTAGTAAACGATTTAGCCATGCCACAGACAACATCATGAAAATGAAACTGAAAGACATTGTCTCACTAGTGGTTAAGTCCATAAAAGCCCAAACTAAAGCCATAAAGCCTTCTGAATCATCACCCAAAGAATCAACTCTTCCAAACAAAAAGTGAAGGCCTAGAACTAACGCTCCTAAGCCATACATGCCGATAAATGCGAACGTACTAGGTTTCTTTGTCAGGTGAATCTCTTCTCCTGGGATTAATCTGAATTTTTTGGCTAAGTTTTCGGTTTGTTGAGATTCTAACTCCTCACTAACCTTGACTTCATCCGGGGTTGCTTCTTCTGACATATCGTTCCCTCTAGTTATACATTGGGTCCTTATCCCACATGAATGTTGCCCCATCAAGAGTTGGTTTAATGCAAAATACCCCAAGAATGTTCTGCATTGCCCCTAATCCAATCGTAATTTTTCTCAGTTCTAACGCCATTTTGGTCCGTGATAACTAATTTCTTGACCAATAATGGATATTCATTATATGTAAAATTAGAGACTAAGCCACCAATTGTTGGTTGCTCAAAAGCCCAATGAGCGCGGTCTACTGCCTCTACATCTACAGTAATAGTTGCCTCATCACTCCACATTTCGACTTTGAAGCCCGGAAGCTTACTGCCGGGGTTGGCACCATGTTCTCCCTCCGTATTGTTTAGAGCATACTTTTCTACTCTAACATTAGAAAACTTGAGGCTTTTTTGAGCAACTGCATCATGAAATAATCCTCCTTGTGACAAACTCATGTGACCCAAGTCCCGTTTTTTCCAAGGCTGGTTATCCCTTGATGATACGGTCATGCTCAAATGAGGTAAAAACCAGTCAATATATGAGCCATCGCTCAGATGTAACATGCCCCAATACCATGGTACTGAAGGTGCTTGAACACAGACTTTCTGAAAATAAGCAGTACCTGATACCGCTTTATCGTCTAATTTACCTTCGACTTTACAACCATGTAAACGAAGAATATCATAACCCATATTCATTGCATAGGTAGCTGTCGCATGCCTTGCAGTGGACATAGGTTCATTCCATGGAGTGAGCGTAAATTCCATTTTACTGGGGACATTTTCATCATCAGGAAATTCATCAGTACTTAGGTTGAGCCAAAATTCGCTGAGGTCACTCTTGAGTCCCATTGACATATCATCATCTGTCAGTGGGACTACTGCACCACCACCGCTTCCCACTGATTTGGAATCACCTGGCCAAGATGGATGGTCATCACTAACAACAATCATTCGACACTTGTGCTTGATGTATGGTTCATACATCCGCTTACCATCATACCACCAAGCACAGACCATGCCGTCAAGGGAAATACCTCCCTCATCGTCAAATCCTGGTCGGCCTTTAGGTTCCCAATTAGTGCCACTAACACTGACTTTTGGGTTATCTTTAGTCGACCACAATACCATTAATTGTTTGCCACTTGGATTGCCGTCTTCATCATCAAGCATCAATAGCCACCACCACCAATCCCAAGTTAGGTGGTGTAGGGGTTCCCTCTCCTGCAGTTTCCACATCCGAGATAGATCGCCTGCAAACTTGTCTAGCGAAGGCATCATTCTATTTCCTTCCCTTTGAACAAGGCTCCACCAATAAATAGCAACACAATTGCTTGAATAAGTAAGACAACTGTGGCAATAATCATTGATAAGAAAGGACCAATATCACCCAAACCAGGAGTGGCAAAGAAGTAGTTCAATGCTTCTGAACCGATTAACTCCTCACGCTCAAACCCAAATGAATCATCACCCTCTACTGAAAACCCTGAGCTGATTAACAAATCCATATCAGGCCAAATAATCATACTTGCTGAATCAACAATTACCATTGCCCATCCAACGATGGAAAAACGTAAAATTGGCGATTCAGGAACACCCATAGAGAGTAATGCCATACCTAACTCCCAAGCCGCAAATGGAATCGCTAGGACAATACCATATTTCCACATCGTCCCAAGGAAACAAAACAGCATACCATAGACTAATGTTGCTAACATAGCGGCAAATAATATCGCTAGCCAAATACCAAATTCGGAGAATCTGAAAAACGAATCGCCCGGCCCGGCAAAGCCAGTTACTATCGCAGAGATTAAGGTCAACAAGATCAAATAAGGCCAAACAATGCCCAAATATCCAAGAACACGATACAAAAATACCTCAGTTCTTGCTATTGGCTTAGTAAGCATATAGTGCATAGTTCCAGAAGTCATCTCGTCTCTAATCAGTCCGGTAGCCATGAATAGTGGAATGAATATACTAATTATGAAGACGAAACCTAATTTACCAATACCCAAAATTGATGCCCGATGTAGTGCTTCTTTAGCATATGCATCGTCATCTGGATCCTCGTCGACAAATGCATCGCTTGAGTATCTCAGATTACCGTCTAAATCCCTTGACAATTCAATATCACAGGCAATCCCGTTATCGTTGGTATCTTTTTGTGAATCGGTATCTCTTGAGCGACAGTCTCCGTCATCATCGTATCCAACGCTCACAGTTTGCGTACCAGAAGGTGACTGGTCCCAATCAAAATCGTCTTCATCAATCCATTTAGATGGGTCATCTGGAGGCACTGGAGGGTCAAATAAACCAGGATGTGATTGATCTGAAAAAGGATCCGTGCCGTACAATCTCTCTTGACCATCTGGATACAAATCACCATCAGAATCAGCTGAATCACCATCATTATCGATCGATTCGAAGTCTCGCTGCATCGCATCCACGTAAAACAGCATCAATAAACAAATCACAATCATACCAGTAACCAAGACTACCCAAGTAGAAATCTTAGTACGGTATTGTCTCATAGTAAATTCAGTAATTGCTGCCGCTTTTCTGTCGAAAGCTCTGAAAATAGTGTTGGTCTTATCAGCCATTACAATCTACTCCCACTTGTTAAGTAGCCTAATATCGACTCTAGGTCATCATCAGGATTGTCAATTGAGGTAACTTTGTGTCCGCCATCAATGATAGCTTGAGGAAGTTTATTGTGGAAGTCACCCAAGTTGTGTGTTTGCACTGAAAGCACTGAATCACTTTGAAACAATATACCGTGAACCGATTCAATATCTATCACGCTTTTAGCCAAGTCCTTAGGACCTTCTGTACCGATTTCAATTCGGTGAGGAATATTATCGAGCCGCTCTCGGATTGCGTGGAGATTACCTAGCGCCAATAATCTACCATGGTGAAGAATTACAATTTGTTCAGTAATACGCTCAATCTCACTCAAAATATGGCTGCTAACTATGACTGTTCTGCCCATTCTACCTAATTCTCTAATCACGTTCATTATAGTGGTTCTAGCTAAAGGATCGCAACCTTGTAAAGGCTCATCTAGAATTATCAAGTCAGGATCGTTAACTAAAGAATGAGCGATCTTTGTTCGTTGACGCATACCTTTTGAGAATCTACCAATTTGTTTGTGGGCTACATCGGCCAAGCCGACGAAGTCGAGTACTCTGTCAGCCTCTAATTTGGCTTCATCCCGAGTCAGTCCATCTAGTCGAGCAAATGTTGAGATGAAATCATGTGCAGTCATCCAGTCATGCATCTTCTCACCTTCAGGAACAAAACCAACCCGGGAATATGGTGCGGGATTCTTCCAAGGATTAGTACCGAACAAACGTACTTGTCCTGAACTTGGTTTTAATTTACCCATCAATATTTTGAACAGTGTCGATTTTCCTGCACCGTTCATGCCCAAAATACCGGTAACTCCACCACTTAAAGCTAGAGTAATACCACTTAGGGCATGAATTTTACCGTATGTCTTTGACAAGTTTTCAATCAGTATGACAGGAGCTTCTTGTTCTGGAACCCATTCTTTGACTTCCGGTTGTCCTTCTTGATGGAAATCTGGCATCATTCTCTAGTCACCTCCATCGAAGCGACTCTAGATGACATGATGTAAAGGAAAAAGGCATTCATCAACACGATTGAAGCAAAGGACCATGTCCAAGAATACTGATCATAAGTAGTCTGGGTCCCAATTAATGCCTGCCCTACATGAGCTAAACAATCGTACGGTGAAAGTAGATACATGATGTCTCTTTCAAATAAACGTGATACTAAGATAGCCAGAGTTTTTGTTCCTAAAACAATCGCTACTAAGCCGATACCTGGGAAGAATTTACCACGGGACACACTGGACAAACCTAGTCCGATACTGGTGTAGGTGATAATCAGCATCACACCACCAAGAAATGCCGCAAGGAATAATGGGAAAGTATCGATAATCCAAGCCCATCCTCGGCCCATTGCGAGAATTTCCACAAAGTAATAAATCATTAAAGTGAATAACACGACAATTGCTTGAATCATTGCTACCGAGATATATTTCATCATCAAGTAGTCAAATCGGCTAATTGGACGGGAAAAATACAACGCTGATGTTCCGTGATTCCGGTCCTCGGAAATCATCCCACCAACAAGTAGTGCAGCAAGGATTGGATAATATAACACATTTCGAGGAAAGAATCCAAGAACGTGCCCGTAGAGATTATCTCGGTTAACCCCCCACATAGTATGTAATTCAGGACTGCCAATTAATGATGAAAGCAGTGTTAGGGCAACATCTCCAAGAGAAGCAATAAACACAAGCACCATGAATAGTTTAGTTGGCCAACCCCAAGGGCGATGGCCTTTCCGGAATATCCCCAATACATGATGTCTAAGTATAGCCCAATTGCGCATCCAGCGTGGGTTTAACGATCCGTTCCATGGGCGATACACTTGTTCAAAGACGTACCCAACTGAGGCGCTATTTGTCGCCACTTGAGCGGTCGCCGCTTCGTCCCCATCACGTGAACCCCATGCTGCATCCATTCTACCTTGACCCGTAACTGGAGTACTTTCAGTAAAACTAATATCTGCACTGGCGGGATTTTCTGATGTAGTTTGTTCATCCATCACGACCCACCGCCCATATGTCCAGGTGCGTCAACCTGCCTAGCGTGAACTGGACTGCGCAGCAAATCTTCGCTAGTTTTTATTTCATAGCCAAGGTTCTCCATTATCACAATGAATAAATCTTCCAGTGAAGCTTCATACTCATGCATGCGCCTTATTTGGGAACCCACTTCGGCTGCGCAGGCAAGTATCTTTGTTGTGATATCTTCACTTTCGTGTAGAATTCTCATAATTCGACCCTCCCTTCTAACCACCATACCAATAGACAGCATCTTTTCTTCAAGTTTTGAAGCATTACCCCATACATGAATTTCGATTTCTCGATCGATATCCTTCAAGTCAGCGATTTTACCTTGGGCAGCGAGCTTCCCCTTGTGCAATAATACCATATTTTCACACACTCTTTCGACATCATCCATCAAATGAGATGCCATCATGACTGAGCGGTCACCTGCATTGACCATGTTTTGCATTGTATTGATCATAAATTCTCGGGCTACAGAGTCAAGTCCATTTGACGGTTCATCAGCAATAATTAATTCCGGGTCGTGAATGATACTACACGCTAATTTAGTGGCCTGTTTCATACCAGTTGAAAAGCCACCTATCTCACGATATCTTTGTTCTCCAAGACCCACATATTGCAAAACTTCATGGGCTCTTGACATCGCTACTGTAGGATTCATTCCGAGTAACTCTCCAGAGTATTTCACTTGATAAATAGCTTCCATTTCTGGATTGAGTGCATCATATTCTGGCATGTAGCCAATTCTTGAACGAATTGCCGGGCCTTCGGTTCTAATATCGTGCCCAAGGACTTGCCCTTCCCCAGAAGTAGCTTGAATTAAACCAAGCATGGTCTTGAGAAAAGTAGACTTCCCAGCACCATTAGGTCCAAGTAATCCAGTTGCCCCTTTTTTGACTTTAAGATTCAAGTTCTCCAATGCCATATGAGGCCCATAAGACTTGCAAAGGTCCTTGGTATGGATGAGATACTCATAGTCGGACATAGGGTTCCCAATTCACTGAGATAGCAGACGCCATTTGAATACTACGCCGTAATGACTCGATTATTCCTCGAATTTTATTCCGTCACGAGTTTTCACGGCAACGCCCTTTTTCATAACGGAAACCTCGTTTGCTGTGCACTGAGAAACACCGTGCCCAATTAGCTCACCAGACTCATTGCAAATAAGACAAGCTTCCCCCGGACGCAGCCAGGGGTCACTGGCAATGGTAAATCCATGAAACACATTGCGGCCTTTGCGAACAAACGGTTCAGCATCTGAATCTACGACTATTATCGCTAACCCTTCTCCAGAGTATGGATTGATATCAGTCGCACAGAACTGAGTTGGAAGCGGACGTCGGCGACGGGAAAATAATTCGATAGCACCTGCATTACTGAGCGACAGACCTCCATCACCCAACCTGAAACTAGACAGATGATTTCCGGATGATGAGAGGACATTTTTTATTCGCCCATATTTGTTGATGACAAAAGTTAAGTTCGCCGATAATTCATGCGCAGTTGCATGATCGATGTTGAATAATACCGCAAATTTGTCAGCGGCTTTTAGTCGATTCAATTGCAACCTTGCCAACTTAAAATCCTCATCACTACCAATAACCATCATCCCATCTTCAAACTCACAATCAATGGTTAATCCAGCATCGATTATTTTCTCGAAAACCCTTGATTCTAGATTATCTGCCCGTAATTCAATTGGGATAATAGAACGACCACCAAGACCTAGCGATTCTAGTTCTTGAGTAACAATTACCATATCCAATTTATTTTTCCAAATCCAATCTGGACCTTCAACATGACAAAACGGATTCAAGTCCTCTAAACTATAGGGCATTAATCCAATTGGAGTACTAACTAGGATTTCTATACCCGGAACAAGATGAAGAAGTTTTGCCACAACCTTGTCACATTTATCTCTCCATGGACCTGAATCACCGTGAAATATCATCACCGTTTCGCTACCGATGCCAATTACATCTCTTTGATGCCAACGTTGGGCTAGAAAGTTTTTGGCGGCGATTATGTGAGGCCGATTGATAGTATCTACGCCACCCCACTGCTCTCCGCCTTTACGTGGTGTTAGCTGAGAATTAACCACCCATTGCCAACTATCCTCAAAGGAACCCAAACTGCTGTAATCTTTTGATGCTGTAGTTTCGTCTAGTGGAATTTCATTACTGACAAACTTGGTGAATGATGCTGTGGCAGGGTTGGTTGAAAGCCACAAAAACGCATCTCTAAGAGCGGGATGTTGGTGACTTCTTTGTTCTACTAAACGCCAGATATTACCATCTCTAACCGCCTGCCGACACCGAGCCAATTCAGCTAAGGTGATTTCCAAATTGTACTTAGCTAGTAATTTCATCCGCTCATCTTTGGGCATTTTTCTTACTAACTCTGGTGTTACCCCGCTGATACAAGGCATCATAATTGGCCATTCCATCAATCCCTCCAATTTTTCAGTACCCCATGGAGAAAGAATTCTGCCATCTCTGGCAAATAAAGCATAGGCGGCGGAATCGAATAGATCTGCCCCGAGGGCAATCGACATTGGAAACAGCATTGGATGACCACAACCAAACATGTGCACTGGTCTGTTTGACGGCAGGAAAGGTAAGGTTGACATCATAATTTTAGCATATTCACGGTACCTTTGTTGCTCCATAACTGGAACAATACCACCAATTGGGTGTACTGAAAAGTCAAATTTTGCCATTTCACTTGCCGATTTGCGTCGTAAATCTGGAAACAATCCTCCTTGTATAGGGCCGTTCAACATAGTATCTTGTGATGTTTCAACGCTTATTGGAGAACGTTCAATGGTTTCATCGACCGCTGATTTTACTTCCGAATGTTTCATATCAGGTCGAGAAAATACATCCAGCATTGTTGCAATATCAACCCCAATTGAACGTTGGAATTCAACAATTTCTTCAACTCCAACCTCGACATCGCCGTAAATATACGATTGAAACGTTCCTGAATCAGTCATGATTACCCCGGGATAGTCTATCAGTTCATGGACCCCATCAGCAATTGCTTTTTCCTTGAGAGTGTCATGCTTCCATATGATGTAGGAATTAGTGATTAGTGCTCCTATGCCATACCTGTCCCACATTTCACGAGGCTCGATTGTTCGTATGTTTGGATTGATTACAGGAAGTAATGTTGGAGTTTCTAAAATCCCGTGTTTGGTATGCAGTTTACCCAATCGGGCTCTACCATCTCGGTTAGTGATTTCAAATAGACCTTCATCACCCTCTTTGCAGGGATTTGGATTTGGTCTAGGCTCATCTGACCATACAGGCATGGTTGCCGCTGCGGACAACATGATTTGAATTCATCCATCGATACCATCGACTATGTCAGATTAAACGAATTCTACATTCCCATGAGCAAGAATAAATTCTCTACCTAATTCGTCAAAAGTATCTAGCAGATTTTTTGAATATCTAATACTGCGAACTTCAGCATCGCCCTCTAAATCTGCCTTTATTCCGTCAAGAGTACCAGGAGCTGCTCCACAAGACAAGCAAGCCCCTGTCAAATCTAGAACCAAATCTAATTGTACAACACCATTTGTTGAGTGTTCGTGATGTGACTGGACAGCAATACCTCCACCGTGCCCGTCTAAGGCAGCCCTGACAGGGCCAAGCCTAGCAAGTAATGCAGGTACAAAGTCATCACTTCCGACAACCTTCAGCAATGATTCACCTTTCAACCTCGCTTCTTCTTCCGGATTGGTCGACTCCGCTATGCGCTTTTCAGCTTCCTGAGCGATTGACATGCTGGCTTGCGCAGCGTACTTAGCAATCAAGTCATCATCAGCCATAACAGGTCTAATTTGCAGTGGTTTTTCACTCTTTGGTATTTATTTAGGTCTCCCTAAAACCGTGATACTGCGTCGCAATCATTTACACTCATTGATAAGGGAGAATCTGATGGTTGTAACTGGTGGGGAGATGACAAAAGTAATATTAGATATCAAAAATCTTCATGTTTCTGTTGAAGGAACAAAAATCATCAAGGGTGTTGACTTAACCATCAAATCAGGAGAAATCCATGCCATAATGGGGCGAAATGGGGCAGGAAAGTCCACTCTAGCCCACGTTTTGATGGGCCATCCAGCATACGAGATTACTCAAGGAGAAATACAATACCGCGGCAAGCCGATTGACGAATACGAAGTATTCGAGAGGGCAAGAGCAGGTATGTTTCTATCATTTCAGTATCCTGCCTCAATCCCTGGTGTCCAGGTTGGCAACTTTTTGAAGAAATCGGTAAATAACGTTAGAGATGAAAAAGTCAAAGCACGTGAATTTCGTAAGGAATTAAACGCAGCAATGGATAAACTTGACATGAACAAAGGATTCCTTTCACGCTATGTCAATGATGGATTTAGCGGTGGCGAAAAGAAACGCTTAGAAATTCTCCAAATGATGCTGTTAAAACCAACACTCGCATTACTTGATGAGACCGACTCGGGACTAGACATCGATGCATTAAGGCTTGTCGCAAAAGGCATAACTGAGACTGCTGAAGAGACCGGTTTTTTAGTAATCACACACTATCAAAGACTGTTAGAGTTAATCAAGCCAGACTTTGTTCACGCAATGATTGATGGCAAATTTGTCAAATCTGGCGGCCCAGAATTGGCGTTAAAATTAGAAGATCAAGGTTATGACTGGTTGGAGGCGTAATAATGAACGATGAAGCAAATAATGCAGTTGGCGATTACCAATACGGATTTCATGACCCTGAGAACGCAACAATAAGGTTTGACAAAGGTTTGTCAGAACAAGTAGTTAGGGATATCTCAAATCTAAAGGAAGAACCTGAGTGGATGACTGAAATCAGAGTCAAGGCATATCGCCATTTCGTCAGTAGACCGATGCCTGATTGGGGTAATTGCAATATGCTAGAGTCAATTAAATTTGATGACGTGACTTACTTTCTGCGCTCATCCAAACAAACCGAAAATGATTGGGACGATGTACCTGAAGACATCAAAAATACCTTTGAAAGGTTGGGAATTCCAGAAGCAGAGCAAAAGTGGCTCGGCGGAGTAACCGCTCAATATGAATCAGAAGCAGTTTACCACTCTGTCCGTGAGGACCTAGAAGAGCAAGGAGTAATTTTCCTTGACATGGATTCTGGATTGAAAGAATATCCGGAACTAGTCAAGCAATACTTTTGCTCTGTTATACCTTATGCTGACAACAAATTTTCCGCCCTTAACACAGCAGTGTGGAGCGGAGGGTCGTTCATATACGTGCCAAAAGGAGTACATGTTGAAATGCCAGTTCAGGCCTACTTTAGAATCAACGCTAAGAATATGGGACAATTTGAAAGGACGTTAATTATCGCTGATGAGGGCAGTAGCATAAATTATGTCGAAGGCTGTACTGCACCAACTTATTCAACCGATTCACTGCACTCAGCAGTCGTCGAACTAATCGCTATGGAAGGCGCTAAGATTAGATATTCAACAGTACAGAATTGGTCGGCTAATGTTTACAATCTAGTTACCAAAAGGGGCATTGCATACAAGAATGCTGTTGTTGAGTGGGTTGACGGAAACATCGGCTCTAAACTCACCATGAAGTATCCGTCGGTAATTCTCAAAGGTGAAGGAGCACATGCAGAAATAATCTCAGTAGCTTATGCAGGCGCAGGACAACATCAGGATGCCGGA
>JABJMO010000058.1 GCA_018659375.1 Methanobacteriota archaeon | reverse complement strand
TTTACTATCGAACTTTTCTGGTGGTTGGTAGATAAATTTGGCACGACTCTTCAAAGAAACCGAATAATTCGCAAATACTTTCTCGGCGCTCAATTCAAAAAGCGTTGATTAAACCCAATAGTTATCTATTTTTTTCATTCAAATTATCTAGAAACTCATTTAGATATTCATCCGGAGTTTGTCCATTTAATCTTACGGTGATCCTAAAATAGATTCCAATTATTATGGCGGCTGCTAGCAATACTATGCCAATAAAACCAACTGCATCAGATACCATCGTAAATCACCCTTCTTGTGATTTAACTTTAGTCGACTGAAGTAGTTAACAGTGGCGCCGATTATGGGGCTCGAACCCATGACCTTGGGATTAACAGTCCCACGCTCCACCAGCTAAGCTAAATCGGCATCGTGAGCGAATAACATCTCCTTTATGAGCAATTCGGCCGCGGTGTGATTATCTGATAATCTCAATCAAGCGGGGTTTTGGCTTGATTGGCTTAGATGAAATAGTTATACAATCAGCTAGAGATTGCTTTTCTTGTGCCGTAAGGTCAACATTATGATGGAATTTTATCCAAGCCTCGCTTTGATTGATTGCTTGGCCTCGCTCAACTAGAATTTCAAATCCAATCTCGGGAATAATTGTGTCTTCCATAGCGAATCTACCGGCTCCATGGTTGCGGGCAATCTCTGCCAAAGTCATCGAGTTAATTGCTGAGACATAGCCCTGACTAGTTGATTGAATGGAGGTGACTTGTTTACTCTTGCCTAACAGTTTTGTCGGTTGTCTGTCAAGTAACTCAACATTTGGTTGACTAACGCCTTGGGCTAAGCACATTTGCTTGAATTTAGCCAAAGCCTGGCCATTGTCCAGAACATCATTTATCATTGTCTGGCCAGTAAATTCGTCCCTTGCTATGCCAGATAAAACCAGCAAGGCTGCACCCTGGAGTACGACTAATTCCCTGGTATCACTAGATCCTTGCCCTTTAAGCACCTCAATACTACCAAGAATTTCCAAACCATTGCCAACATATCGCCCTATTGGGTAATCCATTTGGGTAATTTGAGCAATTGTCTTGATGCCGAGTCCCTGCGCTGCACCAACCATGGATTTAGCTAGTGCTTCAGCGTCGGAAAAAGATTGCATAAATGCACCCTCGCCACATTTGACATCGAGAACTAGAGATCCAAGGCCTTCTGCCGCCTTTTTGGAGATAATTGACGCAGTGATAAGCGGAATGCTATCAATGGTATTAGTTACATCTCTAATAGCATACAATAAGCCATCTGCTGGTGCAATTGCTGCATTTTGCGCAGCGATACAACAACCGATTGCTGCTACTTGGTCTTGCATTTGTTGTGGGTTAAGTGTGCAATTAAAGCCATTAATGGACTCTAACTTGTCAATAGTCCCACCAGTATGTCCTAGTCCTCGACCTGCTAGCATTGGAACTTTGAGTCCGCATGCGGCTAAAGCAGGCGCAAGCATTAGCGACATTTTGTCACCCACTCCCCCAGTACTATGTTTGTCAACCACTAGGGAATTATCTTTCCAAGCAATTATTGAGCCTGACTCCATCATTCCTTTGGTTAGTATTGTGGTTTCATCAACCGATATACCATTGCTATGAACTGCTTTCAACCATTTTTCAACATAATTAATGTCGATATTTCTAGTCGCTACTGACTCGATGAATTTACTCAGTAAATCTAAGTCCATGGTTTGCTGCTGCTCTATTTGGCTTATCAGTGTCAAAACATCTGATGAGTCCATAAGATCAACCTAGTTTTTTGCTAAGCCAATTTCGACCAATCTTTGATGGAGATAATCACCGGCATTAATCGATTGGAAATCAGCCTTGCCACTGGTCATTTCAATGAATTCTGGCCTTGGAGTCAAATCTATTGAATTGCGTGGGTGAACAAACATTGGCATTGAGAAGCGACGAGCAGACTTGGATGCAGGGTTTACCACTCTGTGGGTCGTGGATTTGAATAATCCATTAGTCAAATTCTGTATCATGTCACCAGAATCAACGATGATGTTCCGTTCATCTCCTGCTACTTTTATCCAAGTACCGTCATGGTCCATTACCTCCAGACCATCTGCAGTAGCAGTAACTAGTAGCGTGATGAAATTAATATCTTCATGAGCTGCTGACCGGACTGCACCCTCTTGAACATCTTCTCCAAGTGGTGGGTAGTGAATAATACGCATAATGGTATTACCATCATCGGTCATCTCGGGTAACCAATTTGCTGCCTTACCCAAGTATACACTACAAGCAGACAGTAATTCTCTTGAGACATGTTCCATTCTGTTATACAAGTCGTCAATGGTTTGCTTAAACTGTGGCACATCAGCATCTGGCCAAGCATTTTCCGGATAAGTAGGGTTCTCACCAGGTTGGTGAGTACGGCCGGTTTGCCAGAATTCTTTCAAATCAGGTGCAGGATTATCCTTGGCGTGCTCGACACCAAAAGCAGTATAGCCTCGTTGATGGGAAATTTCAGCTCTTGAATAGTTGGATTTAGTGGTTTGGTCAAGTCCGAAAAAAGCATCACCATTGTCGTAAGATTGATGGATTAATTCTAACGGTATGCCATGGTTTTTCAAAGCAAAGAAGCCGATGTCCTTGAGCGAATTACCCACATTTTCAATGAACTTGTTACGCCTGATCTCATCACTTGAGAGGTAGTCTGCAAAATCTACTACAGGGATGCTTCGAGTCATGATATCACTTTGTGGTAATGACGGCACCGTATGAACTCTATGCCGGTTGAACAGCGAAAACTGTGATTTTATCAATCACGGATTTTTGACAGCAGTCTAATCATCTCGATATAAATCCAAATAATTGTCACTAATACACCAAATGCGCCCCACCATTCTGCATTCTTAGGTGCTTGCCACTTCACACCAGATTCAATGAAGCCAAAATCAGAAATTAGGCTTAATGCTGCAATTGAAAGAACAAATATGGTGAAACCAATGCCAATAGGGCCAGAGGAATGAACAAATGGTACTTCATAGGCAGTAAATAATGAGAAGAATATTGAGACAAGATACAGCATCATAATTGCCCCTACTAGGCTACCAATCACTTTGTTAAAAGTTGGAGTTGGTCTAATGACTCTAGATGAGTAAATAACTAGCATTCCGCCAGTAATAAACAGTGTCCCGAATGCGGCTTGGATGATTATACCGGTGTAAAATGCTTCAAACACCAGAGAAATTGCCCCAACAAACATTCCTTGCAGAACCGCATAAATAGTCATCAATGCTCCAGGATTTGCAGGCCTCATGATAAATAGCATCAATGCGACTACAATCCCGCCAATTAGTCCACCCCATGCCATGCCACTAATTACAGATGTATTTCCTGAGGCTAATGCATCTAGTGCCACATATGCTGAAATAAATGCAGTAATTGTCACAATCCCAAGCAAGTAGGCAAGTTTGCCGATTGTGCCTTGCAAAGTCATAGTGTTTTGTCCTTGAATATTGGACCAAAAATTCTGGGTCATAACCGGATTACTGGTAGAGTAGCGCATCGTTATCAATTCTCCTAATGCTAAGTCCTTTGTCAATCTTACGATGTTATTGGTTGCCTTCAAGTTGTTCTTGATAGTATTCAGCAAGTTGGTCAATCGTCCATCCATTATCGAGATAACGTTGGATGACATCATCCGTCCAGCCTGGGAATTTGGCTAATTCTTCAGGTGAGAAATTCCTACTTTCTTCGGCAGTTGTACTCTCACCACTACCGTCGAGCACCGGCATTGCCCATGATTCAGTATCCACAGACTCAGAGTTCTCTACTAACATCATTTCTTGCTCTTCAAGACTTACTAGATTTTTAGCCTCGATTGCCTTGCTTTCCAATTGCTTTAGGATGATAAAAGCGCCAATCGAAAAGATGGCTGCGACGATCATTACAATCAACATTGTATTCTTGCCAGTGTCATCATTTTCGCCATCGCTAGCATCAGCCAGTTCAGCTAGTTGATCGGCTGAGCATCCATCAAAGTCAGTCAATGCCTCTGGTTCAGTATCTGGACACAAATCAAACTTATTTGGTATGGTGTCCATGTCATCATCTGCCTCTGGATCAACACTATCATCATCTTGTGGCTCGGTTGGGGAATTGCCAGATGAAAGATCGCAACCGTATTGCTCGGTATCTTTGATACCATCTCCATCAGCGTCTTCCAAGTTTAGCGCATCATAAATGGCAACATTAGCAACGGATGTGTTGAGGGCTGTTCTTTGGGCCCAAGTAATCTCTATCGAATCAATAGCACAATCACCGTCAGTATCAGCTAGCATTGGGTGGCTGCCTTGTTTTTGCTCATCCGTGTTGTTAACTCCATCACCGTCTGAATCAAACATATCTTCAGTAACTCCTGAAGGCATAGTACGCTTGGTTCTGTTTAGTCCATTAGCCACTTCATATTTGTCGGTAAGTGAATCCTGGTCAGTATCTGTCACGTTGTCTAGGCGGTTCCAATCTGCATGCCATCCATCGAGGTAATATTGAGTAATAAGAGACGAGTGAATGATGACTCCCATCTCACGGTTACGGTTCATGGCAGAACTACCCATGTTTATCGAGGAGACTAGTACGCTTTCCCCATCGACAATAATTCCTTTGTTGTGTAATTTAGCGACATCATCGTCTTCACCCATCACAACAGCAGAAGCATCTAATCCCTCGGTGCTATTCCACACTTCATTAAACAAGTCAACTACTTCTTGGTCATCATCATCAAGATATGCGCCGTTGATGATCAAATGTACACCGACTCCTTGCATTGCAACATCATGCAGAGCGGTAATGATGGGGTTTTCATCTCCCCAGCCATATGACCAGTCTGCATCAAGCGTCTGTTGAGAAAGTAAGACCTCATCTTCTGCAGACATTATGAAATCAACTATTTTAGTTACACAATTAGTTGGGCAAGTAAGTAATTCTCCAGAAATACTGGTTTGGATTGCTGATTGAACTCCGCCTCCGCCGATGGTACCTGGTGGGTAGAATTGATACTGATCATAATCACTTAGCGACATTAATTCAGCAAATTCACGGTCAAGATCGAACTGTTGTTGAACCATTTGCGCTAAATCATCATTATCGATAATAACACTCCATTCGACATTACCTCTAACATCGGGAGCAGGAACCGATGAAGGTTTCCAGTTGCCAGATGACATCCAAATGCTGGATGAGTCTCTTACAGCAACTTTGCTGTGCAAGTACAGATATGGTTCATTCGAATCGGTGTTAAACTCGTAGACTGTTGCTCCTGCTTGGATTAAGGTGTAGGAATAATCATTCTTGTATTGCAAATCTGTCTCAGACCAAATATTACAATTATAACAACCTGGGTCAAGCATAAGTTCTACATTGACGCCTCTACTTAATGCGTCTAACAAGGCTTGAACTAGATTTGCTTCTTGCATCTGATAAAGTTGGATTTGCAAACTTGCTTGACTGCCATCAATCCATTGTATTAATTCCAATAGACCGTTTTGGGGACCAACAATTGGAGTGACGATAGATTCTCCTTCGTCAAAGTCAGTAGCCAAGCAGAGCGTGTTGTGTAATCCACTTATTGACCACAAATACTTCCAATCATCAGCGCTATCTGTGTCTGGTAAATTCTGGCAACCATCGCCTCTTACGTAGATGAATTCATCATCAGATACGCTATTTGTCGGTACTGAGATTGCTTCACTGGACCATCCAGGGTGGCTTGCAGGCCCGCTATCAAACACGAAAGCATCAGATAGGTTGCCACTCGGGTCCAAGACGGTAATCACCACACCAGCATCAGGAATACTGAAGTCTGAACAACCGATGTCGCTAAATTGTAAAAATACTGGATTTATGTCGTCAATAAATGTCATACCTTGACCAGTGAATGAATTCATTGCACTACTATCTGAGATTGTGATGCTAGACATCGAAGGGAAAAACATAGTTGAATCAATATTGCATTCGTTAATCGAACCATCATTTATGTTGATTTGCCAATCCATGAGATAGGCATCATTTTGGCCGATGTTTTTGAGTTGGATAAAATCATTTTCATAGGGTGATACACGAGTTATTAGGATGTCCCCAGCAGTAGCAAAATCACTTGAAATAACATTCTCTGCGCCCGGAGTTGGATAAGCAGCTAAACTCCAATCTACACCGTTATCTGATATCCAGGATTGACATGTAAGGGTAGTCAAGCCTTCGCCATGAACTGAGGATTCACTAATTAGTAAACCATCTGGGTTGTAAATTTCAGGTAAATCAGTAGCCCATAAGAATTGATATGGCAAACTAATAATCGCATATTCTCCTGGGGCCACTACGGTTGATTTAGATGAATTGGCAACGATATTAGCAGAATTAGCGTTGTCGATTTCTCCAGTTTCTATGATGAAATGTCGATTTGTGGCTGTATCGATTCGCCACCTCAGCAAATCTATTGCCGAAGCACCGTTATTGTAAATTTCAATCCAATCATTTACTGTGCTGTCCATATCGTCGCACCATCCCATATATTCAGTGACCAATATGTCATTAGATCCGATATATTGTGGCCATTCTGGATTGATAGAACCCGGTGTAGCCCAAGCAGGCTCTACCCAACCAACAATTCCAGATGGCGTCATAGTTGTATAACCAGCATGACTGCTGCTAGGCGGTATCATTGAGATATTTTCCGAAGAGACATCCCATCCTACGGAATCGACAATAGCAGCACTGTCATCAACCAAAGTTATGAGGTCAGAGGTTTGTTTTAGATAGAAGGAATTGGTGCCATTCAGGGCAATCAAAGCCACGCCACCTGGTTGGATTATAGCATCTTGTTGGAGTGGGAGGTTATAGGCTCCAAGAGTGAAGCTTCGACTGCTTGATGCTTTTAATTTCCAACCAGTTAGATCTACGGCGATTGTATCATTGTTGTATAATTCAATCCACTCACCTAGCGGCCATGATTGAGTGTCTAGTCCAATCCCATCAGGTAAGATTTCACTAAATTGTAAGTCTTTCATGGAGTATGGCTCATCACCTGGTTCTGGTTGTCCAGGTGTCAGCCAATTTGAAGGGATCCATGAAGAGCCGATATTTGCGTAATCCCTCACCATTGAGACATTATCGCCAAAGTAGTTGCTATGCCATCCCGAATCTACAATAACCCCATTGTTATCTTTCAACACTAAATGTTCATAATAATCATATAGTTCGAAATTATTAGACATCTGAATCAATCTTCGTTCATCTGGCGATATTTCAGTGGCGCTTGAATGGGATTGGTTGAAGATAATTGTTCCAGGGTCGAAGTATAGAATTTCTCCCCGACCATTGGTTATGCTCCACCCAAGTAGATTGATTGACGAGATTCCATCATTGTGGATTTCAATCCATTTCCCATCAGGGAAGTTACCAGTTGTGTTAGTGGATGGAAGATATTCGGTAATGATTAGGTCACCAGTCATGTTTGCTAGAGCACTAATTTGTCCGACATTTGATGTATTGGCTGTTGGGTAAGCCGAGGTATACATTCCATCGGTTCCGTGATTACGGGACAAACTAAAACCAGGCTCGTTTGAACTCCAACTGACCTCATCGCCTATGCTACCATTTGGCCAGTGAACTGTCAGGGTTTCGGCTGCATTATTCAGTACACCACTGTATGACGAACCATTGATGGCAATTATTCTAAGTTCCCCTGCATTGATAATCATTGAGTTAGGATCTGCAGTATATCCAACTACATGATTTTGATTAAATTGTACGGTGTTACCAGTAGAATCTTTCAGATGCCATCCAGTCATGTTGATTGGTGAACTTCCTTGGTTGTGGATTTCTACCCATTCACCGTCAGGCCATGTGCCGTTATCGTAACTTGGGTAAGCATCGGCCATGACCTCATTAATCACCAAATCACCGGGGAAATAAACTGGCCCAGTAGGTGTGCCTCCTTGGTTGCTTTCACCAGGTGATATTGTAGAGGATTCAATCCAGTCAGCCGCCGGGTCGTTTGTGTCTTCGATTAGAGTTAACCCTTCGCTAGGTGAAGTAGTCCATGATATGCTGTGCACTAAATTACCACTAGCATCCCTTAGATTTACCATGCCATTGCCATTTTTCAAGCAAAATCCGCACGAACCACCATCGCCATTGCGTGCTAGAACTATGTAATCACCTGCTAAAATATCCATATTTGTAGCACCAGTTGGGTACACTACGTGGTTAGTAGTCATGCTTAGGGGTCGATAGGCTTGGTCATCTAAAGTCCAAGATGAAAGGTCAACTGTGGTGGTTCCTAAGTTGTATAATTCAACCCATTCCCCGTTTGTCCAATCTGCTGGCCCGACAGCACCAGTTTCCGGGTTTTTCGCATTAACTAATACTTCAGAGATACAGATGTCGCCGATACAAGCAGAAGATCTACTAGAGGACTTGGAAGGGTTCGTAGTATCATAAATTTCTTGAGCGTCTAGAACCGGTGCAAGGTATGAGCAAAGCATCAAAGCAATCAAAATCATTGGGTATTTTTTGGTATTCATAATATTCATCTCAGGTACATTTCTTAATCACAGGAAACCAAACGCATCTTGCGCTTGTGAAAATGTGTAAATCATAATTGGTACAATGATAATTCCCATTCCGTGGCTTCTACGTATACCAACTCTTGGGGGTATTAATCCGAGGATAGTACCAATAATCAAGACGCCAATGCCGATAAAACCGGTAGTGAACCACACCAGTGCAGCAACGAATAATATTACCCCCATTACCATTTGTTGTAGGGGTATTGCAGCATGTAATCGCAACATACCCTTGCCGACAACGCGCATAATTGGCATTGCCATTAGTCCTGCGGCAACGGTAATTGACATTAAACGAATAAAATCTGCAGTTGGTTCTGCTGAAGACCAAGTATCAATCGGATACATCATCTTCAATGCTAATGTAGCACCTGAACGAGATCTTCCGATGATATAGAGGAATCCAAGAACCATGACCGTGACGGCTGTGTTAACCGCAGAAAGAATTGCAATAACCTCCAAATCCTGCTTTGTTTGTGGCCCTTCAACCCCTCCTTCTGCTTCAGCGAGGGCAATTTCTAAAAGTTCATCATCGGTCATCTCAGTTAACCTACGAGTCTCCCAATCCATTCCGTAACCTTCCTTGCCTTGCACCTTGGCTGCGAGGTTTCTGCCACCCATTACCAAAACAGTAGCTTGTGATGCAGTCATTCCGGGTAAAACTCCCATCGTTGCACCGGCCACCCCTGACCAAAAACACGGAACAAACAACGGTTTTGCTGGTGGTAGTGTCCAATCTTCATTCTGCGGGGGGATGTGGGATGTAGTGGCATAGATATCCAATAAGTTAGCAATACCAAATAATCCCGCAAGACTTGGCAATAATAAGCTTGCATCTGGAATGCCAACCGGTGATCTAGCAGGTAGGCTAAATACCGCCCAGCCGTAAAAACCTGCTAGTAAAAAGAAACCAGTTGCGGCTAAGAACCCAGCAAACCTGCTATCGGTACTTAGCAAATCTCTCGATAGTTTTCTCATCCATTTTGGCCAATCAAGTCTTGTAGTTTCAGTTGCCAGTAGCAAGAACGAGATGGCTAGGAGCAAAAAGAAAATAACGTTCCTAAGATAATCATACCAACCTAGTTCATCACCAAAGATAATCCTAGCTACAATGATTAGCGGTAAGGAGAGAAACAGGCCTAGTTGAGAGCCTCTAGCAGACCACGCAACTCCTCTGGGTGCATTGCCTGATAATAGCATTCTGTGGCCTGGAAGTAATGATAACGCGGTATCACCATCTGGCGCTCCAAGTAGTGCTGAGGGGATATAATTCAAAAACGTGTGAACCGTACCTGTTGAGACGATAATGGCTGCTACTGCTGACAATGGAATCCCCCAACTCAAAAACACAGGGGCTAATGCAAGTAAAATTAGTGCGACATTGTTGACGTGAAAACCCGGTATGAGTCCGGTTAGGGAGCCCATTGCTACGCCAAAGAATAGTGCAAAGAGCAACCATCCTAGGTCTAGAAAATACGCTTCCCACATCTAAATTCCTCAATAATCAGGGTATGTGTCGTTGTCATCACGGTCGTTTTCACCGTCGCCGTCAGTATCAATATTATATGGATTAGTCCCATATAGTGATTCTAAATTATCTGATAAACCGTCACCATCGGTATCAACTACATCTGCGTTTATCAAATGATAAACCGTTGCAATCATCTCTGAGTCCGCAACTTCCATCATTCGACCATTCCAAATATGTGAATAGCCGCTATGGTAACTATCAGTGCCGATGATGGTATTATTATTTGGGGATAGTCGAATACTTTGGTTCGAGCCATCTCTTTGCAACCACCATTGCCCATCATCATCCTGAACCGCAATGCCGGGGAGGTTTACCATTTGGCTTCTAGAATATCCCCACTGTGATGCACCTTCATCCCACAGTAAATTTTTTGCCTCAGGTACCTCACCAAGTTGGTAATCGTGAATCATTAGCCGTATCGCCATATTGGTGTCATCCCAGGTGACTGATACATTGGCAGTAATTGCTTGACCAGCTTCAATCCATTGAGTTGAAGTTTGGGCTGGGAAAGTAGCGTAAATCTTGGTCTGTCCACGATAATCAATCTTGTCAACTAGCCAGCCACTGACATCTTCAACAGATGGCTCAATGGCATACCTTACGAATGCGTTGACAGTATAGCGAGTGTTGGGCTGGTCAATCAATCTTATTGGATCGCCTGAGAGCAGCGATAGTAAATCAACGACATCTTCTGAATTGATTAAATTCCCTGTGGGAGTACCTTCGCTTGCATCAACACACCAGCTAGAATCAGCTTCAGACCACATCAACCTTCCTTGAATATCTCGAAATTGATTGTTCAGCGAGGTGTTTTCATTTTCTGCGAGATCAATTCCACTTGGTTTTAGGCAAATTGTTACTCCGCCAGGACCTCGTAAACTCCATTCCTCACCAACCATTACATAACCAGCAATATTGACTAAATTACCAGACTGATAACTCCATGTGGCTTCTTCTCCCCAGTTCAGTCGAATGATTTCAACAGGGTGGTTTCTGTCAACAAGAATTTCTGGACCCTGTACAGACATGACCCAATTCAGGTCCCGTTGGTTATATGAAATAGTTCCAGTAACTTGTACCTTGGAAGAGGTTTCAATCCAACTTCCAACCTTTGACCTGATGTTTAACTTGACTTGATGTTCAGCATTGCCGTAAGAAGGATGGTCTCTTAAATCAGCAGATACAAACATTGCATCGGGTGGTATTGATTCCCCAATATATCCGGTTAGTGATATTACTTCATCTTGGTACTTTTCCGGGTCAAGTGCAACATCTAGTAAGGATAATTGGACGATTTCAGGTAGGTCGTCTTCGTCCCAATCCATCGCACCAGATCCTACGGCAGTCATGTAAATATTACCCTCATACTCCATGACTTTGCCAGTGATTATCACATTTGTGCCAATTGGTGGGATTTCAGCAGGTCGGCTCCAACGAGCCTCAACTACGGCAGTACCGTCTGTTACTATGACGTGGGTTTCCCAGTCTCCTGAATTCCATGGGTCTTCCCGCCATGAAATTATTTCTCCTTCAACTTTGACTACTTCATTCTTGTATTCAATCAACTCGTCCATATCCACGATGTCAGGTTCCCTAACCATGGCGTAATAATTCAAAATAGCAACTAGGAATATTGCTAGGGTAAACATTACCCAAAGTTGTTGACCTCTAGTTGCGGGGTCATCATCAGTAATTTTATTCATAATGCTCTTGAGAACATCCGCCATACATGGTGCTAGCAAATCAGTCTTTTAGTCATGTTTGAGGATAATTGCTTATCTTTGCATCGCCTTTTTAAACAGTAAAGCGAGCGAGTTGTGGGGATGGAATGCGGGAGCGGGTGATAAGGGACGAGATTCACAAGGACATTCTTGTGCCGCCACATCACGCCAAAATTCTGGATACCAAGGAATTCCAAAGATTGCGTTCGATTCAGCAATTATCAACCTGTGAATACGTATTTCCAGCGGCTAATCACAACCGATTCTCACATTCTCTTGGGGCTTACCATCTGGCAAGAAAATTAACTCAATTACTACAAGATGTTCAACCTGGTATCATTGACGATGATGACGCCGAATTGGTTCAACTGGCTGCTTTGTTGCATGATATTGGTCACCCACCATATTCACATCTTCTTGAAACGGCGAAAGTGTTTGCTACCTTCCACTCGCATGAACATTGGGGACGATTGCTAATCGAATCAACAGATACTGAAATCGGTATGGCAGTTTTTGAGGTTCTAGGCCCCGATCGTCTCGGCCGTCTATTTGCGCTTATGGATGGTAAGTCGGAATACCAAGGGGTAGAAATTCCGCAGTTCATGAAAGAAATAGTTTCATCCCAACTCGATGTAGATCGCATGGATTACTTAGTTAGAGACCAAGCAAACACAGGTGCTCAAATTGGTGGATTCGATATCGATCGGGTATTTAGAGCTCTAAGAGTCGGTGAAGATGGTCACTTTTATGTTAAAACATGGGGCTTGCCAGCAGTAGAAGCTTATTTGGTCACTAGGTATCACATGTACAATCAAGTATACTTCCACAAAGTCAACATGTTGACTCAAAATTATTTGGTTGATATGCTGTCAAGAGCCAAGATATTGGCTGAACAAGGTAACTTAACTCTGGACCACAGACTTGAGCAAATGTTGGTCAACAAATCCTTAACAGCGGTACAATATGCTGAGTTAAATGATTCTCATATCAAAGTAGCGCTATCTGATTGGGCAAAACATGAGGATATTACTTTGTCTCTTTATGCTAATAAATTACTTTCACGTCGAGGCTTTCACAAGTCTCTGAGAATCAATACCTTGGATATTAAGATGGTTGACGCAGTCTCACAACGTCTGGAGGAGTTCATAAAATCACATGGTTATGATCCTGAGATTCATGTATTGTATGCTACGATTTCCAAGCGTGGGTATATGCCGTATGAACAGGGCATAAAGCTAGAAGACGGCAGAGATGTTTCTGAGCATTCTGCTATGATTCGTTCTTTGGCATTACCCAATGAAAGAACTATGGTATTTGTTCCCGAAGATATCAGGGATGCAGCAGAGGCTGTGGTGCGAGAGTGGATTAAACCAAGTCAGTCATCTCTGTCACAATTCAGTTAGTTGGAACACTTTATGACTGAGCGGCGTGACGGGCGGCTACGGGCCTGTAGCTTAGTTGGTTAGAGCACCCGGCTCATAACCGGGCGGTCAAGGGTTCAAATCCCTTCGGGCCCACTTTTTCACAATAGCCGTTTTCTTGGAATTTATCTCCCATCTTCCCAAAATGGTTATGAGGGTCACGGGAGTGGGGAGGATGAAGGTGAGATTGTGACCAACTTAAAGCGAGCTACGTTTCTTATAACATTGTACTTATTCTCCATGCTTGTAGTCGCTGCTCCAGCGGCTGCCCAAAACCCAACTCCTACAGCGGCCATTTCAGTTAATTGTGCTCCATCCACCATCAACGTAGAGGTAAAACCTGGTTCGACTTACTCCGGATTCACTACTTGCACTGCAACAAACCCTACAGCATACCAAGAGAAAGTTAGTTTGAACGTTAATGCAGAAGGACTAGCCACTGCCGCTCCTGGTGACATGTATGTCGGAGCAGGTGAATCTGTCGACTTCCAAATTTCAGTAAGAGCAACTCCTTACATGACAATGGATGTAAGAACGCTATCTGTTCAAGCAACAGTGCAAGAAATAAACGGTGTTCCTCCCCTCAATTCCGCATCATCTAACACCAACATGATAGTTAACATCATGCAATACTCACTTGTTCAGGTCGAAGCAACAGAACCATTTGTTCAATTAATGCCTAAAACCGATAAAATATTTGAGTTTAAAGTTTACAACTTGGGTAACCAATACGATTTCATGAGAGTTGGAGTTACTGACACTTACCGTAAGGCACTTGAAGATTCAGGATTCACTGTTACCCTGCCTGCGGTAAAGAAAGGCGTAGATCCAGGTCCAACACCAACAAATGTTGAAGTTAAGCTTAGAACTCCAAAGACTCAAGGTTGGTCAGATGCCTACCACGTACTAGACTTCTATGCCGAATCAGAGTTTGCTTGCACAACAGGCAACTGTATTACTGAAACTCAGATGATTACCATTTACGTAAGAGGGGTGTATTTGCCAGGCTTTGAAATAATTCCCGCACTCTCTATGATTGCCCTTGCGGCAGCAGTTGCCGGTCGTCGGTTCATCAATGTCGATGACGAAGACGAAGAATGGCGAGAAGCAGCACCAGGTCTTTGATTACTCAATTGCCCTAGAATAAACCAAAGATTTGTGACTCTTGGAGGCGCTTACTTCATAACTTAAACCTGTACTCCTCTAAATGGGTGAGTACCATGGCTGGACTACTTGATAAAGCAAAGAGCGCATCAAATGATGAACCTAAGAGTTCCAAGACCTCAGAACCAAACCCAACCGCAGTTAATCTACTCAGTAAAAATAAAGCTGTTGTCGTAACTAGTAACGAAGCTGGGCCAGACATTCCGTTGATCTTGAATCTAGTCGGTTGGGTAATAATCGTCCTCGGAGCAATAATTTCTCTCCAAGGCGGAGGGTTTGGCTTTGTTGTAGTTTTGGTCGTTTTAGCCCTAGGTATTGGTTCAATTGTTCAATCACAGAGAATGACAGGTGGTGTTTCAGGACTCAAGACTGGTATTTCTGTTGCTTTGGCCTTTATCATAGCTGTTGGGCCATATGCTGCCATCATGATTGTCCCAACCAATGCCTCCATGGTGATAACAGAATTGTCACTAAATGAAGATGAGAATGAATTTTCGTTCGTAGTTAGAGGAAGTACATCAGAAGTAGACGCAAAGATATTTGCGGGCAGTGAAGAAATTTGGGATGGTAGCAAGTCATTATCTAATGATAGAGCAACTTTTTACGTACCACTTGATACATTATTTGTTGGTAATTCACTCAATTATGATGCATCGGTAATTAAACAATATTCAATTGAAGTTGAATCTTCAGATGGGCAAACATCTACCATTGATATAGATACAGGATATCTCACTCGAGAGGTGAAAAATTCTGCGGTAAGTATCTTCAAAATAGTAAAGACTACCAACCAAGGTTCAGGAGCAACATCTGTTACTGACGGTATCTCAATAGATGCTGCTGTAGGATTATTCTCTCCCAGCCAACAGGCTTTGGATGATGGAGAACATACTTTGGAAAACACAGCACTACTATCAGTTGCGTCAGATTATACTTTCCAAATTATAATTAAAAAAGGTTCAAGTGTTGTTTACTCGAACATGCCTCAAATATCAGTTAATGGATTAAGTGCTACATGGTCAAGCCCAATCAGTGGTGCACAAGCTGGTGATACCAATGGATGGATTAGCATGCCCGGGACTGCACAAAATGAAGTAGCAGAGTACCTGTTGAAAGATGACTTCTATGACACCTCTGGATGCTATACTTTCGAACTTGAAGTAATAAACCAATTCTATGCTGGCGACACTTCAAAATATACTTCCAGTAATAGTTGGGAATTAGATTGGGATGATGAAGATTCTACTCAAGATGGTTCAATGACAACTTGCTGAAACTTGTTATAATTCACAGAAGTGACTGGTTTGGCTAAATGGACCTACTTAGGATTAGCGATAATGACTGAAGTTATTGCAACAGCATCACTAAAATCAACAGATGGCTTTACCAAGTTTTGGCCATCGCTAGTAGTTGTAGTTGGTTATTGTTCGGCCTTTTATCTTCTATCCCTTACTCTAGATACGATTCCAATTGGAGTCGCTTATGCAATTTGGTCCGGTGTTGGAATTGCATCATTAGCAATTATATCGGTGCTAATATTTGATCAGAAAATAGACCTAGCTGGAGTTGCCGGAATGGCTTTGATTATTGCCGGTGTAGTGGTGTTAAGAGTTTTCAGTGATGCTAGTGTTGACTAACTATCACTCAATGACATCTTCATCTTCATCATCATCATCATCTACATCGATGGTGTAATCTTTCTCTTCCTCAGTTTCTGTGAGTTTCTTGGCAGATATCCTAGAAAATATGATTGTAGCTATAACTATGACAAGCACAATTGCACCGTATAGAATGATCGGTATATCTTCGGAATCCTCAGCGTCCTTGAAAGATACTAGTTCTGACTCTGCCCCTACAATCTGGCCCAAATCCTCAGCTAAGGTGTTAAATTTTGGCAGAATCAAAGGTTTACAATTTAATGATTTAGCCCCTGAAGAGTTTGCGTACCATGTAGTAGGGATGTCTTTTGATTCTCCCGGTGCTAAGGTCACATACAGGGTTGTTACATCAGCAAATTCATCACCTTCAAAACATTGTATGTTGGTAGATACTTCGACATCTCCTGTATTAGAAGCGGTTACCATTACTCCAATTCCTTTGTTAGCAGTTCCTTTGTTATCCTCGGGCACAACAGAGTCAATCACTACGTAAGGTAGTGGAATGTTGGCAGTGAATGATGGGGTCGTAGGTGCAGGGTCAAGGGTAATGGAGTAATCGCCGCTCCAAGCACTATTGCCGCCGCTTAAGGTAATCAGAACCATTGCATCTTCCTGATTCATGGTACCTGAACTATCTAACCATTCAGTCATACGCAGATATTTATTGAGTTCTGGATTATTGTGCTGTGACAATTCGACATTGCCATTTTCATCTAATGTTAAATCGCCGCTGCTGCCTAGGTATCCAAGACCTTCAAAGTGGACGCTAGCTGGAGCATCTTTCAAATTTGTGGAAATGATTCTCTGTGACAGTAATCGAATCCAACTATCAGTTGGGCCGCCCGTGCCAGTCATTGTCGAAGTATCATAATTGATTGTGCCAGTATCATGAACAATGATGTCTTCATAGGTTCGACTTCCATTGATTGTGCTAGTCATTATTGAGAGTGTACCGGTGTCTTGAACATTAATTGGGCTGCTCCAGGTCAATGTGCTATTCTCAAATGTACATACACCAATGCAACTCAACTCAGCCCCTTCAATAGAACCAGAATTTGAGTCAAAGTTTCCGTTGATTGTTATGCTATAGGAGGCCTCACCTTCTTCGGTTTTCAAAACGCCGTTATTATGTTGCCAGTCATCAGCGTCTAGAGTATAGATTACTCCGTTGCTATCAAATGCTTGAATCGAGTCAATCCATACCGGGAATTGCCAGAATCCTTGGAAACTAACATTAATTGCTTGGTCATTAAAATCGACACTATAGTCTAGGTATTCTTCCCCAGTCCAAGCGGTTGTGCTGTCTCCAACTGTTACATTAACATCCATTGTACTGAAGTAATCTTTAGCCACATTGATGCGCAATGTTCCTGAATCAACAAGTCCGGTAAAGTTTGGTTGAAGCATTGTTGTATCATACACTTCCATGAACACACCCGAGGAAATTTCCAAGGCTGATAATCCTCCAGTGAGCACTAAGTTTGCGCCTTCATCCACCACAATAGAGGATCCAGTAGCAATACTAATGTCGCCACTGATAGTCAGTGTTGCTCCTTCAGTGACGGAAACATCACCGTTAAATTCAGAATTTGTATCCCACGATTCTGAAGATGTTATTACTTGTGTTGTACCGTCTGTTTGGGGCTGTGAAAGTCCAGTCGGCATGAATAAGATTGTTGAAATCATAAAGAATGCTACAATAATTGTTGCTCTACGCATATGGTTGACTAAATGCAGTTATTCATCAAACCTTTCCCTTCATGCCTAGATAAATATTGTTTTAGTATGGTACATCTTTCCAACCAATGTAGTATCCAATTAAGTTGAAAGAACGGTGCAAAATGGGTGTTATAATTATCATTATTAACATTGGGATTGCTAATTCAAATTGTGAAAGTAAAGAACCACCTAAGAACAATTGGCCCCACAGAAATACCATAATGGCAAACGGCAATGTGTCTAGCAGTGGTGCTTTAGACGAAATATCGCCCTCTCTTTTTAGTCCCCTGCGGCGCTTGAAAAAGGAACCAGTACTGTCGCCGAAAAGGCAGGCAAAGCCTAGGAATGTGCCGAGAATGAAGGCAGAAATAGTAGTGGAGCCAATATCAAACCAAGAGTCCTCAAAACCAGTCAATGGGTGCGCAAATATTTCGGATTCGACAGAATCAATGTCTGGCACATCTCCCATGGATGCTACAATAATAACACAAAGTAATCCCGAGGTGAGTGACCCACCAATTAACCCATTCCAGGTTTTACCGTCACCTAGGATACGGTTGCCATCTTTCATGGTTTTTCCACCATCAATTGGCCATGGCCCATAACCCGTTTTAGGCAGCCACTTACCCCACATCATAGCAAATGTATTTGCCAAGAAACCGGGTAAATATAGCCACAATGTCATGAGGCTCAGGGAGACTATCCCCATATCAAGTGCTATCTCATTGACTGTTTGCATAGCCACCCGTCATGATGAAGGCCTTTAAAATTTGACAAATCCAATCCGATAATTCAGCAAAATAGATTATCAATGGACAACATTGAGGGCTAATTATGGGCGCTCACAAGGTATTGGTTGTTGGTGGCGGTGGCAGAGAGCATTCCTTGTGCTTAGCTTTAACTAATTCAGTCATGGTTGCGGAGTTATATTGTGCTCCGGGCAATGCAGGGACCGCCTATATTGCTAACAATGTTGATATTTCACCAACTGATGTTGAGGCAGTTGTAGAATTCTGTATCGATTCTAATATCGATATGGTTGTTGTTGGTCCAGAGGCGCCGCTTTGTAAATCATTAGCAGATCGTCTTATTCAAGCCAATATAGCATGTTTTGGACCGGTTGCTGAATTGGCTGAGTTAGAAGGGTCGAAGTTACATGCAAAGCAGGTAATGAGTGAAGTTGGCGTACCAACAGCAGGCTTTAAGGTCATCAAGAATGTGATTCAAATTGATTCTGCTTTGGACGATTTTTCAGAAAACCCGTGGGTCGTCAAACGGGATGTGCTTGCAGGTGGTAAGGGTGTACTAGTTACCACTGATCGCAGTGAAGCAAAAGCTTTCATCACCGATGCTATTATTTCTGATGGCAAAGTTTTGCTAGAGGAATTTTTGCCGGGTCAAGAAGCAAGTATGCTTGTGGTCATGGATGGTTCTGGTTTTGTTTGTCTGCCGCCAAGTCAAGATCACAAGCGTGCGTTTGATGGGGATTTAGGCCCCAACACCGGCGGCATGGGGGCGTATTGTCCCGCTCCGATTGTGACCAAATCGGTATATGAAAAGGTGATATCTAGAATCGTCAGACCAATGTTTGAGCATTTGTCAAAAATGACAATTCCGTACCGTGGTGTGTTGTATGTTGGATTAATGATAACTGAGTCAGGTGATCCTAATGTTGTTGAGTTTAATGTAAGGTTTGGGGACCCGGAATGTCAAATAACATTGCCCTTGATTAAAACGGATCTATTCACAATTCTGCATAGTGCTTCTGTGGATAAATTATCCTCGTTAGAAGTAGAATTTCATAAAGCACATGCTTTGACTATTGTGCTGGCTTCAGAAGGTTACCCAAATCAACCAGTTAAAGGGCGGATTGTTGAGGGTATCTCTGATAAACTTGCCAACATTGGTCTAGAAAGTTCTTGGGTAAATCATGCAGGTACAAAATTAGTGGAAAACAAAATCATTGCCAATGGAGGCAGGGTTTTGTCTTGCAGCGCTATGTCAAAAACACTGTCTGGTGCAGCGACTTTAGCCTATGAGTTAATCGAAACAATCGCCTTGGAAGGGGGCCATTATCGAAGTGATATTGGGGGCCAAATATTGAGCGTAAATCGTTGACTTATTTTCTTATGTTAAACGCTATACTGAGTCAAAGATAAATCTTCCATCGTGCGTCACTATTAAAAGAGGTTCTCAAGTGGACAAGTTGCTCCAGCCTTTAGGCTGTCGCGAAACACCGATGAGGGAATAAAAATGGAAGAGAAAACAACAACATTGCGAAACTCTCCAGCACCAATGCTCGGGTGGCTTATTGCACCCCTTGCAGTAATGCTGGCTATCGCAGCAATTATGGTCGCAGGAATAGACTTCGACCTAAACCTAGAAAATATGACGCCGATGCTGCTTGTTGCAGTTGCGGCAATCTTGGGTATTACTCCAAGAGTTGTCAGAGATAATGGTGCCGTAAAACTCTCTTCCTCGGCGCTTGCTCTAGCAACATTGGGTGCTGCATTGGTTGGGCATCAAGCAATTATTCACTTGACAGACCAAGGTGCATTTATGGCGCTACAATTCCTGGTGGTTGCCTTTGGTGTATTTTTGTTTGATTCAAGAGGTCGTCATGAATTTGCTACAATGCTTACTTTTGCGGTAATGGGAATTAATGTCGGAATGGTTGCTGCCGGTTCATACACTAGTGAATTAGTCACTATTTACACTAATCCAGATGGGTCACTCATAGACACTCTAAATCTTCAAAGGCAAGCGCTAGGTTATGTGTTTTTCAGTTATTTGACTATATTTGTCATCCTTGGATTACTTACAGGAATACTTGCCAGAGGTACACTTAATCCAGCAGGACAAGAAGGCTGGTTCTCGAAGATTGCTCAACATCAGGGCTCTTACAATAAATCTACTCTACCATTGCAAATTGCGGCAGCAGTTTGGATTCTAGCACATGTTGGTAGCCTATACCATTTCGATGCTGTCTCGATGGCAGATAAACTGGGCGTTACAGGCGCAGACGGCTATCACGGGCATTTCGGCTTCTGGGGTGCTTTCTTTACTGGTATGGTTGCGATGGTAGTTGCTGGAATGGCTGCTGAGAAGTGGTATACTCGTTCAATGTTTATCGGTTCAATGTGGGCTCTTTACTTGGTGTCTTCATGGTACGAAGCAGGGATTTGGGAATCTGAACAACTTGAGGGGACTTGGGGTTCACTAATTTGGCTTGGTTTCACATTCTTTATCTGTGTTGGAATATACATGATATCAACTCACGAGAAATATGGTGGATGGGCAAATTTAGACGATCACGAAGCCAGCGGAGCAAGAAAGTTCTGGGATGCCCATTGGTCTAGTTTGATGGTTGGAATGGCTTTCTTTTTCGGACTAGTAATCAGAATCCAGTGGTACATTGTTCCATCAATGAATGCCGTTGGTACTGGCGACTGGGACCTGACTGGAGGTTCTGACCCATGGTACATGAAGCGTGTTGTAGATTATATCCTAGCCAATAATGCGCACTTGATATTCGATGCAGACCGTGCTTATCCACTCGGTGGCGTCAACCCACGTCCGCCATTATTCACTTGGTCTATTGCCCTACTAGCAATGATTCTAGAGCCAATGCTTGGTGACGATGCTGTTTGGTATGCTATTCTAGGCCTGCCAGCAATTTATGGTGCGCTTACCATTTTCCCAATTGCAACCATTGCAAAAGACAATTTCGGTAAATCCACTGGTGTGGTTGCAGCTTGGTTAATCGCTTTCATGCCTGCACACGTTTCTCACTCTACTTGGGCGCTTGCAGACCACGATGCATTTGTTATGTTGTTCATATCTATGGGATTCATGTTCTGGTTCAAAGCCATCAAGTATTCTAGCAATGATCGTCTAACTAGGACTTCATCCCCACGTATTTCATCGATTTTACAATCTTATGGTGTTATAGCAAGAGAACGCAGACCAGCAATGGCATTTGCGGTTCTTGCTGGTGTGTCATTCGGTATTGCTTCATTGGCGTGGAAAGGTTTCGTAGTTGGACCAAGCATACTTTTCTTGGCTTACTTTGCTCAAGTAGCATTAAACATGTTCCGCAGGAAGGATTCAACTTCACTCAATGCATTGTTCTTGACAATGTTGTTGGCGAATCTTCTAATGGCGTTACCGTTCTATGCTCATCCACAAATGAATCTAGTTCTTGATGGAACTGGATTACAACCATTCTTGTTTGTGCTAGGATTTACGGTTGCTATAGCCTATGTAACCACTGGCTTTAGAGACAAACCATGGTTGCTAGTTTTGGGAACCTTATTTGTGGCAGCAACAGTATTCTTCGTCATACTATTCATCATGAAGCAATTAGAATACAGTAATGCTTGGGATGTTCTATTCACTGGAAGTGGATATTTCACCAAGACAAAGATATTTGGGACTGTTGCAGAGGCTAATGCACCTGACCGTGGACAGTTATTCGCTCAATTAGGACCTATTGTGCTGGTACTTGCGTTGACCATGGGATTCTATGCACTTTGGTCTACTTTTAGAAACAAAAATCAGACTCACCTATTCTTTGGAATATGGATTTTCACTGCGTCCTACATGTCTTGGACTGCTGCAAGATTCATGTTCAACGCAACACCTGCAGTAGCAGTACTAGGTGCTTGGGGAATAGTCGCTTTGTGGGATAAAGCCAATTTCCGCGGCCTTGTTAAAGCATGGAAAAAATTCGGAATCAGAACCCCTGCAGATAGAATTGCAGGCGCTAGAAGAGCAGTATGGAAGACTCCCTCATTCTCTGCTATTTTGCTAGTCATCTTACTAGTTGGTGGACAACAATTCACTTACGGGCTAGATGCAGCAATTCCCGGTTCCGATGAAGGTGAGGATAGTATAGATGAAAACATCTACAACATCATTCCAGATGCCCTAAGATGGGAATTAGCAGGATTTTCAGTATTGGATAGTAGTGCATATTCAGGTAATTGGTATCTTGGTTCCTTTGGTTCTGGATTCAACGATTACGGCTGGAATAGTGCTTATGATTGGATGACGCAACAGGATGCTCAGATGCCATATTCACAAAAGCCAGCATTTGTTTCTTGGTGGGATTATGGTTTCCAAGCTCTTGATACTGGCGAGCACCCATCCGTTTCTGATAACTTCCAGTCTGGAATTCCAGCTTCTGGTAACATGTTGCTCGCTAGAAACCAAGCCGACCTAATCTCTATGTTTACTTGGCAATTAGCAACAGGAGATCTGCGGTACACTCAAATCAACACCGGCGACTATGAACTAACTTCAGGGTTTACCAATACTGTTAACGACCATATGGATTCAGAACAATACGACTTGTTTGAAACTATTCAAGAAGAGCGTGACAACGATAACATGCGTGAGATAATTGATGACTATGCTTTCACAGTCATCCAAACTAATGAAGCATCTCAAATTCAAGAAAACAGTCACAATGTAATGGCCACTGGTTATCATCGTGTTGACGGAATTGCTGACACAAGCACTCTTTACTATAGATTATACCAAGACGGTGAAAGACTTGATTGTGACCCAGATGTCTCTACTTCATGTGTCGATGGAGATTGGAGCGATTTTTCAGATGCCAATGTAACATTCAACAACAATGTAAGATCTGGACAAGAAACTAATTACGAAACTACTCATTACATCTTTGGAGATTATTGGTATACCAGCGATTTGCGGGATGAATTCGATTCAGTATCTACGCACATTCATCGAGCAAACGCCAGATTAGCGTTAACAGTTCAGTTGTTAAACGATATTATGACTGAATCAGAGATAGTCAACCTGTATGATGACTTAATTGGCATGGAAGGTTACTACTCAGTCCAAGACTATGAAGGTCTGCCAGGAGATATGATTCAAAGAGACCACGAGATAAGATACTTTGCTATCGATAATCGATTGTACCCCAAGGCTGGACGTTATACTGCTGATGCAGCATACAATGGCGAACAACCAATGGGAATCTTTGGTGCTCCAGCAATCTTGAGTGGCCAAGACATCTCAACTTTCATGGATGAAACTTATGAGACTTCTCGAGGAGACAGAAACTTTGAGATGACAAGAGAAGAAGTCGATGAAGCAATGGTAAACGATTTCCTCGACCAACAAGCAGGATTGGAAATTGATCCGCTGTTGGTCCAAGATGTAAGAGTTGATCACAATCCTGCGTTCTTCGAAACAATGCTGGCGAGAACCTATGTTGGATATGGTGCTTCCTCGCTAGGTGTAGATACGGCATTCTCTAATCCACAACCAGCCCAACACTTCCGCCAAACTGGTTCTCCTGGGTCAATATTGCAAAATGCAGTTCCAATGCCTGGGGCTATGATGAACCACTTTGTTATCTCTAACTGGTACAGTGAAGACGCAAATGATACAACATTTGCCGCAAACACCTTTGTCAAGATAATGAAGTATTATTCTGGTGCTGAAATTAGTGGCCAAGTTTCTATGAGCGACAACGGTAACCCTCTCCCTGGAGTCAGGCTATTAATCGAAAGAGATGCCTTTTCTGGCGAAGGTGCTGAGGACTTAGACGCCGATACTTATTGGATTCCAATTGGTTATACAGATGCGGATGAAAATGGTGACTGGTCTTTCACTGCACCAGCAGGAAAGATAAGAGTCAGTGCATTTGTTGGTACTTTTGATGCTGAACCATCTAAGGCGTCAATTAATGATGGTTCGTATATGCAAAATTTCGCCGACATACTTTGTAATTCGTATGAAGAATATAATTCTCAATACGGAGTTTGTTTGCCCTCCGATAACGGAAGGACTGTGTTCCCAATTACCTCTATCCTTGGTAACGTAGCAAACATGACTTGGTTGGGAGATACTGTAATGAATGTTACAGGAGAGCAAGCAAACCGAACAGCTGATGTGTTAGATACAATGGATATCGCAGTAGATAGCAGCGGCATTTCTGGTCAACTAACTTGGACCGGAGATGATTTGTTTAACAATGAACCGATAGTCGACACTACTCTGATTTTAAGAAATAACCACGATGCATCTGAAGATGTCATAATAATTACCACAAATGGCTCTTTTGAAACAACCGAAACCAGAATAATTCAAGGTACTGGAGAAGCAACATTCGTAGAAAACGGAACTTTTGAAAGTGAAGGATTAGCCTCTGTTGTTGATTTCCATGGAACATTTACTAGAACAGTTAATGATGGAAGGACGTATGTTGCAAATGGTACTTGGAATGGTTCAGGTGAAATTAAAGCATCATGGATTGACATTGACACAAATTCTGTGTTAGATTGTGTGGTAAATACCACCGACTCCTCTGACATATCTATGCCTGAAAATGAAACTGTATGTCTAAAGGATTCAACCGACACCTTACCAACATACATGATTGAAGGAGAGGTACAGGCCAACGGTCGTTTCACCTCTAATGGGGACACAATTCTTGTTCAAGAACACGATGGATCTTACGTTGAAGGAATAGGTCTGTTTGAAGGCAAAGGTACATTCAATGGAACAGGAAGATTTGTTGGCAAAGGAATGTTTTCTGGTCCAATGGTTAATCCTGGTTCATTCTACCAAACAGGAATAGTGCCTGGTGAATATGCGGCATTTGTAAATCTAACAAACGGCAAAGAAGTAGAATTACCTCAAACTGTTTCCATTGGTATAGAGCCGAGCTATGACATATCTCTAACAATGCCAGGTTCGCTATTGTTGGGCAATCTAACTAATTCAACAGGCTTTGCATTAGACAACACTTCCTTTGAATTGATTGACTTGGCAAATAATGATGTTTCGGTATCTGTCTTGACCAACGAAACAGGTGGATACAAGTACGGTCCTTTGTCCTCAGGTGATTATCGATATCAAATAGATTTGGATGATGATGGATTTTACGAAATCTCTGGAGAAATTACTGTCGGAGAAGAAACTGCAATATATGAACCAATGAATGTGATTCCAGACACTTTTGATGTATCTATGCAATTAATCTCTCCGGTAAATGAATCTGGAGATGATTTAATTGACATAGCAAATGTCAACCTAACAATCAGCGGAATACTTGGATACACGGAAACATTTACTTCTGATTCAACAGGCATGGTTTATGCTGAACTCCCTGTAGGTGATTACAACATTGCTCAAGAAGAAGTTAATGACTATTTGTTGTTTAGTACTCTAGAAGTAACTGATTCTGACTTGGAAATAAATCTGGAATATACCATCGCCAGTAAAATTTCAGGGACTGTACTGGCATATGTAACTGAATTTAACTCTGATTGGACTCAAGCAGATATTGATGCTAATACTACAAAGGCATCTAGTCTTGAGGTATTTTTGTCTTCAGATGACTATGAATTCACCACCTCGACAGACTCGGATGGGAATTTCTCGATAACCGTGCCAGGCGATCTAGAATATGTCTTGAAAGCGTCCACAACAGGTTCAACATACGGCGTTGGAATGTCGGTAATGCCAGATGGTCAACTTGAGTTTTCTGTAGGGGATATATTCCTCAACCGTTTGTATGCAGTTTCAGGAACACTATTTGTTAATGATGCTAACAGTACTTGGAATGGTCAGTTCTATGACGGTCTAACTCCTATTGTGGTGGCAACCGATGCAAATGGAATTGAATGGGAGTCTGAAGTAACTGCCTTAGGTGGTTTCTCCTTTGATTTAGTAGGAGGCGAATATGATTTCACTGCAAAGAATGCAGAGTACAACATAACTCCAATAGATGATTGGAACGTAACTTCGTTCATCACGAGCCAAAACATTAACCTTACCGCTAATCTTGAATTGGTCTCCGTAAATATATCTGTTTGCTTGACTTTAGAACAAGATGATGGATGCAATGAATCTATACCAAAATATGCGGATGTTACATTCAATCCGCTTAGTACAAACGCTGGTCAATATTATTTGACTCAAACAGATTTCAACGTGGAAGGTAAAGCGGCTTTGCAGATTATGCCTGGTAAATACTCGGTAATTACAAACTATACAGAAGCCAACGATGAAAATGCCACTGATTTCAACACCTTCAGTACTACATTTGAGGTGTTTGTCAGTATGTTTGAATCAGATAACGAGGATATAGAAATTATCCTGAGTGATGAGAGATTGTTTTCAGGAACAATAACTGCTGGAAGTGAAAACTTCACGAACTCGCAGTTCCTTCTGTTCAATGAATCAAATAATCAATTCCTCTCTGCAAATACTAATGATACTGGCTCTTTCGCCAAGTATATTCCATCTGGTGATTGGATTGTTATAATCTCTCCAGTGGATATCGACAACGTAACATATACACTTAGAACTCCAATCTTAATAACGGATGATTCTTCATCAAGGACCGATTTACAACTTGTTTTGTCAGAAGCAGCGTTACTGAATTTCAGCTTGATAGAAGAGGATACTAACGACCCTGTAGCAAATGCTAGAGTTGTTGCTATTAGCCAAGATGGATTAGGAAATGTCACACTATCTTCTAGCGATGAAAACGGCCATGTGTCTGATAAAATTATGCCAGGTAACTGGATATTATCCTTGGAAAAAGAGATTAGTGACGAAAAATGGGAACTTGTTGATGCTAATTATCAAGTCACAACACAATCTGGTGAATCATTAGAACTTGGAAATGTGTCAGTTGATTTAGAAGTGCTGATCGGTGGTAAATTCTATTGGGATTCAAATGAAAACGATAGAGGGGATTTAACTGAAATAATCTCTGGTGCCAATGTTACCATTACTTCAGTGGATGAATCCTTAGAATTTATCACAGAAACTGATGAATTTGGAGTATGGAAACAATTTGTTCCGGTAATGAACAGTTACAACATTACTATACAGCAAGAAGGTTACAGTACGGCTTATTATTCATTCAATGAATCTGATGTGCTAGTAGTTGAAGACTCATCTATAATAGAAGATATAACTACAACTGCTGAAAATGTTTTGATTAGCGGTTCAATAACTTCAAACCTGCAAAATGAAGAAGCTAGTTTAGTAGATGCTTCAATCATACTTTATCCTGAGTCAACTAGAGATTCGGAACCTATTACTGTTACTGGACAATACTCTAATGGTTCATTAGATTGGTCAACAAATGTTGAACCCGGTGTATGGATTGTTGTTGTGGAAAGTTCTGTGTTTGATGAGAATACCGGTGGTGTTTCTGTTGGTTTCCTAGATGCAAATATCATTGACGGAGGTACATTGAACATGACTATGTCCTCAGGAGGGTTTGTCGACCTCAGTACAACATGGGATGATATCCAATTGCAAAGCCATCATGTGGGAAGCAATAGTACCGGTATTGAAATGATTCAAGAACCAGTTGAGGTTTCTATTGATATTGGACTAGGTGCGATATGGAATTATAGTTTGAATGATGATGGTATGCTCAACTTATTATTGCCAGTTGGGGATTTCCAAGTCACATCCACTTTTACATCAATTCAGCATGAAAGAAACTTGGAAATGGATTACTTTGGAATCTCGAACGGAATAATTGAACAGGGTATTATTGATCTAGAATTAGCATACTCACGTTCGCTCAATTCAGACTCAATAGTCGCGGTAGACAACAATTCAGTAGTGAATGCTTCCTTGATTGGTAACAACGTCTTGACTCCAGTAGTTTCAGGCGAAGATTACCAAACCATTGAATTTGACTTAGATGTTGAGTACCAAGGTACTGAAACTAGTGACAAGCTAACAGTAAGTGGTTTTGTTGCCAATGCTCAAGACTCAGGTGATTGGTCTGTAGAGGTGTACAATGGTACAAATTGGGTTTCGAGCCTAGATGTCATACTTGGTATAGGTGAGTCAATTTCTGACAGCACAGTGGATAATTCTACAATTGTCAAGATGCGAGTAAACTTGCCAAATCTAAGTTCTTCAATCAGTTTGGATTCTGGTCATCTGGTAAATATTGAATTGACTGGTGAAGCAGGGGTTTCTAGTTCCACAAATGTAAGAGTAAATGTGCCACAATACTACGGTATGGAGTTAACAAATGTTGTAGAAGAAACTGGTGTTTCACCAGGTGGTACTGGCAACTTTGCCGTAACATTGTCAAACACAGGAAATGGAGATGACACCTATACCATAGAACTGGCAGATAACTTGCTTGAAGGATGGCAGATCACCCCTTCTACAACTTCATTAACTATCTCAAAGGGTGACTTAAGAACACAACAATTCTCAATATTTGCGCCAGAAGATTTCACTTCTGGAGAAATTGAAGCGACTGTAACAATTACTAGCGAAGATGGTTTGACCTCTGAAACATTAGTTGTCGATATCGTATCAGCGAGAATTTCACTTTCGGTGGACGAAACTCTATCACAAGAATTAACCAAGGTCTATGAGAGTAAGAACGGACAGTTAGTTGTCCCAATTACCAACAGTGGTTACCGCACCGCAAGTAACGTATTGGTTTCAGTCGACTTAACCAACGATGCTGGTACAGAAGTTATTGACACTTTAGAGTCCCTAAATATCTCAGTTCCAGCCGGACAAACAATTAACGCAACATTTGTAGTCGACCCGTCTTCTTCAAAATTCAATAGATTTGCAATTAGCGTAGAGGTGACCTCGACACAGGATTTGACACCTGTCGATTATGTTGAAGATTCTGTAGACTCATTCGATTACCAAGAAGAAACAATTCTTGACAAAGCAGAAGGAACTTCTTCATGGTTTATGGTGGTAATTATTGTTCTTACATTACTTGTAGCATATGGTGGAACCAAGGTAGCACGTAACAAGGGTAGCAATAGATTCTGATTTCAGACAATCAGTTAAATGCCTGACTAGTAAGTCAGCAATTGGTGAGAGAGTGAGCTCGTTAGATACAGTGGAACTCCTCCCTGAACCTGATGATAGGAATATCCTCTCAGCAATTGACCCATCCGCTGTTGGTTTTCAAGATGAATGGCGAGCTGAAATCACTGGTTGGGCACCCAATAGACCTACTCCAATCAATCGAGTTCGAAGGAAGAGGTTCTTAGTTACCAATAGTATACTATTCGCCATTTTTGCAGTTCTAATGCTGTGGATCTGGCAATCCGGATATTTCCTAATTGAGGTGCCGCCAGCCAAGTCTGAATGGGCTGCTGAACAAGCAGGGTTTGATGATGAGATCCTCAACGGATTGTCTGGTGAAGGAGTGAAGGTTTGCGTCGTAGATACAGGCATCGATCTAAGCAATCCTGCCTTCGCAGGGGTTAGTGTGGAATTCAAAGATATGATTGGGGCTTCAACCACACCAGTTGATTATGGGTTTTTGGCACATGGTACACTGATGGGGGGTTTACTCATTGCTCAAAGTCATCAAATTGGTATGTCTCCCAATGTCAGGTTAGGGGTTGTGGCTGCACTGGGTGATGATGGTAGTGGAAAAAACACTGCTAACGAAGAAACAGTAGCAATGGCCATAAATTGGTGCATTGAAGATTTCCAAGCTGACATAATTTCCCTATCACTAGGAGGTACCCAAACAGATGGTATGAGTCGTGAGGGCCCATCGGTTTCAGTTACTAGAAAAGCGACAGATATGGGGATTTATGTTATTGCAGCAGCAGGTAACGATGGAGGTCCAGATGACGATGGTAGAGTATCGGTGCCAAGCAATGTCCCGAGGGCAATATCTGTGGGTGCCTCAGTAAAGGGAGGAGGTGTTTGGGATAACAGTTCAATGGGTCAGCAAACTACTCTGGCAGGTGAATTACGTACCAATCCAAACTTTAAACCTGAAATAATTGCTCCTGGTCAATCAATTATCAGTACAGGAGTAGGCGATACTTGGTATTCCAGCAGTGGGACATCGGATTCAACAGTATTTGTTGCAGCAGCATTGGCCCTTATTCTAGAAGATTTACCAATGCTAAGGCCACAAGCAGATTCAGATGGTTCTTGTGTTGATTCGGTAAAAGAAGCATTACGAATGAGTACTCCAAGCGGCGGTAATATTCATGATAGTCATTCAGGATATGGTGAATTACACGCAGGTAATTGGCTTGAAGAAGCAAGAAAATTGCCTATTTGCCAGTGATTAGCCATGATTAATCGCCACTAGCAGTGATACTATCGGGTTATTTTGATATTCTAATTTTTGTCAATATTAGAGCAGTATTATATTGCTTGCCAGCATAGGGTAAATTAGAGGAGTTTTCATGTCTTCAAATTTAAAGAAAAAAAGTGTCACAATGATTGGTTTGTTATTCTTATCAGTCGCCCTTTCGATGATTTCCATTCCTGCAGTTTCTGCGGCAGGTATTAATCAAACCACTGCCGGTCTACTAAACGGTCAAGAAACCTGGACAGGTACTCACACATTGACAGACAACGTTACAGTCGCTCCAGGTGCAAGTTTAGTAGTTAATGCCGGCACTACTATCAACATACCATTTGGCAAACACATCGATGTCATGGGTGCAATATGCGTTGCTGCTGCTGCTTGTGGTGCCCCCTCTGACGGAACTGCATCCAATGCAGTGAAGTTCGCATGGAGTTTGCCAACTGATTACACAGTCAGGGGGCCGTGTGCGGGCAGTATCGATGCTGCTTGTGGTTCAGGAATGGTGATTCGAAATACCATAGATGAGGCTAAGACAGGTCTAAATTATGTTGAATTTGAGAATGCTTACGGATACGAACTAATTCTAAACATCGGCGGTAATGCTGCTGCTAGACATGCCGCATTGGTATTTGACGGTCCTAGAACTAATGCAAATGGTTTGGTCTTCACCAATACTAATTCATCCAACATTTTCTTGACTAATCTTGCCGATCCCACAATTACTTCTTCTACCTTTACCCTCGGTAATGATGCATACTCAATTGGTAAAAGAGCTGCAATATCTGCCTATGGTGCTGGTGCTGGAATCAATGACCCACTACGTATCTCTACATCGACTTTCACTGGTGATGCCGAAGGAAGTTGTGGAAATAGTGGTTCGGGTATCTCGATGATTTATGCTGACAATTCATATCTATCAGTTAATGATGTGACAATCTCCGACAATGGCTACGGTATTTTCTTGTCCCAGTCATCCGGCGAGGTATTAAACTCAGATATAACAGTAAACTGTGCAGCCATCGATACCAAAGGATTCAAGCAAACAGGTTCAATAAAGCATACCCTAGATATTAATGACAATGTCTTAACAACCACAGATGGTGCAGGGATTACCGCATATGATCAAGCAAGGGTTTCTGCTCATGGTAATACTGTATCCGGGGCAGAACAGGGTTCAGGAATCGCCATCCGGTCCTCTATTGTAGATCTTCAAAACAATATCATTGGGCCGATTGGAGGGTTCAACGGAATCTGGATATATGGTACTTCAGATGTGACTGCGATCGGAAATACCATCACAGATGTTGGTAAAGAACCAATAGTACACGGAGAATACCACTATCAAGATTCAGGATGGCCTTCAGTAGCACCAACGGAATCTAGGCTCTATATGGCCGATAACATAATCGAAAATAATGCTGCAACATGCAATTCAGTTAAAATGTACGGTGGAGATTTCCAGTGCCCTGCTATTCATATCTTTAGAGCTTCAGCAACCATATACAACAACACCGTGAAAAATAATCTTGGTGATGCTTTACGAATTAAAGGAAGTATTGTAAATGTACAGAATAATAATATGCAAACAGAAAGTTTTGCAGTGAACATCTCACATCATGATGATAATTATGGCAATAAATATGGTTCAATCGGATACTTTTCGGGCAACACATTTACCAATGCAACCCAAGTCTACAACATTACAGAATCAAGGGTTACTATTCAATCTGAATATATTCCTGATGCAGGTGGCAATGAAATCCATCCGGTGCAATTACAATGGCTCGGTTCAGAGTGTCCATCTGTTCAGAATGAATGTTTGAAAGTACCAGATACTGCTAATATGCCTCCGGCAGAAATGCCTATGTCCCTAGATTTAGTCAATAACTCCACAGTTTTATCATATGCTGGATTACAAAATTTTGACAATACTAAAATTCATGTCCAAAACCAAAACTCACCTTGGGGCTCTCAAGTAAGGGAGGGAGAGTTGGTTCGTTTCCAAGTAAAGGCATCTAACATTAACGTAGATGGGGCGACTGTAATCATCAAAGAATCAACTGGACTTCCACTCTATACCCTAACTACCGACCAGTTTGGCTACACTCCAGAGGTAACTCTTCCAAGTGATTTTTACTTGGATAGAAATTGGAATAACGTAGTTGGAGAACAAGATGTTCAGGTCATAATTACTCCTGGTCCACCTGCTATTACCGAAACCCTCGATGAAAACACCTGTTCGGACGGCTATGACAATGATGGAGACACACTTACCGACGAAAATGACCCAGATTGCGCAAATGGTCGTGAAATCCCAGAATATAGTGTAGAGGCATACAAATTTGGCAAAGGGATTATGGAATATGATTTTGTTCTAAACGGACCAGTTGACGATATTATCAATCTAGTAAACATGGCTCCAAGCGTTACAGTTGAACAACCAGAGTTGACATCTTTTGCTCGAATCGTTAGATTATCTGGTACAGCTTGGGATGGTGAAGCACCACCTTATGCCAGCGATATAATTGCCCAACAAAAGCAGTTTGGAATGGTTGAAGATGTCCAAATTCAAACTCCAGGTTCTGAAGTATGGATGTCTGCTGTAGATACCTCTAATTCAGGTGGCGAAATAACTCAAGGATCTTACCCATTTAGTACATGGGCATTTGAATATGATATGTCTAATCACCCTGAAGGAGAAGGCGATGTGACTTTTAGAGTACGGGCCTATGATGGCCTTGATTACTCGCCAGTTACTGTCAAACGGTACAAACTTAATCTTGAAGCACCTTCTATAGTGGTCAACACACCAGCTCAAAACTCAGAACATAATTCTAATTCTCCAAAAGGCCCAGTAGTATCATTTAGTGGCACTTCAAGTGACCCATACTTTGGTGTTAATGGTAACGACATAAAAGAAATCTGGTTCGAATTAATAGAAGATTCAAGCCCGCAATTAACTTCTAAATTTGCTTTGACGCCATCTGTCGGGGAAACTCTTTCAGCTTGGCAATATGATTGGAATTACCTTACTTATGCTTCTGGAGATTATACTTTTAGAATCTGGGCGGCAGATAGTGACTTTTGTAAAGATGACACCAGCGATGAGACTTGTGATGTAATGACTTTGAATTTGAAAATAGTCAACGAAAATGCTCAACCAAATATTGCGCTTGATTCTCCATTGGATAACTCTGTAGTCAGAGGCAGCGAATCTACATCGATCTCTGGTTATGTTTGGGATAACGACGGACTAATAACTCGAGTTGACATTGACATTTACAAGAATGGTAGAGATAGCGGCTCGGCAGCAAATACCATTACTATAACCCAAGATCAAATTCAAAATGGCGAGTTTAACACATCATGGAGTACTAATTCGTTATGGAAAACTAACAACGTCCCACATAACTCAATGTATGAGATTGTAGTGAGATCCTTCGACGGCGAGTCATATTCTGATGAAGAGTCTAGGTTTATCACCATTGACAACTCAGTAGATAATTCACCTCCAAGTTTCACTCCTGACGGCTGGGCAAATACTGTGGTAATCTACTGTGATGCCAATTCAAAAAGTCTCGATAGTTGCGGCAGCGGGGCTGTATTTGATTTGGGTGCTTATTTCACCGACCCTGAAGGGGGATTACTAAGATTCAATGTATACAACGATCCAAGTGTGACTACAGATGACTTGTATTATGATTACATGTCCATATCATCCGAAGGGATAGCAACCTATAATCCACCAACAACAAGGTCAGATGGTATAGATTCATGGTCGTTAGTTGGATTAAAATTCGTTGCCACAGATGGAAGTGATCTTTGGGAAGTTTCTCGTTCAGTGAACGTTCTGGTTAAACAGGTTTCCTTCGAAGTAATACGTGAAAACACCGGTGTTGTTTCAGATTCTAGCCCGGCTATTTTTAGTGGGCAAGGATTGCCAGACAGCCTAGTAAAAGCTAGGTTTGATTCAAAGTCAGGTCAAATGATTAATTCTACTAGAGTATTAGGTGATGGCACTTGGAGTATGCAAATTAGTGCCAGTCAACTTGGCTCAAAGGAAAATCGAGAGATAGTATTCGAGATGGATGGTCAAATATTCGCCGATGAATCTGGCACTGATGCACAATTCGATGTGTCGACTAAATCGGAAGAAGATAGTAGTAGTTTGTTGCTATACATTATCATTGGAATTGTGATAGTAATTGCTCTTTTAGCAGTCGGTATGTTCTTCTTTACTTTTGAAGAATATGATGAAGAAGAATCAACTGGTATAACGCAAGCCTCAGAAGATCCATATGCATGGGCTAAAGCCAAAGCAGTTCCAAACATAGAATCACAACAAAATCAGATTCCACAACAAGCAACAGCCCAGCTAGTACAACAAGAAGCGGTAGTTGCTCAGCAAACATCTCAACATCCTGGATGGTTGTGGAATGCTGAACAAAATCAATGGGTTCCAGATCCAGATTATGTAAACAACAACCAGTAGTTGGGTGATTGAGTTATGGCAAGCACAAAACCTGGTGTCCAAGAGCGGATATTACTCCATTTACTAGATTATTCGGACTACAAAAACAGTGTAGAAGTCCCTTTTTCGTTATCACAAATGGGTATTGCTAATGCAGTGGCGATTGCGCGTTCGAATGTTCCTAGAGCAATTGCTGGTCTGAAAGACCAGGGTCTACTAATAGAAAGACAAGCCCATGTAAAGGGCGTTTCGAGAAAAAGAAAAGCCTATTTTTTGACCGAATCTGGAAAAACATTGGCCGAGGATACCTGGAATGAATTGCGTTCATTCGATTTGCGCTGTATCTTAGAAGATGGTAAAATTGAGTCTACTACTTTAGGAGAAATAAATACTATTTTGCCTTTTAGTATGAGGTCAGTAGATATTATTCGATACATGGACGATAATTGTATAATCGATTCTAGGACATTATCGGCAGACTTAATTGAACGTGATTTGTCGAAACATGTTGAGAAACAGTTAGTAACATCGCTCGGTGATTTGCCACGCCTCAGGCATTTTTATGGCCGTGAAAACGAACTCGACAATATGTATAATCTGCTTGAAGCAAGAGCGACTACACTGCTAGTTCCTGGGATTGCAGGTATTGGAAAGACTACAATGGCAAGTAAACTTATCGAGCGATTTATGCACAGAAGGAACCTACTTTATCATAGATGTCAAGATTGGGAAGGTTCTCGTTCTTTCTTTGAGTCAGTGGGCGAATGGCTGGCTAACATTGGGGATTCCACCTTCGCAGATTATATTGCGACAACTCCAGTACCAAAGCCTGCTGAGGCTGCAAACCTGTTAATTGGCGCATTAGAGAGTACTCCAACTCTAATTGTTGTCGATGATTTTCATAAAGTATCTGATACAATTCTACATCAAACCTTCCAAGCAATGGCTCTAGGATTACTTGGCAGTGATGAAAAAATAGGTTTAGTATTGTTCTCCCGTTCCTTCAAGCCAGTGGTTCCCTCTAAGGATGCAGAGGGTAGAATAGCCAGTCTAGTATTGCCTTTAGATGGATTAGATTCACTCTCGGGTAGAAAGTTGTTAAGCAGTTTTACCGATTTGCAAGATGAACAATGGCTATACATTCATGGGATTTCACGCGGGCATCCATTGGTGTTAGAGTTAATCAATCGGGGGGCTTCTGCTACAGCGTTCCATGAAACATTAGAGAATTATGTCACCGTCGAGATTTTTTCCAAACTTACCGCAGAACAGAAAAGAGTCCTTTCAGTATTATCTATATTTAGAGAACCGGTTTCTATCGAAGCCTTAGCTGAGCAAAATCTAAACATTGACATTTTAGATTCACTTGTTGAGCAAGGACTAGCAAGACAGGTCGAAACTGAAATCTATGACGTTCACGATTTGATAAGAGAGTTTTTGTTAAGGAACATAGATAATCAGACAAAGTCCGAATTACATGCAAAATGCAGCAACTGGTACAAGAAATCTAGCCAAACACCAGGGTATACAATTGAGCTAATTTTCCACTTACTAAGTTCAGATAAAATGGCAGAAGCAGCAAGTATGATTGTAGAAGATGGCCGTACCCTAATCTCTCAAGGACATATGGAACTACTTGGATTGATAGATTCTATCACACTGGAGGACATTCCTCAGGAGATGCTAGCAAACATTCTACAATTCAAGGGAGAGATATTATCTCTTCTAGGTCGTTTTGAGGAGGCAAAGGTGGCATTTGGTTCTGCTCAAGAACAGGCGGTCAAGGGTAAAAATAATTCAATACAAGCAGAAGCATTGTCTGCACTTGCAGATATATCCTTAAAACAAGGTAGTTTAGATGAATCTCTCAGCATGCATAAAGAGGCCCTTGAGATATTTATCAAGCAAAAACATGCTGTAGGAGCTGCAAGAAGTTACAATAATATGGGATATTTACTTAGAAGGAAAAATGACAACTCCAAAGCCATAGAGTCATACAGTGAGGTAGAACGAATACTTGAGGAAAATGACGAGCCTGAGTTGATAAGTTCACAATTAATTCTTGCCCGTTCACTTATGGATTTAGGGGAAATTGACCGGGCAAGAGATCATGCTCTAACTGCGTTTGACAAAACTGAAAAATCGAATGACAAACAATTACATGCTAGAGCTCAAGCTGTCTTGGGACGTTATTATGCTAAGGTTGGAGACCTAGATGTTGCTTCACACCACTATTCACAAGCATTAGAGGCAATGAACGAAGAAGGGGACATATTAGCAATGGTGGACATAACTATTCTGCTGGGTGAGGTTCTGCAAGACTCAGGTAAAAATGATGAGGCCATGGAACATTTCAGAGAGGCCTTGGTAATTGCTGAGGCTAATGACCTTAGGATGCAAATCGGAGAATTATTGATTCGTCTGGGAAGCGTAGCTCCAGAAAAATCTCGAAGAATGGAATATTTGCAAAGAGCTCTAGCAGTATTCAGGGAACTTGGAGCTAAATCTAGAATGCGTGAGGTACAAACCAAAGTACACAACGCTGTTATGGGAAGATGATTATTGCGGTCTATCAACATCAATACTAGTGATTCCATCTTTGTGACTCACCCAAACCATCTGAGATCCTGATAAACTAACAGTTCCCGTATGACCGCCTGTGCCTGTTCCTGAAAGGTATACTTGGGTATCTAGTGAACCGCCCTCATCTACCAGAATCAAGTAATTGTCAGATAGTTGTAACGTGAACAAGTTTTCGTCAGCCTCTGTTGCTCTCCACCACACAGACTCAGAATATTCGATGTCACCTAATCGACTAGCCTCATCAGCACGCTCGATGGCATCAGCAATGTCGTCCAAATTCATTTCCACAGCCTTTTCATTCCATCTGTCTCTTGTTGCAGTTTCTATATCCCATGTCCAAACACTGAACACAGATAGCAACATAACTCCAAGTAGGAACGTAAAGATATAACCAAGTTCAGTAGCAGCGCCACTGATGTCATTTATCTTCGAATGTTTAGTTCTCATCCGACTGCCTCCGTCATAGTAACATCCAGTGAAGATAGTTGTAAGCTAAACTGAATAGGGTCACCATTAGTATGCCATACTGCTTCAGAAGTACCAATGCTCGGGTCCGGGACCCACCCTACATAATCAGTAAGGAGGTCTAATCGACCTGGATAAATTGTCCAATCAATGCTGGAATCTAGGCCACTAGCTGCAGAATTGGCAATCTCTTCGCCATATGGACTATACCATCCACGTCTTACTTCATATGCTGTATCTGATGCTAGAGATTCTCGATAGGCTAATTCAATGTCCAAGTTCATTACTCCTGCACCCGATGCACTACCTGCTGTCGGGTTTAACGCAGGAATTGTTGCGGCAAATCTAGGCCCAGGTCCGGATCTATCATTTGGTTGTTTTAGGACTGTAGGTAAAAATTCAGGATGGTTTGTTACAACTGCACCGTTTGAGTAAGCAACTTCAAGTCCAGTAATGGAAGAAGAGAACGAGTATGTAAGTCGAGAGATATGAAAGATCCACGATGATGCAATTATTTTGTGGTCTGTTTTCCCATCATTGCCAATTAGATTAATCGAGTAACTTGAGGGATGCGACCCATCACTCCATGCCTCTATAATTTGACCTTCACTTCGGCCAGAGACGGAATTCCATGGTAACTCTGTAGTTATCCATCCACTTGCAGTAGTATTGATCCCGACACATCTTTGTTGCCCATCATGCATCAATTGAACTAGTCCAGAGTCTCCAGTGCTCCTATGTACTCTTATTGGATGTCCTTCTTCAACAGAAATATTATGGCTTCCTTGGTTTACTTGTAGGTTATGGAATGGGTTGTCAAATGTAAGATTATGAGTGGCAGAGTTGCTGTTTGAATAATTTAGCATCGTCTCATAACCTGCTAATTGTGTGTGTATGGATTCTAGGCCGCTACTGGAAAAGGTGGCATAACGGTGAGATTTACCCGATGAAAATCCAGTATCTTTTGCCGGGATTATGTTTAGTCCGTTACTTGGGTTACTGGAATCATTATTGTGCCAGTATGCGGCTATTTCTTCGTCCGAATCAATGATAGGAGTCCCAGTTATTCCTTGAGGTGGCCACGGTATGACAACAGTTGAATCTGATAATATTGAAATCCCTCCTCCTCTCCAAGTAACAGTAGCAAGTTCATCATTTGGGTTGAACAGTTCTAAGCTTCCGGGAAGTTCTGGCGTGTTGAATTCAGAACCAATAAGCGCACCTGATGTTGATTGTAGGGTTAAACTACCTGTCAGATTATTATCTGTTGATAGCATAATAAGTCTTGAAGGAGCACTTGTTGAAAGCGACACTAATTGAGGAGAATCTAAATTGATTGTGTGAGTCCATGACACTCCAATTCTCATGTCACTACCGCTTGTGACCATATGGGACGTTGGTTGTTGATCTATCATTAATTCAATTAAATTAGATGTTTCACTCATAATGTGAAGTGTGTTGGCACCTTGATCCATTGGTATGCTCCAAGACCTTCCGGTAAAATCACTTTGGCTAGGATTGTCTGGCATAAACATCGTACTTCCGCCGTTACCAAAACTTGCCAAAATGTTAAGTTGATGACTCGATTCGATTTTGTACAATTGTAATTCAGTAGTGCTTACTTTGACAGTGTCACCTAGATTTAGGTCAATTTTTTCAACAAATTGATTCTCAGAATATACTTTGAGTTCTATGGGGCCAAGTGGCGATGCAATTCCTTGGTTGGGACTTACCATAATTTCTTCAATGTAGTCTGGAATGGAATAAATGAATGGTTTTGTCGGGCCGAGGCGAAGGTCGTCGAAACAAACTGATGTTGATTGACTTTCAGGATGTTTAATCTGTATTGTATCATCAAAATCCAAAACGCCTTTCATCCTAAATGTTGTGTCACTATTCCATGTTGATGAGTACCACATTCCTCCCCTAGTTGTGTCCCAAGAAAGGGTTCCATCAATTGGTATTAGGTCAATTTCAGTAGAATCTCCCGGCATCCCATGTTCGCTTAAAATTTCAGTTTGTTGTGCTAAGATCATCATTTGTGAAGACATGTCATCTCGCTCTATGGAGCCCTCCAATTCTTCGATGATTGGCAGCATTGATACCAACATCAAGCCAATAATTGAGACAACTCCACCAAATAATAAGACCGTAGCTATTGCTGCTGATACCGACTCCTCATTTCGGGTTAGGTTCTGTTTCATCTTTCCAAAACCACCTGATTAATAGTTACATCAAAAAATACCGATTGACCCAAAGAATTTACACTAATTCCATCAATCCCACTCGCTCTTTCAAATGGTGACAATCCTACATAGGAATCAAGTGTTCCTGATGCCCTATTTAAGGCATAAGAGTTCAACCATAAATCATCATATTGTGGACTTATAACAGGAGATACAGCGTTTGTAGTTGCATACCTGATGTTGAAACACTCTCCCGAAAATGGACTCATTGACCCTGCTGAAATAATGTCAATGCCAAGTTGATTAGCATTGCCTAGGCTTCCGTTAACTAGCACGTTAGTTAGTACCATGGATAATCGTGTTCCTCCTGTAGCAAGCTCGTCAAATTCGATTCGTGGAAACTGACTAATTTCCCAAGCTGAATCAGCAAAGTGTTCAATTCTGGCGTTGTTGATAAGATATATTTCATGCGCACCATTGCCTAAGCTAGTGATTAAACGCAGTCCAGATAATGAATATTTAACGCTGCGGTGGATTGGGTCATCATTATCGTTAAAAATAGTGATAATATACCACTGGCCTAGTTGCATATTATGCTCGACTAATCCATCGTTGGCGCTTATTAATTGGGTGTATTCACTATTCTCTGTTGTTATTGTGACTTTTGCTGCAGTTTGGTTAATACTGGTTATCACAAACGAATTATTGCTATACTGTCCAATATCAACTACTTCAAATGGTGTCAAATCAGCACTTATTACCCAATTTTCAAGATTGCTGACTCCTTGTAAAAGCGAGGTTCGCATCTGTAAACTATGGCGGATACCAGTCCCTTCTGGTGCCTCTGAGGCGACATCTATCCGATCTTCTAAGCGATCTGCTATGCCATTTGCTGCGTTCCAGTTGGTATTATCTTCAAAATCAGAAATATAGGGATTCAAAAATACCCAGACACCTCCCATGATTGTAACAACCATAGCGAGCATCATTATCACACCAAGGACTTCGCTCACGCCACCTTCATTTTCCCGTCTCCGAGGTCCAGAAATGTAGCGTCTGCTAGTTGGCACAAACCTCTCACACTTCGGTATCATTTAGGTATTGACCTAAATCCGACTAAATTTTAGTCAATCTCGACTCGATTTAGTTTGGTGGGTGCAAGATTTTTGAGATTATTGTCTCCAATATAGTGAGTCATTTCCGGACCGTCTTGTGATGAAATGTATATGTCTCCTTCAAAAAGTTCTGAGATGTAGTATAGTACAGTAGATTCTGCAAGGTGTGGTGAATTATTTTTTTCGCTCAAGTGCGTTAATACTATGCTGCGGGTATTTTTGGTACTAACTTCGGCTAAAAATTGCCCGGTTTGATTATTAGATAAGTGGCCACCTCTACCCCGAATTCTCTCCTTCAAGGAATAGGGGTACGGTCCGGAGTTCAATTTTTGTTCATCATAGTTGGCTTCGATAGAAATGTGCTCACAACCATACACATGCTTGATTAGTTCATCTGTCCAAGACCCTAAATCAGTAATAATCGCAGCCCTTTCTCCACCGCAACTCGCTACGAAGGCAACATTATCTGAACCTGAATGAGGCACTGGTACAGTTAGAATAGACAACTGGTCACCAATCCTAATGACGTCCAAAGGTCCAAAGTACGACGTTAACTTTGGATCTAAATCCAATTCCTGCGCAGTTCTTTCATTAGCCAGAATTTTCATCCCCCACTTACGTTGTGCGATATTTGCTCCACCGCCGTGGTCTCCATGGTGGTGGCTTATTAGAGCACAATCAATTTCTTCTGGCGTGATGTTGAGCATAGCTAATCGCTTTTGCAACTGGGCGCCGCTGAATCCCAGATCAACTAATACCTTGACCTCGCTAGTTTCAAGCAGCGTTGAGTTACCTCTGCTACCTGTTCCTAAGTGAGTAATTCGCAATGTCATGGTGATATTCTACCCTCGTCGCGGAAAGGTATTGAACAAACCGCTTGCAATTACCCAAATAGTTGGAATTTGAGTAATTCTTCACCCCACCAACTGAGTCAATGTCGGAACATCACTCCATCATACTCTTAAGTGTAGTTGGAGAGACAGCAATTGCGAAGACTACACTTCGTGACAGGTGAAGGCATGCGTCGAAGTCAATCTACACTGCTTACTACTTTGGCAGTGGTTATCAGTCTGCTATTTATGTCACAATTCCCAGCTATATCTCCGGTATCAAATGTTCATCCAGATGATACTAATCAGGAACGACCACCAACTACTGACTCAGATGGTGATGGAATTCCTGATGTTCACGAAGATATCTTTTATGAATGGATCAATTCTACTGCTATTGATGGCAGAGGTTATTCAATGGAAGGCATGGATAAAGATGATGCCTCTGATGCAATACTTGATGTTGACAAGGATGGTTTAAATTCGACCGAGGAGTATTGTTGGCCTTATCCTGCTGAATGTACAGATCCAGGTTTCTTACGGGGCCTAACTGGTGTTGTTGATGGTGAAGGATTCCGTTCTTATCTAGATCCTCGAAAATCAGATACCGATGGAGATGGTATGCCTGATGGCTATGAAGCCTACATGTGCCTAAGGATTGGTGGTTTTGATGTATTTTCTCAACGATACGAGTGTAATGATTTTGATCCACTAAACGCCAGTGATGCGACTAAAGATCCTGATAAAGATGGTTTTGATGTAAATCGAGATGGCATTATGAGTTTTAATGAATGGTACACTTCTAGTGAAGAATATATCTATGGTGCTCCATCAAATCATACTACTGAACTTGATGGTCTTTGGTGCACTGCGACACTTCCAGATGGTTCTCTGTTAACTAACTGGCCGTATATTCCCACGGGAATAAACGCAACATTCCAAAATATTTTATCTGCATGTACAAACATTGAATCACCAGTTGGTGAAGATTTATGGTTAGGTACAGACCCCTTACTAAAGGATTCAGATAGATATAATTGGGACGGTTTTTCGGTGAGAAGTTTATTCCCATCTTTTGGCGATGGCATTCCCGATGGTTGGGAAGTCCATTTTGGTTTAGATCCATTAAATCGAAGTAGTGCATTATCCGATGAAGACTTCGATGGTTGGGACAAAAATTTGGACGGCGTCATTTCTCCAGATGTTAGTCGAACTGCAACTGCTCTTGAACTAGGTGAGCAGTTATCCAATATCGAAGAATATAATATTTATTACGATCAAGGTAATACAGTAATGGCAGGACTTAAATCGACTGCATACGATAGCGACACATCAACCCTATACCAATATCCGATATCATTTGCGGCACAGAATGAGGAAATTAGCGTAATAAATCACGATATAAGGTCGCTTGAGGTTGTTGAATCATTATTGTATGTCACCACCAAATACGGAGTCACCGTGATTGATAATTCACTTTCTTCTTCTAGTGATTACTGGATTCCACAAGGAGTACAACTCTATGATTCAACGATATTGCGGGATCAAAATGATGAGGTATATGCCATCGCTTTTGCTTCAAATGTGGGCCTCGGGGTGGCAAGAATTCAACTTGACGGATTTCTTCAATCAGTGGATAATTGGGATTGGTCACAAACAGAAACTATACATGAAGTGGAAGAACTTTTGATTAATAGCCCAAATAATCAATTGATTGGATTAGGCTTAGCTGGTGCCGGTAATGTGTTTGAAGTTAGTAGCTTTGGACTTATCGAACAAGTACACGAAGTTAGTCAAGCTATTACAACTCAATTATCCAATGGCAATGTTACTGTTACCGATATAGAGCATGGCCTTGCTAATGGTAACTTGACACTGTTTGTCGCTACCGATAGGGGTCTGCTTACTTGTGAAACTAACTCTGGCAGGGATGGTGATAATGCAGAATGGAGATTCTTTTTCTCCAGAGAAGATACTGGTGTTTTTGCATCGATAAATGAATTGAGGACATTACCATCAGGTAGTTCAGAAAATCCTGCGGAAGTAAGAGATATATTGCTAGATGGGCCATCACCTGATAACCCCCAAGTTCTTTGGTTTGGTACTCCTTCAGGTCTGCATCAAATGCGGCTAATTGATAATGTAATTAGTCACAGTGGGTTGCTAGAAAACCCTGGTTCAAATGAAGTTAGTACAAGAGATATCAACAGCATAAGAGCAATACACTCTACTGGGCAACAAATTATTATTGGTTCCAATGCAGGTACATGGGTTCTTTCTGGCGACTACTCCAACGTATACGAGATTGACCAACAAGAGACAATACCAGGATACATTTCAGAAATTGCCACTATTGGTGTTTCGGAAAATATGACTATTTTTGCATCTTCAGAACCGGGCCAATTTGCTAACCTTGAACTTATGAATCCTAAATCTAATGACTCAGATGGTGATGGAATGCCAGATGGATGGGAGATTGGTAACAATTTAGATCCAACAGACCCTTGGGATGCGCTTTTAGATTTCGATTACGATGGCCTAGACTTAGATCAGTCTGGCGATGGTATCTTAGAGAGGCTGTGGACCAATCTCGATGAGTTTAGGTATGTCGAGAGAACTGACGAAGGGTATAATTCTACCAATCCAAATGTAGGTGATACTGATGGTGACGGACTAAGCGATGGTGAAGAGTATTTTGGTTTCTTTTATGAGTCAACCAATCTATGGTGTTATTATTCTGTACAACTAGAGTATATTTGTGATAGCCAAATAGGCGATAACGCAAACGCAACATACCTCAGTTTGTCTACCAGTGATTTAGGAACTGACCCAACCAATCCAGATTCAGATGGCGACGGAATGCCTGATGGCTGGGAAATTGAGAATAGAAGGTGGGTTGGTTCATCATTCACTGGTGGCAATAATTGGTCCCTAGACCCTAACAGGGCTGAGGATGCAAATTGGGATGCTGATGGCGACGGATTACAAAATCTGTGTGAATACCAATGGACTCAAGTAAAGCAACAGGCGATCAATGGATTATTATTAGAATCACATGGTGAGAATTCAACCTTTGCAGAATTGTGGTCAGATTCAGACCCAAACAATATTGATTCAGATGGGGATTCTTTACCAGATGGATGGGAATCATCATATTCTTGTTCATGGGATAGTTCCAGAGTAGGAATAAATCCTTTGAATGGTTCAGATTCACTAAAGAACCCTGACGGAGACGGATTTGATATTGACCGAGATGGCATAATCCAACAAAATGAAGCCTTTGTTAATTATCTTGAATATCATTTGCGATATGATTTGTTTGATGAAGATAATCCCACAGATTTCAATGCTTTACCATTTGGCTTACGTACGGATTTATTCACGAACGTAAGCAATAATGGCGCACCTGAAGCATCGTATGCAGAACGTGCAGCAGGTTCTTTACTTGCTACACAGAATTCTATCGATGCGGGCTCATCAGACCCACTTGATTCGGATACCGATGATGACGGTATGCCCGACGGTTGGGAAATTTGGTTTTCTCGATGGGATATACTAGAAGATGAATGGACTCTTAATCCTCTACAACCATCTGATCGATGGGATGATGCGGACCAAGATGGAATGACAAACTGGGAAGAATACAATGCGATTGACCCAGCAATGACTGAAACAGATGTCAACCGTTCATCGCCAAAATGGTTTGTGACAACAATTGGTAGTGCTTACACTTTCCAAGCATGGGCTGGAATTCAAACTGACCTCTCCTTTGGTTCATTTGTAAATTCAACCCAGAGAAATCTTACTGGGCTCACAGGCGACCCTAACAATATCGATACCGATGGAGATGGCATTATTGATGGTGTGGAATTGTTATTTACCACATGGAATCAATCTGCTGAAACTTGGACGTTAAATCCTTTGGTACCCGGAGATGGACTGTTTGATTCTGATGAGGATGGACTAATAGATTTACAGGAATTCGCTTTAGTGACTTCTAATCCTGACAATGGAATCGACCATCCGTCAGATGCACCTCTGCTACACATTGATGGAGACTTATTACAGCCTACTGAAAAAGCTCAGAGAATGTTCAATATTCTAATTTCAAAAGAAACTAGAGGTAAGCGTTTACTAGATGATTTTAATGATTGGCAAAATGGTGAACCAGCAAATAATTTTATCTCAATTTTAATGGGGATAACTGATCCAACCAATCCAGATACAGATGGGGATGGTATGTATGATGGATTTGAGTATTGGTTCGCAGAATGGGATCTAGAAGCCAATTTATGGAGTATTAACCCACTCATAGACGGAGATGTTTTATTAGATACAGACGGAGATAGTTTTGACTGTAATGGTGATGGTAATATTTCATTAGATGAACGTTTTTCCAACCTTAGAGAATGGGAATCTAGAACTTGGGGTAAGTACTCAGAAAGAAATACAGTCCCTCAAGAAGTTGGAATATTAAGTTTCGGCGATGATGCGATAAATGCTTACATCGAAGAGATGGGTTATACCTATTTCGAAGCGAGAACTGCCTTGTATAATGACTTCATTTCAAAGAGCCAAGACAGTGCAGATCGGATGGTGAAAATTAATTCATATGACTCCAATAATTTTAATCGTACCCTGGTTGGAGTTGCTGACCCGACCAGTAGTGATTCTGACGGTGATTCCATCCCAGATGGTTGGGAATATTGTTATGCGATTTATGGCATGCCAGATGTTTCTACCCAAGATCACTGGGCAGCAAATCCAGTTAACCCTCACGATGTAAATTATGACGGTGATAGCGATGGTTGGTATGATCGAAGTGCGTTCGACATTCCAGCCCAGCAAGGTGAATGGGATGAAAGAGAATTTACCTCGAGTAGCGTGATAATTCAACCCGGACCTGGTTCCTTGCCATTCACTAACCTAATGGAATGGAATAATAATACTCGACCAGATTTGAACGATACTGATGGTGATTCAATCATCTATAACACTCAAACTTCCAATGGAGCGGTAATTTCTCATGAAATTGATTTCAACCTGAGTGATGGACGTGAAGTATTCAAGTATGGTATAAATCCTAATGATAACGACACCGATGGCGATATGTTGCCAGATTGGTATGAATATAAAATGGCATGGAATGAATCGAATGATAATTTCTCCTCACTGCTACAAATTAAAGTTATTTGGATAGATTCATTGACAGGTGATGAATGTGATACTAATACCATATCGTGTTTGCCACTTTCACTAAATGGCGATAAGTTATCAAGACCTGATTTGGAATTAGCTTGGTTTACCTTGGACCCTGCAGATCCGGTTGACGCCAATTATGATCCAGATAATGATGGAAACTATGACTGTTCAGGAGCTGGGTGTAGCTATGAATCGTACACTAATTTCCAAGAATTCTTCGCATTGACTGATGTAGATTTGACATCTCCAAATGCTGTGCGATTAGCACCACTAGTCTATGAAGGCAATCCAGTTGAAGAATGGTGGCAATTCCGCGGATATCTGTTAGGCCTTGGGACTCCATCTGAAGGGACTACAAATTACTTGAAGATGGACAAACAATCCTCTACTGATTTTAGATATGTTTTGATTGTTGACGACAATGATGACGATTTCCTTACCCTAAATCCAAGCAATGACCAGACCTTAGTATCAGGTGCACTTACTGACCAGTGGGAAATATACTACACTAGTTCACCACAGACAGCACCTGTTAGGATTGTTGGCGAGCACGAATTTGGCTGGTATAATGTAGACTTAGATAATGACCATATCGCCGAAGGAACCAGCCCAATTAACTGGGATACTGACGGCGATTGGATTGTTGATTGGTTTGAAGTAAATGATGATGAGGAAGACGGCCTGCGAGGCGATTCATCCCCGTTAAGGTATGACTCGAGACAAACTGGTTGAGACTTACAACTAAATTTGGTGGAATTATGTCAGAAGATGCGGTAGAGGGTTTGGTAACTCTCCAAGAACGTGTTGTAAACCTAATAAAACAATTAAATATGCCCTTGGTTGAGGTAAGCATCGTAATACAAAATATGCTTTCTCCAATGCTTACATCCTTAGAAGAACATGCAGCAACGAATAATAGTGAGATACCTGAAAAGTTGAAAAATCAGTGGCCTATTATCACACCAATCAGTGAAGAAGTAGCATCGTCCCTTAGTGTAGATAAAATTTTATCAGTTGTTGACGAGGATCGAATGGATATTTTGATGACCTTAATACGAGTAACAATGGTCGAAACAGAAATGATTCTTATTGACGGTATTTCTACCCTAAGAATGTGGGAGCATTTGGCAAGGAGCCAATTATCTAGCATTACCTCACCAGGTCAATTATTTTCTCCATTTGAGATTCCAGAAGATTGGTAGCCATTTTTTTTATAATAATGATATTTCGGGTGAAACCATGGCAAGCAGCAATTCAATCCCGGTACTGCTTGTTTTCCTCATGATTAGTGCTGGACTATCAGGATGCTTTGGTGATGATTCAAAAGAATTAGAAAGAGGCATACCTGGAGGATTAACTCTTGCTTGTTTAAGCGACGATAAATATACTTCAATGGTCGTAGAAATTGATTATGAGTCAGGCTATTTGCCTGAACAAACCTCCATTGATTTAGTAAAAACCCGTCTTGAACAGGTATGTAACAAACCACAGGGTATCGAAATACTTCTTACAGAGACAGATTTTGGGCACGAAGGTCAATGGTCTTCAAATGATGTAAGAGAAAAAGGTTGGAATGCAAAGTTAAATGATCCTGAACGCGGTTCTACCCTTTATTGGCAAGCGATTTTCCCATCAGGTCAGTACGCTAATGACGGTGTTCTTGGTGTGGCGGTAGATGCATCTACCGTAGCAGTTTTTGGTGATGCTGTGGATGATGCTGAGGGTCCTATCTTCAACAGACCATCTGCTGAAGAAATTGAAAACAGTGTTTTAGTTCATGAATTCGGTCATTTGTTAGGACTGGTTAATTTGGTCTATGAATCGCCGGTAGAACACGAAGATGAGGAGCATGAAGGCCATTCAAATAATGAAGATTCGGTCATGTATTGGGCTATAGAGTCAGCTAATATTGGGAACATAATAACAGGTCAATTACCCGATGATTTTGATTCCGATGACCTAAATGACCTTGCGGGCATGTTGAGTGGCGAGATTGAAACCAACAATCAATTGTGGACTAATTGATTATTTTTTTCAGCGACAAATTTGGTTGCTTCTCTCCAAGCATCAAATATCGAGTAGAACCAAAGAACAAACCACAAAACTACCGTTAAAGCGAGTGGTATTTGTAGTAATGCCCAGTCAAACCCCTTCTGATGTTTTCTATTGAAATGTTGACCTAAAAAGAAGAATGGGACTGCGGCAATGATCGCGGCAAACAAAGGTCGTAATGCTCCCCAAAATCCGACTCCCAAAGTCATTTCTTTCCAAATCTGACGGAAAATTTTGAAGCCAGTGACGCCCGTTTTGGGCTCTTCTTCAACTTGGACAAATTGAGAATTGTTCATACTGGCTCAATTAACACCAAACCCTAATTGCATGTCAATATAACCCATAAAAAAACACGAACAGGTCAAAAGTAATGGTTGACTCGGGTTTTCATGGTGCGAATATTGGTTACAGGATTTGAACCATTTGGCGACCATAAAACCAATATTTCCATGGACATACTTGAAAATGTACCAGAAATACTTACCATTTCTGACCCATGGCAGAACTATCGCGATAAAAAACTCTCTAACCAACAAATTTTTGTGGAAAAGATGGTCTTAACTGTAGATCAGAATGGCAGCAATGCTATCGCTAAAAGATTGGAGCAAGGTGAGGTATGGGACGCCATAATACATCTTGGTTTATGTGATTCATGTGATCAAATAAGACTTGAAACCACTGCTAAAAACGTTCTTGATATGAGGATTAGTGATAATTCTGGGCGTATGGTGAAGGATAGTAAACTGGGCGATAGTGATATTTTGGCTAATGATGCTTTGATTCAAAGGTTATCATATCCACCAATCAAATACATTACCAAATCAAACGACGCTGGTAGTTTTATTTGTAATGAGACATATTATCAGACATTGTTAGCATTGTCAACTAAACATCTCCAAAATAGAATACAGTGTTGCTTTATTCATTTGCCAAGTGAGGATCGAATACCTGCAGCCGAATCGCTAACTTCATTATATCAAATATTTAGCAGACTTTTTTTTAAACCAGTAATTGAGGTAGTTGGGGGCTTGATTATCGATGATGGCAAGATGTTGTTAGCCCGTCGAAATATGTCATCTAATATGCCAGGTAAATGGGAGTTCCCAGGTGGTAAAGTCGAAGCGAATGAGTCTTTGGTGGAAGCGATAATTAGGGAAATCAAAGAAGAGTTTAATTGGCATGTAATTGAGTGCACTAACTTTGGTAAGTGGTTTTTTGAGTATGATGAACTCTGTGTTGTATTACATTTAATGAGACTGTCTTTGACTGCAAATCAACGTTATGATAATGTTGATGAGTGGACTAGCCATGACTATATTTCATGGTTTGACAGTATCGGTGAGGTTGACTTATTGGGTGCTGATAAAGATGCGGCAAAAGAGGTTCTAAGGATACTCAAATCCAAGTAGAAGCCTCACCGTCAACTTCCATTTTCCGCTCGTCATTGATTTTTTTTGGCACTGCGTCTCTACCCTTATGCCATGTTGCAGCTTCAAGCCAGTCAGCAAGATTCTCACCGCTCAACTCAACGTTAATCACCCCACCAAGTGGGTTGCCTTGTTCCAAATTGAATGCTATTTTGTTTGCAATACTCGCTTGACGTAATAGTTGGAAACTGGTTTTCTGATGTTTCAGTTTCAAACTCATTACATCTAGGGCGGTATCTAAAATTGCTTGTTTGTGAACCATTTGAAGGAAATTATTTAGCGATATTTGTTCATTTATCCAATGATAATTAGTACTAACTCCAAATTCAGGTTCTGCACATTCATCTGCGGTAAAATCAGGAAATATGTTTTGTACGCTCTCCATAACCAGTTTTGGAGATTCAGCTCCCGTTATTGTAGTAGATATTTGGACCTTGATTCCTTCATCAAGGCCATTCAACATAATCCTTTGTGCTGACACAATACGGCTAGTAGACAATTACTATTCAAACTGTTCATTTTACCAAAATTACGGGTAAGTATGAAATTGTGTACACTAATCCATCATCATGGCTGGGGCAACTAATCCGTTAGTAGCAACAGTGATACCGATATTAAACGAACAGGATAATATCGCTGATTGCCTAGGTTCAATTGCTAATCAAACACTTTCTAAAGACCAACATATAATTGTTGTATTAGACGGCGGATCAACAGACAAGTCGATCCAAATTATCGAACAATTTATCGAACAGAACAGCGATGGTCCTGAAATAATACTTGCGAAAAATGATGGCAAATATGTTGCAGAGGCTAGAAACTTAGCCATGGAACTAGTTCCAAATTCGGTAAAGTATTTTTTGGAAATAATCGGACATTGTACTGTAAGTGAGACTCACATTGCTACATTGTTAGACGAAATGGAAAGATTAGAGTCAATAAATAAACAACCTATTGGTGCACTAGGGAGTAAAGTTACCACTCGAATAGGACAATTAGAACTGGTTGAATCATGGGTCGAAGGTGCATTATCATCTCCTCTAGGCAGTGGTTCTGGGCAATTTGATAATTTTACCGGGACAGTGAAAACCTCTGTACCTGCTTTTTGTCTTCACAGTCGCGAAGCAATTGAATTAGTGGGTGGTTGGAATACAGATTTTATCACTAGTCAAGATAGTGATCTTTCCATGCGTATGATTGATGCAGGGTTTTTATTGTTCAAAACCGATTTAGTAAAAGTCGGTATGACTAAGCGCAAATCTTTGGATAGTTGGTCTAAAATGGGTTTTAGGTATGGCTTTTGGCGTACTAAAACCGTCTTAAGGCACCCCAAAAGGCTTAGGTTAAGGGAGTTTTTTCCATGGTTTGGCGTGATTTTAACATCTATTTTGTTGATGACTTCCTCGCCGTTTTGGTTTGTCCCTGCCACACTATATGGCGTAACATTAATTCTAGAATCTATAAGATTAGTCTTACTTAAGCGCAGAATCTCCTTATTATTTGGTTTGCCGATTTGCATCTTTTTACTTCATTTCATGTTTTCACTTGGCCTAATTTACGGATTAATTGGTAAGCCTAGTTCTTTTAACGATAGAGAATCAAAAGATGGGAACTCTCAATAACAATGCCACATTTCATGAGATGAGTACAATGGTTGAAAAGTCACTTAGTTCTCAGAGTGTCTCGGTTCTGCCAATTTTATTATTGGGTTTTTTTCATGTGATTATTACTCCTCTTCGAGACGTATTCAAAATCGAACCATTGTTGATGATACCGTATTATCTAACCGGTGTGTTAATCGGGATTTTCATTTACCGCAAATCCAATACAGTCAAGGATTACGAATATCGTCGTTCTAAAGTGATGAGGCAAATGAAGAAGACCTACGCTGCTGAAGAGTCCGGGGTTTGGCAAAGTAATGCTGAAATATCAGACAGGTTGAATGATACAACTAATTTAGCTAAAAATGTCTCGCAGATATCTACAGAATCACCAGAAATGGAGTTATCGGATGATAATAAAGTAGATGTTGATATGTTAAATGAATCAAAAACTATCGTAGAAGCAACTAGGAGAGTTTCAGGCAAATCAACATTTGATGAACAAGAGATTACAGCAACTATTGGTGCAACTAGGAAAACTAGTCCTATGGATAAGCTTCTTGATTTCATTTCCGGTTTATTTAAGGGTGATTCATCTGCTGAATCAAGAGAGGAGAGAAGAATGGCAGCGCTTACTGCCGCTGCTGAAGCAGCCCCAGTTAGAGCAGTGAAACCACAAGCACCGATTCAGTATGAGCGAAATGAGGTTTCCATCGATCCAGACTCTGAAGTTTTATATTCAGATAATGTAGACTCTGATACGCCAAATGTACTAGAACAGCAAGGTTCGCCAAATAATCCCACTCCAGTAGTAAAGAATTATTCTGCCTTTGCAGCACCAAATGCAGGCAATAATTCGACCCACTCAATAGAAGCAATGGCCATGCTGCCAAATAGTAATCAACAGACTTTTAATCCACCTGTAAGCCTTCAACAACCACAGTGTCGAGGTTGTAATTATCCCATCAAAACTGGTGACAGGTTCTGCGATAATTGTGGTCTAGATGTTATTTGAGCCAAAATCCATCCGAGATATTGAAAGACATTGTGTTATCCGAGAGCATGAAGGGGGATTTTGATGTCTGAGAAACGGGATTATTACGAAGTACTCGGTGTTGATAAATCTGCAGGCGATAAAGAGCTCAAGAATGCCTTTCGAAGTTTAGCACGTAAATATCATCCTGATAGAAGCACTGAAGAAGATGCTGAGGATAAATTTAAGGAAATTCAAGAAGCCTATGCAGTACTTTCAGATTCTGAAAAACGGCAAATGTATGACCGCTTCGGTCATAATGGTCCTAGTGGCTCTCCGTCTGGCGGGTTTGGCGGTGGTTCATTTAACATCAATTTAGATGACATTTTAGGGGGCGATTTCTTTTCCAGCTTTTTTGGTGGTGGAGGGCGAAGATCACGAAGCCGCGGTAATGATGTTATTGTAAGGTATTCAATAACCATCGAATCAGTCTTTGAAGGAACCAGTGAAGAATTGGAAATAGATCTGCCCTCTAAGTGCGAACCTTGCAATGGAACTGGTGCAGAAGATGGTGACATTATCTCGTGCAGTAATTGTGGTGGTCAAGGTAAAGTAAGAGCACGCCAACAAGTTGGACCTTTCGTTCAAGACGTAATCCGCGATTGTCCGTCTTGTTCTGGTGTAGGACAATTAATAAAAACCAAATGTAAAACATGCAGTGGCTCTGGGCAAGAGATAAAAGAAACTAAATTACGGTTTAATGTTCCTCGAGGTGCAGAGGACGGCACAAGGCTTAGAATGCGCGGGAAAGGTGAGCCTGCTCACAGAGGTAAAGGTGAAAATGGCGATTTATTTATTGAACTTGAAATTGAGGAACACCCTTGGTTTGAACGCTCGGGTTCAGATTTAATTATGTCTTTACCGTTATTATATCCCGATTTGGTAGCCGGAACGACAATGACTTTGCCACACATAGACGGTACAGAGCTAAAAATTTCAATACCAAAAATGACTAACTCTGGTAAAACCATCGAAATCCGTGGCAAAGGTTTGCCTAGAATCAGAGGTTCTGGCAGAGGTGACGTGGTGGTTTTGGTTAAATTACATCTGCCTAAAAAAATCAGTAAAGCCGACATGAAGTTAGTCAAACAAATGAATGTAGAACTTTCTCAAGATGAGTTGCAAGAACGAGTCATTAAAGATGCCAAAGAGCGACGACAATAACGGTTTATTCTTCTTCGTTAATTCTGTACAATGTTTGAGCAACTCTGGATGCTGAGGGCTCTCCATCCATTCTTCCATTTAATTCAATGTCTACTGAACTAGCAGTCCCACTCAGTTCCACAGACACAAAGGTTTTGTTGCCTGCATTCATTGAATCTAGAAATATTTCATCGCCGGAAAACAAGAACCTAGGAGTGACTGAATCTATTTCCCATGCTTGTCCTTTTGGTGAATCCAATCGCAGAGCAGATATTTCCCATGATCCTTTAATTATGTAAACTCCAATCATTATAGGCCATGAATCATTATGTTTGGCTATTCTTTGGTCAAGTTTCCAAGCAACGATTGCGACATTTTCAGTCCGATAAACTACATCGGCCTGCCCCCAAGTTTCACATGCTTCTTCCCAATCAAGTATAGCAACAGCTTCAAGCGACTTTGCCAATAACCGACGATTTTGTTTAGGGCTTATTCCCTTGTCAAGCTGTATCTTTAACCACTCTAGTCGTTGCTTTTTTGATTTAAGTCGCTCAGCAAACAACTTTTTCTTCTGTACACTGATTAGCAAGTATATTGCTGGAGTTAGGAATAGGAATCCAAAAATCCATCGTGCAATAGAACCCCATTTTTCAGCGTTTTCATCTGGTGGGAACCAGGGTTCTTCACCTTCATCTACAAGTTGATAGGTTGTCAATATAGTGTAATCAATAGGTGTTGTGTAATTACCCCAATCAATAGTTGTAGTGTAATTAATTAATGATATACGGAAAAAGTGGGTACCTCTTGGTACTTCCATAGCAACTTGTAATTTACCGTTGACAATTGTTTTGGTTTTTGAATCAATGTCTGACCAGTCAACTAAGTCCTTTGAAATCATTTCTATTTCAAGTGATTCAATATCTCCCTCGATTTCAAACTTAACAAAGTGGACCGAATCTTCCCAGGCAGTAATTTCTATTTTGTATACATCAGATGTATCCCCAATAGAAGTAGTAAACTCACCTTTGATAGTTGGTTTTGTTAAATCAATTGTTGGCCAGGAGGAATTGTCTGTTGAAATTCTCATTGGTGGTAATGATGGGGCATCATAGCCACTTTGGCCGTCGGCAAAAACATCTGATTGCGCAGTTAAATGAAATGCACTACCGGTAAATACCACCCTTATGGCAGAGGAGTTCGGCAGTGGAAATATCCAGTTTTCTTTTGCAGGCTGCATTATTCCATCACCAGCAGATAGCCAAGTTCCTCCCACGAGACATTGGTAAGAGTAATTTGTGGGTATATTTGTCGGATGGAATATGAGTGCAGTAGTGTCATTAGTATCAATGATTACAGTTTTTGAAGTATGTCCGAAGATTTCATTTTGTTCAGACAAGTTCCACATCATCGAACTAATGGGTGGATGATTAATTATTTTCAGTGACCACAATGTGTTGACGTTCTGAGATGTTGCTTTGACAATCATTCGTCCGCTATTGGTTACAGGGATGAATACAACATTTGGATTCTCGAAAAAATTGCTTGTTGTTGAGGTCGCTAGGATACTTCCTAAATAGGATTCATTTATTTGATCTTGAAAATATAATTCAAAATCAATATCAGAACTACTATACGCAATTGATAGTTCTAAATTATCCCCAACTTCAACATCTATCCCCAAAAATTCAGATTGTTCCGAATCGAGCAAACCATTGAGGTAGAATTCCTCGTTTAGATTACCAGTCCCGAGATATGTAGCTAGAATACTTGATTCTTTATCGATACAAGAATCAGTTTGATGACAGTCATAGATTTCTACTAGTGGATGAATCTCCCCCGGAGAAGGTCTTATTGTTGGAAAGGTTTCATTTGGTGCAAATAGTGAAATTACCTCCATATCTTGTGCATTATGATTCTCAATTGTCAATTCTAAAATCCCTGTAGTGTTGACTTGTCCCATGAACTGTCTAGCCTCTTCAGATAATATTGCTTCGTTTAGTGTTAGGTCTGCTGTGCAAGTCTCGCATAATATCTCAATGCTGTACCATTGTCCAGCAGTAATATTCCACTGATGATTATTAGAATTACTATCCGAGAATTGAGCGTGATTATTCTCTTGTTCAGCATATTCTAGGGTTTTGTTAATCGACAAACTGTAAATTGAACAAAAAAACAACATTACTAGCGCAATAGCTTTCGCATTTACTAACTGTTTACCCCCCTGCATCATCTTGCCGTACTCGATGTCATGTTTGAAGTTAGGGATTAGAAGGAATTATTCTTGTACGAATAGCATTAGGATTGAACATGGGGAATGAATTAGGGCGGACAGTAATTCATCGCTACCTATATGCTAGGAGTTGGGGGTTAGGTGATCGAAAGGTACCTTCTGCTACGACTCCATGTCTAATACAATTAGATGGTGACCCTGAAATCCCTGCCAAATTAGCGCCATTTTTGACTACAACTGATAATGAAATTCCTGCAACCTTGACTATTGATGCTAAACTTCCACTATCACCGCCAGATTTTCAACAACCATCTCCAAAACTAATCGCTAAAATCGGTCATGTTTTGCCACCTTCCTTGGAAGAGGCTGATGCTGGTGAATTAGCAGAGACAGGTTCTTTATTACCACTTTCATGGCAACGCTTGAATCATGATTCAAAGTTAACTGATAGCAATCTTCAACCAAGTATTGTTGTTCTTGTTGATGCTGTACAACTAGCGGCTCAAAAGGACAAGTTAGTTCGTGCCTTGTCGGTAATCAAGAACCGCTTTCCTGGCGCCTTAATTTGGACACCTGGGCTTGGAGGTCCAGATAATGCTGCAGTACTCGTTTGGTTTGGAGTGGATTTATTTGATTTAAGTCGTTCAAGACAATGTATGGCTGCTAATTTATTGTTAACTGAATCTGGTCCTAGGGATTTAGTCGCTGATACAGACGACAGTGCTGATATGAGTTGTCAAATTGCTCAATGGAACAATGCCCTCAAAGAAATAAAATCGCATTTAGCTGGTGGAACTTTGAGGAATTTAGTAGAACGACAATCACTTAACAGTCCGAAATTAGTTGAACATTTGCGCCATCATGACAAATTGAGTAGAAGCAATCCTAACCTCGGGATATCGCATGTTGATTCAACAACAATGTTGCATTGTAATTCATCCATTTCACTTGAAAATCCAATCATCACTAAATGGGTTGATTTCATGTCTAATAATTATGTGGCTCCAAAGGGTATTGATAATGTGTTGATTCTGTTGCCATGTTCTGCTAGGAAGCCATACCGAATGTCGAAATCACATCGAAAATTTATGAATGCGATTGGAATAAGTAGTTATCATGAAGTGATGATTACCTCGCCTCTTGGACTTGTCCCCAGGGATTTGGAAGAGGTTTGGCCTGCTTCACACTATGATATTCCCGTGACTGGAGATTGGAGTCTTGACGAATTTTCTCGTTCCGAAAAAATGGTCAAAGACTTGTTGTCCCGTCACAATTATCACACTGTGATTAATCATTCATCAATGAGTTTCAAATTAGATGGTGTCACATATTTGGAAACAAGAAACAATCTGCCTGCCACCTCTAAAGGTGCTCTTGAAAACCTGAGTCAAGCCGTGGCCAAAATAACTCAAGAACTCGCTCCTCGTAATCGTCGCCATCATCGTATATTAGTTGATAATTTTCAAAGTGTGGCGAGATATAAAATGAACAATGATCAGTGGTTAGAGGGCGTCAAAATACGCGGAAAGCCGCCATACTGGAAGATTGATTTAGATGGGAAACAAATAGCGCAATGGTCTAATGATCGGAGAGGTTTTTCGCTCTCCAAATCATCTGTTAAACTCATTGCGGATAATTCTTCTCTCAAGACAGCGACAATTAAACCCTCAATAAAGTGGAAGGGAGACGTATTTTCATCGATAGTAGAATCTTTTGATGACGGAATAACCTCAGGTGATGATGTCTTGATATTGCAAAATAATCAACCCATTGGGCTGGCAAGAGCAACTGCTTCAGGATGGGAATGGGATAAGATTCCGGGTATTGTCGCAAAAGGTCATCAAAGAATCTAGTTTAGGTGAGTTATATGTCGGCATGCGGAGTGGTTAATAATGAGAGGCAAGTCGGCAGAGTGCTTGAGTGATTAACATGGCACGTATGTACAAGTCCAGAAAAGGCCAAAGCGGTTCATCGAAACCTCACGTTACAGCAGCTCCAGATTGGTCCAATACCAACGTTGATGAAGTCACTAAGCTGGTTGTCGACCTAGGAAAGTCAGGTAATACAACTGCACAAATTGGTACAATTTTGCGTGACCAACACGCTGTCCCGAATGTAAAATTAGTTACCGGTAAGAGAATTGGTGCAATCTTAGCAGAAAATGACATCGGAGGAACCTATCCAGAAGACATGATGAATCTAATGCGCCAAGCGGTTAGAATAATCGAACATCTAGGTAGTGGTAATCACAAAGACATTCACAACAAGCGTTCACTCGAAATCACCGAATCAAAGATTAGGCGATTGGCAAGTTATTACATTTCTGAAGGTAGTTTACCTGCGGACTGGCGATACAAGAGAGACGAACTCAGACTAATGGTCGAGTAAGTTCATCGAGAGATTGAATAACAACTAGCCTCATAGGTTAACTGATAGCCATGAATGATATCCTAGAAACAAATCTGTTTCGTGATGTCAAAATTAGGGTTAATTCCATAGTGGAAAAAATCAAATCAGCAAATAGTGTTGCCATCTTTGCAACAGCAGATTTGGAAAGCATACTTTCACTGGCATATTTAGAATCCGCAATGATCGATGCTAATGTTCCGTATAGTCGGAAAATACTGCAATCTAAAACACACCTACCAAAAGGTGAAGATTACAACTATCAATCTAATGCAGATTTAGTGATCAGTATCGAACACTATGAAGACACTTGGCAACACCAAGAAATTGATGAATCCTCCAGGATGCGTATTGTCCCAATAGCGATTTCGATAAATCATCCCAACTCAGATAAAGATCATCAAGGCGCTCTTGATGTAGTAATTCAGTGTGCCGCCATAGCTTCTGAAGTATGTCCTAACGGGGCCAGAGTCAGAAGGTTACGACCATTGTCTGGTGTTGGCCATTGGCTTAGGGAATCTTTGGACAATTCCTACGATCCTGTTTACACTAAAATTAGAGATATCTTACAGGATGAGGGCTCAATTCGGTTATTATCGTTGCCTGAAATAATTAATCCCGAACTTGGAATGTTGCCCAGCATGTCTGTTTCGATGCTGAAGAGATTGACCAAGAAATGGCCTAAGATGGCTTATGAACAACGTCAACAGGCACTAAGTGAATTGGCCCTTCCTTGCCTTTCTAATGATAAACTATCAACTCCAAGGTTGGAGGAATTGATTTGGTATCGGGTAGTGATTGCTGAAGAACAGCAAGATTTGCATTCACAAATTTACAATACTCAGGAAGCATGGCCACAAGACATTGATGAGAGTAAGTCATTTGCCGCTAACCTCCTAAAGCAACTAATCACCGCGGGTCAGTTAATCTGACATTGGTCGATGAATTCAAACCATATGGCTGTGTGGGATGGACATGGCAATAGAGAGATTACTCACTGGAAGTATCAAAGACCAAATCAAGGAATTACTTTCCACAGAAGATTTAGTCATCGAGGCATTTAGGGACCTTGTCAAAGACGAATTAAAGACACACATCCGTAACAAAGTGGATGCAGATCCGGAATTAAAGAGCGAAATAAAAGAAGCTGTATCTTATTATTTCCAGTCAAAGGCACGATCCATCTACGCAGAGTTGAAAGCTACTAGAGCAGTAACAAGGCTTGGATTAAGATTACTTCCTGACGACTTGCAGGGCGAAGTGGGAGAAGCACTGGTTTCATTATTCGAAAAAGAACTCGGTGCAATGCTAGAAAAAGCACTTTGACGGAATATAATTTAATCCCATATAATACTCTTAAATTGCGTCATGTAATAGAGTAAATTATGAGCCATGAATGATTCGGCGATTTGTGGTGAAGGGTTTGTCGGCAAGAATAGTTCAGTTCACCTTAGTATTATTGATGATTTCTTTACCATTTTCATCACAACTTTCCGGTATTGCTGAAGCAGAATCAGTAGTGGTATGTTGTGATGATTCTCATGATGTTGACTTGTATCTTATCGGTGGTTCAAGTGGCACCTTAACTCCTTTTTCTCAATTATTAGAGGATGAGGCAAGTAATTCACTGATTACCAATTCCATCACCTCGCAAGAAGAGGTAGGAGTTTGGAGCATGGGTAAAGTTTGGCCAGGTTCAATACCCGAATCCAACTGGAATTTTGTCATGAACTATCGGGTAAGTGATGCAGGTGGAGCACAAATTAATGCTACTGCAACAATAAATATAGGTTCACAAACGTTCTCTGATTCGACCAATATAGATTCGTCTGTGCTTACACAAGGGGAAGGTACCATTGAATTTTCAATACCAGTTGATGAAATGACAGTTTCCTCATCTAGTGAAATCGAGTTAGTGCTTAGTGCGCGTTCGGTAATTTTTAGCGTTCCTGGTGGAAATGCAGAGTTAGAATTCTTATGGGGTTCTACAGACTTTGATTCAAAGATAACTGCCGATATCCCATTGATGGAATTGTCAATTGATGAACCTGAAATTGAAGGTAGTGATGCCTACATTTCCGTGATTATCGATTCACCGTATGGCCTTGATGCTCTTGCGTATTCAGAATCTATTGAATTGACAGTTGATAATCAACAAGTACCCGGAGAGCCAATTAAAACCCAAAGTGGGGATTCAATCGTGGTTACTTGGACTTGGACTGAAGCCTCAGGTGGCGAACAGTCAATACAGGTCAGTGTTAAATTAAATTTCCAAGATAACGGCCCCTTGATTGAAGGCTCAGCCCAATTTACCATTGAAACATCAGATAGTGGTGGAGGTACAGGTACATTTTACCCAGAAAATGAGCCGCTAAGAACTGGTGGTAGTGGTAGCCCACTAGCTATTACACAAATCGTTGATCTTGCTAGTGATGATGGCAACTTGAAATTATCAAGGACTACCACATTAGAAATTGATGGTGAAATGGCTTATTGGATGAGGTGGGGCATGGACCACATCGGCGATAACGACTTACCAACTAACTCAGTCTTCTACGGCTGGAGTCCAGGAGGTGTCTCAGATGAAGACCGAGAAAGCCGTAGTATTGAAAACGTAGAACTAGAACAATTTGAACGTGAATTGAGTAAAAGATATCGAACCTACATGTCGGATATTAGCGGTATGCAAATTGATAGTTCAGACCTGATTGGTGATTCAACAGATTTTGATACCATCTCCATATCTCTCGATTTGCTAGGAGAAGACAGAGTTATCTACCATCCGTTGAGCCTGACTTTCTCTACCCTCCAAACCGTTCAAAATAGCGAAAGATTTGACCTAGTAAGTAGTTTTACATCAACACAGAGTGCGCCACTATGGCAATCTTATACCTACAAATTGGAGGCGAAATCATCAATTACTACTTCATTTGGAACGGCTGATTTATTGGAGACTGATGACCTTTCATTTACCCATTCTAGGTATCCATGGGGTGAAGTAATCAAGGTTGAAGGGACATCAATGAGTCTTGACGAGGAATTTTCATTCTACATTCAACCAAGTAAAAGTTTAATCTCGACACCTATGCCATTAACCATAATTACCCTAATGATAATTTCTTTTGGCCTAGTCATATCTCTTTCAATGACTAAAAATAAGCACCGTAGATTCCTGTTGTTAGAATTAGTACTACTACCAATTGTTGCACTGATTTACTTCTTCGCTTACCCGGGATTATTCGTTATTGGGTCTTCAGCAGTTGCCTCCGGATTATGGTTACTTACCGCGTTGGTAAGCCCCAGGCGTTTGCAGCTAAATGGTGTTGAAGAAAAACCAGAACTCACAGTAGATGTACCTGTTGTTGGATGTCCAGCCTGTGATACTAAAATACCTGTAACAAGCGATGAGAGGCCACTAAAAATCGCCTGTAGTGGGTGTGGGAAAACCATCAAAATAGTTGGTTGATTATAGTTTCAGACTTTTCAACGATTTGACTAGTGATTTACTTTCTAAATAATCAGATGGTGAAAAGTAGCCGCTAAATTCTCCGTTTTCGTCAACTGAAACGACAGCTTGTGGTGTTCTTTGTTTGATTTGCTTAAGCACTTCAGATAGATTTTGGTTATGTTTTATCTCCATGAAATCAATTTCCATATAATCGCGGCATTTGGCACTAATAGGTTCTACACCCTTAACAACTGCAGTAAGAATCTGTTTGTTACCAATGACTCCTTTTACTCTTGATTCATCATCCAGAATTACCAATATGCCACCTGGGACAGTAAGTAGACGTTTAGCAGCTTCTTGCAGGCTATCTTCAAGACCAGCGGTAATATGTTCATCATTTAAGTCTAAATCTGCGACGGTCTTGTCACTGCTAGGCATAGTTAGCCTGTACCGCTACTGCATTTTGATAGTTTCTAGTCATGAGTGAATATAATTGTATTATTTTCACCAATCACACCGTAGCCAATTCGTTCAATTTGCACAACGTCTCCTTTCAATAAATTATGATGTTCAAGGACACCTTCAATTTTGGAAATTTGACCATTGTTAACCGTTTGGAGAGTAGCCTTGCTGGATGTATCAACAGAAGCCCAATGGATAATCTTGCGTGCATCACTTCTCTCTTGCGAGATAAACTCGGCAGATTTTTCAGAAATATCAAAGTCAGCAAATTCCTTTAATCTTAATTTTCCTTCACCATAATCTGTTGATTCAATTAACACTTGCTGAGAATTCAATTGAATTTTTCGACTTCCCATTGCCGGGAAGTTTGGATGGGTGGGGATTTCAACAATACTCTGTTGGTTGCCCGATAAAGCAAGTAAAATTGGGTCTCTGATGAATGATATTCTCGGTGCATCATCATCAATAATCTTAGTATTGTGTGAATAAAGTGAACTTAACGGTACCGATATATCTTTTTGAGTCACGCCTAATTCAATCCAGAAATTACGTAAAGCCTCAGCTTGAATACCAGTGCCACTAAGGCCTGCTATTGTTGGTAGTCGTGGATCAGACCAACCTGTGAATTTCCCTGATTCGATGTCTTTGCGCATTTGTGAAGTAGAAAATCCACCCCATTCATGAACTTTTACTCTTCCCCAGTACATTGTTTCAGGATACTGCCATCCAAAGTGCTGATAGAGTAATGTCTGTTTACGTGTTGAATCCATTAGATCTTTGCCTCGGATAATATGGGTTACTCCTTGCAAGTGATCTTCAACGGCGCTTTGGAAATCTAAAAGCGGCCATACACGGTACTTTGAACCTATTTCCTTTCTTGGATGAGGATTTTTAATGGTATCTTGAATTCGTAATGCTGGCCAATCTCTGAGAGCTGGATTCTTTAGTTCCATGTCAGTTTTTACTCGCACCACAGCGTCTCCGGGTACAAATGTACCGTCTAGCATTTTATTCCATAATTCAATATTAGGTTCAATTTCATTTGCTCTGCATGGACAATTTGTTTTGCTAACTCTAAACTCTCTAAATTCGTCAGCACTGCATTGGCAAACGTAACCAAAACCTCCGCTCAGCATAATGTCTACGTGTCGATAATATTGGTCGATTCTATCACTGGCTATTATAATTCTATGAGGCTTGAAACCAAGTAACCATTCAGCCTCTTGTTCAATAATTGCATAGGCTTCTGGAAGAGGAGGTTTGACAGTAGTATCTGTGTCATCAAATCGTAATATTAGTTCACCTTCATACTCTTTGGCATATTCACCATTGATGATTATTCCTCGTGCATGGCCAAATGATAACGGACCATTCGGGTTAGGTGCAAATCTCAATACGACTTTCCCTTTTTGAGCTGAATTTAATTCAGGTAAACCCTCTCTTCTGGTCTGCTTTTCCCTTTCTTCTAGGAGATGAGGCGCTTCGTTTTGCAATATTTCTCGTAAATAATCAAGGCCATTCTCCCCTGCTAAATTATTTGCTTGGGCGACTTTCTTGGCTATTAAAGGACTTAGAGATTTACCATATTGTCTTAAATCTTGACGCATACCCATTATTCTACCAATTACTGAACCAGGATTCGCTTTTCCTGAGTATTCAATGGCATTCTGGATTGCCATATGCCATAACATTGTATCTGTTGCTTCATCGGGAGTCCAATCCATGCCAATCAATTCCCCCTAACACCAGTCCTTGATGAATTGAATGGTTAATTTAAAATAAAGTAGTTTGATTACCATCAGAGATTAACCTATCAGGTAATTCGATATCGTGTTTCTGCGACCAAATACGCTTAACTGTCGACCATGACCAACGTAGGTCTTCGTGGGGTTTGTCTCCTATCAAGATATGAACTGCGTCAACTGTTTTTTTATCACTTGGATAGCCTGACCCAATTGGAAAGCCAACCTTATTTTCAATCTCAGTTATACAATGATCTCTGTGTTGTTTTGCCAATATACTAGCCATCCCAACGATGGGGTAATTTTCATCTGCTTTGTGAAAACTTACCATTTCGGAATTAGGCCAAGGCCATTGGTCAATTAGGGCACTTATTCTTCTAGTGAATCGTTGCTCATCTACATCACAAGCATCATTGGTTATCATAAAACTATTATCATTACCGACCAATGCTAATTTGTTGATTGCCTCAGCAAATAACTGTGTTTCTAAAATATTTAGACCTTTATTTGCCACGGCTATATCGATTCGTGATGGTGGACAGGAAATGACTGAATATTTCCATCCTCTTGTTTGACAATTTTCAAAGAACCATGTGCGAATCGTTTCTCGCTTTTTTTTACTCAAATCTTTCGAGTCTTTGACTCCAGCCTCAACAAGCATTTGTATGTCTCCTTCTGGAATACAAACACATCCAACAACTAATGGACCAATTACTGGTCCTCTACCAGCTTCATCAACCCCAATGTGTAACATACTAATCTCAAAAATCTAAATCATCTTCATCAGGCAACGGAACAGATTTAGTGAATTCTGTTGCTATTTGTTCCCCATCAGTCAATATATTTCTCGGGTCACTACGCTTGGTCATTTTTGGATTATATTGTGCTGTCGGCAGTTTTTCATTGTCACTAACGGGCTGGTTAATTCCTCCAAGGTCTATTGCATTAAGTAATTCATCGGCTTCATTTCTAACTATTGATTTGTCATGGGTGTCCAATACTAAAGCAGCAGCATCCCTTAATTTTTCATCAATTGGCGCAGTAACAGGTTTTAATTGTCCAGCGCGATTTTTGAACGAACGTTCAAACCGCTCGGCAGCAATTTCCGGAGATTCAATCAGTGTAGTTTCTACTCTTTTTGACCCAAATTTAGCCAACCAATCATCTTGTTTTTCAGCTGTGTTTGCAGAATTTATGGTATCAATCATGGTTTGATTTTCTAATCGGTCACTTCGATCTCTTACGGCTTTATTGATGATTAGACCCGATGCTAATATTGATATTATTATCCAGAACCATGACTTTAGAATATCGGTGGTCAACTCTACATAATCTCCTAAAGTTTTTTCATTTGTCTTTACTTCATCATCTTGCCAATTTGTGCCATAATATTGGACAGATGTGGTAAATTCGATTGGTTCATCAGGAGTGAAAATAGACCGTATTGATATGTTGAGGTACATTGTTCCATTGCTAATTTGATCCACAGGAATCTCTGCCCAAGCTCTGACAGTAAAGTTAGAAGCTAAGTTTATATCATTTATTTCAAATGATCTTGGATATTCAATGCCACTTTCATAAATCGCTCCACTAGGCGGGATAAACGACATTTCTGTAAAGTGTGAACATTGTAATTGAACAATAATTCCGTCCATTGCATTTCCATTATTACGTAGGGTCATAGCGATGTTAACCCTGCCAATAGCATCATTTTCTTGAACCAAATTTTGTAAAGACCATGATATTTCGGGTGCAATTACCACATCAAAATTAATCAACACTGGATTTTGGTTCGAATTGGTGAGTGATATTGCAATTATGACATTTCCATTGGCAAAAGCACTTGCATCTTGATTAGCAGTTATTGTTAAACTATTTATGTCAACAAAGGAATTCTTACCAATTTCAAGTGAAGTAGTTCCAAGAGACAGACTCACAAAGTTAGGTTGTTCAATGATCTCTACCAAATAATTATCTTGATAATTACCTTCATTATAAATCCTGAAACCGGCATCACAGGACTCACTTGGTAACAATTGTGAGCAGTCATCTGAAATGAGGTCTGCATTCACCTCTCTTTGCCAGACTACTGTTGCTTGTAAGTCAACATATTTAGCCCGATTAGTCGCTCCACTAGGTGTTATTATTACCCTGACATGGATTTCTCCGCTATTAGAATTTGGTGATTGAAAACCAATTTCAAAAGTACGGGAATTCGTTGGTTGAATAAACTCATCTTCATAGCCGCCAAAAACAGCTATTATCCAACCATCATAGTCTATTCTATCAGATATTGGCACCCCTATTATTGGATTACCTTGACTGTTGATTACTTGTAAATCAATGCTCATAATATTTTCTACATTGCCAACGTTAGTGATTGTAACTGGAGTTCTACCACTGGAGTCTGGCGATAACGAGAGGTTGGTTTCTGTTTCCAAAATCGACACATTTCTAAATTCTGACATCAATAAGTCAAAATTCCATGTAGTAGTACACTCATCTAAATTGGATGTTGCCACTAATGAAAAGCGTGGTCCTGATTCAAAAAGTGGCTGTGAATTTATCACTTGTGGTACTTGAATCCACAGATAGATATACTTCAATTGATTTGGTGTGAAATACTCGTAAGATGTTAGGTTTTGTGTGTTGTTCATTGTCCATCCCCATTCCCAATTTGAGTTTGTCGCTAAGGAGAAAGTGACATTGTCAACAAATAATCCATAATTTGTCATATTAACTGCTAAATTGGTCTTAATCCCAGGGTCTACCACGAATTGTGAGTCACCATTTACGCCATACTGCAGATTTGATTGCTTAGAAATTACCAAATCAAATTGGTTATCTATGCTTAATTGTGAATCTAGTGACGAAGTGATAGTAATTACTGCATTAACTGTTTGATATGGTGCATAATCATCACAGGTAAAATAGAATTTAAATTGTCTAACTTGTCCTTGGGATAATACATATTCATCTGGCAAATTGCTAATTGAGATGTTGTCTGGTAGTGCGTGTTGGAAAGAAACTTCATTTACTTGGTCTGCAATATTTCTTATCGTAATAGAGGCTTCAATAGTTTCCCCTCGATGTATGACATGTCTTGTTGTTGAATCTATTTCAAAAATTCCGTTTTCCAGATTCGCAGCACTATTTTCAACCATCGGCGTGAAAATGCACAAGACCAAGACTAGTGCAACCGATGCCCTGCGCATAGTTTCTGTAATACAATTAGCATATCAAATAATGCTATTTGTTGTGTAAGATTATACCGGGTCTGGAATAGCCAGCAATATTTGGTCAACAGAAAATTCTGCGCCGTTTAATGGTACCTTTAGTTCGAATTGTTCGGCCACATTTGGGTCTATCTCTCCAAAGCAACCAATATGAATTCCGTTTACTATTACCTTAGCAGCTCTTCCAGCTAGCCAAGGTCCATCATTATCCGAAAGAGGAGTTATCTCATGGTTTTGCGCTCCTAAATCTCTCAAGAATGCTTGGATTTTGCCTCTAATTGCCGCAAATCCACCACTTCTTTCTGCCACTAAGAATGCTAATCTAGTGGAATTGTGATGACCTCTTACAACTGTGCCTAACTCGTAAACGCTTTGTGGCAAGTCATGATGGCGGTTACTTGATAGTAGCCTTAGCAACCCAGGCATCAGATATTGTCTTAGTAATGTATGATCAATAGTTATTGGGTTGGTAATCCTAGTAACTTCGCCAACATTGTCCCAACGCATCAAGGTAAACTGATCAAGGTCGTTGGATAAAGTAAGGGATTGTATCTGCATCATGCCAAGTCCTTGCATTGAATCTCTAATTCTTCTCAAGATATTATTGTCCTTCCTAGGAACAGCAGTCATTGGTGATTTTGCTATATCGGTTCCTAAATTTTCATAGCCATGTCCAATCGCAATATCTTCTAGCAAGTCAACTGGATGTAATATGTCAAATCTCCATCTCGGCATTAACAAGTTGATATAATCATCACCTTTACTGATTAGTGTACCACCCATTCGGTTTATGGCACTTGAAATTTGATTTTCCTCTAGGCTGTCACCAATCAAGCCATTCAACAGTGTTGTGGGCAGCTTATGTTCAATAGCATCTCCGTTAGGTAGATGTTGAACCGAACCATCACACGCGGTTACTTTAACAGATTCAATGGTGCCACCGTATTCTTCTAATTGCATGGCAATCAGCATCAAACATGCTTCACATGAGCGATAATCCCAACCTGTTACGTCGATAAAAAATTCAGTTGTATCAGCAGTAACTGTCGTGTGGTCACCGTTTATTATCGGTGGAAATGATAAGATTCTATTTTCTGCATCAACAATCACAGGGTATTTTTCAAAGCCGTCAAGTAAATGTGCGTAATCAATCCCCTTAGGGTGTTCTAACAAAATTTGTTTGATAGACATTTCATCATCCATGGAAAGCGGTGTGAAATGAGTGTCATTGTTAACAGCTTTTACAAAAAATGGAGGTTTGATCTTAGCCAAGTCATGAACGCCTATTGAGGCCCGTTTTCTTCCTCTACCTAATGCAAAGTGTAGTTTTTCTTGGTGATCCATTAATGATTTGATGAAGGCATCAGATTCCATTTCGGAGCTGCCAGAATTAACACCCCTTACTACTGCTCCAAGAATAACAGGTCGTATCTGTTTTAGTTCACTGTCGACAATAAGTTCCAAATCGCCTTTTTTAATAATGAGATTTGGAGCAGCAGGAGCGTGATGAATAAAGTTCCTAATGGCTCTTGATAAGGTTTCACCTGATAATAGGTCAGGACGATTAGGAAATATTTCAATATCAAGAGTTTCTGTGTCACATTTGTCGATATCTGTGCCTAGTAAAGGTAGATTATCTGCCAGGTATTCGGTGTCATGTTGGTAACCGTGCTTTGCCATTAATCGCTTAATTAGTGCTTGGTCTACAGAAATTGTTGGCATACTTTCACCTATCTTGCAAACCAGTGAGGGAGTGGCCTCTCATATCCGACTAGTCTTAGGCCACTTACTGCTGCGGTTTCATGATCAAGTGCTCTAAGGTTTTGTCTGGAAAGTGAATCGATACTCTCCAATCCTATTCTCTGAAGTGTTGTGGAAAGGTCGTAATGGATTACATTTAACCAGTTATTGATTTCAGAACCATCTTCAGCTGGAGTTGCACAACACACAAGCTTTAGCCCTGCAGCACAAAATTTGACAATATCATCGGCATTTGCTGAAAAGCCAAGGTTGATTACCGATTCAGTATAGTAGTCTTCTAAATTTGCTTTGTTGCTTCTACCGATTAATGGTAAACTTGCTGGTTCTGATATACCTGTGCCGTCTTCAATAGACGAAATTGCCATATCTGCTCTGTGGTAAGCAGAAGTTTTGTGCAAATAGTCTATACGGCCAACTCCATTGCTGAAAGCAAATGGTTTGTCTTGTCCAAGTAGTGAACGCAGGGAGACAAGCATGCCATCGATTTCCTCTGAATTCATGCTAGGTAGTCTCATCATGTCAATTACCATTCCACCGCATTGGGTTAGTTTTGGACCAATGATGTTTAGATTATCATGGCTGATAAGGGCGAAATCAATTGTTCTTGGATTTATTGAAACAATGAATGGTTGAGTATCTATTCGGTTAACTGATGAGCCATCTGACTCAAATTTAGATAAAATATCACCATCCGATATCACCGGCATTAGTGGTAGCGGTAAGGCTATTGGCGTATTGGTATCTCCTCTCTCTCCTATCAGAGCTACAGTGTCACAGGTGATGTAATTCATTTTGTGTGGTGCATCTGTTGGTACCAATCCGATTGTAGACATATCTCCAGATGAGACCACATGATTCGATTTTGAATCATTTTTTGGGCTAGTACATTCTAAGCATACAGAGTCATTAGGGATTTGGAAATCTTTGATATCGAGTTCCTTGTTAATTTTTGTTAGTTCGCTTTTTGTGACTGGTCGAAGTGTTACCCCTTCAGGTGGATCTGGGCATCTTCCGTTGATGATAATCAAACCACCACTCATCCCGGCACCAGGGTCATTGCCGATGTCACCATCAACAACAATAATTCCGTCTTTCATGCCCCCTCCGACTCTAACTCCAGCGTTGCCTCTAACAAATAACAGACCACCTTCCATACATGAACCAAGGTCGTCGCCACACCCGTCTAATATTGAAATCTTACCGGATTTCATGCCATATCCTGCATAATTCCCTGCAGATCGTTCACAGGTGATGGTATTCCCGCCGTTACCTGCGCCAAGATATGATTCTACATCACCTTGAATGGTAAAGGTTCCTCCATTGCCAAAAGCTGCTGTCCAAGAACCTAATTTCCCTAACGCCCTAACTTTGGCGCCTTTTGGTAATCCCGGGCACAGTCCGAGTTCCCCGTTTTTTGGGACTGGATCGCCAGCATTTGTCCATCCAATTCGCAATATTGCATTTTGTTCAGCAGCCGCTGTCAGTTTCGGCCCTAATTTAGAATTGATGTTGAATGACCTAGCAACGACATCTAGAGCATCCGCCATGTACTGCTGTCAATGTAGCATGGCCATATAGTCTTCTTTTCTATGGAATTGAAATTGATGGTTTCTTAATCATGATCATAATACGATTTGTTAATAGATATTCTACCATGACACAGGGATTGTGAGACGATGGTAATCAAGGTAGCAATAAACGGATATGGCACAATTGGCAAGCGGGTTGCAGATGCAGTTGATGCCCAAGATGACATGGAAATTGTTGGAGTAACTAAGACTAGACCAGCCTTTGGCTGCGATTTAGCTGTTAGAAAAGGGTACCCAATTTTCTGCACATATGACGCGGAGGAAAAAATACAAGCTTTTGCAGATGCGGGCTATACCTGTCACGGGGGTTTGTCAGACTTGTTATCGATTGCCGATATAGTAATAGATTGTTCACCCGGTAAGGTTGGTGCAAATAATCTGGAAAAATATCTATCTGCGGGCGTCAAATGGATTTTTCAAGGCGGCGAAAAGCATGCTATGACCGGTATGTCATACACATCCTCCGCTAACCACATAGAGAATCTCAATGTTGATGGCACAAGAGTCGTATCGTGTAACACCACAGGATTATCAAGAACCTTAATGCCGTTGTATAATCACTGTGGTTCACTCTCAGTAGAGTGTACCATGATTCGAAGGGCAGCTGATCCGGGGGATTCTAGCAAAGGTCCGATTAATGCTATCAAACCAGTACTAAAAGTGCCATCTCATCACGGGCCGGATGTTATGACTGTAAAGTCTGAAATCATTATTAATTCAATGGCAGTTGCAGTTCCAACAACAATTATGCATGTACACGTCATAGTCGCACAACTACCAAACGGCCATGGTCTTACTACTGAGTCAGTTATTGACATGTGGTCCAATGAACCTAGGATTGTTCTCATGAATGGTGGTGAAACAGGTATTACAACCACGGCTGAAGTAATGGAATATGCTAGGGATATCGGCCGAAAGTGGGGTGATTTACACGAAATCTTTGTCTGGAAAGACGGTGTGAAGTTAAATGGTGATACGTTATATTATTTCCAAGCAATACATCAAGAATCTGATGTGATTCCCGAAAATGTTGATGCCATAAGGGCATTGATGGGCACCGAGTCAGATTGGCGCAAATCGGTTGAGAAGACAGACTCGGCGATTAGTAAATATAACAACATCTAATGAGCAAATTATCATCAATAGACGGTTGTTTTCAAAAAGCATGCGGATTTGCGGTAACCATGCAGAAGGAAAAGCAGGTCATATTAGCAATAATTCTGCTTCTTGGTGTGACCTCAACTCCTTACTTGTTTGACCACGCTAATAATCCTGAGTTATCTGTAGAAAATATCGAGTCAAACAGTGATAGTGAACAGTTATCGGTAGCAGCTGAACATTGGCATCAAGCGTCTAGTTACATCATCAATAATCAAGAAACTAGAGCCCTTTCTGGAATGCTTAATCTGGCTCATGGTTCTTTCGATCCACTTACTACCGAACCACCTTACTTACCAGAAAGTTTCATTTCAAGTGAAGATTATTTGTCTACTGGGATGATGTTTGTTCAATTGAATGAATATGATTTTGATTGGTTATTTGAATTGCAAAGTAAATCATTTTTACATGTGTTAGACAATCTTGGTGACGGAAATTTCATTATCAGGCTTGAACATAATCAACAGATTACTATCGATATGCTTGCTACAAGCGATGAAGTAAGATGGTTTGGCAACATCAACCCTGGTTATCGTATTCATCCTTCGATAATCTATGAGTCTAATTATCATAGTCTGTCTTTGATTCCATCAAATGATTTGGGGTACGGTGGCTATGAAAGTCTTGCTTTATCGCTAACTAATTACGGTGCAACAGACGCTTGGTGTGGCTATACTACCTGTCAAGTAACCGTCGAAAATTCACTTCACTTTGCCAATCTAGTTTCTCAAGATGGCAGAATTATTTGGACTGAACCGGTTGGTAAGATGGTGGTCCACAATGCCGTAGCCAGAGCAATAACTGGCGTGGCAAATGTAGATTTGTCAGGGACGTTTACTTTAGATGGTTCGGGGGAAATGTTAGCAATTGCCGATACCGGATTAGATAGAGACCATCCTGACATCAGCGGAAGAGTTGCCGCTGTTTATACGCAATTTGGCTTAGATACTTCACCTGCAGATACTAATGGCGGTCATGGTACTCACGTAACATTAACCGCAGTTGGCGATGGTTCGGGGGACACTTCTAGCAAAGGAATCGCTCCAAGTGCTGGGGTGACGATGTATGCTCTAGAGCACGACCCAACAGGCGTATTTGGTCGGCAAGGCTCTATTTACGATTTATTATTAGACGCTAAACAAAAAACAGCAAGAATAGCAATTAATGCATGGGGCTTGAATGGTAATTTCGGAGAATATACTGCTGATTCAAGATCAGTTGACCAGTTTGTTCATGATGAAACAACATTATTGCCGATATTTTCAGTTGGTGATACAGACGGCCAAGGTAGCACGCTAATTACCGCCCCGGCAACAGCTAAGAATGTACTATCAGTTGGGGTAAGTACTACAGGTAGTCTTGGCACCACTCCTGAAGGTTCAGTAGACTCTAATTCTAGAGTTGGTTTTACCCTTGACGGTAGAATCAAACCCGATGTTGTAGCACCTGGAGTAGAAATTTGTTCCGGACGCGCTGAGGAAGCAAAAACACCAATCGGCTTTGCCTGTGGGAGCGGTGTTCATGCTGATGGTGATTCGTTATACATGTCGGTTTCAGGTACATCTCAATCAGCATCAGTTGCGGGGGGTCTTGCTGCATTAACTAGAGAATTCATTCGTGAACAAGTAAATATTGTCTCACCATCAGCATCCTTGATTAAGGCGGCGATGATTAATGGAGCAGAGGATTTAGGGACTCCAGACGTACCAAACCAAAACGAAGGATGGGGGCAATTAAACCTTGAAAATACAGTTATGCCCACTGAAGGCAGCACAATACTATCAACATATTTTGATGATGGTAAAGTATTGCAACCTTCATTTGGCTTGGTTTACGAACTTGATATGGACCCCTCTCATGGCATTGATATCACTCTAGCATGGAATGACGATGCAGGAAGCGCTAATTCGCCCCAAACAGATGCAAAACTAGTAACGATTTGGATTTGTTACTCGTTGCACCAAACGGTGATACTTGGCTTGGTAATAATTTTGCATCTGGCTTTTCGGTTACTGGTGGCACAGCTGATTATCTTAATAATGTTGAAAGAATCAGTCTTGCTCCACAAATTGGTTCAACATCAGGCCAATGGCTCGTGCAAATCCTTCATCGTGGAGGTTCAAATCAGGACTTTAGTATTGTTATGACTGCAGATGCGAGTCTAATTTCCCGGCCTGATTTAGTGGCGTTCCCAGAATCAATTTATCTATCGTCAGAAAGCCCTTTACAAAATGATATATTTTCGTTGAGAGTTTCTTGGATGAATCAGGGCACAGCATCTGCTAGCGGTTTCCACTGGATACTGGAAGACTTGACTGAGGGTTCAATACTGATGGAGGGAGATTCTCAAGGGGTTTCATCTAGTCAAATCCAATCAGAGATAACCACTAGATCGTTCTCAACCACAGGTATCCACACACTAAAACTAAGTCTTGATACCAACAATGTACTAGATGAAATGAATGACGAATCTTCTGGTGTTAACAATAACATAATTCAGATAGATATTGAGGTAACTGCGCTTGGAGTGAGGGTAGTGCCTCTCAATGCTGATGGTTCTGTGCCGGCATTAGAAGAAGATAGACAACAAGCAGCAATAAAGAATTTTGATGTCAGGAATGAAACTACAATAAACATACCAATTACCATCATGAATGAGGGTACAGGGACCGAAGCAGTAACATTGTCTTACACCAACGTACAGGAAAAACACCCAGTGTTTAATTATTTCATTTCTCCCGAGGATGCATGGACAAAGAGTGTATCTCAAACGAGTCCCTACACTTTAGGCCCTCAAGGAGCTAGTGATGACAGTATTGAATTGATTTTGAGTTTTGAAAATAAATATGCTGATTTATCAGACCCCAATACACCCAGATATGCTCGTTCAGGGACTTTCTACGTAGATGTCACGGTTGCGTACCAATCACTTCCATTGGTTTCCCATTCAATGCGATTAACAATTATTGTCGACGAAGTGGATGACGTGAAAATAGTAGTTAGTGGTACTAACGGTTTATCGGCTCTACCAGGTGAATCAGCGGCTTTTGCAATTTCCGCGTTAAATGTGGGTAATTCACAGGCACAGTACTCAGTAGAGTGTTCTTCGCAAAACCTTTGGCAAATAATGCTGGGTAATTCTAATTCCTCTTCTTTAGATTTCGAACCATTAGATATCGCTAATTATCTCTCAATGCCTGTTAGGATTTTTGTTCCTCCAGTTTCCAGTGGTTCTCCAGCAGCAAATTTTCAAGATATTGTTGAGTGTTATGTTACTTCAACAACCGATCAAACTCTAAATTATACGCAATCAGTGACCATAACTGTTCTGGAATTATCAGACTATAGCACAAACCTCGGAGTAAATGGCAATGATATCGGGACCAACCTAGAGGTAAGGGAAATTCTAATTGATAGCGGAGAAGAAATAACCTTAGATTATAGTGTGATTAATGAAGGTAATATTGAGATAGAGTTAGATGTGATTGTTCAACCATCAAATCCAAGTTGGTATGTTGAATTGATTGTTAACGGCTTAAGTTACAGTAAAGAAGCAACTATCCAGGTTCCGGCAGGTCAATCAACAGTTGTTGAAGTAATCATAATATCACCAACCTCTTCTTTGGAGGGTGACTTCAATCTTTTCAACATAAAAGCAGAGGTTTCGAACTTTGATTATGTGATTAATTCAACAAAGTTAGTCATAATGGATAAACTGTCTATCGACTTACAATCTCCTGACTTGATTGAATGTTCAATCGGTGTAGAATACTCATTTGCCGAGTTTAGTTTGACCAATGATGGAAACTCACTAGCAGAACTTGAATGGAGTTTTTCCTTGCCCCCAGACGGCTGGGTTGTTGGTTTTGCGAACCCAGTGACAAGTCTTGAACCAAGACAATCGGCAAACATAAGTTTGGGGATAATTCCTCCAATAAACCAACCTGTTATCGAGAGTGCCTACAAAATAACGGTGAGTGTTACCGCACAAAATGGCGATAGGCAAGTAGTAAAAAGTGCATTACTAGATGTCTCGGTAATCGATTCAACGTTTGGTAATATGACTCTTAATGGTGAGGTATTACAACCTCTGATAGGAGTTCCAAAAGGCGGCAGTCAATCCTCAGATGTTACGCTTAGAAATGATGGCAATACTGCTATTTCAGGAGATTTAACCATCGTAATACTGGATGAGGATGGAAAGTTAGTATCAGGTTGGTCACCAAGAATAAGCCCAGCTTCCATAACTATGCTAAATCCTGGTGAGTTGGAAACTCTTAAGATCACCTTAAATCCTTCAGAAGATGTTTCGAGAGGGCCGTATCAAGTAGTGGTGAACCTTTCCAACTCGGACGGTCTTATCAGCACTATTTCACTACAAACATCTTCATCACCCGCTAATGGTAACTCCGGATTATTTAACATCGTACCATGGTACGTATCTGTAGGCATTCTGCTTTCTTTGGCAATTGTTGTAGTTATTATCTCACGAAGAGTGAAGTCATCTGGCTCGATTAATGATGATGGAACAGAATTAATTGCAGTAAATGCGTACACCACCCCCGGTGATGTGGGTGGACGTCGTGACAAAGTATTGGATATTGGATTGGCATCAGATGATATGACTAGTGGTGAAGTCTCACAAGACGAAATAGCAGCTGCCCTTGCACAATCAATAGGCTCTCAGTTTAGCCAGCCTGCTCCTCCTGCAATCCTGCCCATTGGTATGCCTCCTGCTGGTATGCCTCCGGTGAATCAGATACCACAAGGTATGCCACCGCCATTACCGCAAAAATCTATTCCTAATTTACCACCTCCTCCAATTACTCCACTACAAGCCAATCAATCCACTATAGCACCTCTTCCAGCAACAGGATTGCCACCAGGTTGGACTATGGAACAATGGAATGCGTATGGCCACATGTGGCTAAAAAAGAATCAGCCGTAAGTACTACATTGAAAATATATGAATCACACGCCTAACCATGAGCAGCATAGTTTTGTTTGGCCCGCCCGGCGCCGGAAAAGGTACACAAGCGGTAAGGATTACTCAAACCACAGGGCTACCCCAAGTTTCGACTGGTGACATGTTGCGAGCAGCCGTAAAGAACGGAACCAAAACTGGCATCGAGGCAAAGCAATATATGGACGCAGGGAAATTAGTTCCGGACTCAATTATCATTGATTTAATAAAAGCTAGAGTCCAAGATCCAGATGCCGTCAAAGGTCTAATGTTCGATGGTTTTCCACGTACAATACCTCAAGCAGAGGCGCTGTCAAAAATTACTGAAGTAACGCACGTAATCGCGATTAACGTACCAGATGAAAGGATTGTTGAACGTATTTGTGGAAGATATTCGTGTGCTTCTTGCGGTATAGTCTACCATGAGACTTTCAACCCAACTAAGCAAGATGGAGTCTGTGATGAGTGTGGCTCGACAGACATGAAAAGAAGAGCAGATGATAATGAAGATACAGTTCTACAAAGATTATCTGCCTATCATGTACAAACTTCACCACTGGCTGATTGGTATGATGAATTGGGTATCTTGTGCAATGTCAACGGCGACAAAGCAATTGATGAAATTACTAAAGATATTCTCATCGCACTCAACTAGGTGTTGCAATGTCTAGAATGAATTCATCAAGTAAATCAAAACGTTATCGGCGTTCTGCTGCTAACGTAAATCAAACGGAATTAGTAGAATTAATTAGCACAAATAATGACTTAAAATTCAAACAAACAGTTGCCAATAAGTTGGTCGACCTTAATCGTAAACATCGATTAAAAATGCCTAAGTCATTACAGGCTCAAATCTGCCATAAATGTTCAATAATTACTAATTCCAGTAATACTAGGGTTAGAGTGAAAAACGGAATGATTATCAAAACTTGCCTAGCATGCAATCACATTAGGCGCCATGGCAAGGGTCCAAAATTTAACCGAGGTAATTGAATGAATAACATACCAAGTGACATTAAAAAATCAGCCCTTTCAAGGGACTTAAAACCAACTATCAGAATCGGTAAATCAGGCCTGACAGATAACTTAGTATCGGAGATTGTTACACAGTTAGCCGGCAAAGATTTGGTTAAAATAAAGGTAAATCGTGGTTTATTTGACAAAAATGACTTACAGCAATTGTGGGAACACCTCGCAGAGTCTACAAATTCGACAATCGTTACCCTTAGAGGAAATGTCGGAGTTTTGTGGAAGCGCTGACTAAAGTATCCACAACGCTCAATTATTGAATCACGGTCGGCTCGGTTAGGGGATGCTGTATGTTTAATCTAGTCGATAAGAAAAGTCACTCAAGGAGAATTGCCTTTACTCTTTTGTTGGTTGTTGGATGTCTATCAATAATGGGGCATACAAACGCTGCTGGAGGCAGCGGTACGGATGTTCATCTCGAATTAACTGTCAAAGACGGTTTAGAAAACTGGGCTATAGGCGTAGGTTTGTCAATTTTAATAGTAGTTTACGTACTGATTATTTTTGAAACAGTACACAGGACTCTGGCTGCAGCAGTTGGTGGATTAGCCGCAATTATAGCGCTAAATTATTTTACTAACGAGCCGGCTCTAAGCCTAAAAGCAGTTACTACGATGATTGATTGGGAAACTATCGGATTATTACTCGGTATGATGGTGATGGTTGGAGTGATATCGCACACTGGCGTATTCGAATGGTTTGCCGTTGAAGCTTACAAGAAAAGCGAAGGTTCCATTTGGTCTTTAGTGGTGATTTTATGTATAGTTACAGCAATCCTTTCAGCATTCTTAGACAATGTTACTACTATCCTACTACTAACTCCCGTCACAATACAACTGGCTAAAGTTTTAGATTTACAACCGGTGCCATTGTTAATTTCAGAGGTCTTATTTTCTAATATTGGCGGCGCAGCAACCATGATTGGCGATCCGCCAAATATTATGATTGGCTCCGGCCTTTCCGAATCGGCTATTGCATCTGCTGAAAACGGTAAATACGCAGAGTTGGCTAGCGATGGTGTTAACTTCAATGACTTCATTATCGAAATGGCTCCTGGTATACTGATGACCGTTGTTCCTGCATTTATGTTGCTCAAGTGGATGTACCGTGACGAGTTCTCCGGTAAGCGTATCAGAGATGTAGCTGAATTAGAATCTAAATATGGTATTAAAGATGCTAAGATGTTAACCACTAGTGGAATAATACTCGGCCTAGTAATCCTTGGTTTCTTCCTCCATCCAATCACTCACATGCCAGTTTCCTGGATTGCTCTTGGTGGGGCCGTTTTCATGTTGCTAGCAACCAATCGACATGATCTTGAAGAACCTCTTGAAGAGGTTGAGTGGACAACATTATTGTTCTTCGCTGGGTTATTCGTTTTGGTACACTCCCTTCAATACATGGGTGTAATCAACTTCATTGGCGAATATGTGGAAAAAGCAATCGTTTGGTTCCCTCAAGGCGATGGCGGAATAATTCGTCTTACAGCAGCAATGTTAATCCTGCTATGGGTTTCTGCCATTGCCTCGGCATTCATTGACAACATTCCCTATACAGCTACAATGATTCCTATCGTGCTACAAATTTCACAAGGAGCCAACGTGGATCTAGGGCCGCTAATTTGGGCTTTAGCGTTCGGGGCCTGCCTAGGTGGTAATGGGACACTAATAGGTGCCTCAGCCAACGTTGTAATGGCTGGAATGTCTGAAGAAGCAGGTTACCCTGTGTCATTCACAGAATTCTTTAGGGCAGGGTTCCCAATGATGTTGCTAACGACAGCGATAATTTCTTTGTACATGGTTCTAGTTTACGCCGTAGGAGGCGGCGGTATGATGTGGAAATTAGTGCTTGTTGGCATCTCTCTACTCGGTATTATTTACCAAGTCTATCGTGGGAAATCAAAGGGTAAAAATTTAGCAGATTCACTAGTCGATAATGATTATGAAGAATTAAAAGATTTAGCTAGCAAGAAAATCCAACAGGTCAAGTCTGCAGTTGTGGGCGCATCTGAGGCAGAATAGGTCTTTTATTCATCTTCTAAGCGCTTACTTGAAAGCCCAAGCCTGTTTGGTGTGGGCGGGGCTAAGTTATGTTAGAGTGTACCATCTGTGGTTTACTTTCACTAAATGCGGTATCATGCCCTGCTTGTGGTAGTCAAAACCTCATTGACTTGTCTGCTAACGACGACGCAGAAGAACCATTGCCCACAGAGATACCAGGTCTAGAGGACGCAGCCGATTCATGGCATGATTTAGAAGGTTCAAACCGTACTGAAGATGCCGACAATATGCCGCTCGATTCAGCAAGTGAGTCTAGCGATTTACCATTTGGTTTCCAGGGCGAATCAAATATTTCAGTGTCTAGGTTGCCATTTGGAATTGGCAGTCACGCAGAGGGTATTCCGTTTGAGCAGAGCGAAAGTGAAATGATTGATTCTATTAAACATCAAGAAGAATCAATTGAGATACAGGAAGTTTCGCCAAATAAATTAACGGACCAAGAACTAATTCCAGAAGTCATTATTGCCAGACCAGATACATTTAGAATTACCCCGATAGCCGAGGAGGTCACAAAAGGCCTCGAACATTCATCGTTAGCGACCACTTTGCCAGATATTGTTGAAAAACCAGCAGCAGAAGATCTGATTGAAATACCAGATGAATGGAAAATCTATCCCGCTGAGACTAATTTAGACGAAATTTATGCTGAATCTTCGGAGGTTGTCGAAGTAGTGCACAAACCAGAGGAAGATGTCTTAGTTTATCAACATGAAAATATTGCAGGCTATCCCACAATTGACGCAAACTCACAACTAACCGGAGAGTCAATGTCACTAGGACTTCATTCAGCACGCGCAATGGATGTTAATCTCTCTAACAATCCCGAGTGCCGCGAAGATTTAGAGGCGGGATATTTTGCTATTGCTCAGGGTTCTTGGTCAGATGCAGCGATTAAATTCCAACGTATTGCATCTAGAATGCCAGGAGATTCTGCAGTTTACAACAATTACGGTCTGGCGCTCTTGCAGCGTGCTGTAGAAATGGCAAAAGATTCAGAACAGTCCACACAGATGCTAGCAAATTCACAATTTGAATCAGCAATCCTGGCCCTGCGTGAGGCAGCTAAAAGTAATCCTGACGAGCCCTTAATCTTGCTAAATCTAGCCCATGCATTATTGGTTAGCGGCCGTTCAGAAAAAGCGTTGAAAATCATCGAAGTTCACAATGCCAAAAACATTAACTCAGTCGAAGGGGCCAATTTACATGCGGCGGCTTTGGTAAGTTTGGGGCAGAGTGTCAATGCCAAGGTGATACTCGCTCAATACCGCGGGGACGCTATTGTGGATGAGAATCTAGCCCGTTTACTGTGATTTTGGCGTTAACAAGGGTATTTTATTATCACATTCTAAACAGTGTACTAAACTATTTTTTACTGTCAATAATTGTTCGAACAAACCGATTTATTCATATACAGGAGGTAGGTCGGTTGCTTGCTTAGCACCTTGGCATGCCTATGTCAGGGGAAGGGCTGAGGGGGACCATCCTAGAGGAGTTGGTCTTCTGAGGAAGCCGAATTGGCATGAATTAGATACCGAAGGGTTACTCGCATGGTGTGGAATACATACATGTGATGCTACAACCCAACTGGGGGATCGCTCGGCTCGAGTGCCGAAGAAGGTCGTGACAAGCTGCGATAAGCTGCGGGGAGGTGCATGAATACCATGGATCCGCAGATTGCCGAATGGGACTTCCCAAATAATCGCGATGCGATAGGGAACCCTCCGAATTGAAGCATCTTAGTAGGAGGAGGAAATGAAATCAAATGAGATTCCGTAAGTAGTGGCGAATGAACACGGAATAGGACAAGCCGAATCCCGAAACGAAAGTGAGGGAGATGTGGTTGTCGGTCTATCGTCTAAGTCATGGAAGGTGAAGTTGTCTGGAATGACACATCCATAGAGGGTGAAAGTCCCGTAACCGTACATGATATGACCACGTGACCGTCAAAGAGTAGCATGCGCTGGAAATCGCGTGTGAATGTGGGAGGCAAATACTTCCAATCCTAAATACAACTCGAGACCGATAGTTTACAAGTAACGTGAGTGAAAGCTGAAAAGTATCCTTAGCGG
>JABJMO010000037.1 GCA_018659375.1 Methanobacteriota archaeon | reverse complement strand
TGATGGGCCTCCGTGGCAAGAACAACCATTGTCTCCTGCTGAACCAATACCTGAAGGTGCAGCGTCAAATTGAGGCACCATAACTAGGGAGATTAGCACTATAGATAGAAGGGCAATGGTTCTAGTGCGCATTAGTTAGAGCCCCCTACTTTCTGTACGCCGGTATCGACGTCACAGTAATCGAGACCATTTTGGATGGGAGCTACAACATCGACATTGCCAATCATCTTTGAATGGTCAAGACCACAATATTCGGCACACCTAATGTTGAATGTACCTGGATCATCGGGCCAAAACCACATCATAGTACCACCTTCAAGACCAGGTACCAGGTCTTCTTTAACACCCCATTCAGGGAGCCAAAAAGAGTGTTGAACTCCCCAATAAGTACTGTTTAACTCACTGTAATCTGAAGTGTATGAAAATAGGTTTAACACTATTTTTTCATCACATGGAACAATTAAATGATCTCCTGCTGCAGTTGATAATTTATGGTTGATAGGGATATGGCCCCAAGAGTGTAATTCATTGTCTTCAGCGTCTAGAATCATAACTGAAGCAGCAACGAAGCGATTGAACGCTTGGTCAATTTGCGTCGAGCCCCCCGCAGTGAACAGTTCATAGTTAGTAGCAGACCCATCTATGACAACAGTCATATTGACGGCATCGGGGCTACCTGAGTGTTGTACAGTTAGGTTATCTCCCCAATTGACATCAATTCCAGTGACTCTTACGTCATCTTGCCAAGTTAATTCTTCTTTGTAGTTGAATTCCCAAAACCATTGCTGTCCTATTATCTCCATATCGAAGGCTTCTTCTTCGTCAGGTATGACCCAAACAGCTGTATTGGAGGCTAGAGCAAGAACGACTAGCCATACAACGATAATTGTTGGAACTACGTAAAATAAAACTTCGATTTTGGTATTGTGCCGGTCGACTGGGAAAGAACCTACCACAATATGGTCGATTTCAGTGGTGTCTGGGACAATGCTGGCGCGGTATCTAATCATTGCATAGAGAAGCCATGCGAACGTGAAAATCCCAACGATGATACCCCAAAAAAGAAACTTTTCGTAAAGTACTGAAAAAACGGTATCCTCTGCCACCATTAGAATCACCCTGTTTGACCGCCCGAGTAGTAGCCCTTAAGGATTTGTCGAATTTTAGGACTGGCTGATTGTTTTACAACACCCTTAGGTGCTTAGCAGTTGCCCATTCTCAACCATAGTATATGAATCTTAGTTTTTCATTTGGAAATCCCTGCGGCAGCGAAAATTACGACACTTTATTGACTTGATTATTCTGAGGTTACTTGTGAGTTTTTTGGACGTGACAAAATGTTTCCAAATGACCCTCACTGGCCAAGCTATTTTGAGCGTCAAAGTTCATCCTGCTGCCAAGCGTGAAGGCATAATTGGATATAATGAATGGAACGGCGAACTGAAAATAGCTGTCAAAGCAATTGCCGAGGGTGGTAAAGCAAATAAAGCGCTAATTCATGTGATTTCAGAATCATTTAACCTCCCTAAAGAGGAGGTAGAAATTATCTCCGGCTTGACATCCAAGAGCAAAAAGGTAAAACTTTCCACCACCGACATACCACTGATGAAGAAGATCATAGAACGGAAATTGATGTGATCACATGGCAAGTTCGAATCGTACTGATGGGACTGGCCTAGGCAACTATGAACTTCGTTTTACTAACGCAGGACAAACACTAGGCGAGGCAAGGCGGCGTAATCGTCTACACAATTGGCCGATTATCGTCGAAGGACCTAGAGACAAAAGAGCGCTTGAATCATTAGAATTTGTTGGCCCTATTGAGGTACTAAATAGAGGGTGGACTCTCGAGAGAGTTGTCGCACACCTGTACGAAAAGTATGGTACGAGGAATAACTTTGTTGGCGGGTCATCGGTATGTTTACTGATGGATTGGGACCGAACCGGTGGCAGACTACAACGGAGGCTTGCAAGGTTACTAGAGGGGTTTGATATGCTAGTTGACCAGGACACAAGAGTCGTTCTGCAGAAGAATCTAAAACCCGAAACCAGAGTCCTAGAATCACTTCACGGTCTGGCAGATAGATTAAGTTACTACCTCCACCAAGAGGACCCCTTGTGAACATACAGTGGTTTATAACCCTCAATTTGAGCCCGTGGAGTATGAACAAGAAACTAACGTTATTCATTGCCCTAATCTTTGTTTTGCAAGCGACCCAATTTGCTCAAGCGGACGATCATGAAGAAAAACAAACAATTGTTGATGTAGCCTCGAGCACCGGCTCCCACGAAAGCCTAGTTGCAGCACTCAATCACGTTGGATTGGCTGACACACTAGCCGGAAATGGATCATTCACCGTCTTTGCTCCAACCGACCAAGCATTTACTGATGCTGGAATAAATCTGGATGATTTTGACACAGAAGAGGAAAACAACACTCTCTCAAACATACTGCTATATCACGTAATTTCTGGAGCTGCTGTCGATGCAGCAAACGTAACTGACGGAATGACTGCAGAAGCAGCAAATGGTGACACGTTATCATTCACAGTTACCAATGATTCAGTGATGGTTGGTGACGCCACTGTTACCAGCGCTGACGTTGAAGCCAGCAACGGAATAATTCATGTCGTTGACAAGGTGCTAATGCCACCTGCTGACGTAATCGAAGAACCAGTGACCACTACATGTGACGTCACTGTAGGGGTAGTAGACACTGCATACGACCGTCCATCAGTCTCTATTGATGTTGGACAAACGGTTTGCTGGGAATGGACTGAAGCTGACATGCCGCACAATGTCGCTGAGATAGAAGACATCAGTAGCACAGAAATTCTAACTGGTGGCATCTATTCAGGGGAAGCCGAAGGGACAGTATTCTTTTCTTACACATTTACCGAAAACACTACTTTCTACTATGCTTGTGAACCACATTTGATGATGAACATGAAAGGTGAAGTTATTGTTGGAACGGGTATTGACGCCAATGATGTCAAGGCAGACGATAGTGACAAGAGTTCTGAGTCCACTCCTGGGTTCCTACTTGCCACCTCAATCATTGCTATGATCGGTGCAGTGCTTGTACTTTCAAGGCGCTCTTGATCATCAAATCACATAGACAATCATCACTGCGATGTAGCCTACTATTACCACAGTGCTCAACACTATGTTGACTATTGATGCAATATATGCTACTTGGGCGGTGCCCGCGTCTGGATGGTAAGGGTTGAAATCGGTGATTTTCTTAGCGCTAAGAGCGATGAATAACGCTGGTATTGACCAAATTAATCCACCGCAGGCAAACGACATTATTGCGAGAACTAAAGCCAGTACTGCATTGGTTTGAGGATATATCGCATGGTGAGTTGCGCCTAGTGGGATGGTGAAGTTTTCCTCAGTCACAGTCCCTGTGAGTTTTGTTTCTTCTTCGGCTTTATCTTGCCAAAAGTCGGTTGATTGTTGTTCAGGCATCATTGGAATCACGTCTGTTTTCGGCTGCTGCTTTCTGCAATAAAAACTCTATTTGAGCATTGATTGAGCGAAAATCATCATCTGCCCACTTACGTAAAGTGTCGTGTAGGGCAGGATCAATCCTGAGGAGAACTTTTTTCTTTGTCATTTTTTTCCGCCTCGATTCGTAGTTATCATTTGTGTTGATTTTGTCTTGTAAATTACTTACCAAATCAATCTACCTCACATGTAGTAATA
>JABJMO010000042.1 GCA_018659375.1 Methanobacteriota archaeon | reverse complement strand
CTAAGACCCCAAGGCGTTGATGGAACGGTACCCCATGTACCAAGAGCATCAATTTGGACGGTCCCATCGCCACCATTTGTTCCGTCACCATATGAATCGTAAACTAAAAATTCGAGATTCATAGTTGAACCACCTGCATTCTGAATCAATGTTCCTTCAGTGTTAGAGTAATAGGTTTGGAAATCTTGCCCATTACCATAGTTTGGCGACCAAGAGTTAGCATAAGTCCAAGATTGACCTGTCTCTCTCCAAAAAATAGTAGTTTCACTGCACCATGTTCCACAGTCCCACTTCATTCTTGCTTCTTGGCCTCCACCGAGTGCTAGAGTTGCTTGTGCGGCTCCAAAACTGTTTCCACCACTCGAAAGTGCTGGGAGAGCAGTACCGGATTCTTCCTGTATCATGATGACGTTTTCGTTTGCGTAACAGCTAGAGAAGTAATAACTTCCGCATCGATATCGGATAGTGAATTCCTTGTTAGGAGCAACAGTGAATGTCCCCGTGGACGAACCGCCAGATGTAGTTGGTTGTACCCCTATGTATGACCATCCATTCATTGTGTTTGTTACTGGTTGGCCTGCATTTCTTTCGTAGATTCTGTAGTAAGCGCCGCCGTCCATTCCATCGGAATAAATATCAGTGACTTCCCAAGAATATGTACCTCCCGGGAAAATACCGTTTGTGGAAGAACCATCGCTTGCAGTAACGTAGTATCCGTGATCGTAGTTCTGTGAATTGTCATAACCAAAATGGCTGTAGTGTCTACAATAACTTTGAGAGCCAGAACAGGACATACGATAGTAGCTTGTAGGCTGGTCATAAGTATAAAGTGGAGTTCCAGATGCAGTAGGAGGGGTGTATGCAGCAAGTGCGTTCCCTGTACATCCGCTTGGATTGGCATATTGGCCAAGATAATTTGTTCCAGATGGTGCTCCTGATGAAGAAATCCCACAATCTTCAAGAATTATAACATCAGCATATCCAGTATCATAGTCGGATTGGTAAGTAATCTTTGCAGTTACGCTTTGTACTGGAGCGAGTGCGTTACCATCCGGCAATGTTGAGCCGAATTGGAATGGGAAACGTGGTGAATCGAGCATTTGCCCCCAGTTATCGTACTCATAACGACCGTTGGTCTTTGAGTGGCAGTCGTTAGCACTAACGTCGCATACGAGATAGTTATTTTGCCCTGCAGCTAAATAAGTAAAAGTTGGATCAATTGTAACTGGGAAACTGACATCCTCTGACAGAAGTGAGGAAGTCATTATTGCGGTGATTATTGAACCTGAAGTTCCAAATTCATCAACAGAGAGGAAATATGTTGAATCTATTTGTGCTTCATCATCGTTGAGCGTAGACTGATGTGCTACTGGCGCTTCGATTCTGACAACTTCTACACCGGTCTCGATATTAACTATCGAAAGATGTTGGTTTGTCTGGTAAAGTACTGCGCCGGTAAGGTCAAACCCATCAGCAGTCACCAGTTGGTGCCCAACTGGTATTTCGAATCTTTCGTACAATCCGAAATATTCGGATTGACGGAATTCTGGCATTTCTGCGTACATGCTAGGTAGTGCGTTTATCACAACTTCTTGCTTTACCTTATCATGTTTCACAGTGTACCTCAAATCGATGGTGTCGGAAAGTGGGTAACTAATTTTGTTTCCACCGATCAGAGTATTCTTGGAAGTCTCGAAGAAAAGAGGGTTTATCTCTAAATCTACTTCCTTTGATGAATCTTTAACAGCAATACTGCTGCCTGCAGATTCCGTGACACCAGGCATTGCTTCTGAGGACAGTGGCGTATCTATGACCACTATCATCGAGTCCACACCCGAAGTGATTTCAAAGTCTCCACCAAACTGAGCAGAATACCCGTCTACTGCTTCGTTTTCGAAGTAGACTGGAGACTCTGTTTGAGTGACTTCATAGCCATCAACTGATGAGTCAATTGTGAAATCGATATCTTGCCAAGTATTGTCTGTGCCTTGATAGTGGAGAGGTTCAGATGAATATACCATGTCTAAACTTCCGTCATCAGCGACAAACACCTTAGAATTTTGCTCACGCATGCCCAACATTTCATAGTCAGCATCGTAACCGTAATTCTCGGCATTAAATGTCGAATCGTCAGTGCTATCAAGCACTGATTCTTCATTGTCTATTTTTTCTGAGTTAGCTTCGGTGGAAACTTCCTCTGTTGTATCGCCGTTTGAAACGGTTGATGCGAAAGGCATCATTACCATCAATAAGCACAACAGAAGCGCAATTCCTACTCCGCTAAATACTGTTTTTCCTCTTTTATTTTTCATTTCTTTCATCTGTCAT
>JABJMO010000062.1 GCA_018659375.1 Methanobacteriota archaeon | reverse complement strand
TCGCTAGTAGATTCCTAGTCAATGATACAGATATTCAATACGTTGCTGCCTTTGGTGGGGAGTCATTACCTTACAAATACCGCTTTGCCGCTACCTGGGCCGCTCGAGAAGGTCCGATATTGATGTGGGTAGTTTGGCTTACTTTACTTGCTTGGATTTGGCGCAAACCAATGGCAGGAAAAATCGTAGAATCTCCGCAGTCTCGCGACTTTAGGCTAAGAGTAGTGTTTGGATTTTCGCTTACATTAATACTAATTGCAATAGTCTTGGACCCGTTCAAGCAGACCCCTCTGTTCTTTTTTGGAAGTGGATTAAACGAATTACTGCAAACTGATTTGATGATTATTCACCCGCCGATAATTTTTCTGGCGTATGCTTTCTGCATTCACATAGCAGCAGTTTCCTTGTCCGGAATTTTTACTGGTCATACTAGTGGGGTTTCTGACCGCATAATTAGCTTAACTAGGCCAGGCTTACTGATTACAACCGCTGGTATTGGCCTTGGCGGTTTATGGGCGTATCTTATTCTAGACTGGGGCGGCTATTGGGCTTGGGATCCAGTTGAAACTGGCTCTTTCTTGCCATGGTTAGCTCTGGTAGCGATATCTCACTTGCGGACTCGTCCTGGTAAGGTGTCTGATAGTGGCTGGATAGGTGCTGGATTAGTTGCTGGTGCGCTGGCGCTATTTGCTACCTTAGTGACTCGGGCCGGAGGTGTTTGGGCATCGTCAGTCCATACCTTTGTTATCTCTGAAAGTGGAACGCCACCTGAGGATGCTTTTTCTCGGATGATGTTATTGAAAAACGATGCAGTAGCGGGGGTTGAGATAATGTCTTATTTGATGTTCATTCTAATTCTTGCCGGAAGTTGGCTGTTGCTTATCCGTAAAGGGTTGCATGAAAATGATTCTGCTAATTCCAGCCAGCTGCTATTATTGCCAGTAATTGGGGCGGCCTTGGCTATTCCCTTTGGCGCAGATTTGTACTATTGGCTGCCAGATATAACGATCCTAGGATTATTGGTTGGCTTTATTGCATTTGACAAATATTCTAGCCCCGGGCTAAAATTTGAACCAGAAGGCTGGACTTATTTCCGTTCCAAGTATGTTTCTTCGGTAGTAATTATGCCAATATTGGTATTTTTATTAATTCCTCAGACCTTCTTTGTTTTGCTATTCATTGTTCTTTTCACGCCGTTATACTATTCTCAGAAAGCCATCAATGAATGGATATGGGCTAGTATGGGGATAATGCTCTCTCTAGCAGGTGCATGGTCTGGAATGATTGATGTCTTGCAGGCTGGGATAGTGATTATCATCTTCTTAACGCCGTTTTTAGTCGAAGAAGACGTTGGTGAAAGCCAAAAATTCTCGAAACGGCAATTAAAGAAAATAGCGCTTTGGTGTTCTGTTATGCTGGTCAGTCTATACCTTATTTTGACGTTAACCATTTTACTCGAGAGTGTCGATACAATAAATTTTGATGCACATGAGTTATATGGCGCACCATTCATTTTAGGCTTCGCAGCAGCAATGTTAGTCTACACACGGCGCCGCTATAGCGCTAAATCAACGCTCGTCGTATTATTTGTGACCTCCTTGTTTTCGTTGCTGATGGCTATTTTCTTCTCGGATACTTTAGGTCAAGATTCAAGCACTGCTATCTCTCAATATCTCGATAGGGGCTTTATTGCGTGGATTTCCTTGCCAATGTTGTTAGTGCTTGTTGCCCCCCTTGGCTTTGAAGTCTACAGTCAATTTACCAAATCAGGTAAAACCCCATTCTGGCAGCGGATACCAGTTGGCGCCCATCTTGTTCACTTAGGACTAGTATTGTTGTTAATTGGTCACATAACCACCACTGTATTGGTTGATCGAGGTGACGCGAGTCACCGAATTACCCTGGTTAAAAATGAACTGGTCATACACGACGGGTATGGTTTTGAATTCACCGACTTAGTGGCAACTGAAGACAATTTAGAGGTTGGTGATGGATTTGTTGGCGTCAGCATAACTGTTTATGAGATGGACGGAATGGAAAAGCAAGAAATTGGCGTTGTTGAGCCTGGCATGCTCAGGTTTGATAAAACCGGTACCGCAAGGTCTGAAGTTGATGTGTTAACTCGTTGGTCAGGAGATATGGTGTTTATCTTTGATGGGACCCAAGCTCAAGGCTTAATGCAACAGACTTCGAGTAATGGTCTTGATTCAGTTAATTTAGTTAGAGTCACAATATATGACCTGCCCGGTTCTCACTTAGTTTGGATTGGTTGGTCAATAATGATGCTCGGGATGCTCGGTGTAACTTATAGCGGGTTTGTCAAAAACCAGTCCAAACGCAGCACTGCTCCAATATTGGCTGAGCAAGAATGACCTTTCAATTAACCGAGATATTATCAAGGGGAGGTCAGTCGGGCGAATATCCCTAACGGAGGAAAAACCATGGAAGATGGAGCAATAATTCATGTCGATTACGACTTATTCAGCGGAGAAACTGGTGACTTGATTGAAACAACAAGCGAGGCGATTGCCAAAGAGCACGAGATGCACCAAGAGGGTCGTAACTACACCCCAATGGTCTGTGTAGTTGGTACTGGTAACCTAATTCCTGGTTTCGAGGCAGCCTTACTTGAGGCTAAAGTCGGCAAAGAAGTAGACATTGAAATAGCACCTGAAGAAGCATACGGTGAGAAAGATGGAACTCTTGTTGAAACAATTAGCATTGATAAACTCCGCAGAGCAGTTCAAGATCCAAACTCATTGTATCTTGGTGCTCCAGTTACCCTCAACGGTCGACAGGGATATCTATCATACCTAGCAGCTGGTCGTGCAAGAATCGATTACAACCACCCAATGGCCGGAAAGACTCTGAGATACGTCTTTACAGTAGTCAAGGAAGTCAAAGGTAAGGAAGATAAGGTTCTGGGTCTACTTGAATCTAATACTGGTCATTCTGGTTTTGAAGTATCATTCAAAGGCGAAGACCTATCGATTATTCTACCGCAAGCAATGCTGTTTGATACCAATGCAGCAATGCTAAAATTCCGCTTAGTTACTCTAATTAGAGACGCAGTAGAATGCGGTAAGGTTTCATTTGTTGAAGTCCACGAACCTAGAGTAATCCCAGGCGCTGAGGACGATGAATCTGCTGATGTAGAAGATCTTTCCAAATTATCAGTCGCAGAATTAAAAGAGCGATTGAAGGCAAGCGGTCTACCGGTCGGTGGAAAGAAAGCCGATTTAGTCGCAAGACTGTCTGATAATGAAGAAGAGTGACAACACTTTGAAGCATTAATCTAATATTCTACGCATTGTAGGCCCAAGTGGTAATTGACATGATTTCTGCCCAAGAAATTGAAGCACAGTTCGCTGATACAGAAAAATCCCTCGATTCAAAACTTTATTCTCCTTTGGAAAAGGCGGCAATTTGGACTGCATTAGCAGCTTTTACTATTGTTTCGTTTGGACTAATTTTCGTTAATGATTTGTTTTGGACAGATGGACTAAAGCCAATTGTTTGGGATCCAATTGTCAAAGACGCTGGTGCTGCTGGTGATGCTGGCTATTCAACCGAAAATACGGCTTTATACGCTCTTACGGTATTGATGAGCGTCGTAATTCTCCAAGCCGTGTTTCGTAAGATGGACCTGCCGGCGGATGATCGCATGATGTTCGCACTCATTTCATGGGTAATACTTGCACCAGTCCTACGAGTATTGGAAGATTCGGATTTCTTCAACTCTGAACTTGATTGGCTGTTAATCTCTCCAATAATTCATATTCATTTAGCAATCTGGTTGGTCGGTATTGCATTTGTGTCCCATAAATTGGCAAGTAAATGGGACGGTTCATTTAAAGACTCAGATATCGAAAAGAGTCGAACCGTATTATTCATTACCCTTGGAATGCTATTATTCCTTCATTGGGGCCTGCTATATCAGCCGAGTTATACTACCCACCCCGACATGGGTGTTTTCTTCATCGCTACAGGTTTTATCGCCGCATTGGGAGTTCTATTCATGGTATTGGTTTGGACTGCAAATTGGCCATCGTTGACACGTGGGTTAATCGCATTTGGCAGTGCAACCTCGATGTTAGGTCTTTTCCACTGGTTTCAATTTATTGCAACACCTTGGCAACAAGAGAGCGGCCGTATTGTTGAATCACAACCATTGTGGCCAGCCTTGATAGTTTTGGGCATACCTGCAGTTGTCTGTTATTACATGTACAAGTATGGTAAAGATGATGCAAGACACATCAAGCTTGCCGGATATCAGCCAGGTGTACTGCCTAAAGGCGTGACTTTGACTGCATGGGAGGATGCCGAGAAGCAGGTATCACAGCACCCAATAGAACAACTGTCCCGCAAAGCATTACTTGCCAATCCAATGGTTCTAGCAATGGTATTTGGTCAGTTGTGTGATGGCTTTGCCACCATGGTTGGAATAGATTTCTTTGGCTATGGAGAAAAGCACCCAGTAAGTGATGCAGTTATCCAAATCGGTGTTGGGATTTCCGAATCTTTTGGCATTGACCCGATGATGGAATCCACTAATGCTCCAGGAGCATGGTTATTTGCTATAGTGAAAGCGTGTTTGGTTGCTGCTATTGCATGGTTATTTGTCGAGATGCGAGTAGAGCGTAGACAAGTCCACATGCGTATGTTAATCGTACTGGCTGTCTTGATAGTAGGATTAGCACCAGGTCTAAGGGACATTGGTCGATTGACCTTAGATGTTTGATTTTAAGCATTTACTTGTATCGTTAAATGTTGAGTCCTCTTGCGTAGGCATGAGGGGTACAATGGATAGACTGTCAACGCGTGTTAACCGTGCAGATTCCGAGTATCTCAAGCGCCAAGAGCACAATCATTCACTGATAGCAACCCTTCGAGAACGACTGAACACTGCGTCTCAAGGAGGCGGTGGAAAATATGTCGACCGTCACCGAGGTAGAGGTAAATTACTACCTAGGGAACGTATTGAGCGAATTATTGACCCGGGAACCGCATTTCTTGAGTTATCTCCATTAGCTGCTCACGACTTGTACGATGGCAGAGCCCACAGTGCAGGTGTTGTGACAGGAGTAGGTTTGGTTCATGGCAGAGAGTGCTTATTTGTCGCTAATGATGCTACTGTAAAAGGTGGATCGTACTACCCAATGACGGTCAAGAAACATATCCGTGCCCAAACCGTAGCTCATGAAAACCACTTGCCCTGCATATATCTGGTAGATTCAGGCGGAGCATTCTTGCCTATGCAAGATGAAGTATTTCCGGACATAACTCACTTTGGTAGAATATTTCGTAATCAGGCAAGAATGTCTGGCGATAAGATACCTCAGATCGCAGCAGTGCTCGGTTCTTGCACGGCGGGTGGAGCATATGTTCCAGCCATGTCTGATGAATCAATAATCGTCAAAGGCAATGGGACAATTTTCCTTGCCGGTCCTCCACTTGTTAAAGCCGCAACAGGTGAAGAAGTCACTGCCGAAGAGTTGGGTGGTGCTGATGTCCACACTGCCCAATCTGGTGTTGCTGATCATTTTGCAGAAGATGAACCAGAGGCACTAAGGTTGGTGCGTAATATCGTGGAGAACCTAGGTCCTCGGGAATTAGCGCCGTCTGCGGGCACTATGCCGGAAAGTCCAGCCCATGATGTGGAAGATTTGTTGGGACTAATTCCGATGGACAACCGTACACCCGTTGATATTAAGGAAATCATTGCTAGGGTAGTAGACGGTTCTAGATTTCACGAATTCAAAGCTCGTTATGGGACCACATTGGTTTGTGGATTTGCCCACATTCACGGTCATAAAGTAGGAATTGTGGCTAATAATGGGATTCTATTTTCAGAATCCTCGATGAAAGGCGCTCATTTCGTTGAGTTATGCGGTCAACGTGGGATTCCTTTAGTGTTCTTGCAGAACATCACCGGGTTTATGGTTGGTAAAGCATACGAAGCGGGAGGTATCGCTAAGGATGGTGCCAAACTGGTTACTGCGGTATCTTGTGTTAATGTTCCAAAGTTCACCATCATTATCGGTGGCTCTCACGGTGCCGGAAATTATGGTATGTGTGGAAGAGCTTATGACCCTAGATTCTTGTTCATGTGGCCAAATAGTCGTATTTCAGTTATGGGTGGCCCCCAAGCAGCGGATGTTCTAACTACAGTAAAACAAGATCAAAGAGCTAGAGAAGGACTTAGTCCAATGGTAGGCGAAGAGTTGTCGGAGTTTAGGCAGCCAATACTTGACAAATATGAGACCGAAGGCAGCCCATACTACTCTACGGCCCGTCTGTGGGATGATGGAATAATCGACCCAAGAGATACCCGCGATATCCTTGGTTTGTGTTTGGCCGCAGCGAGGAACGCCCCTCTGCCAGACGATAGATTTGGCATATTTCGGATGTGATTTCACAATTGAAAAATTAAATTTGCAATTGGAGTTTTAATTATGATAAAAATGGATAATCCCCCACAAACCGAATTGGTGGCAATTAACATTGAAGGGCCAATTTGCCATATAACATTGAATCGAGAATCAAAGTATAACGCAATGAACGTGCAAATGATAACAGAATTGTGTGACTTATTTGATTGGACGTCACAACGAAGTGTTGGAGCAACAGGAAGTTTAGTCGATGAAGTTGGTAATCAGTACTTACGAATCATAGTTTTTTCCGGCGCAGGCAAGCACTTTTGCGCTGGGGCTGACATCAATATGATGCGTGATGCCGGCGCCAATAGTCCAGAGGAGAACCGTCAAGACTCAGCACGTCTCGATCGGCTATTCAACGGTCTTTGGTCACATCCATGTTTTACTATCGGCTCAATTACTGGGGTAGCGCTTGGTGGCGGTGCTGGATTGGTGGCATGCTTAGACCATGTTATCGCTACAGACAACGTCAAGATTGCCCTTTCTGAAGGGAAATTGGGGATATTGCCTGCAGTTATCGGCCCCTATGTATACCGTAGATTGGGTTCAGCATGTTTTCGTAGATTGGCAATGCAAGCCAGTAGAATTGGTGCTGAGGAAGCCCTTCGAACAGGATTTATTGAACAAGTAGTCGACTCGCAAGAAGATATGACTCAATCGGTTAACGATTTAATTGACGAAGTAATGACTACTGGTCCATGTGCGGTTAGTTTGGCCAAGGAATTAACTCTTGGTTTCGATAGATGGACTGGCAGTGATGAAGAGTTAAGAGATTTTACTCTCGACTTTACCAGTAGAATGCGTGGCTCAGATGAAGGTCAAGAAGGCCTTTCCTCGTTTTTAGAAAAGCGAGATGCAAACTGGAAATCTTGATTTGGTGAAGCAAATGGTTAGTACAGTGCTAGTTGCCAATCGAGGGGAAATAGCCTGTAGGATTTTACGAGCCTGTAGTGAGGCTGGCCTAAAATCTGTAGCGGTTTATGCAAATAATGACAAAGAGTCAATGTTTGTTGAACTGGCCACAATATCTGTTGAATTAGTTGGTGAAACAATTGGAGAAACTTATCTTGACCAGCAGCAGATACTCGATATTGCCGCCATGCATGGTGCTGATGCAATTCATCCAGGGTTTGGATTTTTATCTGAGCGCGCAGATTTTGCCAGAGCAGTATTAGATGCAGGGATAACATGGATTGGGCCCTCGCCTTTAGCCATAGAAATGATGGGGGATAAAATGACTGCTCGAAAAACCATGAAGGCAGCGGGAGTTCCAGTAATCCCGGGCGAAGAGATTGATTTTGAAGATGAAACTAAAATGATTGAGGCAATTGTCCAAGCCAGTACAAGAGTTGGTTATCCATTACTGCTCAAAGCCTCATCTGGCGGGGGCGGTAAAGGTATGCGCAAGGTAGAGAGTCCGGATAATTTAGTTGAATCTATTAAAGGTGCTAGAAGAGAAGCGATTGCGGCTTTCGGTGATGGTAGAGTATACATTGAGCGGATGCTAACCGGGTCAAAGCACGTCGAGATTCAAGTATTGGCAGACACTCATGGAAGAGTAATTCATTTGGGCGAACGTGAATGTAGTGTTCAGCGCCGTCATCAGAAAGTGTTCGAAGAATCACCGTGCCCTGTCATGACTACCGATTTACGGGAAAAGATGGGTCAAGCGGCCGTAATGGCGGCTAAAGCCGTTGATTATGAGGGCGCGGGTACAGTAGAGTTTCTATTAGCCAGTACCGGTGAATTCTTTTTCCTAGAAATGAATACTAGAATTCAGGTTGAACACCCCGTTACTGAAATGGTTACAGGTGTTGACTTAGTTAGAGAACAATTGCGAATTGCTGCAGGTAAACCAATGAGTTGTGGTCAGTTAATGATGCGTGGTCATGCCATTGAGGTTCGTCTGTATGCCGAAGATGCAAGTAATAATTTCCTTCCCGCGATTGGTCCTCTAGCAGTATTTAGACCACCAACAGGGCCAGGAATAAGACTTGATACAGGGGTAAGAGAAGGCGATATGGTGACGCCAAATTATGACCCCATGCTCGCTAAACTAATCGTTTGGGCGCCATCAAGAGCAGAAGCTCTACAACGAATGCGTCGAGCATTAGACGATTTTGTTGTATTAGGGACGACAACGAATCTCAGATTCTTGCGTGAATTATGTGATCATGAAGACGTGGTAAGTGGAGCGACTGATACTACTATGATCGAAAGAATCTGGCCAAATGGCTGGAGCCCACAATTTAGTAACGAGATACTCAACGCAGCGTTAATGGTTGCTGGAGTAAGTGAAAGTGCAGGATTACATACACTACAAGCCACAAAGTCTTCTACCGATGATGGCCCGCTAAGTCCATTTCAAAGCTTAACTAGGAGGTATCCTTGATGCAACATGAATTCAAATTTGCTGGCGATACCGTTGAGGTGACAGTTGCAAGAGATTCACAAACCTGGCGTTTAGGCGACATAGAATGCCAAATTATGGCTGATGGCCGATTGAAACTCAACGTTCATGGAGTCACAAAATTTGCTCACTCAACAAAGGTCGGTGATATTTGGTGGGTTCACATTGATGGGCATGTTTTTTGCATCGAAAAAACAGAAGCAGGATCTAATGATGATGATTCACAAGGTGGCATGGTTGCCCCAATGCCTGGTAGAATCATTGACGTATTAGTTGAACAAGGACAGTCTGTTACTGCAGGTGATTTATTATTGGTAATGGAGGCTATGAAGATGGAACACAGAATAGTTGCTAATGTGGATGGAGTTATTGGCATGTTGAAGCTAAAACCGGGGGATCAAGTTCAGCAAGGCGATGTCTTAGTAGAGATTAGTGAATAATTAGATTCTTCGACGAAGTTTTTCCATCATATCATCTGCAATAGATAACTGTTCTAAGCAATCATCAACAGCTCCCACGCCTAATTTATCTGTGGCTGTTGACACTGCTGCTTCACATTTAACTCTCTCATCATCATCTGATTTTATCATCGCAGCCTCGCATTGATTACGCAATACCTGCCATTCTTCTATTACAAATTCAAGAAGTTCTTTTGCATCATCGATAGCCTTACTTTCTTTATCTAATTCTGAAGTCATTCGCTCAAGCAAGGTTGCAGCATGACTCCACTGCTTACTATCTGCAGCAGCGATAATATCGTCCCATTTACTCTGCCATACAGCTTTATCTTGACGTGTTTCAAATTGTTTAATCAATTTCTTTTTCTGACGAATTGCTCTTCTAGTATCATCCATAGCTTCTCTTTCAGCTTTGATACTACGGGCTATACCATCAGCTAAACCAACTGCTTGACTGGCATTGCCTGCTTCTAGTGACTCGACAGCATTGGTTAATCGTCGATTTAATTCTGTTAAATCTAATCCATCACTCTGTGATAATTGACGCTCAGCTTCTTTTATTGATTCCGCAGCTCTGCCTAAAGCATCATCACCCGCAGCGAGTTGAGCAGGTATGGTAAATGCATACTCATACGCTTTTTTTGGCGATTCAGCGACTAGTTTCTTTTTTGCATCAGCTAGCATTTCGTGGAGGTGATTGACATTTTCGCCGGATTTACCTTCTAGTTGACGACTTGCCTCAACGATTGCATCCTCTGCCTTAGACCACCATTCGATGACTTCCAGCGCTCGCTTTTTAGCTTGTCTAAACAGCATTTCCCCTTCTCTTAGTGAGCCAAGTTCAATCTCTCTAAGCCCCATTTCGAATGACTTTCTGCCTTTTTTGGCAGTAGGTGCGATATTTTCTGCTTGCTCTACAGAACTCAAAGCATCAGCTTTGACAACCTGTACATCACCTGCAAGAGACAATGATCTTTCGATATCTTCTTCTGCATCATCCAGTAGCCGCATTCCTAGTTCAGGGTCGGAATGGCCTTGTTCTCTAGCGGTCATGATTAGGCTAGATGCTTGGTCTACTGCTGCATTTTCTGTTCTTAACACCAAAATGCGAGTTTCTAAATTGTCTAGACGCTTGCGGAACTCTTTACGCAGTGGCTTGTGTTCATCTCCTGAAAACCAAATAGTTACTGTAGAGATTCCTCCAATGCTAAGGACTCCAATGTTAGCCAACCAGGTAGTTGTTCCAGGCTCAGGTATTGTACCGACGAAGATCGAAAATCCAGCAATAGTACCAACTCCCGTCATTAATGATCTAAATCGCTGTACATCAAGTCCGCCACTGAGTACTATTCTTGAATAACAGAAACAGGAGACGGCCACAACTCCTACCAAGATAGGCCCAACAATATCTAACGAAATGGTGCTTGTCAATTCTTTTGATGCGATCATAAGAAGTACGGGCCAAGCAATTGTTGCAGAGGCACCAACTCTAGTCCTTGCACTTGGACTGGTAAGTCCGATGTCTTGAACCATAAGTCCCCATGTCAATATCAGAATTGGCATGCCTAGTCCATTTAGCAAGCCGCCCTCACCTTTGGCGGCTGCCGATAAAGTTGGCCAAACAAGCCAAATAGCCGCTAATAGTATAGATATGGCGGATATTGCAACTAATTTCTCTAAGCGTTCATTTCTTTGCTGAACCGCTGCTTGGATAGCGCTTTCCACATCAGCCCACGCATCCATGTTATGCCACAATGGAACTCAAACATATAATATCCCCTTGGAAAATTCACGTAGAATTAAATTACTGATTTTCAAAGACAATGTTCATGAGTTTGCTGCTCTCGTTGTCATCGGAGGGAAGACTGTGGCCGGACTAATTACTATGGATGATTTGACCAATGATGAGATACTAAAAATTCTTGAAGATGCAGATAGGCTGCTTCCAGTGGCCCGTGGTGAGTTGTATTTGCCGTTACTTCAAGGTAGAATTCTTGGAAACTTATTTTTTGAACCAAGTACTCGTACTAGAATGTCATTCGAGACGGCGATGAAGCGCTTAGGTGGCGATGTGGTTAATCTAGGAGACGTAAAAACCTCTTCAGTTGTGAAGGGTGAGACATTATTCGACACCATTCAAATGGTTGACGGCTATACCGATATTATCGCTATGCGCCATCCTAGGCAAGGCGCTGCCCAATATGCACAAGATTCAGCAAGAGTTCCAATTCTCAATGGTGGCGACGGTGCAGGACATCATCCAACACAGACTATGCTCGACCTTTTCACTATCAAACAAGCCCATGGGAAGTTGGATGGATTGAAAGTTATCCTTGCTGGAGATTTACGCTTTGGTAGGACTGTTCATTCACTATCACATGCTTTGACTAGATTTGGTTGTGAGTTGATATTTGCCAGCCCGGACATTCTTAAAATGCCACCAGAGATTGTTTCTGATCTAAAGGCTCATGGCGGGGACATCACTGAAACAGAAGACCTCTATTCAATGATGGAAGATGCTGATGTAGTATATATGACTCGTATTCAGAAAGAACGATTCTCTGATGAAGATGAATACGCTAAGGTGGCTGGTGCTTACAAATTACATGCTAATGATCTATCAGACGTAAAGGCTGGAATGATTATCATGCATCCTCTGCCCAGGGTTGATGAGATTCATCCATCCGTTGATACCACTAGACATGCTAGGTATTTCGAGCAAGCTTTCAACGGTGTAGTGGCAAGAATGGCCTTACTCTGCAAATTACTAGGTGTTGAAGTTCCTGCGGATGTCCAAAAGTCAGGAGGTGCATTGTAATGTCAAATGAACACAGTATGAGAAGAGTAACCGCAATTAGAAATGGCACGGTAATTGACCATATTCCACAAGGTCAAGCACTTGCCGTGCTTGATATGTTAGGAATAAGCGATGCTACCTCAGTACCTGTCTCATTAGTCATGAATGTTCCTTCCAAGAAAATGGGCAATAAAGACATCATAAAGGTGGAAGACAGAGAATTGACACAGGGAGAATTAGATCGTTTGGCTTTAGTTGCTCCTGATGCCAATGTGGCAATTATTAGAGCATATACCGTTGCGGAAAAAATGATTATCAATCTAGGAGATGAAATGGTTAACGTTGTTAGATGTACCATGTCTAACTGTATTACTTCCAATCTACGCGAGCCATTGCCACACAGAATGAAAGTAGTCTCCAGAGACCCACTTGAACTTCGCTGCCATTATTGTGGACGCCCACAGGATTTGGACAAGTTAGTCAAGAATGTGATTTGAGTTATTTCGCAGTTTAATTTACCTAGTCAAAACCATACTTAGACTAGAAATTTAGGGCAAGACTTAGATTAGCAACTAGTAATCAATAGATTATGCAAGAATTCTCCAAGGTAGGTATTGATTCCAAACGAACTACCGCAGCTAGCGTTGCGATAGTCGCTTTAGTTGTGTATTTAGCCCTGATTCATCTTCAATCGATTTTGATGCCGCTTGCCATTGCAATTTTGTTATATTTCTTGATTAAACCTCCTGAACAGATGATTTATCGAAGAGCAAACAATCGTTTTGTTTCTTATGGGTCAGTAATCTTAACCTTCATCATAACGATATACTTCATTTCTATTTTCTTATATGATAATTTATCACAATTCATTGATGAAGTGCCAGAGATTACTGCTGCGTTTGAAGAGAAGCGAGCCAAGTATGCAGATGCAGATTTGTACGGGCTTGAAGCTATCTTTTCCGATGCCGATTTAGTTACAGAAATCGCTTCGCCAAGTAATATTGAGACATTTGTTTTAGCGATACTTGGTTCACTGGGCGGCTTCTTTACCACAATGATAACCGTCTTGATTTTCCTCTTATTTATCGTTTTAGAAGAGCACACAATTGCCAAGAGATTCGGTGCTGCTTTTCCAAATTCGTATGACAGAGCCAAGAAAATAGTTAGCGAATCAACCGAGTCAATTACCGCTTATGTGGTGTCAAAGGTAACTTGCAGTGCAGGTCAAGCATTGGTTATGACCATTATAATCTCTCCAATTGGCTTTGATTTACCGGGTTGGTTCCTATTTGGAATCCTGTGCTTCCTACTTGATTTTATTCCAATACTTGGGGCGCTTTTTGCCACTATTCCACCGGTTTTAATCGGATTCATAATGCTCGAGCCATTATCTGCAGTGGTTATGTTAGCAATGTTGATTGGAAATCAGCAAGTGTTTGGGTCTTTTGTGGAGCCAAACCTTTCTGGCGCAAAAATTGGTATTTCTCCGTTCGTGTTACTTCTAACAGTAATGCTATTTTCTCAAGTTTGGGGTATTGCTGGTGCGATAATTGGTGCACCAATCATCATAATTGCTCGACTGATTTTGGATGAAAATGAGCGAACTAGATCTGTTGCTATGATGATGGCTAATTCTGTTGAAGAAGAATAATCAAAGGGTACCCACTCATGATAAGCCTGTGCAGGCTACAAAAAATCTCCAAAAACAAGATATTAGTTAGATTCTGCTGGCATTGAAGAGTGGTGTAATTGGATTCTTAAACCCCCATTTTCATCCGCAATGTAGCCAAACGTGTATTCAACTTTTATCTCTAGGCCTTCTTGACTGGTGAAGAAATAATTCCCCATTGCTAAGGCTGTGTTGCCATCAATAATTACATCAGAGTTTTCAAAACGAACATTGGTCCATCCTCTAATGGCAAATCCCTGGTCTTCTGGGCATGCATTATTTGAGGCAACAAAATACGATAGGGCGGTTTGGAAGGTTGGTCTAAACTGATCGGTTGCAGCAAGGGTCGGTTTGAATAATACAGGACCCATTTGATAAGCGTACAATGTGTTGACATGGTCAGTTGCTAAGCCGATATAATCGCCACCGTTGGTATGGGCTGTAGCTATAGCCACAATTCCCTCACCCCATGCTCTTTGTGCTTCTTTAACCTCAACTAAACTCACCATTACTAATCATCCCTAAACATCGGTTGAGTCGACACCTTATCATTTTTCTACATACGACTAGTTTAAGCACTATCTAACTATGGCCGATTCATGTCTATAATTACAGCATATAATGAAGCCTGGAAAAACGCAGATGTCGACGCACTTAGAGCATTAATCCATGATGATTGTGTCTTTAATCCACATGTTGGAGGATTTACTATGAGTAAGTCCGATATCCTTGGATTTGTTGCCGGAGACGGTACTCCAAAATCTGAAGCAAACAGAATTTTGTTCGAAAATGATGAAGTTGGCGTTGCCCATTCAATCGTTCACTTTGCTAACGACTCTGACTCAGAAGCAGTAATGTCGTTCATGCGCTTCAAAGATGGTCAAATAATTTCAATGGAAACTGGTGCTACACCGCTTTCTGATGACTACAAACTAGTCGGTCAAGAATAAGACTTAGTTTGCCAACTCATCTTTTACCATTGCACGCATTTCACATGCTTTGCATTGGTTGTTTGAAGTAATTGATGAGCATACAGGGCACTCTTTTGGCGGACTTGGTCGAGATTGATGACCGCCTAATTCGATTATTTGATTGCGTAATTCCTTAACATTGTCTGCCATACGTAGTAGTCCATGCCTAGTGCCCGGAACATCTGCCTCCATAGTGGCTACCATTTCCCTATGGCGCCATCTGAGGGCTCCTCTGGCATGTGGGCATTCTTCATGATGAATTGGTAGATTTTTGTGTACTGCATAAAGGTGGACCTCTTGTTCAGGTATCCATCTAAGCGGCACAATTCTAGGTGGTAGGCCGTCAATGGGAGTATTAGTGTGCGGTGCTAATCTTAGAGTTCTTTCTAAATCGCCATTTGACATATTCATCAGGACTGTTTGAGCCATGTCGTCTAAGTTATGGCCCAGTGCCATAACATCAGCATTGACTTTTTTGGCTAAGTGATTGATGCCTTGGCGGCGAAATACCCCACAATAAGAGCAAGGCATCCCCGGGGCGCCAGGATTATTCTTGGTCATGCCTGGTATTAGTTTGGCAACGGTATCCATTTCTTCAAATCCTAGCTCTTTGTAGGAGATAGTGATGAACTCGACTCCCAGGCTTTTACATAAATCTTCTGCGCATTTTAGCGACGGTGGCCGATAGCCATCGATACCCTCATCAACTGTGCCAGCAATAATCTTGACATCAGGTCTAACTCCTAAGATGTCAACCAAAGTCTCCAATAGTACTGCTGAGTCTTTACCCCCGGAGATCGCAACAAAAATCGTGGTTTCCTGGCCTTTCTTCAAAATAAGTTGCTTGCGTAACTCCTTGGCGATTTTTTTACGGATTGACTTAGCAAGGTGTTGGCCACACAAAACCCGGCCTGAATAGGCTTGCTCTAACAACGCTGGCTTGTTGCAGGAATCGCAGGAAGGGATATCAAGACCTCCAACTTTGCCTGCCATGAAATGTCGTAAACCGCCTAGTGTTTGAGTTCATCGCATGTTTATTGTTATTATGTGTCAAGTTCAAAGGTAGTAATTAATCAATTAGAAAATCAAATTCCCAATTAGAAAATTTATTTTACAAAAAGTCTAATTATTCAATTACTTATCGGCAATAATATTGCGCGGAAAAGGTACAACAAAGACTCTTCCGCGTGGCTTTTCTTTCAAATCTAGTTGGAGATTTGATTTTACCCGTTAAATCCCCCCGTAGGGGGGAAAAAACGCAAAACTTCTTGAAGCCTACAACGCTCACGGACATTTAGAGCGACTATGTTACAACGAGTTCTGGCTGGTTTAACTAAAACAGAAGGTGTTGAACAAGCCATGCTACTTGATGAGTCAGGTAACCTGCTAGCATGCGTTGGAAGCGAGGGCCAAGTCCCTCATGCTGAAAAGGCCATACAGTCAGTGAATGCTGCTGTAGAGTTATGCTCTACCCTAGAGTTGGGGACGCTGTACGAGATTTGGTCAGAAGGTGAAAGTCGAATGATGATCGATATAGCCGGGCCAGGCAGAATTACAGTCCTCGCCGGCCAAGGTGGCCGCATAGCCCAATGGCGCCATGCTTTAGATAGAAACCGAAGGATACTAGCAACCACTCCAATGATGTGATATTATGTTTGACTTACCAAAAGGAATAGCCGTAGAAACCGAAATTGATGTCTCACAGGGGGTTATTCAAAGCTTTGAACATGGTGTGATAACCACTTGGGTTGGCAAGCGTAAGACACCTGCAGGTCACCGAATAATTCGGGCAGGTCGTACGGTAGGTTACCTTGCAGAAAGTGAAAAAGCCTCAATTATTCTTGGTGGAGCAGAGGCAAAGCAACGCCTTCTGGAAATTGAAGCAGAGGGGATGTGCCGCTATGAAGCTCAGAGTTATTCTATGACTGGACTAGGTTCAGTCGCTGAGGTTATTCCAGAAGCGTTTGAACACCCAGTTGATGCTCAAGGTCTAATGGCTAAGGGTGACTCAGTTGAACGTTTATTATCAAGAGATTTGTCAGTCGTCTTGGCTAAATTAGTCGAAAATGTTGCGGTTAGAGGAGCAATTGCAGTTGATGCTGGCATGCTTATTGATTCAGCAGGCGATTTACCAACAGATGGGGAAATACTCGCAAAAGAAGTCGGTGAAACAATTGCCGGCCGTGAAAAATTAGCCCAAGGACTAGGATTTACTGACGGCGGACATTGGACTTTACATACCGGCGATGGAGCATTACTGCTCGCTCACACAGGCGAGATTGCAATTGCTGTATGGACTGAAGCAAATGCAGACCATACAAGAATTATCAATGCAACAGCAGCAGCTCTGGAAGGAGAAGTATCCACCGGTCCAGGATTTGGTGAACCATTACCTGATGGTTTCATTTTACGAGAAGGAAAAGGAGGTGCAGACGCAGTACTTTCAATGCTTGCAGATGCTATTGAAGAGGGGGTTACAGGACACATTCAGTCTGGTAAATCTTCCAAAGCCGTCAGTTTAATTTTGTCCCGAGGAATACCAGTAGGAATCTTCGCACCAACTACTGAATCGTTTGAAGAAGCAATGCTTGGACTTACTGAAGCTCGAAGAGTAATTCGGCTACATAGATTGCCAGCAGGAACTATTCTAACTAGAGAATCTGGTACTGTTAATGAATTTAGCCTTTCATACTTCAAAGATTTACTAGTCACAGTTAGAACTAAGTCAGAAAGTCGCAGGGCGAATCTTGCCCACCGATTAAACTCATTAATCGGATTTGAAATTGGCATGGAAGGCCTTAGAATCTCACGGGCTAAGGCCAACTTTATTCAAACAAAGGATGGAGTTAGTAAAGGGTTAGAGCAGGTAGAAATCACTCCTGCGCCAGGAATAGATGCAGGCTTGCGCCGAAGATTAGAATCAGCAGAACTAAAGATTGATGATTTGGAAAAAGAGAAATCCTTGCTAAATTCAAAACTTTCTTCTGCTGATGCATCTCGAAAAGCTGCTGAAATTAGAACTAGAGAAGCGATTGAAACTAGAAATATGCAGGTTGAGAGTGTTGAGAACGTTAACTCTGAAATTAATTCAATGCAAGTAGAATTAGCTGAAGCAAGAAATCGAACAGATGAAGCAGAGACTAGAGCTGGTAAGTTAGTTAAGCGAGTAAATGAACTAGAACACCAAGTAAGTGTTAGAGCCACAGAACTGGCTAAGGCTCTTGGTGAGACAGAATCAAGTGAACAATTACGCCAATCAATACAAGATATGTCCCTTAAGGAAGCCGGATTAAATGCAGAATTGTCATCTGCTAGTGAAAAATTAGGCAGCATTAGGCAACAAACTGAGGATGATGAACGCAGGCTACGAGTGCTGCAGGAACAAGTTTCAGCATCTAGAGAGCGCCATGCTCGAGCTCAGGCAGAAGCAATGAAAGAGGAAGAGCGTGTCAATAAGAGTAAATCAGAATTAGAAATAATCGAATCTGAGGCAAAAGTCGCAAGGCGCAGAGCTGAAGATGAGAGAATAAGATTGAGCACAGATGAAGCCCGCTTCGCCCAGATTCAAGGTGAAATGCGCCAATTAATGCAAGAGCGCAGAAACCTGCTCCGAGAATTGGGAGATTTAGGCGCCAAACGTGGTCATGCTGAGGGAGAATTAACCATTCTTGTGGAGAATGCTAAACAGTTGGCACAAGCCCATGAAGAAGCTTTGGCAGATATAAATGAAGCCGATAGAATCAGAGCACGGCTAGCTGAAGAACCGCTTGCTCAAGCCCTACTAGATGATGCTTCAACCTTTGAGGGGCTAGCACCGGTACTAGAAAGACTCGAACGCTCAAGGAGTTTGGGCTATTCTGTAACCTTACTCGATAGAGCGGTTGAGCGGGCCTTACAGGTTATTCAAAAGACCGTAGATCACGTTGCAGCAACTCCTCGTTATCTATTATCAAGCGAAGTTATGGAACTATTAGAACGACAGGTGCCGCAAACTGCTGGTGCTGTTAGAGGTCTCTCAAGATGGTCTGTGCAACAAAGGCTGGAACACCAACTTGGTGAGACTGTTGGAAATTTAGTTGTTGATTTAGAACGTCTACTAGAGGACTATGATCACTCTATTACTATGCTAAGAAGGCTGAGGAACGTCCTTGAACAGTTAACAAGATTAGGTGCCCCGCCTCAAGAAGTTGAAAACCTAATGTCGAATTGCAACCGACCAGAATCTCTACCCTACATCGCTCAAGCAACAAGAAAACTTATCCAAAAAGCACTTGATGATATTTATCTAGAATCCGACCAAAGAGATGCTGGTGAAGCAATCGCATTGGAGGAAACCGCAAGAGTGCTTGAAGAATTGATTACTCAAATAGATGCATCTGGATTAGCAGGTGGTTCTCCAAGCGGACTACTATGGGACTTCCAAAGAGATGGTTTGTTGCCATATGAACGAGAGGTAATCGATCCAGCCCAAAAAACTCCAATTGATGAAGAAATGGTCAAGCACATGGAATCTAATATCTCTGGAGAGGCGATACTAGAGGAAGAAGTCTCCCGCGTTACAGTTGATGAAGATGGTTGGGAAACTTTAGATTTGCCTGATGACTCATCCACTGGTGATGAAGAGGAAGTAGAATTTGTTGAACTGCAACCAATCAGCGATGATGACGAGAGAGCGACACTGGATGCTGAACTTGCCCGAATTGATGCCTCTTGGAAACATAGATCAGAGCCTTCCGTGGTGAAAAGTAATGCCCTTGAAAATCTTGAATCTAAATTATCTGACCTTGATTTGTAGGTGTTGTAATGTCTAATAACCAGGTATCTACATTGTCAGGCCGTGCTGAAACAATTGGCCGTAAATATCCGCATTTACTAGAACGAATTGCCTTATTAGTGGCAATAGTAATTTTCATTTTTGGCCATCAAGCAGTTAGTGAACAAACAGGTGAAGGGATATTTTCGGTATTTGCTACCTATTGCTTATTTCCATTCATACTATTGTTTAGCACAGAAATAATAGGTCGACTTATCCAATTAATGTTCAGAGATTAACTCTAAAATTCAATGAATTCTTTTTCTGGTTTCTCATTTTCGCTAGGATTATTATTCCTCAAAGAATAGGTGAACCCCCATATGCGTTGCCAAGGGATTAGATACCTAAGCAGGGCCATGAATGATAGAAACATTACCGCTGAAATAACCAGTCCATAGGTTAGCGACAGTTCAATCGATTCAGATACTTGCCCAGCCCATTGACTGCCGGTAGTGTCACTAACTAAGCTAAGTAACACACTGTGGAAACCCAGTGCTACCATTGTGGCAACCCCCGTAAGACCCAAGAATCCAAAGGTGTGCATCAAATGAGTATTCAACATGTTATCCATTTGATTAACATATTCAGGGTCTCTCTTGCATGATTCAGGAAGTCTGAAAGCATATTCTAGATACTTGATGACTCCAAATGCAGATTCTTGGAAAACAAGTATTAGAACGGCGATTAGAATTAGGTCAAACTGTTCACTAGTCACTAGTTTAATTCCAAATAATCCAATTGTTGGTTGTGAGATTTGTGATTCAAGAGTTGCCAAAGCACCGCCATAATCTCCCAGTTGTGATTTGATTAATGGGAATGTCAAGATCGCATGTATGCCGAGGAATAAAAGAGTGAAACCAATAGCCCAAGCAATAGATTTCTTCGATAAGCCCCAAATTCCTCTCGACCCCATAATGATTGGTAGCAGGTAAACGAACATGATTAACAAAGACATTATCATCAATAATGGCCATTCCAGTGTTTGCAATTCACCGTCATCTGGTAATCTAATATCAAAGGAGAAAATCATCCCAGTTAGCCAGCCAAGAATTAGTCTTCCCACTAGTAGTGTGATTAAGGTAATGATGAAACCAAGCTTCAATCTTTGTTGAGTCTTTGGTGTTTGATATGCCACTAATGCCATCATTCCTCCGACTACTAATCCAATGGCTAAGGGGACGAAGAACCTAGCTAGACCGGTTCTTCCTTGACCAGTAAACCATTTACCTAACGGTAAATCACTGCCAATAAGTGATTCAATAGAAGAAAATAAGATTGTATGGTCAATTGTTCCTACAACATATGTCGATACAACCTCTAGATACATCCCAATTAGTGCGGCTGTGGCGATGATTTGCAATGTTATGATTTGCCATTGCTTTCTTAATGTTTTCAGATGTAATGTTCTTGCTTTGGCGCTACCAGTAATGGTGACGTCGCTTTGAACTTGCACATCTTCAGCCATTTTAGTACCCCCTTACTTGCATTAATGCTTGAGATAAATCCATGTCAGGCATCCAATCGATTACCTGTGCACCAGACCCTGCTAAGGTGGTTAGTCGGTTTTGACGTTCTAATTTTAACACCTCATATGACATTCTAGGAATACGGCTGACCAATCTTTCAAAGTCAATACTAGAAGGTGATAATACTGTTACTTCGTGGCCTCTTCCAACCAAATCCCTTACCGCTGCAGGCACGGTTCCATCACCTTCACATGATGAAATTACGAATACCGGGCTGCCTCTACTAAATCTCCCGCTCAAAGAGTTAGTCACTGCTTGTAACGGCATCTCACCCTTTGCTGAAACTCCAGCAAGAGCACTTAGAATTTTGAAATATTGCTTATCTCCAGTATCTGGTGGTAAGTATGATAATTTTTCGCCGTAGATACCAAGGGCCACAGAATCTCGACGTTTGAGGAAGAATGCTGCTAAACTTGCAGCAGAGACTGTGCTCATTTCCAAGGGGTTTTTCAGTACCGTTCCAATCCGGGCAATATCTCTTGAATCAATTAATAGATACAAATCAGTTACCGCATCTCGGCACTTCTCGTTCACCATCAATTCTCCAGTTCTAGCATACGCTTTCCAGTTGATATTTTTGAACGGGTCTCCAGGGACGTATTCACGTAGGGAGTAGAATTCTGAACCTTGTCCTGGGGTTCTAAGAGTAGTCGCTCCAGTATACATTTTCGGAGTGCGAGAGCGTAAGAAGGCCTCTTCTACCTCTTTTATTTGGGGAAATATCACAATGTCACTGTGATGGTCAACAAACATTTCTTCAACTCCTAGGTTGAAGGTATTTCTTGACCTCAATGAGACGGGACCAATGGAGTAATGTCCTCTGAGCGGGCAACGAAGGACATAACGAATTCTAGCGCTTTCTCCAGGGCTAAGGTTTAGTCGCATTTGATTAAGCCCGCTTCTTAGTTTCATCTCGTGTGGAATGTTATCGTACACTTCGAGCAGTTGGGTTTTACGATTTGATCGATTGGTGATGAGTAATTCAACATATAGGTCATCGCCTTTGTAGAGATTATCAGCAGATAGTGTTCGCTGCACTTCTACATCTCCGTGTCCTGATATCCAAGAATTTACCACAATAAAAGCGATTAAGGCTAAACCTAGAATCATCATTTGGTTATTAGAAATCATCATTCCAATAAGAATTAAGGCAATACCTCCGGTAAATGTGAATGCTGCTTTCCTTGTCCACATTTTTTCACCGCCTTCCCCATGCTTTGACACGCTTTACAATAGACACAGTTTGTTCTAGAGAATACTTAGTAGGTTCAATAGCAAATTTTGCTAAGGTTGGGTCGTTAATTAGCGCAACTAATTCACGAGCAGACATCGCATGGAATTCTTCTCTAGTAAGGCCATTTTGGTTTCTAACCTTAGAGAGGAAAACTTGTCTAATCTTTTCCACCTTTGAATAATAGGGGTATCTATTTGCATCCCCAAACCCGTAGTAAATAATTGAAAACACATGTCGCCAATTATCAGGGTCTTTCTTCCTAATCAGCACAGCTTCAAAAGCAATGAATAGAATTAGGAATAGTACTAACATAGCCAATCCTTCTCCGGTGAAGTATACCAATAAGAAATAAATTGTATTGTATGAATCTGCTAATACCGCATTCTGTGGGTGTCTTGATTCGTCAAATATCACCATTGCGTTTTCTGACGGTTCCAAACCATCATCTTGGATACTGGTCATCATTGCCTCAGCAATAATATCTAATGCCCACTTTCTGTTGTCATTTGCTGGAATTTCGGTATCAGTGGGGCCGTACTCACCCTCTGCAAAACCAGAATAGTCGTATATTGCATTAATTAAAGGCGAACCATCTGAAACAAAGAAGACCCTGCCTCCATCATCTGGATTACAAGTAGACTTTGCGCAGGCTTCAATACTTAGGTTGAATCTCCCATAAAGATCTGGAGTTTCTTCGCTTTGTATTGCGCTAACCACTAGTTTCCCATCACCATTGACGTCAATACCTGCTTCGTTACTAGTAACGGCTCGTATCGCAAGTTCAGAGAGAGGGTTGTTTGAGTTTGGGATTAATTCTAATGCCGTAATATTGTTTAGTAGTACCCTATATGTGCCGTTGTAGGCAATTTCTCCGTCAGACCAATGATGTGCACATACTCCTGAATCTTCCAATGTGACTGCTTGGCCATTGGCAATAGCGCATGGGTGAGCACTCAAGGCAGATGAAGTATCGGCCCACCTTTCGTGAGTTGAAAGAGAGTCTGTGTCAATTTGACTGCCATTCATGCTGCAAGGAGTGGTCTGTACGCACATCCATACGTAATTGAAGTTGAGTTCAGGAACATATGTTGTATCAAATAACTGATCGCCATTATACCGCACTCCAAAGGCTTCTGCAATAGTGCCAGCAAAACCATAATCTTCTAGAATTATTGCTGTGCCTCCGTTTTCGACAAAAGTTACAATCGCCTCAACCTCTGAAGGTGAATAACCATCATCCGATGCGATGGTAATAAATCCATCATCATCAAACTGCGGAAGTGATAACGTATCTCTTTCAACTCCAGCGACAACATAAGTTGTGTTTCTCGGGTCTTCAATATCTGCTAAAAGTAATGGACTGCTAACTAGTGATCTAGTTTCAATACCCATATCTTTGATATCTTGGCGAAAAGCAGACATATCATTCCAATCATCATCATAAGCGGATAATTGATTAGTATTTGATAAATTAATAAAATTACTCAAAATCATGAGCAGGAGAACGAACATAACTGACCAGAAAGCGGTTTGTAGACCGTATCTTCGATAGTTAACTTCTCGCCATTCAACCATATCAGCACCTACTAGAGCGTAATTCCGACACTACACGCTCGGCGTTTGGTTTAGAATGTTGTCTATTGTTGAGGCTAAAATGCTCATTGCAACTTACTTTCGCAAATGTATTCTATTTGATATTCTCGATACATCATCAATTGGGATATTTAACAGTCCATTACGGTATTCCCAAGGTAGCATTCCAGGGTCTAAATTTGTTTCAAGTTTTACGACAATTTGGGTGACTGAGCCGGATAATTTATCGATTACAAAGTCACGTAATTCGCCGAGTTTTTCGTTATGTGAATCGACTACATCTCTGCCAAATATCTCATTTGCAAAAATAGCCATATGTGATTACCCCGTATGATACGATGAGGGTTATTTACTCCTTCAATGCGTCGGTGACTCGGTTAATCTCACATTGTTTCAATACCGTGTGAGAAGTCTTTCGAGCGCCTGATGTTTGACATTCCAGATGTTAGTCTTGCTTCCATTTTCTGATAATAATCAAGCATTTCTGGAGTGACTGTAGGTCTTACTCTACCGATTGCATCTTCAAAGTGAGCCTTAGTGACTTTCTTTTTGTTG
>JABJMO010000031.1 GCA_018659375.1 Methanobacteriota archaeon | reverse complement strand
TGGATCATTACAGTCCCATTGATGGCGCTCAAGTTCCCTTCCCTCGTCGGCAAGGCAGCAATCACTGACAAGAAAGTCGCTGGACTCGGATTCACTGGAATCTGTTTCACTGGTGCTCTAATCATGATTGGTTTCGGATACGCTGGTGAAGCCGATCTGATGAACCCAATCGTTGCACTCCTACTCGGAGGAATGGGCTGGGCTATGATTATCGTAGCAACTGGAACACCGTGGTCTTCTGGACTTGGTGTTGACAACAGCAAGATTGCACCTGAACTCATGTGGAGCGCAAACGCACTCCGCTGGTTCATCGTCGTTGGCTGGATCATCTACCCTCTCGGCTACCTCTTCAGCCCTAATGTCGCTCTAATTGAGATGGACAACGGAGCTGAAATGATGGCTGTCGCTTACAACGTTGCTGATATAATCAACAAGATTGGTTTCGGTATTGTTGCATGGATGGGTGCTAAGAAAGCCACTGAGGCTCTTGCAGCATCTGAGTGATTACCTAACAGTAAGTTTGCCAATAAGGTGTTCAATGGTTAGCCATTGATACCTATTGCAAAAATATGCGAAGATGAGCCAAGTGGTGGTGAATAATACCACTGCTTGGCTCGCTTCCATTATAGTCCAATTTCTTTCATTCTCTAAATCTGATAGATAAGTAAGAGGAATGAAGTGTATAACATAGACAGTTAAGGAAACCTTACCTGCTTGTTCAAATAATAATAACTTAAATTCCTGTATAATCAGCCAAAGTATGAGTACACCTGTAACGGCTGCGATCACAAATCCGAAATTAGCCGGGAAGAAGTTGAGGTAATGTCCCTTTGAAGGATGGGCCCAAACTTTAGAATTTACTTCGGCTAAATAGAGAGTTGTTATACAATATGATATTCCAACAACTATAACGCTTAAAGTGGCGTTATTTTTTGGAAGTGTTTTACCTCCACCGGCAACTAAGCTTCCAAGATATCCGCCAACTACACAAAAGATGATCCAAGGAAATAGTGGATAAGTTCCAGAGAATAATGCTAATTCAATTATTTCTAAAGGTCCATTTGCCGATATCCTTGAGTCCCAATTATTAGTACCTTGAAATTGAAATAAATAACCGTTAATAATGAACATCATAATCATAAAACTACTGAAAATGAATATCTTATTGGTTGATTCAATAGATTTCATAATCAATGGCCTTGTTACTAGTAAAATGGCAAATAATGAGAGAATCCCTGGTGAGTATGGTTCATAGAGATGTGGAGAGCTTCGATTTACTGTGTATTGAAGGATTAACAGTGCCGATGCTTTGATTAAAATTGATTTTCTGGGGCTTTTTGATTTGTACATACCCCAGCCAAATATTGTGACAAACAGGGGGGCTGCAAGCCCCCCAAGTCCTGCAACTATGTATGCCAAGGCTGAGGTTTGCGCAGCAGTGGTTGGGTTCCAAGTTGCTGCTGCATGGACCATAACCATCAATAATACTGCTAGGCCTCTCAAGGAATCGATTTCCCTAAACCTAGTATTGATTGCCATTTTAATCAGTGAGTTGATTGAATATATTCTACTGCATTTCTAAAAATTTGCAGACCTTGCCCTTCCCACTGGATATCTGTTGTTGAAGCGGGCGCTCCTCCTCTAGAAAAATCTGGGTGAAGCCATTGCGCATAAATGGCCTCGGGGTGCGGCATAAGGCCGAACACAAGTCCTGTCTTATCGCTAATTCCAGCGATATTCATCATACTACCATTTGGTGAGAGAGGGAATGGTAAGACATCGTCATTGCTGTTATCTGATTGTGGTTTTTGGGGGTCAACATACCTAACAGTGATTTGATTATTATTTGCTAGATTTGCTAAACTTTCAGCATCGGGCATGACATATTTTCCTTCACCATGCCTAACCGGACAATCAATTCTAGTGAGTCCTTTGGTCCAAATACAATTACTATCTTTGTTAAAATCAAGCGTAACCCATCGGTCTTCATACCTCCCTGAGTCATTTAAAGTCAAACTAGCACGTTGGATAAAGTCTGGTTCGTTGTTATCTGGTCCGGGCAATAATCCGGTTTTTACCAAAACTTGGAAGCCATTACATATCCCAATAATTGGTTTGCCGGATTTAATGAAATTAAGTAATTCATCACGAAGTGAAAATCGCATTCTATTGCCCATGAGTCTGCCACTTCCTAAGTGGTCGCCAAATGAAAAACCTCCTGGAACGGCCAAAATATCGTAATTTGATAATTCATCTTCGCCTGAAATAAAACTGTTAAGATGTACTCGGGTAGATTTACCGCCAACCATTTCGAATACGGCTGCGGTTTCATGGTCACAGTTTATTCCAAAGCCGAATAATACAGCAACTTTAGGAGTATACATCAAGCAACACCTCCGGTTAAATCTAAAGTTCCTTGCCAAGAAGTGACAAGGTCGTTTACCTCAATGGAAATTAGTTCATCAAAGCCGTCAACAATACTCAGTTGGGTTGTTGCCTCAACTTCGCCGAGGAAGGTAGTAGTATGTCCAGTCATAAGTTCGAGAAATTTAGCATTATTTTGCGGGGAAACGGCGATTATTATTCGCCCCAATGATTCTCCCCACAAGCGTGCCCATGTTGAGATGTTTCCTGTGCCGTCAATATCTATCTTGGCGCCAATTCTGCCACCGATACACATCTCAGCAAGCGCTACACCAAGCCCTCCTTCAGAACAGTCATGGGCGGTTTTTACCACTCCAGAATTTATTGCTTTACTTAGCGCTCGATATGAAGAGAATAATCGGTTTGGATCAGTTAGTAGTGGCACATTGCCTCCAATTCCTGCGGCATGGCCGCTTTCTGTCATCATAAATGCTAGTTCTGAAGCACCCAATTCCTCTAGTGACTCACCAACAAGATACAATTTATCTCCTGGATGTTTTAGATCACTAGTCGCTGAATTTCTCACATCTGGATGGTCACCAAATAATGAAAACAGCAGAGTTGGTGGTATTGAGATTTTATTTGGCCCTTTACCATAATCATTTTTCATTGAATCTTTACCACTAACACAGGGTAAACGATACGCACGACATATCCTTTCTAATTCTCTATTAGCCCTAACTAGTTGTGCCAATTTGAATTTTCCATCTGGGGTCTTTTCTGATTCTATTGGGTCGGGCCAACAAAAGTTGTCTAAACCGGCGATTTTGTCGACGTCCACTCCAACACATACTGCATTTCTAACAGCTTCATCTATTGCCGCTGCAGCCATTGCACCTGCATCAATATCAGAGTACCTAGGCGCAATCCCACAAGAGACTACTAAGCCCTTAGGGTTGCCATGAATTGGTGCGATTACGCCTGCGTCCGCTGGTCCATCTCGCTTAACTCCAACAAAGGGTTTGACTGCTGTCTGAGCAATGACTTCATGGTCGTACTGCCTGACCCAACTTTCCTTGCTAGCAATGTTTGGCCTGGCTAATAAATCTGTTAGAATTGTATTGTGGTCGGCTGTTTGGGGTGGAGTGAATGGTTTGTGCTCTGGTATTTTCCATTCTGATTCTAACTCTAATTGAGGGACTCCGTCATGAAGGAATTCTATTGGTAAATAAGCCACAGTTGATTCACCGTATTGAACATGGAAGATACCTGTTGAAGTGAATTCGGCAACAGCGGTAGCTTCAACTTCATGTAGTAAAGCCAGCTTTTCAAAGGCTGTAACGTCTTCCGGCTTCACTGAAACAGTCATGCGTTCTTGGCTTTCTGAAACTAATATTTCCCAGGGTGATAGTCCGGGTTGTTTAAGTGGGACTTTGGCTAAGTCGATTCTGCATCCATTAGTATATTCAGCCATTTCTCCAATCGAGGAGGATAGCCCTCCTGCGCCGTTATCGGTAATGCAACTGATAAGTCCCAAATCTCGCGCTTCTAGAATCATGTCAATCATTTTCTTTTGGGTTATTGGATCGCCAATTTGTACTGCGCTAGATGGAGATTCTTCGGTTAATTCCAGTGAAGAAAAGGTTGCTCCGTGAATTCCATCATATCCAACTCTACCGCCAACCATGAATACTACATCACCTGCTGATGGCGTTTTGATATGCGATTCTCTGCCATCTGGTAGTTTTCTCGGCATCAGGCCGACTGTGCCGCAATAAACTAGTGGTTTACCTAAGTACCGCTCATCAAATACGATTGCTCCATTAATGGTTGGTATACCTGATTCATTGCCACCAACTCTAACTCCTGCATGTACTCCTCTAAGGACTCTTGATGGATGGAATAGGTTGTCAGGGATTTCTCCTTGCCAATCTGGTGGCCCGAAACAAAATACGTCGGTATTTGCTATTGGTCTAGCTCCCAAACCTGTGCCTAAAATGTCCCGGTTAACACCAACTATTCCAGTCATTGCACCGCCGTATGGATCTAATGCTGAAGGGGAATTATGGGTCTCTGCTTTCATGCAAACACTCCACTCATCATCCCAAGCTATTACTCCTGAATTATCATGAAACACTGATAGTAGCCAATCAACATCGTTTTGCATATCGTGAGTTGGTTTCATAATATGGGTTTTAAAGATTGAATCAATTACTGCTTGCTCCCCTGTTTCTAAATCTGTATGGTATATTTTAGAGGCGAAGATTTTGTGTTTGCAATGCTCGCTCCATGTTTGTGCAAGACACTCTAGTTCAACGTCCGTTGGTTTGTCTTCAACAATACCGGCTGCTTGGCGAAACTGCTGTATTTCTGGATTGCGATAGTGTTGTTGTATGGCTTGCATTTCGGTGAGATTTAATGCGAGAAGTCCTGTTTCTGAAATATCAATTAACTGTTCATTAGATATTTCGAGATTTATGTGGGCTGGGGTTTTGAATTCTTGTGGTGGTTTTTCAGGATAATCTATCATCAACCAGTTACCTGTGTTACACATTTCACCCTCTGTAACAAAACTCCTTTGTATCAAATTATTGTAGAGTGTCGAGGATAACCATTCTGATGATATCCCTTGGGGCATCCCATAGAAGATGTAAGTGATGTAAGTGGAGATGTTAGAATCTAGTGAAGCGTTTGGGAATATAGTTCTAAATCCATCCAAAGCTGCTTTTCCTGGATTATCGGTTACTCCTGGTTTAAATCCAACAGAAACCACAGCGTCTGGGGTTTGTGAGAATATTTCCTTATTGCCCAAAAAAGATTGGTTGGTGATTGAGTGTTCGATTATTGGATCGGCAAATAAATCGTCAACCCTTGCCGCTATTTCTTCATGAGATACATCAGAATTAATAAGAAATCCTACAATGGTTTTGACTGCAGTGAATTCTAAATTATGGTCTGCAGACAATTGCCTTCTAACTACATCTCCTCGAACATCACGTAATCCTGGACCTGATTTGGGGGTTGCTTCTACGCGGGTAACATGCATTGTCTTCGCCTTCGGGGTTAACAGTATGGCGGTCGATACGCTCTTTGAACAATACGGAAGATTGTCAGAGCATCTCTTTGAGATATTGCCCAGTAAAACTCTCTGGGTGCTCGGCAACTTTCTCAGGTGTTCCGTAGGCAACTACTCGACCTCCGCGGTCGCCTCCTTCAGGACCTAAATCTATTACCCAGTCACTTGATTTCACTACATCTAAGTGGTGTTCAATCACGATTACAGTATGGCCTTTTCCACGTAGTTCTAAGAGCACATCAATCAGCATTTGCACGTCTGAAAGTGCCAGTCCAGTGGTTGGTTCGTCCAATATGTAGACTGTGTGTTTATTTGGCGGCCGGCGCAGTTCACTAGCCAACTTTACCCGTTGGGCTTCACCACCAGAAAGAGTGGTTGCTGGTTGACCTAGCCTAACGTATGACAGACCTACCGCACGCAATGTATCTAGGGTGAGGAATATCTTGCGATGGTTTTCGAAGAATTTCACCGCTTCACCGATAGGCATCTCAAGAATATCATGGATTGTTTTGCCTTTCCAAGTCACTTCTAAGCATTCTCTAGTGTACCTTTTACCTTCACAAATATCGCAAGTAATCCATACATCGGGTAAGAAATTCATTTCCAACTTGATTGACCCTGCTCCACTACATGCCTCACATCTACCGCCTTTAACATTGAAACTGAATGTTCCTGGGGTGTATCCGCGTTCTTTTGAAATTGTAGTTTGTGAGAATAATTTCCTAATCTCATCAAATACTTTGGTATAAGTTGCTGGGTTTGAGCGAGGAGTTCGCCCAATGGGTGACTGGTCAATTATTATCGTCTTATCAATATCTTCAATTCCTTCGATTGTAGAGTGTTTACCAGGAGTAGTATCTGCCCTGTGTAATGCCCTTTGTAATGCTGGAGCCAAGATACCTGACACGAGTGATGATTTACCCGAGCCTGAAACACCAGTAACTGCAGTCATACAACCAAGGGGGAATGTTGCATTGATAGATTGTAAGTTATTGTGCTTAGCGCCCTTAACTTTGATTTTGTGCTTGGTTGGTTTTTTCCGTTTTCCGGGAACCGGTATGGTCTTTTTCCCGCTAAGATAAGCGCCGGTAATCGATTCAGGATTGTTCATCACCTCTTCAGGGGGGCCGTTAGCAACTATCATACCACCTTCAAGTCCAGCTCCGGGTCCAAGGTCACAAAGCCAATCTGCTTGGCGGAGGGTATCTTCATCGTGCTCGACAACAATCAATGTATTACCTAAATCGCTTAATTCTCTTAATGTTTCAAGAAGTCTTGAATTATCTCTTTGGTGAAGTCCGATTGATGGTTCGTCTAGCACATACATTACGCCGGTCAATCTACTGCCAATTTGTGTAGCTAGCCGTATTCTTTGACTCTCTCCACCAGATAATGTGTTGGCCTTCCGATCTAAGGTAAGATAATCTAGTCCTACGCTATTGAGGAAATCGAGTCTATTTTCAACTTCTTTCATTATCTCATTCCCGATAAATAAGCTCTTCTCGTCTAGGATTTCTAATTGGTCAGCATATGATTCCGGGGGGCCGCTTTCATGCTCAGGGCGCCACGCTCTTACTAATTCTAAACTTTCATGAATAGAACAAGAGGAAACTTCTGGAAGGCGTATACCTCCTACGGTAACATAACGGGCAGCTGCATTGAGTTTCTCACCATTACATTCTGAACATGGAAGGTCGGTCATGCAGCTAATCAAACGATTTCTAGTTCTATCAGAAGAGGTTTCAGTGTAGGTTTTCTCCAATCTAGGAATTATTCCTTCCCACGGTCGGTTCATCTTGTATACTGAGCCATTATCAGATTCAAAGTGGAAATTAATCACCGTTGAGCCCGACCCATGTAACAAAATATCTTGCTCATCATCTGATAATAATTTGAATGGGACATGCGATGGGATGCTGTAATAATCGGCTACTTGCTCGAGTAAACGGCGGTACCATGATGGTGACATAGAACGTTTCCAAGGTCTAACACATCCATTACTTATCGACATCTCATAATCTATTATCAGTTCGGTATTAAATTGTCTTTGAACGCCTAAACCTTGACAACTACTACACGCACCTAGTGGAGAATTAAATGAAAATACCCGGGGTGATAGTTCTGGCATGAAGGCTCCGTGATCTGGACAAGCGAAATCCTCGGACCAAGCAATTGTTTCTCCAACTTGATTAATCCTAGACCTGCTGCCTTTCGGTAATTCTAGATTTTCTGAGGGACCCTTCAAACTTTCAATAGCAATAGTGCCACCACCTAAGCGGATTGCTGATTCTACCGCTTCTGTTAATCGTTGGTGGGATTTTCTTCGACAAACAAAGCGGTCAATTCTGACGTCAATATCATGGCGGAAATTTTTGTCTAATACTGGTGGTGATTCGAATTCAGCATCATGGCCGTTGACCCTGCCATTGAGGAAACCTTGTTCGACTAATTGTCTGAATAAATCTTGATGTGTACCCTTTCTAGCCCGGATTACTGGCGACCAAACGGAAATTGTGTGTTCTTCGAGGTTCCAAAATATGTCATCGACTATTTCTTGAACTGTTCTTCTAGCGACTTCCCGGCCACATGTTGGACAGTGTGGTTTTCCTATTCTTGCCCACAGCAGCCTTAGATAATCTTGAATTTCTGTTACTGTGGCAACTGTTGACCTTGGGTTGTGGCTACCTTGTTTTTGATCGATAGATATTGCCGGCGACAACCCTTCTATACCGTCACAGTCAGCTTTTTTCATCTGACCAATGAATTGTCTTGCATATGAAGAAAGACTCTCTACGTATCTCCTTTGGCCCTCTGCATATAATGTATCGAAGGCAAGGCTAGACTTGCCCGAACCAGATACGCCAGAAACTACAACAAACTTACCTCTTGGTAGCTTAACGTCAACATTTTTTAGATTGTGAGTTCTTGCTCCTCGAACGGTAATCCAATCTTGATTATCACTCATAATAACACCATAACCACGATTGGATGTCGAGAGTTCAAGAAGTCCTCTATTTGAATTGATGGTTTTACTCATATTTTGGCAAATGGTGGCTGTGATTCAAATCTAACCGGCTCATCTGTCGCAGGGTGAAGGAATTCTAGCGATGTTGCATGTAAACATATACGCCCAAATGGATTGGATTCTGCCTCGTGTAATTTATCGCCAATTATCGGGCAGCCAAGTTCTTTCATAGCCATTCTAATTTGGTGTCGGCGACCGGTTTCAATCATTACTCTAATTAACGATGCTTCATCGTTTTGCTGGACTACTTCCCAATGTGTTATGGCGAGTTTTGCTTCTTTGTGTTTAGAGTTAACCAACCTGATATTGAGGTGTTTGTCTTCCATGAGGTAATGTTCTACAGTGCCAGACTTTTCAAGTGGTTGACCCTCTACCATAGCATGATAAATCCGGTAAACTTGACGTTGGGCAAATTGTTCCTGAAGATATTCTTTGGATTGTTTGTTTTTTGACAACAACATAATCCCCGAGGTTTCTTTATCCAGCCGATGGACAATGTAGCACCAAGATTTGTTATCTTGTTGTTGTAGATAGTCGACACATTTCCCGTGTAGAGTTTTTATCTCAAGTTTATCTGTAGCTACTGAAAGTAATTTTGCTGGCTTTTCAACAACTAGAATATCGTCGTCCTCGTAAATTATTTCAATAGAAGATTTTCTTAGTTCTTTGAGGGGGTTTTCGGTTTGTGGCTTCTTGCTATTCCTACCTAATAATTGGAATTTATCATTTACTGAAAGCGGCAATTTTGCTTGGAATACCACAATGCCGTTGATTTTTACCCGGCCTTCTGACAACATTTTCCTTAATTTATTGTTGGTTGTTTGGGGGAATTGTAGCTTTAAGAATTCCAACAAAATGATTGGTTTGGTGATTTGTTTCTCCATTAATCTACACCCCCTACAATAACATTATTTGGCAACTTTCACCTTGCTTACCGTTGTCTTTTGGCCCAAGTATTGTCAACCCATCACTCATAGCTATTCCAGCAATATTGCCTGAACCTTGATGGCCTTTTAGGCGAGCGATTGTGTTGCCTTGGTTATGAAATAATTCTACTCTTCTAAAAGTAGTAAACCCATCAACGACTTTGATGTCGTTGTCTAGGGTTGCTTGAATTATTTGGTTTCTTGGGTTTTTTGAATCTGTCGAGGACATTAACCAATCCATTACTAGTACACGAAACACCACGTGGCTACTAACAGGATTGCCTGGTAATCCAAATATTGGAGTATTTGCCCAACGACCAAATATTGGTGGTGAGCCTGGGCGCATTTTTACTCGCCAAAAATTAATCTCGCCTTCGCTTTGCATAATGATTCTAACAAAATCTCGATCTCCCATAGATACCCCTCCTGAAGTTATTATCAAGTCGTGATCTTGAGCAGCGATGTCTAGGGTTTCCCGCAGTGTTTCTAAATTATCAACTACTGTCGGAAAACGCGTTGCTTCATGTCCTAAAGAAGTTATTAATGCACATAACCCGTAGGAGTTAGATTCGTAAATTTCACCATAATCTAAATCTTCGTTAAGCGATTTTAATTCATCCCCAGTAGGTATTACAGCGATTTTTAATTTTTGATAAACTGTTAATTTATTTACCCCTGCTGCCGCACAAAGTGATATTTTCTCAGGGGTTAGAATTTCCCCCGGTTCAAATAATACCGAATTTTTGGTGAAGTTTTCTCCCTGCTTTCTGATAAAATGTGGTTTTGATTGTTCATTTAGAATTACCTTTTCTCCATTTATTACACACTTCTCAATAGGAATTATTGAGTCTGCGCCTTCTGGTATTGGTGCCCCAGTCATTATTTTCATGGCTTGACCAGATGATAGTTTTGGTAAATCGTTACTTCCAGCATTTGCTACGCCAATTATCGATAGTTCTACTGGTTCTGATGTAGTTTCTGAAAAAATAACCGCAAAGCCGTCCATGGCTGAATTATCAAATGGTGGATCGTTGACTTTTGCCACGACGTTGCTAGCGATTATTCTGTTAAGAGAATCGTCAATAGATACTTCTTCTGTGGACAAAGAGATTTTATTATTTTGGCAAATATTCCTTGCTTCATCCAAGGAGACAAAGTAAGGATATGGTTTGGCCATAGTTACCCCAAAACAAAATTTACTTTGATATTATGGAATGATTTGGGGGTAAAATTGCAGTACGAGTTATATTTCTTGTTAGGGGGGTTGTTAATTGTCTCCGCGTTGTACTCAAGTGTTGGCCATGGTGGTGCTTCTGGATATCTAGCATTACTGTCATTATCTAGTTACGGTGTAATGAGTTCAGTTTGGTTAAAACAGCATGTTTGGGTAATGAATGTCGTAGTTGCTTCGATCGCATTTTTTCACTATAATAGAAGTGGCCATCACAAAATAAAGTTAACTATTCCGTTCATATTGGCAAGTATTCCGATGGCTTTGATTGGTGGTATGTTAGCCATCGATGGGAATCTTTATGATTTGTTACTTTCAATAACCTTGGTTTGGGCATCTTACAAAGTCATTAACTTTAGTTCTCAAAAAATCAGTAATAATCCACTACCAAGTACTGTTGAACCATATCTATGGGGTGGTGGTATTGGTCTTTTTAGCGGGTTAATTGGAGTTGGTGGGGGGATTTTTTTATCACCTATCTTGTTGTTAAAAGGGTGGGCTAATGTCAAAACTGCTGCTGCAACTGCAGCATTGTTTATTGTCGTTAATTCGATTTCAGGACTAATTGGTACTGCTATTTCGGGTAATCTTGATTTGGATTTATCATTACTTGGGATGTTTTTGATAACTATCAGTATAGGTGCTTATGTTGGATCCTATTTTGGTGCTAAGAACGCATCAAACTCATTAGTTAGGAAATTATTAGCAGTAGTCCTTATTGTTGCAGCTACAAAACGTATTATTGAGTTGTTTTAATAATTGTTAATATATTGTTGGTTAAACAAGTGTATTCAAATGGGCACTCTAGTTGGAAGAAACATGGCCGAAGGTAAGACTGCTATCATTACCGGTATTACTGGACAAGATGGTTCATACCTAGCAGAATTGTTATTGGCAAAGGGTTACAATGTCTTTGGACTGGTTAGACGAACTAGTCAGCCTACTCAGGGACGTAATTTGATTAATCATTTAATGGAAAATGAATGTTTTCACTTAGTTAATGGTGATCTAACAGACCAGTCAAGTATCGACAATGCAGTAAAGGAGATTCAACCTGATGAATTTTATAATCTAGGTGCACAATCATTTGTGCCGGAATCCTGGAGATCGCCAACTATGACTGCTGATGTCACAGGTCTTGGTGCACTACGTTGCCTAGAAGCGATTAAATTAGTAAAACCGGATTGTAAATTTTATCAGGCAGGGTCATCTGAACAATTTGGCGATGTAAGGGAAATTCCACAAACTGAATTAACTCCCTTCTACCCAAGAAGCCCTTATGGATGTGCCAAAGTATTTGCTTATGATATTACTCGAAATTATCGTGAATCATATGGCTTATTTGCCTGCACTGGAATTCTATTTAACCATGAAAGCCCGCGCCGTGGCTTAGAATTTGTTACTCGAAAAGTAACGATGACTGTAGCAAGAATTGCGGAGGGTTTGGATGAGTTTTTATCAATTGGTAATGTTAAAGCAAAACGTGACTGGGGTTTTGCTGGTGATTATGTAGAAATGCAGTGGCGTATGTTGCAACAAGATGAACCAGAGGATTTTGTGATAGCGACTGGTGAAACAAATAGCGTTCAAGATATGATAGGTTTAGCATTCAAACGGGTTGGTATGACATTGACTTGGACTGGTGAAGGAGTTGATACTATTGCATCGGACCAAGACGGAATTACTAGAGTTAAGACCAATCCTAAGTTTTTCAGGCCAGCAGAAGTTGATTTATTGATAGGTGATTGTTCTCTGGCTGCGGAAAAATTAGGTTGGACACCTACAACAAGTTTTGAGCAACTTGTCAACATAATGGTTGATAGTGATGTTAAAGTGGTTAAGGAAGCATTGTCTAATGGACAATTACCACCAGTGCCGCCTGCTTAACTTTGTAGTATCTGGTGAATCTTTTCTGCTTGTTCATTTGGTGATAATTTTAGTTCTGATATCCTACTACGCCCAAAATCAGACCAATTCTTCCGGTTTTCTGGTTCACGTGCTTGGTCTAATGCTGCATGCCATTCTCTAGTACTATCTCTAGGAATTAGTCTACCACACTTACCATCAACTATTGTATCTCTAAAGCCCCCCTCATCAACAAAAATTGCCGGGGTGCCGATTGAAAATGCCTCTATTGGAGTTAGCCCAAATGGTTCTTTATGAGCCATGCTAACTATAGCGAGTGCATCAGCCATCAATTTAGCTAATTCATTAGAAGAAAGTCTTGGAGCAATCCATAATTCTACTGATTTGTTTTTTGCATGAACTTGTAATTGGGTTTTTTCTACATTAGTGCCGCCACCAACATGGGCTAGAGATATTCCAGTTCCAGAAAGCATTGATATGGTTTCCATAGTTGCTTTAGCCCAGTTAGCTGTACCAATCGTAACAACATACTCAGCTTGTGTTGATTGTTTTATTGGGTTGATTGTATTACCAACTTCACTAGAGTATTCCTCCTGGTCTACACATGGATGTAGTACCTCACATTCTATATCATAAACCTCTCTTGAACGTTGAGCAGAGTAAGAAGAATTGCCACTAACAAAAAATGATGTGTTGCTAGCAAATTTTCGAACTATTGATCGATCGTTTTTCCTGCCTTTAGAGAGGATTATGTTAGTAATCATAGATGGACGTTTTAGTTTCCCGTTTAGTTTTCGGTGTAGTGAATCTTCGTGATACCCTCTGTGGGGCTCGTGGAGATATAGGTGTGCTGTTTTGTTTTTGGGAATCATTTCCATTATCGCAAGGTATCCATCCCCACTAACAATATGAAAATAATCAAAATTACCAATTGCTTCAATCAAGCCTTCACACATCTTCCAATGTTGTCTCGAAGATTTATGAACACCGTCAAAAATTTGTGAAAATGGTGAATTGGGTGGACTCCATGGTTCTGGTGGTGAAAAAATTTTGATGTTGTTTTCCTGACAAATTTTTGATAATTTTGTTGATGGGTTTAATGTTGCAACACTTACATCATACCATTGCTGTAAATGTGGCAAACACCTGATGAGATCTCTTTCTGCACCACCCATACGGTTGATGTTGCCTTTAGCGACAAGCAGGCTCGGCTTGATGTCGCTCATGTCATCGGGTAAATGTGACAACTATATTTTAACAACTATCAAAATGTTGTTTTTATTTAGTAAATATTATTCCGTCATCGCCTTCTTTATCGTTGTACATTTGCTTAAGCAAAACACTACCAATGTCGACTGGGTGGGTTTCATTTTTGCTTGGAATAGTTAGTTTGGTGAAATGTTTCGGAATTAGTGATAAGAATTGTTCTACAGATACATCGGCAACATTCTTTAGATGGTGGGGTAAAAATTCAACAATTAATGTGTTACAGTTTGATAATATATTTTCCATACCTTGCATAGCAAAGTATTCTGACCCTTCAATATCAATTAAGACCAAATCAAAATTATTGTCATCTAGATAATCATCTAGGGAGTGGGCTTGAACTTCAATTACCTCTGGATTATCATATCGGTACATGTATTCGTTGTTTTTTGGAAGACGTTTGCTACCACCAGAATTAACTACATTCATTTGAAATTTTATTATTTCTTTTTTAGAGCTAGCAGCGATGTTGTGTGCTGTTACATTTTCTGATTTGTTAAGGTGTAAATTGGTTTTTAGTAGATTGTAGTTGTTAGGGTTGGCTTCAATAGCAACTACTTTGTTACAATTATTAGCAATAGGAATTACTAGTGAACCTATATGTGCTCCTAATACCAAGACATTTGATTTAGTACTGATTAGTTTGTTTATTCTAGTTATTTCCTCCAAACCATAACTCCCATAATTCCGAAGTTTAAATCCAACCTCAAGATCTCTTGGGTCAACTGCTAAAACTCCGTTTTTACTATCGATTATTACAGATTTTACTCCGTTACCTAATTGGCGGTTAATTTTGGCTGATTTTCTATTCTTTAGAAAGAAATTTATCCGCCAAAATAAGGCTTTGAGCATATTAAATCCTCAATCAAAGTTCATTATGTGGCCGCATTCAGAGTAAGAACATGTTACTGTATAACGGTGTTTTTTAGGTTTGGGGATTTTTAATCTACTACCACACATTTCGCATTGAACGATAATTATTTCTGGGCCTGTTGGTTTGGGTGCATCTTCTAAAACTCTACCTGTATTATTTTGTGACCAGCCTACAGAGTCGGTGTAGTTATCAGATTTTGTGATTTTATTTTGTCTAAGAGATAAACGCATTTTACGTTTCTTTTTTCTTGGACGTGGGGCTTTGCCATCTCCTTTCGGGTTTCTTGGTCTTTTTGTAGCCATTCCAATCAACTACCGGTAGGGGTATTCATATTCAATCACTTCGGAAAATTGGGTATTAGAATAATTACATCATTTGATAAAGTAAATCAATTGATTCCCGTTTATGGTAAGAAGATTTGTCGTCTTGCTTGTTTTTGCGATAACCATATCAGGAGATATTGGTTTATTCCAAGATGAGGGTGAAGAACACACTGTAACGGTTGATGGTTTTGGATCAAACATTAGGTTTGTACCTGAAACTTTGACTATAAATGAAGGAGATAGTGTTCGATTTTTATGGAGTGGGCAGTTATTACCACACAATGCAATAGAGATGGATGATTTGTTTAATTCCGGGGACGCAATGAGGGATGTTGACTATACATTTACTTTCGATTATAATCAGTCTGGGGTTTACGAATTTTATTGTGAACCACATAGAAATCTTGGTATGCTTGGTGAGATTACAGTTCTTGATGTAGAACAAGATAATTTATCTTCAGAGGACGGTCTAGAAACTAAAACTGATGATGTTGTTAGTGAAAATAATTCGAAAATTAATTTTAATGTTTTGTCAATCTTAGGACTGGTTATTCTTGTTTTCTTATATTATAGAACAAGGATTGATAATATTACTAAAATATGATTTTATTCTATAATGTAAGATTGCCCATTTTCTGGAGAGTGGGTGGTAATTCCGTTCTGCTCCAATTCCTTGACTAGATGCGGTCTAGCATTATTTGGGTCTGAATGATATATCACTACATCGCTTGGATCACATGCATAAATAAAATCCGTTATTTCTTTGTGCCCAGCGTGAGTTGAGAAAGAAAATTTTTCAAAGTTAAGTGAAATATCGGTTTCTTTCCCGAAGATGTCTATTTTTGATTTGGTTTGTAACTTTCTACCACCGGTATCTTCAGCTTGATAACCGGTAAAAAATATTTCATTTTCTTTTTGATGTCTGAGTCTGTTTAGGTACCATATTGCCGGGCCACCTTGCAGCATTCCGGATGTTGAAATTATGACGTCTGAATCTAAGGCTTTTTTACGATCCGATTTACTTGATACTCTTCTAGACCAGTTCCATGCATCGTTGAGAAGCTTTGGATCTCTGATAAATCTACTATTTTCTAGTTGTAATTTAGCAATCCTTTTCCCCATCCCATCGATATGGACATCTAGTTCTGGGCAGTGTTGATATAATCTAATTAGCATATCTTGGGTTCTACCGTTAGCAAAAGCTGGAATTAATACAGTACCACCATTATCTGTTACACGTATGACGTTTTCAATGAACCTTGCAATCTCTTGTTCTTGATTTGCATGATTTTTACCGGCATAGGTTCCTTCAATAAATAGTAAATCTACATTTTGTGGTTTTGCTCCACTGGTTAACGGTGAATTTCTAGTATCAAAGTCTCCAGTAAACAAAATATCTTTTTCTTCTGATTTTAATTTTAACATAGCTGCTCCTGGTATATGTCCAGCATTGTGTAGTTCTAAATCCCAATTATCTTGTTTCCAAGGTTCATTAAATTCATGAGTAATCCATGAATTCATCGCGGTATCTATATCCCTTTTGTCCCAAGGCAGTGGATATTTTTCTATGCTACTAATTTTATAGCAATCATTCCACATCATCCTAGATATATCTGCAGTTAATTGAGTTCCGTGTAGGTTTGTATTATAATTAGCTGGCAACCATGGTGCCATTCCTAAATGATCTACGTGAGAATGTGTGATTATAGCGTCTTTGACAAACGGGGCTTCTTTGGGATATTTAGGTGGCCTAGTTGGAGCAATACCATAGTCTAGTAATAACCTATTTTGAGTGTTATCTTCAAGAACAACTCCAACGTTACCTACTTCATTACCACCGCCTAAGTAATGATATCTGAAACCTTTCTCAACCGGTTCATCAGGATAACCAGTTGTCCTGCCCGGGTTGTAGAATACCATGGTATCATATTGCCCAAAAAGTCATCGAAGATTTAGTTGTTGTATATTTCACCTCACACCCCATTATTTCCTGTGGAAGAATTATTCTCTAATAGATAAGAAGTAATCTGAGTTTTATTCAATTATACTATAGACTATTTCTAACATACTAACAATGACGTTTCACTAATTATGGTTTTTTTTATGTTTTTCACTAATTATCTCAAACAAATAACTTGGAGTGGAAATAATGGGGTATGTTGTAGTGTTTACATTTTATCTATTAATTTGCAATTTAACTTCTCATGAAGGAAATAACCCACTTTTCAAAGTAACCAGTTTCCTTTGTAATACACATAAGTTCCAAAAGTTCTACCCTACTGCATCATATTATGGGAAGAGTTCCTGGCTATGTCTTCGAAGTTGATGAAGACAAATGTTTTGGTTGTGGAGCTTGTATAGCATTGTGTCCAGTAAATGTATTGGATCTGGTTGATAGAATGATTGTAGTCAATGAAGAGAAGTGTACCCATTGTGAGTTATGTATTCCATCTTGTCCAGTATTTGCCTTGGATATCGTGGAGAACTGATTTTTGATGTCATCGATAACAATTACTGGTGGGGGTCTAATAGGACTTTTTTGTGCCGATATATTATCTTCCAAACATAGCGTAACAATTATTGAAATAAATGCTGAAATTGGATTTCCAGCAAACTTTCCCGGTATTATTCACCAAAACCAAAACCTATCTAAAATTCTAGATTCAGAAGAATTATCAAACTTATACATATTTGACAACGGTAATAAAATAAATTTTAGAACTGAATGGTTTGTGAAACTACTATCACATAAATTAGCTAAAAGTAAAGTAGACATTATCCACAGAACTAGAATAGAATCGATAACACCTAATAAAAACCGATTAAAATTACAACTTAAAGGCAGTGAGTCTAATGTAAAAATTTTCTATACTGATAAATTAATTGATTTCTCAGAAACATTACTTCCAGGACCAAAAGGACAAATACATACTATTGACATTAGTTTAGATCAAATTATTAAGCCAGAAATACCGACAAAACAGTTTTTTGTTGGTACTTGTCTTAGAAATAACCTTGCCAACCTACACGAATCAAAATTAATTATTGAAAGAAGTGATGGACTGGCTGAAGTATGGTATGAATTAGGAGAAAAAGAAACCCCTAAACAAGGCTGGATAGAATCAAAAAATCTTAATGCATATTACGATTCAAAAATAATGTTGGTTGATGACTATTACAAAAAAGCTCAACAAATAATCAATACAATGGTGATTCAATGACAACCGAAAAACTATATCTAAAAGACATCCAAGCCGCATATAAAACAACATTTAACGGTAAAATAGTCAATATAGAAGACAACAAAATAATCCTCGATAGGTCGTTATTTTATCCAATTGGGGGAGGTCAAAATTGGGATTTGGGTTACCTTGAAGGTGATAATGGAAAGATAGCTGTAACAGAAGTAAGAGGTCGAGATTCTATTGAACACCACGTAGAAACAAACCACCAATTTTCAGTTGGCGACGAAATAATCGGCTCCATAGATTGGGAGAGGCGTTATAGTCATATGAAAATGCATACAGCCCAACACGTAATGTCTGGACTTGCTTATGAGATTTTTAATGGCGCTAGGACGGTTGGAAATCAAATACACGCAACCCATTCAAGAATTGATTTTAACCCAATATCATTTACTGAAGAAATGTTAAACATGCTATCTGATAGAGCAAACGAATTAACCGAACAATCTATCATAGTCGATGATGGTATTATGACACGAGATGAAATAAATTCAATCATGCCACCAGATAGAACAAATATGAATTTACTACCTAAATCAGTTAGAGATCTTAGAGTTGTAAAAATAGGCGATTATGTTGATTTATGTCCTTGTGCCGGCACTCATGTGTCAAATTTAGTCGAAATTGGCTCAGTAAATATAATTGGTAAAAAATCAAAAGGTAAAGGGACACAAAGAATAACTTATGAATTATCCCCATCTAATAATATTCTAGAACCAGATTCAAGAATCATCTAAAAAACCATCTAACTCTTCCATCATTTCTTTCCATTCTTCTCTAGAATTGATTTTCTTTACCACATCTTCATTATCAACATTGTTTAGTTTTAATTCTAAATCAAAATCTTCACCTATTCTATCGGAACGATCTACTCTAGTAATTTCCTTACTAGGTTTTGTCATTGTTTCATAATATTCTTGTTGGTTTATCTCACCATCTTTCCAAGTTTCTTGGCCAATATCTTGTGCTTCAATTGGTGAAGGGGGTGAATCTTTCCACTTATTCTGATTACCCAAATCTTGAATCGTATTTTGCTTTTTTTTATTCGAAAAACTAACCTTATTAGAGTTAATAATATCTTTTACATCAATTACTGACATATGTTTTAGTTTAGCAATATTTTCTTCAGAAAAACCCAGACTATTCATGAATAAGATATCACTGATAGCATCACTGGTCTCATTTCTCATATCAAATCAAACCATATTCAAAAATTTTTTAGAGGATTACAAGTAACCATACAATCGCTATCAATCAAACCTAAAACATACCTTATTTTTAATTCTATCAATAAACTCTTGAACCAATTCTATCAAATCATTATGTAACAGGATTCAATAAACTAGAGCATTTCAATTATCCATGGCGAGTCGCGACCCAAGAGCCGACATCGTCGATACAGACCCATTTCCACAACCTAAAATACGTAGAATTCATTCTTCTGAATCTTCAAAAGGCAACTCAATGTTTACTATTGATGATTTACAAAATATGTTTACTGGTAAGAAAACCACTCCCCAACCAACGGGTAATAAAAAAATCTGGGAATTCAGCGACATAGAAAAACAACACTTACTATTAGCAACTGCAGCATTTACATTAGCACTTGGTTTCATGGCTGTAAGAGGGTTAGGTGGAATTTCAACACTAGGCATTAATACTTGGATTATCACTTTACTATTAGCCATGCCAGTAATGCTTTTTGCTGTTGGCCCAGCTTTTATTTTGCACGAGATTGGTCACAAATTAGTCGCTAAAAAATATGGTTGTTGGGCAGAATTTAGAGCAGACCCCAAAGGGTTGAGATTTGGCATAATGTTGTCCTTTTTCCTTGGTTTTTTGTTTATGGCTCCTGGCGCTGTTATGGTTTCCGGATTGCTAAAAAGGCGATATAACGGCTATATTGCAGTTGCCGGCCCTTTAACAAACCTCTCTTTATTCATAATAGGAATACCAATGTGGGTACTTATTCTAGGCATTACTGGGTCTTTTGATCTAACAAACATTCCAATGCTAGAAAATGGAAGTAGAGCATATGTTGATGGAAACTCAATAATTTGGCAATCAATGTTGGTCGATGCAGGTGTTTGGTGGCTTTCAGCTAATCTAATTCTGGGACTATTCAATATGATTCCATGGGGCCCTTTAGATGGTGCTAAGGTAAAAGATTGGAATGAACAAGTATTCTATGGTGTATTCTTTATATTCTTAGTTCCAGTCCTAAGTATGTTTCTTGGTTTTTGGTCTCCTACAGCACTTTTACAAAACACAGTTGATTATATATTTTAATATATTCATATCGGGTAATTCATCACCCACAATAAATATTAATAAAAAAAACACCATTTTACCAAAGCATAGAAAGCCTATTCAAAGATATGAATTTCTAATTGGTTGTTCGTCAAGATGGAAGAATGAATAAGTTGCCCACCAAGTAATTGTGTCAAGAGCATCAACCAAGTTACTAGTTCCAGTTTGTTCTTCCCCGTAATCCTTGCCAGTCGTATCCATCCAATCGATCATTTCATCTACGGTGTCGCAGGTTTGGTGGTAACACCAATATCCATCAACAAGACCACCAAAACCCATAGTAACAGTACCTAAATTATCTTGGAATGTGGCATGGTCTGACCTAGCAGTTGTGTCTTCATAGACGATAATTTCAGGGCGGTCTTTAGCCATCCAATCATCAACCTTCCACGTAGTAGCATCATACCCCTCACCAATTAATGGAGAAACCTGTTCTTCAACACCAATTGCATCAGAACCAATCCACATCGCTAGGCCAACCATCCCTGGTTGATTCATTACATCATGGTCCAGGCTTGGTCCGATGTAGACACGCATTGGCCAAACTTCAGAATCTTTAGGATAACCATCAGGGTCTATTTCTGGCTCAGGGTCACAATTCCCATCTCCTCCACCATGGCCGTTGCCACAAGGAGCACCACCGCCACCAGGCCAGTTAACTCCAGCCATGTCTAAGTTAACATAATTCGTAACCTCGACATCAGGATTATCTTCCTTAACCCAGTAATCAGTCCAGAAATCACTACCTCTCTTACCACCTTCTTCACCAGACCAAAGGCAGAATACCATAGTGTTCCTTGTACTATATCCAGCCATAGCTTCTGCCACTGTCAATACCATACTAGTTCCTGCAGTGTTGTCATAAGCACCAACTCTAGTTCCGTAAGTTCTACCAAATATGTGAGGGTCAAGCATGCCACCATTAACAGGTGGGGCAATATCGAAGTGTGCTCCAAACACCATCCATTTATCAGGATCTACTTCACCAAAACGATATCCACAGATATTGTATGCTTCAGGATTTTGGGCACCAGTCATCAAGGAATCATAAACAAATCTTTGAGTTATTACTTCCAAACCAAAACTTTCCAGTGTTTGTATAAGATATTGAGCAGCGTCTTCATATGCAGCATTACCTTGACCAGCCCACCTATCAAGATACCCATTAGCCCCATCAGCTAGATCTGTAATGTCGGCACTTTCATCTGACAATAGGCTGAGATAATTGAAAGTAGTTCTTCCGTTAACAACTCCCATAGAATGTCTACCACCATCAGACTCACTATATGCTGCGGCCATTTGACGCTTAATTGACAATTTAGTTACAGCAACAGAATCAGATGACATATTTGAGTAACCGATAGTGTCTAGTGAGTTATTGACACTAGGAATCCGTTCAATACTTGGGTTTTCATTACTATCATAACCTCTTCTATCAAACCAAGTTTTCCAGGATTCATCAATGTTACGTATAGGCCAAACATCCCGACCATATTCTCCGAGTAAAACAACAGCAGTATCGGTTCTAGGTGGCGCCAATACATTCAATTGCACTGACTCATCAGATTTTAGATCTATTATTGTAGAGTTTTGTACAAACCCATTGTCTTCATTCAAAATCAAGTAAGGGACAAATACAGATAAATCAGCTTTAGCAGTTATTGTCATTGGCTGAAAAACACCGCCAGAAAGCGTTTGCGGAGTAACTACTACATCCTTATCTGAATTAATTCCACTTTGTTCGGTTTCTCCAAAACAACCAGAGAAAGCGGCACTAAACATCAACAAAACAAGAAGCACAGCCCGAGACGAACTCCTTCCCAACATAACCATCGCTATTCTATCCTATTTCTCAACCCATCGGTCATTTGCTAACAAATCAATCAATTGATTTATCTAGTACCATGGACAATATATAATTGAGAATATGATTGTTGTATCAACTAAAATATATTGCAAGAATAAGCGAGTGAAAAAAATTAGAAATAAATATTTATGGGCCAATTCGATAATTTATTGCGACCAAGATGAAATGTGCCCAATTATTGAAGGCTAGTACATACAAATTCAATTATTATTATCGAAAGCCCCTGGTTTGAATACCCAGCGTAACTCATCATCTCTATCATAATATGATTTAATTCTAGGTTCATTAGCAACATGATTGTGATATTCAAGGAGTGCTGGATATGGCTGAATCATTGAAGCATCAATACCATCAAACTGTCCAGAAAACATCATGAAAATATTGAGAAAGGCCTTGACATCTGCCAGACTAATATTCTCGGTGTTGGCAACCCAGCCCGTAGTTGAAGACTTAATCAACGACTCTAAGTCTCTTAATCCCAAATCAATTTTACCACCTTCAGCAAACAACGCCTTTCTCGCAGCAGCTTTTTCCTCAATATCTTCAATGTAAAATGTTGGGGTAAAATACACCCTCCACCCATTAATCAACTCGATAATTTCATCAACCTTTCCTCTCATGTAAAGATCCTCAGGCTCTAGTCCAGCTATTGAAGCAGCATAGCGCATTAACGCCCCAGATTCGGCAATTGTTCCACTGGGAGTTTTCAATACTGGCAAGTATCCCCAAGGCAACTCACCGTTATTTTTCAATTCTTGGTAACCATCCCATTCAACAGTGGTATTTTTCCATGGTAGTCCAGACAACTCCAAACAAAGTCTAGTAGGCTCAGCATATCCAGGTGATTCAAAGTAGATTAATTCGTGCATGTGTCTTGGATTAAGGCTTAGTCAATTAATACTTCTACTGCATAATCAAGTTACTCTTCTTCACTAGATTTCACTTCTTCTTTTTCTTCAGTAATCATACTAATAGCGACACCAAGTAATCCAATCGCAGAAACAACCATCAACAGTGGAATATATTTGTCATATCCTTCATCTGTGTTTTCAGTTGACTGAGTAATATCTTCTTCACAACCAGCACCAAAACAGTCTCCAACACTTGGTAATCCAGACTCACTATGGTCATCCATTCCGACAAAAATTGTGTTAATCCAAACATTTGTATGGCTGCTATTAACCATTCTTTCTAATTGATAATCATATATTCCAGACCCATTTGTGCCATTGAAATAAAATACTACAGATTCCGAACAATTTTCATCTAATAATGTACCATTTTCATCATAAACGCAATCAAAAACCATCCAAGGGGAAATAAAATCAATACTGTCATTAAACATACCATTACCATCAATATCAATACTAACTCTCATACTAGTATTGTTAGTAGAATCACCTACTTTGAACTTGATACCATCACCTTCGACAAGGCTGGCTGTTTCTACAACATCTTCTGGAACAGGGCCCTCTTCTTTCAAAATACTCATCATAACGTTTGGAGTATGTGCTTGAACGGCTAAACAAGGCACCATCATCATAGTTACAACTAACAACGCTACTATCCGCATATCAATTCCCCGCTATTTTAGGCTAAACCATCATCACATAAAGTCAAAACGGGCATTAGTATCGGCATTAACATGCGGGGCAAGGAGTTAGCACTCACCTTCTTTCTAGTACTCTTGATGGTATCTAGTGCAATGTATGTTTTTTCGGGTGAAGAAGCCCCAAATAATCAGATAAATTCAATAATTTTTGACAGTGAAGACCCATTGTTCCAAAACGAAGGACACGATCATGCTAATGCATCACAACACATGGTCGGCACTGATAATATTGAGCAACTAGACTTCAATCCATTAACTACCAACGGTAATGCGGAAGTGCAAGTTGCTACAACTCCAGATGGTCAAACATATGCCTATTTAGCCGGTTGGAACGACATGCATATTGTTGACGTAACAGACCCCAACAACACAACAGTTGTTGGAAAATATGTTGATCCAAACACCCAAGTTCTGGATGTCAAATATATTGAATATAATGGCAGGGAATATATTGTTCAGCAAAACCAACTAATCGATCCAGGCTATGCAGACCCAAATGTTGGGGAATGGAGCGACCCAGCCCAAGTATCAGTCACTTTAATTGATGTAACCGATAAAACAAATCCAACGTATATTGATTCTTGGTATGACGTAGACCATCCAAGCGGGCCACATAACCTATACACTCACATGATTGACGGAGAGTGGTATCTATTCGTGGCTAACCCTGATTATGAAGCTTGTAATGATGCTATCGACGAAGCTTGTGGTGGAGTTACTATTGCTCACATGAATCTTGATGGTTCAGCAGCCAGAAACCTCCCCGGTGTTCCTGGTTCTGGACAAGGTCATACAATCATTAAAGTTGGAGAATATGAAGTCGCTTGGGAACATACTCGCGGTGGCTGGATTTACATTCACGATATGACTGTTCAATTATGGCCAGGAGAAGATCAAACCGATCCAAGATACGGCCGCACATTCATCTATGGAAGCTATTGGGAAGCAGGTTTGAGAATTGCCGATGTAACAGATGTACCCCATCCAGTGAAGTCACCAGAAGAATATACTGTTCACGCCACTCTATGTAAGACTGGTTTTGGCAACCCAGTACAATGTCGTTGGCGCGCTGAAGAAGTAGGTATGTGGATGGACTTCCTGGATTTGGATGAAGACGGCCAACCAGATAGTGGAACAACTGGTAATGAAAACGGTGGAAGAGTTTCCTATATCCACTACGCTGAACCTTATCCAGAAATGTTAGATTTATCCCACGTTGGCTACTCAGATGAACCAGTTCATTTGACTACTGCTGCAGTCGAGGTTCTTTCTACTTCAGTTGGTACTGGAATAATTTACCTATTAGATACAACCGATTACACAATGATTGACGGTCAGTTAAGATTTGAACCAAAACTTGTTCGGGACTGGGAAATTCCTTGGGCTGAAGATCACTGTTATGGCGCAGACTGCCCAATCAATCCAGATGGAGATGAGTGGCTATTATTTTCACCACACAATCTTGACAGCGCATATTTTGAAACCGATGAGAACACTGACCAAAGCCACGGTGGTGGTTGGGATGGACGTCTATACATATCACACTATCACGCAGGGCTTTGGGTATTGGACATTGAAACACTAGTTTCTCCAACCAATCCAGATGATAAATTTGGTACCTACGCTGAAGCAACAGTAGCATGGTATCTTCCTCACGGCGATGACGGAGTAATTTTGGAATCAGATTTCTATGAGTTCTCTTGGGTGCCCTTTTTATGGGCTGTAGAACATCATAATGGTATCACTTATGCCTCTTGTATTTCCACTGGGTTATATGTGATGCAATTAGACATCGACAGACCATATTTAGGGACTACTGTCTGAGGGATAAAAATGCAGAAAAAATCCTTGGCTTTATTGGTTTGTCTAATGATGTTTTCATCAGGTTGCCTTGGTGGGTCTAGTGAAGAATACGAATCAAAGTTTCACGGCGATTTAGTCAGCCCAGTAAAATTAACCGATGACTTTAATTTACTAACAAGCGATAATGAGACTTACAATTTTAAAAATAACACAGCAGGTAAGGTAACAGTAATTGCCTTTTTATTCACTAACTGCTACGATATTTGCCCGATAGTAACCTACAATATGAGATATATTTCTGAAAGCCTAAATGAGTCACAACAAGAATTAATCGAATTCATTACTATAACAGTCGACCCATGGCGCGATAATACTACGATAATGGATGAATGGAAAACACGAACCAAATCGAATTGGACCCACTTAACAGTGTCAAATACTGATGTAAACTCTGAAGAGATGAAGACGTTGAACAAGGTATGGGGTGACTTTGGTGTCGGGTTTAAAATCGAAGAAAACCAGTCCGAAACCAACACCTCAGGAAGACACCACCCTTCAGCAACAGATTACAACATAGACCATTCCACTGGAACTGTATTGATTGATCATGAAGGTAATCAAAGAATCTGGTGGGGCGACTTTGATTGGATTATTGATTTGGTCAAAGAAGACATATTGACTCTGGTCGAAGAAGCCGAAAAACCGTAAAAAACGCGCATTTTTCACTATATGGGAACGAGTTTCCATTATTGGGCTAAGCATTAAGAGGGGACAACTTCGGGATTTCATTATGGCAACGGTTCGTTTGGACCAGAAACCCCGGGCTCTTGTCCGTGCCATTCCTAATTCATATAAATCAGCATTAGCTAAATTCTTCGGTAGCGGGCCACAAGATATCGATTTAGCACGTATGCAGCACCAACAATATCGTGAAGCATTAGAATCATGTGGAGTAACAGTAACTATGCTTGATGCAGATCACAAACACCCAGATTGCTTATTTGTTGAAGACCAAGCCGTAATTGTTGACGGGCACGTCTTACTCCCAGTCCCTGGACATCCATCAAGAGTCGCCGAACAGCCACCTATTGCTAATTTCTTAGTCAGCCAAATGGGTGGAGCACAAATTTGCCGCATGAGTGGCGATGCTAGAATGGATGGGGGCGACATACTTCGTTTAGGGGATATCTTTTTTGTTGGGCGCTCTACTAGAACTAATGATTTAGGTATTGAGGAGTTAAGAGATTTACTTTCTCACTTAGGACACGAACTTAGAGTAATTGACATTCCAGATAAAGCACTTCACCTAACTAGTATAGCATCAACTCCAACTGATGAAATAATTCTCGCCCCAGAGGGATATTTACCAAAAGATGCGTTTGGCGAATTACCGGAAAACTCCCGAGTAATTTGGATGCCCGAAGAAGAAACCTATGGGTGCAATACAATTGGTTTACCAGACAACAAAGTCATTGTTGCTAAAGGCTATCCATCAGTACTTGCGACACTAAAGGAATTAAATTTGGAAACAATTATACTAGACTTTAGTGAAATAAGAGCTGCAGACGGATCACTCACATGCTGCTCATTATTTTTCTAACCAGTTACCTCAACTAACCAGTCTGAAATAACTACTTTTAGCGATTGGTGAGAATCACAGACTGTGTTTTTTGAATCACAAACAGACATTTTACTTCCCCGTGGAATAATATCTAAGGTTATTTGATGGTCGGAATAAAGCCCCATTTCAAAAACCAACTCATACAATTTATGATCCATTGATTGAAATTTATCAGAATAAAGAAATGAACATAAATCATCAACAGTGTAAAAAGAGCACAACATTGAAAGTGTTTGAATCAAATTATTATCTTCTTCAACCATGGTTTCAATACCATCTTTTGCTTTTGATTTAATCACTAAAGTGAGTTGCGGTATAGCCTCCTTCACCAAGGCAAATCAACACCATCATACTGAACAAATCTGCCTGAATCTTCTAGATTATGTCCTTGAATTAATTTCATCATCCCCTCAACACTAGTATTCATTTCAACAGGCGCGTTTTCTCCACCCATTCTGGTTTTTACCCAACCAGGGTGTAGTATTAAGAATGAAATATTATCTTCAAAAGCTTCTTTTTTCATAGCAACAGTGAACATATTTAATGCGGTTTTTGACGCACGATAAGCATAAGATCGTCCCGAATGACAATCATCAATAGAGCCCATCAAACTACTAATCATGACAACAGTAGATAGGCTATTCCCACCCATTTTTTCGTACAATGAACGCACTAACCTTACCGGTCCAAGTGAGTTGATATTTATGACTTCAAGAGCCCACTGATCATCTATTTCTTTGATATTACGCCAGCGACCATCAGGGACGCCAGCATTATTAATCAATAAATCAACATGATGTTCTACTCTCTGGGTAAACCTTTCAATAGAATCATTGTCGGTCACATCTAATTGGCAAACAATGAGGTTTTCATCTTCAATCAAATCCAACCGATGCATCTCTTTTCTAAAACCAGCATATACGCGCCATCCCTTATCCAATAATCTAACGACAAATTCTGAACCAATACCGCGACTTGCCCCGGTAATTACTGCAGTTTTCATAACAAATACTTCCTTTGAAGATTATTTGCATGCTTTACAAATACCTTTCCAAGTCAATTCTAAGCCTTCTACATCGATGTCAGAAACATTTGGAGTCATCAACAAAATATCTTCAGGCAAATCAACATCCCATATTTTATCGCATACCGTGCAAACAAAATGGGCGTGTTGAGTGACTAAGCGATCGTATCTTATTTGACCTGAATGCTCAAACGACTTTAGAATTCCCTCATCAACCATCGCAGATAACTGGCGATAAACTGTCGCAAGACCGATACCAGTGTTCTGCAAATCAACGAATACCTCATTTGCTGATGGATGGTCTTTTCTATCAATTACACAGTCATATACTAGCTGTTTTTGCCGAGTAACCCGCTTATTCCTTAGTGGGGACATATCAATCAAACCTTGAAAAAATCAGGCTAAGTCAAATCTATCGGCATTCATTACCTTGGTCCAAACAGAGATGAAGTCAGATTTGAATTTCTCAGCATTATCATCTTGAGCATATACCTCGGCAATTGCTCTTAGTTGCGAGTTGCTACCAAACACTAGGTCGGTTCTAGAGGCCCGGCGTAGCACTTCTCCAGATGTTCGGTCAATACCATCGTATGAGTTACTTCCAGTAGGTTTCCATTTTACACTCATATCTAGTAGAGTAGGGAAGAAGTCATTAGACAAATTACTGTTATCACTAGAGAACAATCCTCGGTCATCAGAACTTACTCCTAAGGTTCTCAACCCACCAACTAGGGCAGTCATTTCAGGAGCAGTCAAGCCTAATAATTGGGCTTTATCCAACATCATTTCTTCAGGAGTAACTGCATAATTAGTCTTCAAGAAATTTCTAAAACCATCTGCTAATGGCTCCATAACGGAGAAAGATGCCCCATCAGTCTGCTCTTCAGTTGCATCCCCTCGGCCTGGATGGAAAACAACTTCCATTCCACTTGCCATTTCGACTCCAACATTGCCGGCTAGAACAATAACGTCAGCTAAACTTGCACCATGAGTCTCAGATATCCCACTAAGAGTTGATAGAACACTAGACAACTGCTCAGGCTTATTTGCTTCCCAATCCTTCTGTGGAGAGAGTCTAATCCTTGCACCATTGGCGCCACCACGCATGTCTGATCCTCTAAAAGTGGATGCGCTTGCCCATGCAGTCTCAACCATTTGAGTAACACTAAGTCCACTTCCTTTAATGGCCTCTTTTACCGCGTTAACATCGTATGATGTTGAACCCGCAGTCACTGGGTCTTGCCAAATCAATTCTTCACTGGGAACATCGGGTCCAAGGTAGCGAACCTTTGGCCCCATATCTCTGTGCAGTAGTTTGAACCACGCACGAGAAAATGCGTCTGCAAATTTATCAGGGTTTTCATAGAACATCTTTGATATCTTTCGGTATTCTGGGTCCCTAATCATTGCCATATCGGCAGTAGTCATCATAGTGGGAACCTTCTTGCTAGAATCCTCTGCATCAGGGGCCATATCCTCTTGATCAGGGTTCTCTGGTGTCCATTGATGGGCTCCAGCAGGGCTCTTTTCCAAAACCCAACTATCTTCGTACTTGAATAACATACCAAAGTAAGCATTGTCCCATTGTGTGGGGTTAGGTGTCCATGCACCCTCAATTCCACTAGTAATTGTATCACTACCTACTCCACTTCCGTAGTCGCTTGTCCAACCAAATCCTTGTTCTTCTAATCCTGCACCCTCTGGTTCAGGCCCCTTGTGGTCTTCTAGACTTGCGCCATGAGCCTTACCAAATGTGTGACCTCCAGCAGTTAATGCTACAGTTTCCTCATCATTCATAGCCATTCGAGAAAAAGTTTCTCTAATATCTTGAGCACTTAGCAAAGGATCTGGGTTTGCATTTGGTCCTTGGGGATTAACGTAAATTAATCCCATTTGAACCGCAGCCAATGGATTTTGCAAATCTTGTCGAGTATCTCCATATCGGTTATCACCAAGCCACTCATCTTCAGCACCCCAATAAATGTCTTGTTCTGGGTGCCAAATATCAGCTCTTCCACCGCCAAATCCAAACACAGGTCCGCCCATTGATTCAATGGCAATATTTCCTGTAAGAATAAGTAAATCAGCCCAACTAATCGAATTACCGTACTTCTTTTTAATCGGCCACAAGAGTCTTCTTGCCTTGTCTAAATTGCCGTTATCTGGCCAGCTGTTTAGTGGAGCAAAACGTTGTGCTCCTGTGCCACCACCGCCACGACCGTCGCCTGTTCGGTAAGTTCCTGCTGCATGCCAGGTCATACGAATGAAAAATCCACCATAGTGCCCATAATCAGCAGGCCACCAATCTTGACTATCTGTCATCAAGTCGTGCAAATCCTTCTTTAGAGCCGCATAATCCAATTTTTCAAACTCTTTTCGATAATTAAAATCTTCACCCATTGGATTAGATTTTTTGTCATGCTGATGCAAAATAGACAAATCAATCTGTTTTGGCCACCAGTCTCGGTTTGCCATTCCATATTCTGTATTTGTCATTGAACCGTGCATAACGGGACATTTTGTGTCTTTACCGGTCTTACCGTATCCTTCCATATAGTCGCTAACAAAAAGAGACTGATAAACATAATGATTATCATTATCAATAAGAAATTACCACTCAACAGCAAAATCATCTCCAATTGTGGAGGTTGGTGAATCAACAACGACGGTGCTGGGTTTAGGGGTAACCACTTCATCTAAATCTTCTTGAATTACTAAGTCTTCACTTTCAACTCCATGTTCAATGATTTTTTTATTACATACAACTGGCTTTACAATAATTTTCCCAGAATGTTTTTCCGAGGAATACTTTTGCCCATAAGCGATATCTTGGGTACTACTTTCTTGGTCTTGATCAGTAACCTTCTGATTGGAAAAGTTTTCCTCCCCGATTTTCATTTCTGCAAAACTTTTCTCAAGCGCCGAATCCAAATCAGGTACTTCGTCATTCTTCACCATAATTGTGTATATGGCCGTATAGCAAATGAAATCTTTGCTTCCTTGTCTACTATGATGACACAGACCTTCATGAAGTACTAAGATAACCCGGTAACATGCGAGTCGGCATAGTCGTCAACCCCGATGCTGGCCTAGGCGGTAGGCTGGGATTCAAAGGTAGTGATGGAAGGGCTGTTGAAGCACGGGAAGCAGGAGCTCAAGACAGAGCCGGGCCTAGAATGACTCAATGTATCGTTAAGTTTGATGAGTTACTCAACTCTTCACTAAATAGGGCTAATATAAATCCAGAAATATATACTTGGGAGGGAAGAATGGGCGGAGACTGGCTAGCAAGCCTCACTTACAATTCAATTGGTAAAACTCCAAACTCGACAAATGCTCTAAACACCAATGATTTAGTTCAACAACTAATCGACAATGATGTCGATGTGATATTGTATGCAGGAGGAGACGGCACAACTCGTGACATAGTCAACGCCCTTGGAGATAAAAAAATACCATTAATAGGCGTGCCAGGAGGTGTCAAAATGCATTCCGGCTGTTTTGCTACTACCCCAAATGCGGCAGCAGAGGTTTTGTTTTCTTTTGCTATAGGAGACTTAATGTCATCAATAACAGAAGTCATGGATTTAGATGAAGAAATCTATCTAGCCGGGGAGTGGAAAGTTAGAATGTATGGTGAAGCACTAACTCCTGCCAGTCCCAGATTCATGCAAGGGTCCAAACAACAAGTTGAACGTGCTTCTGAAGAGGAGATAATTGAAGGATTAGCCACCCATATTGCTGATTTAATCGAAGCAGATTCTAATCTGATGGTGGTTTGGGGGAGTGGTGGAACTCTTAGAATGATTGGCGATTTACTTAATCAGGAATTAACTCTATTAGGAATAGATATTCAACATGATGATAAAATATACGCAGACCTAAATGAAGAGCAACTAATAGAGATATTACAGCAACACACCGGTAACAAAATTCTCCTTCTTTCTCCAATGGGTGGTCAAGGATTCTTAATCGGCCGAGGCAACCTTCAACTTTCACCAGCCGTCCTTCGCCTAATCGGCATTAGTTCAGTGCTTGGTGTAGCAACACCGGCAAAATTGACTGGGTTATCTAATGTAAGAATAGATACTGGAGATAGCGATTTAGATCAAGAATTTAGAGAACGCAAATTTGTCAAAATGTTACAAGGGTATAGGACAACTAGAGTAATTAGAGTCTCTGATGTATGATTATATTTTCATATCAGCAGCAGCCATTAACAAGCCAAGGAACGGGGGGCTGGGTCTTCCCGGTCTTGATTTAAACTCAGGATGATATTGTACTCCAACATAATATGGATGACCTGCCAATTCAAAAATTTCACATCGCTGCCCGGTTTCATCTTTGCCAACAAACATCAAACCAGCCTCTTCTATTTGTTGGATTAAGTCCGGATTCACTTCATACCTGTGTCTATGTCGTTCATCAACAGATTCACCATCACCGTATAGTCGCTTAATCTTACAATCATCAATTTGCCATATTGTTGGTCTGCTACCCAACCTCATAGTTCCACCCAAATGAGTTTTGGAAATCTCCGGCATGAAGATTACCGCGGGGAACTCAGGATTATCATCAAATTCTGTTGAATTTGCCCCCGAAATACCAAGCACGTTACGGCAGAATTCAATGGTCGCTACTTGCAACCCAAGGCAAATTCCGAGATATGGAATGTTATTTTCCCGAGCATATTGAGCGGCTATAATCTTGCCTTCAATACCTCTGTCACCAAATCCTCCTGGCACTAAAACTCCATTTGAGTTTCGTAATAATTTCCAAGCATCATCATGTTCTTGAGAATTGTCTTTCTTCCAACTTGTTTCTAAATGGCTTGCCTCAATCCAATTAATAGTTAACCGGCGTTTGACTTTCATTGCTGCATGCTGTAAACTTTTGATTACTGATAAGTATGCGTCAGACAGATCAGTATATTTGCCCACCATCGCAATGGAAACATCTTCACTAAGTAAATCTAAATCATGGGCCATGGTTTTCCAATCAGATAATAGAGTTGAATCACTACAATCAATATCTAGAATCTTGCACAATCCTTGCTTCTCTAACATCAATGGAACATGGTAAATGTTAGGTACATCGTGTGTCGACATAACAGCTTCAGGTGCAACATGACAGAATGCAGCCAACTTTTCTTTCGTCTCTTCTGTCATCGGCTTTGTCGAGCGACAAACTAGGATATCAGGGGTGATTCCTAGACCGCGCAATTCCTTAACAGAGTGTTGTGTTGGTTTGGTTTTTTGTTCACCGACAGGGCCCATTACTGGGACTAAAGAAACGTGAACGAAGGTAACATTATTTCGCCCGACGCGAAACTGAAATTGCCTAAGCGCTTCGATATATGGTGCTGATTCAATATCTCCCACAGTACCTCCTAACTCGATTATACAAGCATCAGGGGCGTCCTTCTTACCATCGGCTGGAATGTGTGCAACACGCTCAATCCAGTCTTGAATTTCATTCGTTATGTGGGGGATAACTTGAACTGTTTTACCAAGGTAATCCCCTCTTCTTTCAGCTTCAATTACTTTTGAGTAAACTTTACCAGTTGTTAAATTGTTATCCTTACCTAAATTTATGTCAAGAAATCGCTCATAGTTCCCTAGGTCAAGATCGACTTCTCCACCGTCATCGAGAACGAAAACCTCACCATGTTCAAATGGTGACATAGTTCCAGCATCACTATTCAAGTAAGGGTCAATTTTTATTGAGGTGACTCTAAGGCCAGCACTTTTCATCAAGACCCCAATACTGCTAGCAGTGACCCCTTTCCCAAGTCCAGAAAGGACTCCTCCGCTGACAACAACGTACTTCATGACACACCAACGGGTTTTTTACCACCGATGACCCCTTAATCAACATATCCGAGAAACGGAAAATTATTTCCTCATAATTATGTTAACTTTTATAGAGAATTATCAAAGGGTGCCTTCACCGACAGGTAAGTGAGCAACATGGAGAATTTACCAACTACAATGATGGCTTGGAAAAAAACCAAGCCGGAAAAAGGGGGTTTTAATCTCGTTGAAACACCTTTACCAAATTGCGCAGATGATGCGGTGTTAGTGAAAACACATTCAACATCAATATGTGGCACCGACATCCACATTTGGAAGTGGGATCATTGGGCTGCAGAAAACGTCCCGACTGGCACTATAACCGGCCATGAAACATGTGGAACAGTCGTTGCAATAGGCAAGGATGTTAACACTCACAAAATAGGTGATAAAATCGCAGTAGAGTGCCATCTTGCATGTTGGAATTGTGATAGATGCGCCGAAGGAAATGCCCATATTTGTGAAAACGGCGAGATATTTGGAGTACATTCAGACGGAGCCTTTGCCCCATATTTCTCAGTCCAAGCAATTAATGCTAGACATGTACCAGATAATATTCCACTTGAACTAGCATCTATTCAAGACCCACTGGGTAACGCAATCCACACCCTAACAGGGGGCCCGGTGAAAGACTCAACAGTTGCTATACACGGACTTGGACCAATCGGGCTATTTGCCGTAAATGCTGCCAAAGCAATGGGCGCAAAGAAGATAATTGCCATCGATTGGGATAACAAGTCAAGAATGAAATTGGCAAAGAAGCTAGGAGCAGATCTAGTTATTGGTAAAGACGACGATATAGTGGAGACAATTTTGGCTCACACCAACGGCAAAGGAGTAGACAACTCATGCGAGTTTTCAGGGGCTCCAAGCGCATTAACAAATACCATCCACTCTACAAGAATGGGCGGTTATGTCAATATCTTGTCCGTATATGGTACTGAAACAACCCAGGTGCCAATGAATGAGATTGTATTCAGATACCTTCACCTAAAAGGAATAAATGGTCGTAAGATGTGGTCAACATGGGATAAAATGCACGAACTACTTAGTGCGGGTAAAATTGATATTGAAACATTGGTTACCCATCGTATGCCTTATGAAGAGTTTAACTCGGCCATGGATTTAGCAATTAGTGGTGACTGCGGAAAGGTCGTATTAGATTTTTAAGCGCCAATCCATTTGTATCTCCGAGCACCTTCTTGCACCCCAGATTCGGTAATTTCTACTAGGGCAAACTCCCCTTCAGGTTCTACTACACTACCACTCTGCAGACCTTTGTGCAGGTTTTCGTAGGTGACATGGTCAATAGCAACTCTTCCAGCTAGGCGCTCAAACAAACTCCATCTAGAGACAACTTCTCGCCACCTTGGTGAGACCTTGCCTTCAAACACCTTTGCCTTTGCACCAGATCCATACCCACACAAACCAAGTAGTTCATTGTCTAGATTATCATTTTCTTCTAAGTCAGATTCGAATGACGACATCAGTGCTAGGAAAATAGATCCAGTATATTGATTTCCAATCAAACTACTAGCGCGCTGACCTTTTTCTATTCTACTGGCGTGGAAATCTAAATATTGCGGGGTTTTAGAAATAGCCCTACGATATCCATCCATAGCTTTCTCCCAAATTTCGATTATAATGGGGTCATCTGAGTTGTGAGGTTCTGGGGCTGGTCCAAGGTGTTCTGCGACATCCTTCCAAAAATCAGTATCCTCTCTATCATGCCTAAATACATCCGGAAACATCCTTTTTGCTTGATATGCATACGGAAGGTGCATGATAATACGACTCCATTGTTCAGTGAATCGCTCATCAGTTTCGGGATTGTATCTACCCGCACGTTCAGCCTTTTGTCTAAAGTTATGGAAGGCTTGTCTGACCGCACTTTGATAACATCTGTTAGAAAATTGGCCGTCAAACACTGGATCATCTCTGTGCACACTGACCTTTTCTTCACCATGAGCAAAAATGCCTAACTTCCTCACCGTCGAGGCAGGTAGGTGACGAATCATCCTTTCAACAAGCCCTTTCTTGATTGATTGTCCAGCCTCTTGTGCCAATGTCATTACATTGGAAATAATTGATTTAACAGAAACCTCTCTACGTGGCTTGAAAAAGTCGTGAACAGGGGTCGTTGAGACACCAATACAATCTGGAATTTCTAACAAGCGGGGGTTTCTTCTAATCAATAAAGCACCACCACCAGCGCCTTGAGTATATTCTCCCGCAGATTCAAGAGCATATTTTGCATTATCAGAAAATATCACGATCCCCAATCTCTCATCTTCATTATTTGACCTGGCAACCCAATCTAACGTAGTGTGCATAGCATCCACAGCCCCTATACAAGCAAACGTCATATCGACAACATCGCAATTACGAAAGCAGTCCTCGCCATATCTTTCAGAATATCTTTGGGTTAACATATCTACGATATAGGTCGCAGTTGGCTTTGCACCGTCTAGCGCAGATTCAGTTCCAAGGTACATACGCCCAATGTTACGCGGATTCAAACCATTCCTATCGATGAGTTTCATAACTGCGTTGGCACCCATTGTCGCCGTATCTTCATGAAAGTCTGGAATAGACATCGCTTTGAGTCCAAGACCCTTATTCAATTTAGCATAATCCTGTCCTCTAAGTTCGGCAAAATCCTTCATATCCATATACAATCTAGGGAAGTGAATAGCAATATCATCAATACCAACACAAATAGAATCATCAATGCCCATAAAGACATCTTCATTTTTTCGAGTATTTGAACATCTGTCCGGTTATGATAGACACCACATGGGTTTCCTCACATATCAGATTGAGGCGGGACTGGTGCTTCGATATCTTGTTTGGCCCACAAAACATCATCGATACGGAGAATCGATATTGACACTTCAGTAGCACCAATGAGGGCTTGTTTAATGATGCCTTTTGGTTCAAGAACCCCCAATTCCAACATATCAGCGGGCTTTCCTGTTGTCAAATTTATCCCAATATGATCTGAATGGAGATTAGTTTGCTCGGCCACAACATCAATCAACGAAGAAATAGGGTCGATACCGGCGTTTTCCGCTAAAACCCGAATAATAACTTCTATCGCATCAGCATATGCCTCAACTGCTAATTGCTCTCTTCCAGGCATAGTTTCCGCAAACCGCCTTAGTTTGCGGGCAAGAGCGACATAAGATGCTCCCCCACCACAGACGATTTCACCATCTTCAATTAATTGTACAGACACTCCAAGCGAGTCATCGAAACATCGCTCAACTTCACCAATGATGTCAACAGTACTACCTTTAGCGATAATTGTAGCAGCCTTACCAACGGCTTCTACTACCCAGAAATCTTTCCCATCTAGGGAGATATTTTTACTTGATTTAAATTCACCTAAGTCATTAACTCTACTAGTGCTTATTGAATTAACTAGTATTGCACTACAAGCCCTAGAAAGCATGTTTAAATCATTTCTTGACACTCGCCGAAAGGCCTGAATATTATTTTTAACAAGATAGTCACGAATATCATCATCGATGCCTTCTTTACATGCCAATACATCAACTCCATACTCGACTAACTTGTCGACTTGTGATTTTAACAACACCCGCTCTTGCTGCCTAAAGGATTCTAAAACACCTGTGTCTGTGACATTTAATTTCAAATCACCTTTGACACCTCTCTTCTCTAGTCCGCCGTCGATTAGCAAGATTTTACCTTCAGAAATCTCTTTTGGCATTTCAGAATCAATACGCTTTTTTGGTAACATTAAACCTTGAACTAAACTAGATTCTTCTACCGGTCCACCTGTTTGTGAAATCAATTTTATTTTAGTGGGGTCGATGCTTTCGCCATCAACAATCATCTTAACCGCTCGAAGGGAAATATCGGCAATCGTTTCTTGCATTGAACTGTGGCCCTTCCCAGCTAGTGATGTCTCTACCACCGTTTTTTGCATATCCTCGTTAGCTTGTAGAGATATCTCTTCAAGACTGTTTAAAACAAACTGTTCAGATTTTCTAAAACCTCTGGCTATAGTTGATGGATGAATGCCTTGGAGGATTAATTGCCAGGCATTTTGCAACATTTCCGCCGCTAGTATAACTGTACTAGTGGTACCGTCTTTTGCGACTCTGTCTTGCGCAGAGGACGCACTAATCATCATTTTAGCAACCGGATGTTCAACCTTGGCAGTCTCTAAAACAGTGACTCCATCATTAGTTACCAAGGTCCGGCCTTCGTCATCAATCAATAATTTATCCAATCCTTTTGGTCCTAAAGTTGAGCGAATTGCTTCAGCAAGTGCAAGAGCCGCTTGAATGTTTTTTTGTAATGCATCGCGGCCCTTTGAACGTGCCGTATCTCTTAGAATCGGCGCCTCGCTCATGGTTGGGCCACACACCTCTATGAAATAAGCGCGACTCAATCTTCGTCGACGACTTCAAAGTCAGCATCGACAACATCATCACCGTCAACACTGATGTCACCATCTTCTGAAGACCCGTCTTGTTCAGACATTTCTGCAGATGCAGCCTCATACAATTTCGTCGATACCGCATGCATAGCCTCTTCGATTTCCTTAACTTTGGCTTGAATTGCCGCATCATCAACATCATCTATTTCCAAAGGCTTTCCATCGTCATCTTGAACCAACTTTTCTAGCTCGTCTAGATGTGATTTAACTGGTACAACATCATCTTCCTCAAGCTTATCTCCAGCCTCGTCGATGGTTCTCCTTGTTTGGTATAGAACTTGATCAGCCATATTTCGCAATTCTACCTTGGCTTTTCTTTGCTTGTCTTCTTCAGCAAAATTTTCGGCTTCCTCAATCTTAGATTGTATTTCATCTTCTGATAGAGAAGTCTGAGCCTCAATCTTAACCGATTGCTCTTTTCCGGTACCCATATCTTTGGCGCTGACATTAACAATTCCATTAGCATCAATATCGAAGGTAACTTCAATTTGAGGTACGCCACGGGGGGCGGCTGGTATTCCCATCAAAGTGAATTCACCTAGAGTTACATTATCTTTAGCAAAGTCTCTTTCACCCTGAAGAACGTGTATTGTTACCGCTGGTTGATTATCAGTCGCCGTAGAGTATATCTCAGACCTTCTAGCAGGAATCGTGGTATTTCTTTCAATCATTGTCGTCATAACACCGCCAAGAGTTTCAATACCCAAAGTTAGCGGAGTAACATCGAGCAGCAATATGTCAGATACTCCTTCATCACCAGAAATGATTCCAGCTTGTAAAGCCGCACCCATAGCAACGGCTTCATCTGGATTAATTCCCTTGTAAGGTGCTTTACCCGCTTCTTTTTCTACAGCTTCTTGGACAGCTGGGACTCTGGTTGAGCCACCGACTAGAATCACCTTGTCAACATCGCCTTTCTTGACGCCAGAATCCTTCATTGCTTGCCTAGTAGGCTTCATTGTGTTCTCGATCAGTTTAGCAATCAAACTCTCGAATTTAGCCCTGGTAAGGGTAATATCCAAATGCTCTGGTTGACCATCAACCATTGTGATGAATGGTAGATTGATTTGAGTTTGCTGAGTCCCAGATAATTCGATTTTTGCCTTTTCCGCAGCTTCTTTTAGCCTAGACATCGCTGTCAAATCCTTAGACAAGTCAATACCAGTATCTTTCTTGAATTCTTTCACTAGCCAATCAATAACTTGGTCATCGAAATCATCTCCGCCTAATTTGTTATTACCTGCAGTAGCCTTTACCTCTATCTGTGGCTGACCATCGACTTGGTAGATTTCTAACACCGAAACATCGAATGTACCGCCACCAAGGTCGTATACAAGGATGGTTTGGTCATCTCCCTTATCCACTCCATATGCTAGCGCAGCAGCAGTAGGTTCGTTGATAATCCTTAACACATCTAAGCCAGCGATCCTCCCCGCATCCTTTGTTGCAGTCCTTTGAGCGTCAGTGAAGTAAGCAGGGCACGTAATTACTGCTTGTTTCACTTCTGCACCTAAGTATGCTTCAGCATCCGCCTTCAGCTTTTGTAGAATAAATGCTGAAATTTCTTGAGGGGTGTAGTCTTTATCATCTATTTTTGTATTCCAATCAGTACCCATGTGCCGTTTTACAGACAATAGTGTTCGTTGTGCGTTAGTTACGGCTTGTCGCTTTGCAGTGACGCCGATTAAACGCTCACCGCCATCTTTAGCGAAGGCAACAACCGAAGGTGTCGTCCTGGCCCCTTCTGCATTGGCAATCACCACCGGTTCACCATTTTCAATCGTTGCTACACAGCTGTTTGTTGTTCCTAAATCTATACCTATTACTTTACTCATTTTTACACATCCATTTCAAAATATTGGAATTCCACCGTCATCTTCATCATCATCTTTGTCACTGAGATCTATGCTAATATCAGCAGATGGGACTTCATCATCACCATCAAGGGCTGAGCCCTGGGGGATTAATTTCATAGTGAGATCTAATATACCGTTATTCATCGACCAGCCAATAACATCTTCACAAGGATGTGGCAACTTGATGCGAGCCATGGTTACGAAGGAGTCTTCAGTCTCTTGTACGATTTCCAACATCGAACCTCCTTTTGAGAGGTTCATGGCCAACTGCATATCGTTAGATGGAATCTTGGCCTTTAGACTAAGGTCGACGATAATAGACATATTCCACCCATCTAGATAGAAATCATCACTGGGTAATTCTAGGATCTCATCACCATCGTCTTTGATTTCGGGCGTCTCAACTTCCACAGGAGCGGCATCAACCTGTATATCCATCCCTAGGTTGCCAAGGATATCTTCCATAGACTGTCCAGATTGAAACATTTTTGTCAAATTAGACAAATCAAAATTGAAATTCACATCACCCTTTGCCATATTTCCAGCATCTAGGCCCATTTTATCAAACTGCGACTTAAATTGGCTCATTAAGGCTTTAATTTGCTGTTTACTCAAGGACATCCCCATATTTTTGAACATTTCAACCATCCGGTCTATCATCTGCTCTTCCCAGTCATCAGCGGCACTCATAATTCCACACTACTTAACCATCGGTTACATAGTGGCCAAAGAGTACACATATATCAACTTCACGAAAAAATTGCCTAGCATCAAAGTCTTCTTCTAATCCGAATAACTCCAATTATCACCAATCCTATTACTGATAATGTCAATATATTCGAGAAAATCATTGCTTTGGAAGATATTGCAATCCCATAAATTAACCATAAAGAGAGGGATAATGCAACAATCATGAATGTCGGTAATGAGATCCCCTCGTGCCGTTCATGTTTCCATACCTCGATTATCTGCGGGCCCCAGGCCAAAACCCCAATAATGCCGGCCGCAACACCAATCGCTTCAATTACCAAAGAGGCCATTTAATCACCCACTTCTATTCCATTCCGCAGGCGGTTTTGAGAGTACAATTTTATCGATTCTAGCCCAGGGTATTTTTCTTGGCTTTGGCTCCCCAACCACGTGCATGTTGATGCAAGCACCTTGTGCTAGAGTGACATCAGCATTTTTTTTGCCGATTTTTATCGACGCCTTTGATGGCTGCTTATCAAATATAGCAAGCAATCCTCTTTTGTGATCTGCACTTCCTGTAACTTCGCATTCTCTCTGAGCAAAAATGGTATCAATATCCGAACCAAGGCCCAATTCAAAAACATCACCTTTGTTCATTAATCCGCCATGTAAATGAACTTCATCCCACGTGTTGAATCCCTCTAAAGTCTCAATCAAGTCAAGATTTGGCTTGCCAGGGTTGACAGCCTTGATGATGTCTAGAAAACCTTTCTCATTGACCATTTCTGCGGCAAGATCTTCAGGAATTCTTGGCCAATCTAAACGGTGATGAGTCATAGCAACAATAACTCGGACATCAGGTTCTTCTTCGCTGGCTAATCCTAATCTCTGTTGGTGCAATTCAGCTAGCAACCTCGCCTTTCTAGCAATTCTATCGGCAACACCGTCATGACTATGTTCATCACCATTCTTTCGCTTTTGGATAAAATGATGCTCTTTGTTAATTCTAAAGGAGCCTGCCCAATGTTTTTGTTCTACTATTAGTATAGAATTGCCACCGATAATAACCATATCGATTTCTCGCCGACCTCCATCTGGGTCAGGAATCCTAACAGATTCGTAAATTTTCCAACCATTATCGCGCCCAGCGGCTCTAGATAGCTTTGCCAAGCGCATTTCAGCTAAGTCCCCGGCTCGATGGATGTCATCAGGAGGGTATTTCTTACGCCTCTCCATTAACCATGTTAAGCGCTTTAGAAAACTCATGAAGACACCTTACAACAATTCAGCAACACTATTCACAATAATATGCGGGCGTTGTTCTGCCCCCTCTTCTAATCGATTTACATCAGCCATTGTAGCTTCCCCAGATAGTACGAGAACGCCAACACATCCTGCGCGATTAGCCATCGCAATATCAGTATACAACCGATCGCCAACCATTGCACACCGTTCTGGTTGCAATCCCAATTCCTCAATCTTATGTAATATCATACCCGCATTTGGTTTTCCAGTAATGTGCTCAGGATCTTTTCCAGTAGTCACCTTGAACATTGCAAGATAAGCACCAACATCAGGCAATCCGCCATCGGGTGAAGGGCAGACCATGTCTGGATGGCTAGCCACTAACGGGATTCCAGCATGAAGGAAAATACTTGCTTGAGCTATCTTATCATAGGATATTTCAGTGTCATATCCAAGCACGACATATTGCGGATCTGAACTATTTGTCGTAACACCTTCTTGTTCTAACATTTCCCGCATACCCTCAGTCCCAACCAACCAAGTTTGGGAAACGTTAGCATTTTTCAGCCAAGATAACAGGTCGTGTGTTGAGAGTAATACATCCTCTTTGGTTGCTGGGATTCCAAACCCCTCTAATTTTTTCAAATATTGGCTTACTGACCTACTAGAATTATTGGATAGAAAAAATCGCTTAATACCCTTAGCTTGACACCTGTTGAGAAAATCCAGTGCCCCCGGGATGAGCTGGCCGCCAAGGTAAATCGTGCCATCAAGGTCGAGAAACACAGCATCAATTTCTGATAGGCTTGCATCCATCTAATCACCTAAAACATTAGTGTTTTGAACATGAACCATGGCGAATGTAGATTTTCTTGAGCCTCTTTTGAAGCGATCATTTCAGTCATCATTTCCTGAATAACCGGTTTCTTACTAGCCTTGCCGACAAACCAATTTAGCAACCATTTTTTCCTACTTAATTTTTGCATACGATAGGAATTAGTTAATTCTGGACCCAACATTGCCCACATTTCCTCTTGATATTGTTCAGGTGATTTACCTGCTAGTATGTGGTTGGCTGCTAACTCTCCAGTAACAAGCGCATTCCCGACACCTTCACCAGAAAACGGATCAACAAGAGAAGCAGAATCGCCAACTAGGCGAATTCCATTCATACTTGCTCGGCGAGGCTGATTTTTCTCTTTCTTTCTAGGCGACCCAAACGGTAGTTGCCATCCTTTGCCGCTACCTTTTATCATTTCAGAATTGGCAAACCGCTCTTTGAAAATAGGGTGGTTCTCAATAACATCTTTTTGCAATGCTTTGAGCTTCTTTTTCTCTTTCTTCAACAGATTAATCACCATCCCCACTCCAACATTAACGACGTCTTCAGAGACGGGGAAAATCCAGAAGTAACCTGGAATAATTGAATCAACAAAATGAATTTCAATGTCTCCAACGCCGCCAGAACAGCCCTCAACATTACGCCAATATTCTCGATATCCACCACAATAGTGAGTGTTGTCGACCATTTCTTCAGAAAATGATTCTTTGACAACAGCCTTAGCTACAGGGCATTGATATCCAGCAGCACCGACAATCTCCTTCGAAAAGTAAGTTCGCTGCTCGCCCCCTCTTCCGCCAATAGTGACTGTAACGCCGTGTGCATGACGCAGGTTTCCTGTACCCACTCCTGGGTCATCTCCCCCATTCCCGTCGTCGAATAAAACATCTTTTACCGCACAATCCTGAATCACCATACCACCACTTTCTCTAACGAGGTGTTGACATCTATCGAATAATAAATGGTCAAATTGTATCCTTGGCAATGCATATCCTGCTTCTAACCGCTGAACATCTTCTTCTGGCAAGGCGACTCTGACAGTATTTCCTTTGGGTGAGGAAAACTTGATTCCAGTCACCCTAAAATGCGGGCTACTTTCCAAGGCTTCTTTGACTCCTAATGCTTTTACATGGCTCAATGATTTGCCACCAACAGCATCTCCACAAATCTTGTCGCGCGGCCAAACCCCCTTCTCTAGTAACAGCACAGATTTACCAGCCATTGCTAGGTATCCTGCAGCCGCCGAGCCGCCCGGTCCACCACCAACAACTATCGCGTCAAAAGTACTATTGTCATCAGGAACTTCTCCAGTAGCGATGGGCAACTCCCATGAACTAGTTGTCTGAGCCATAGTATCACGAACAGTAAGCACCCTTTGAGGCTTATCTTTCAAATAGTAATTAATTACAGTTTTAACCATCACTATAATGCACTCGAAATTGGTGGGAATATTATGTCCGAAGCCCAAACCACAGTGGTATTGGACAACTTAGAACAGAGTGCGACACCTGAACAACGTAAGATTGCTATTTTTGCCTTACTCGCAGTAACTTTAGTTTGGGGTGCAACATTTATTTGGATGAAACAAGCATTGGATTCTCTGGATGCCGAAAAATCCGCTCTCGGCACTAACGGAGTTGTTGCAGTCTTAGTATTTGCACGGTTTGCGATTGCTGCGCTGATGATGTTGGTATTTTTTAAGAAAGCTAGGCAATCACTTTTTGATAAGCAAATTTGGCAGGACGGTGTTGTCTTAGGAGTTCTGATGTTTGTTGCCTACCTATCACAAATGATTGGCTTAGATAACATAGATCCTTCAGTTTCGGCATTTTTAACATCCCTTTATGTGGTTTTTACTGCCTTAATTTCTTCAGTATACAACCTAAAATCTCCTACTAAAATAATGATAATCGGAGTAGCATTGGCTACTTTCGGCGCAGGATTTATCCAAGGCCCCCCGCATCTTACATGGGGGATGGCTGAATTTATCACCGTATTTTGCGCCCTTATCTTTGCTCTTCATATTCTATTTACTCAACATATTACTTCTAGAAGAGACCCAATTGGTGTATCTACAACGTCATTTATTATTGTATCACTTTGCTCTGCTATCACTGTATTTTTGCTTGGTGATGGAACTAATAGCGAACAGTGGAATCTAATATTTTCCGACGGGGTAATTATTCCAGTACTGCTGCTGGGAGTAGGAGGGTCGTTCTTTTGTCTGTTATTCTTAAACCTCTATCAACGCTACTTACACCCGATACAAGCAGCGATAATCTACGCTTTAGAGCCAGTCTGGGCGACAATCTACGGTCTTGGCATTGACATGGTAGATTGGAGTATATGGATACTAGTTGGCGGCGGTTCGCTATTCATTGGCAACATCATTGTTGAGTTCTTTTCTGGCGAGGAAAAAACCTCAGAAGAGTAGGATTTCTCTATCGCATCGTTCAAAGTCTACCTAGTATTGGAATGGCTGAGGACAACAAATTGTCAGAAGATTCACAACCAAAATTAACCGGATTTGGCAGTAAGGCAGTACATTCAGGAACCAATCACGTTGGCGATGCAGTCAACACCCCGATTTTCCAATCTTCAACTTACAAATTAACTGATGAGAGATACGCAGGATGGGCTGCTGGGGCGCATCACGCTTTACTTTACACCAGAATAACCTCAGTTAATGCCGAAGCAGTCATCAAAAAGATATGTTCCCTAGAAGGCGCTGAAGATGGCGAGGTTTTCTCTTCTGGTATGGCAGCAATATCTTCCACTCTAATGGCGCTGTTATCATCGGGTGACCACGTAGTTGCATCAACTGATGTATATGGCGGGACGTACGGATTATTGACTGAAGAATTTCCTCGGTTTGGCATTGAAGTAACCATGGCAGACATGACTGATGCTAGTTCATATGAGGCAGCAATCCAAACCAATACCAAGGTACTGTATATTGAAACATTAACTAATCCGGTGTTGAAGGTTTGTGATGTTGAAGCAATGGCTACATTAGCCAAGAAACACGGCCTAATTTGCATAATCGATAACACTTTCACATCTCCTTGGGGTTGTCAACCATTATCGCTTGGCGCAGACTTAGTAATACATTCGACTACTAAGTATCTAGGTGGACACTCAGATATTATTGGTGGCGCAGTAGTTGGTTCTCGTGAACACATAGAGAATATTTTCCACCGGAAGGTGCATTTTGGCGGTAGTGCAGATCCAAATTCGTGTTTTTTGTTGGAGCGTGGGATGAGAACACTACATGTTAGAATGCCAAAAATATGTGATAATGCTGCAGAATTAGCCAAGCGCTTGGAAAGCCATTCAATGATTGAGAGAGTAAACCATCCGACTTTAGAGTCTCATCCACAATATGAAGTTGCACAAAGAATCATGCCAAAGGGCACTGGAATGATTGGTTTTGTAGTAAAAGGCGGCGATGATGCAGCATTGGCTTTCATGCGTGGACTCAAAATGATCTACGAAGCAACTAGTCTTGGAGGAGTAGAGTCACTTGTTGAATGTCCATTTAATTCTAGCCACATGATGATTCCAGAAGATGTACGTTATGCAGCAGGATTAGTTCCTGGTTATGTAAGAATGAGTATCGGAATTGAAGATATCGAAGATCTTTGGGCAGATATCGAGCGTGGTTTTGCAAACGTCTGATCTCAAGCTTCACCGGTTTCTGTTCTCAGTAGGGTTAGATTTTCAATCCATACATCGGTAAGGTCGGCTAATTCTGCTTCCTCACATTTCAACAATAAAGCCCCGCATTCGAGTAGTTTCTTTGTTGATTGCATCCACGCACCAGCTTTATTACGAGCATCGGAATCAAAATGCCACTCCTGTCCAGATGACCTATCTGCGGCCAATAACCAAGCCCATGCAGCAGCTGCAACGTCGATAGACGAATGTCTAGATGTTGCTACACGCTCTGCTTTACCAAATCCTTCTAGTAGGCCGATGCGGATAAGATCGACGATATATCCACTTGAACCACCCAACTCGCCAGATTTTGTCGGTATCCGGGCAGACAATTTAGCACCCTCTCGGGCCGAATCTAGACTCTTGAGGAATTTTCCAAATGGTTTTGGTTTGGTATTCTGTTTATCCCAAATATCTTCTGCTTCATCACCATCAATACCAATTTTCCCAAGAGCTGCAAGACCGTAATCTTCCCATAGCACTCCAAGTACATCGCCGCAACTTGCCCCGTCAAGAATTTCCAATGTTGGGGTTTTGCGTTCAGAAGTTTCACCCCTTGTGTTAATCCTCATGCCGATGCCATCTTCAAAATCACTTTCATAGCAAACCATCAAAATATGGGCTGCAAGGTCTTGTTCGTCTTTTGATCCAGCAACATCATTCAGTGCCTCTCTAACCTCATCAAAATCCTCGCCAGAAATCCAATTAGAGTTAACAATTAGCCCACTTTCAATAGAGTCGATGACCGAGCGTTTGATGGCCTGAGCAACCAATCCTTCATTCATTACTAGACCTTGCCAAGCATCTAGTATTTTGTCCACTCCTTCACCCACTTCACTTGGTAAATCAGTACCAATAGGCCACCCAGAAGGTTTCCAAGATGCATCGATATCAACAATTGAAGGCAAGAACGGTGGTAGCATTGACAGTGCAAGGTGCTGAATAAACGAGGTATCTTTCTTATCCCCAACTTTCAGTGATTCAAAACCGATTACTACCATTGAACCGTTTTTGAACGTGAATCTGATATAACCGTCATCCACTTCATTAGATAGTACAGAATCTAATTCAACATCATCAGTAAGCCATATTTTTGCACCTTCATGTTCAGCATTTTTGAATTTGAAACGAGATCTTGACATTACATCTTCAATCCATTCTTCTGGTGGCGAGGGGTCAGGTCCAGTGCATACAAACCCACCTTTCCACGAAAAGAAGTACATTCCACGCTTAGCGTGCTCTTCCCATGGCAACATTCTCAAAGTGACATTGGAATAGTTCTGCAGGCCAGCAAGATAGCCTTGCTTTCCATCGCCTCTTCGAACAAACGATGCTGAGCCAAAAGACGCTGAAGAGAATTTCCCAACCGTGGTAAAATCTTCATCATGACAAGCGTGCATAGACCCAGCAAATGCCTTTGCTACAGGATCGCCTCGTTTAGCCATCATTCGCTTTGATAGCCATTTAGTGTCATATTTTTTCTTAATGATTTTATCTAATTCTTTCAAGGTTTTTGTAACAGGGTCAGTCCTACCCCAACGCATTTTACCCTTCCACAACATCTCTGGCAGATGCGAATATGGGTTGTCAAGTAGCCGGCCCAAGTCCTTCTTCAACTTCTTTGCTGTGGCTTCATTGGCGTGCTTTGTCCCCCTAAGACGCACCCTTTGCCGTTTTTGTCCAGGGAATTCAACTTGTGCTGGTTTAGCCATGTACTCCCCTTATCTGTTCCAATAGCAGGTATGGTTTGAGTTCTTCGTTTACCACAGCAACAGTATTTGTTCTAACGGCATGATTCATTTTGGTGAAAGTTTTCGCTCACACATGGTCGAGGCAATATTACTGGGCATTGCTCAAGATGGCGGCAGACCTCAAGCAGGTTGCAATAAGTCATGCTGTATCGGGTTATCAGCAGACCAAACAAGTTATCCAACTTCCTTAGGAGTAATATCGCCAAGTGAAGTTCACCTCATCGACGTCACAAGAAATTTGGCAAGCCAATTACAGTTTATGGATGGTAAATTACCGACCCATGTCTGGTTAACCCACGCACACTTTGGCCATGTTGATGGTTTGGGGCAGTTCGGCAGAGAAACAATCAACGCAAAAGGTTTGAAATTACATACTTCAAAATCGATGCATACACTGCTAAGCGATACCCCTCAGTGGAAATTAATGTTAGATCAAGGAGTATTTTCACTCAAAGAGATAGTTAGTAAAACAGCATTAAGGCAAGAGGGTTTTTCCATTACCCCAATACTTGTCCCGCACCGAGCTGAACTCTCTGATATGCATGCTTTTGTAATCAAAGGACCAAATAAAACTCTACTATATCTTCCAGATCACGATACTTGGCAAGAAACCCTCGAGTTACATCAGTGCAATGACCTTAGAGAATGGTTTGGCCAACTAAACATTGACATTGCTCTGATTGATGGTACATTTTGGTCTGCTGATGAATTAGCGGGCCGCAATCAGGACAAAGTACCTCATCCGCCAATTACTCAGACCCTTGACATGCTCGGTTTCAAGCGTCAAGGCGACCCGGAGGTTATTTTCATTCATCTAAATCATACCAATCCAGTTTACGATCAGTGGGGCGAAGAATACACCCAAGTCGTTGAAATGGGTTGGAAAATAGGTAAACAAGGGATGAAATTCGAACTTTAAAACGAATTCCAATCATACAGCCGTTATTGTGTACTCTAGTGACACGAGCTCAATTTTGTAATTTACATCTTGACCAGTGTCATCACTTGAACATCCAGCGCCACCACCATTTTGTACGGTTACGCCAAGAATTAACTCATACCCACCTAACCCTAATCCGCCACCATTTAGCATCATGTCAATTTCTGATTTAGTCATGTTACTAACGGTTGTATCAATCAAGGTAGAATTATGCCAATCTAACTGGAAAGCAAATCCTCCAGTACTTGAGTCAGAAGCAGAAAGACCCGAATATCCAATGGACGCATCAACAGTATCATCTTGCGGCGGGTCAGCGACTAAACACCCCAGCCCTGTAACAGTTTCATCGTCTTGGTGAGCAATTGTGATTAATACTCCTATAATATTGAGGCCATCTAGAGAATCCATAGAATCTTCTGAATTCGCCTCTATTGGTATAGATTCCCCATCTTCAATGAATTCTGAACCATCTATAATTTCATGGAAGGAATAGGTCCCACTTACTGAGTAAGAACCAACTTTATCCGACATGCTTGATGAGTTTGGGGCAAATACCTGGTATGTGCCTTCCATCCCCCCAACAAACGCCAGTAAAATAACCGCCCCAATCGCCGATATTTTTCTAGTTGGCACACTGTATCTGCCAAACGGATTTGCCTCAGAAAGATCTCGCTTCCAGCAAAAGCCAAGGTGAACAGCAAATGCTGCACCCATTCCCGGTACGGAAGGGAAAATGTATTCGCCGTAACCTAAAACAGTCCAAATCAACACTCCAAGAAGTGCGGCAATCATCATCGAAATAGTGTGTTTTGAATCTGGCTCATAACCAATCATCCTAATCAACACCAACGGGACAAATATGCCGCCTAAACCGTATACTGCAAAGACAACCAAGGCGAATACAGAATCACCAAATCCGGGGAATTGTTGGCCAACTAGTGAGATACTAGTAGCGAAGGCTGCGACTGCTAAAGTTACTTTTTTGGTTTTGCCATGATCTTGATTCCATTCTGGTTTAACATCATCAGTGATTGCTGCGGTACAGGCCAATACCTGGCTGTCGGCAGTCGACATTGTTGCGGCAAAGATAGACGCTAGAATAACTCCGCCAAGAATCGGATTAAGGCTTTGAGCAAGCCTTGGCAGGCCAGTTTCGGCATCTGCAGGTAGCATCTCAGGGAATATTGCTCGACAGGCAAGACCAATTAAGAACATCAAAACAATGAATGGAGTTTGCCAAACAAAGAACCAAACCATGGCTTGTTTACGGTCTTCATCGCTGTTGAGAGTCATAATTCTAGATACTACTTGTGGCTGGCCAGCAACCCCTAAGCCGCCCAAGAAGAACGCGGCTATCCAAAGTGTTACACCGAACTTTAGCCCAGAAGGAAATACGTTAACCATGTTTGGATCGATATCAACCAAGGCACTGTGCAGTCCAGACAATCCCCCTACTTTGCCCAGCGCGACCAAACAAAGAATGGTTGAGCCGACAATCATGACACAAGATTGCGCAGCGTCAGTCCAAATAGAAGCACGAATTCCGCCAGCATAACAATACGCAACTACCAGAACAAATCCGATTAGAATTCCAGTAATTTCTGACCATCCAAGCATTGATTTTAGTGCCACCCCACCAGCAGTTAGTTGTGCAGCAGCATATATCGATAAGAAAAATACAGAGAGTATAGCGGCGATTTTTGCTTCAGGGGCGCCGGTTTTGTTAGAAACAAGAGACGATAAAGAGCGCAAATTTCGTTCTTTTCCTTCTTTTTGAATGTATTTGTATAGCCAAATCCAAGCAACTAATTGGCCAATTGTCGAAACAACGGCAATCCATAGTGCAGAATAACCGTTTAAGAAAATAAACCCGATAAATCCGATAAACATGTAGCCTGAATTCCAAGTACTAACAGCTGAGAGTGCAGCAAGTGCAGGGTGCATTCCCCTTCCAGCAACTAAATAATCGTCAGTAGTATCTTCTTTTACTCGCATGGAGGCTAGTCCAACACCAGCAAAGATGCCCATGAAGAGTAAAAAAGACAACAAAATCAATATTTCATCCGACATATTTTCACCTCTCCTGTACCCATCGAAGCAAGGCCTTCTCTTCAACATCACTCGTAGTTGCTGGGAAAACTAAACAATTCATCGCGCCACCTTTAACGTTGGCTAAATCTGCTAAATTAGTGTATATGATGCTTTGCTGTTTGGTCCCCATATCGCTACACAGCACGACTTTAATCTCAGCTAGAGAAGCGCTAGTCATAAGTTTCAACGATTGTAATTTTATGGTGTCTTGTGGAGACTCTATCGGAAATTCATCTATTGTATTGTTTACTTTATCAATCATCGCTTTGATTGAGTCGACAGCATCACCTGGCATCATCGGTTTTTGCTGTCCTGTTCCAGCGCCGGTTGGGTCTAAATCAAGTAACGCAAGAGTATGATGCCCTAGTGCACTATTGAGTGCAATGACCTCAAGTGGGGAGGTGGCAATCCAGCCAGAATAAGGATATGTCAAGGTAGTTTGCCGGCCAAACTTGTAATTTGATAAACCGATTGCTCCGGTAACTAGCCCAGTAATCGATATTCCATGTATTACTCGACAATAAATTCCAGCTTCTTCGGCCTGTAGCTGTAAGTCGATGTGAGTTGTGGCTTGTAATGGATCGCCAACAATCAACAAAGCAACTAGGTTATCTCGTGCTAAAGCAAACAACTCTTCTGGATTTTCAACTTCGGGTCGCATTACTCGGGTAATTTGCCCAACTGATTCTTCTAGACTTGCCAATTGGTCTTCAGGCCATAATGCAGTGTAGGCTTCATAGCGCCGATAATTTGCCATCTTTGCCGCTACAATCGCTTCACTGGTGGCCAATGCGACATCACCTGGGCCAATACCAATCAAGAGCAAACCTGTTTTCTGGTCGTTATCTTCGATATCCGCCATGCTCAAACCCCAGTGATGCTTGGACAGTGCGAAGCGTATGCGTCATTTGATAGTGCCGAGTGTTGATACTCAACATTGGTTGGAGGTTTTGAAAACCAATAATTGGTTGGTTTCAGGCCTTGGTGTTGTTACTGTAGAAGGCGGCGAAAAAGGCTTGCCACTTGCTGAACATGCACCTCAAGAAGATAACCCAATTTGGTTGGGGTTTGCCCACCACACATTATCCCGAGAGGTTAACAAAATCAAACATTGGAGCGACCTGTTAGATCGAGACTTATTTCAACAATTCGAACAATATTGGCCACGGTCATATGAGATGGTTGGTGATGTACTGATTGTCCGCTTGGAGGATGAAGTCAAACCGTATCAAAATGAGGTTGCTAGGGCTATGCTAGATAGGATTTCAAGTGCTAGAATCATATGCGCGGATAATGGAGTTATTGGAGAATTCCGCGTTCGAGACATTTCTCCAATATTAGCCAGAGATGATAATTTTTCAACGTTAACAAAAATAAGAGAAAATGGTCATAACATCATTATAGATCCGGCTAAAGCATACTTTTCCTCTAGGCTATCAACCGAGCGAGAGGGCAACGTTGTTGCGGCAAAAGAACTTGCTAATTTACTGAATCGGCCGATTGCAATTTCTGACCCATACGCTGGAGTTGGCCCTGCATTACCTAGTTTAATTGCTACCGAGGGATTAGTTGAGACAATCTTTGCCGGCGATTTAAATCCGGATGCCGTGGAACTTCTTACAGATAATGTTGCATCGTTTGTTAGCAAGTCGAATTATACTTTTGATAATCACGTATTTTGCATGGATGCTAGAGAGTGGCGCAGAGACCAGAAGCTCACCGAATCTACTGATTTTCTATTGGTTAATTTACCTCACGACACAATAGATCACCTTGCCGATCTATTCCCTTTGATGCGGAAGGAAACTAAATCTTTGATTCGTGGCTGGGCTATTGTTGAAAGGCAAAACTTAGTGGTAATCAGAGAATCAATCGAAAAGAAACTAATCCAACACGGTGCTGGAGAAATATCTCTCACTTGTAAAGAAATAAAAGGATTTTCAGCTAGTAAAATATTCATTCGCATAGAATCATGGCAAATCTTCTCTTAGAAGCGTTCACTTCATCAATCACCTATGTTTGGGACAGCCCATGGGCACAGTAGTAAACTGCGTTTGCGGGGTAAAAATTGACATCACCGGAGTTACCCCCAAGAAAAACGGTACCAAGGTATGGTGTCGTGTTTGTGGCGCAACGACCGTCCATCATCACGATTGATATCAGCAATTTGTTCATTAGGCTGGCTTACAACCGCTATTTGTGACGGATTTACTGACTAAGACAGATGAGCGCGGCATGGCCATTTCACCAGTATTGCCTGAAGATTGTAAGAATTTCTTAATCGATATAGACGGGACTATTTGCGAAGATATTCCCAACGAGGAACCAGAACGTATGGCAACTGCTGAATGCTATGATGGTGTTGTAGAGCAGATAAACAAATGGTACGACCAAGGGCACCAAATTTGCTTTTTTACCGCGAGGGCGGAAGAACACCGCGCAGTTACTGAACGTTGGCTTGGAAACCATGGTTTCAAGTGGCATACCTGCTTGTTCGGCAAACCACGTGGCGGCAATTACCACTGGATAGACAACCACATTGTTCGGGCGACTAGGTTCAATTCTAAGATGACAGAATTTGTTAAGAAAATGGTAGAAGTAGAAGTCTTTGACGATTAATCAATAACTAATCCTTGCTTTTAGATGAAAACCAATTTCCTACCTTGTCATAAATTCCTTCTTCGAAGGCGGCAATTTTCTTGACGGTCTGGTTAGTTGTTGGCTTGTCTTCCTTTAGCACAGGCACCATTGATGACCAAACCCCTTCGCCTTTAATTCGAGAATAGATTGCTGCTCCAATATGAAGTACAATCAGTAGGTAACTGATTTCAGCCACTAATCCATGTAAATCTAATACTACATCCATCACAGTTTGCTCTTCATCAGGCGTGGCATTTACCGTATATCCTTGGTTATACAACCCCGCAATCATTAGGCCCGTTAATGGAAGTAGAATGAAACAGGCATACATCGCTTTGTGGACTGAACGAGCAAAGTAGTAGTGTACGATATGTACAGGCTCCCTTGCCCCCAATAATGTCTTGAAACGCCTCATATAGGAATATCTTAGGATCACAATAATAATAAAAACCGTGGCAAAAATAATCTCAGAAATAAGCAGACCACTGTCTTCAAGATCTTCTAAAGCATTTACTTGTTTGAAAATACCATAAACATACAAGGCGATAAAACTCCAATGAATAGATTTTGCCAGTTTAGTGTGATTTCCCATTATAAACCAACTATCGTTTGCTAAAACATTAATTTTAACGATTGGTAATCAAATGGTGGATAGTTCTGACATGAACTCCAGTTGCGCCGTTCTTTACCATGGAATTACTCTTTGCACCCCAGTAAGTTCCAGCAATATCCATGTGGGCCCAAGTTATTTGCTCACCATCTTTGTCATAATCCCGGTTTGGCACGAATTGTTTCAGGAATGCAGCAGCAGTATTTGCCCCACCATAGCGGCCAGCGCCAAGGTTTCTAGTGTCGGCAATCTTTGAATCAGTCATTTCTTTTTCAAATGCTGGAAGTAATGGCATTGGCCAAGCAAGCTCGTCAACAGCATTTCCTGCCTCATGTATTTCGGTTCTGAAATCATCATCATTAGACCAAAGACCAGTTGCCTCATGACCAAGTGCGACTACACAAGCGCCGGTTAGTGTGGCAAAGTCAATAATAAAGTCAGGATCGTACTCTCCGGCCTTCCACAAGCCATCAGATAGAACGAGTCTTCCTTCAGCATCAGTGTTTAGTACTTCAATTGTCTTGCCAGATAATCCCTTGATAACATCACCAGGACGTGTTGCATTAGCTGCTGGCATATTTTCTGCCATACAAGTAATCGCGACAACCTTACCCTCATGGCCTGTTTGTGCAAGAGCCTCCATGGTACCAAAGACAGTAGCAGAGCCGCCCATGTCATATTTCATTTCGTCCATGTTTGCACCAGGCTTTAGGGAAATTCCACCTGTGTCAAAAGTAATTCCTTTTCCTACTAGCACGGGGCATCTGCCTTTGATATCTTTATTCATTTCAAAAATGACCATGCACGGTTTACGAGATGAGCCCTTGCCGACTGCGACCAGTCCACCCATTCCAGCTTTGATCGCTTGTTCATAATTGATAATGGTAACATCTACATTGTCGAACTCTTTAGCCCACTCCCAAGCCATATCGGCAAATACTTCAGGGTACATATCATTTGGTGGGCAGTTACCAAGATCTCTTGACAGATGCACACCTTTGGTTATGCCGCGATATTTGTTAACCAGTGTAGACAACTCTTCAGCTTCCTTTTCACTACAGGTAAGTCTAATTTGCTTTTCAGCATCAGTTTCTTCCTCATCTTTCATTTTGTATTCGTCATAAGAATAATTTCGCAACATCATACCTTCAGCAAAGGCAGCCATGTGACCTACGCCAGCTTCGGTGAATCTAACGGTGAAATCATTACCGTGAACCTTTTTGATGCTAGCAAATACAGCAGCCCCAGATTTTCTAAAATCGTGAACAGAAACGTCACTTGATTTACCTAGTCCAGCAAGAATAACCTTGCCATCTTCTCCCCCAATTAAAGACATAGTGGCCTTCTTTTTGGCTTTGAAATCGCCGTCAGCCAGAACTCGATTAATTTGAGATTTCATTCCTTGAGGCAAACCCCTTTCACATTCTTCAGGTATTTCTTCGACTCCTTCATACAGTGGTAAAATCAGTGTTCCGTTGATATTGTCACTTGCGCTTATAGTAATTTCCATATTATCGCCTGCCACGCCGTAGGATAGGCAGCATTTCAATTCTCTTGTATTTCTCTAAGACAATTATTGGTCAAATCTTCATCCTCTGGCCTCATAACAACGGCGAGGCCGATTATCGAAATTATCGTAGTTAGGGAATTGAACAAGCCAAAACCGGTCAAGAAACTAGCCTCATCATCTTCCACCAAGGTGACGGCCTGCACACCAATTTCTTCGGCCACCCACCTTGAGGCATTGATTACTCTAACTTGATAATACATCTGCCAACTCCCGTCATCGCTAGAATCTAGCCCGCCAGCATCCAAAGCAATCATTGTAGAATTGGTGGCATTTACAGTAAACGCTGAAGAAGTCCACTTAATCTGACCATTTGAATCAAGATATTGTAAAGTAGCATTAGACGTTGATGCATGGCCATGATTGGTAACATCAATTGTCACCTCATTATCAGATACTTCAAGAGATTGTACATCTAGTCTAGCGCGCCAATACCAGACGTTGTTAATCAAGAATCTCATAACATCCATTTCTTCTCCTAATCGGTCGTTTAGATTCTCAAAAGATCCCGGAACAAATTGTTCATCATCGGTTTCAAAAGTAAAAGTCGGATATCCCATTACACCATAACCATAATCTCTACTAGTGCCACAATTTGGGTATAATCCTTGATTGGCATTCTGAATTGGAATACTAGAAACATTGTCGTTTACATCATCTCTAATTTGATGATATAATTCCCAATCAGCAGGCTGTTCAGGCCACTTACCCCAAGGGTATAGCATAATCCAAACACCAGTGTGCATGGTGACATACAAATCAGCGTCAGCAACTTCAGCGTTCATGTAGGCCGAATTTGCTGCGGTTTCAGATTCGCTGAAGGCACTACTTCCCGGTTGAGTTGTTGGACATGTGTTCCAATAATGATCGTAATTTCTATTCAAGTCAACTTGATTTATATTCCATCGAGTATCGATATCATTGCCATCAGGATTTAGCATAATTAAAATGTGCAGCACGGTGTTTTGTAAAACATCTATCGCCTCTTGATTACCTTCTGCCCAGCCATTAATGTACCACTTTGCAGATAACCAAGCCAGTGCTGTGCCTAGGTATTCATTACCGTGATGGCCTCCATCAATGTAAACGACTTCCTTGGCGCTTCCATCTGATTTATTCTCGATAGACCAATCAGATATTCTAACTACCCACAGAGACTTGCCTAATTCGGACTTTCCAACATCGGCAAGATCGACGATTTCGGGGTAGTCATCAGCCCACCCATTTACTTCTAGAGTTAACGCAGCCCAAGTCATGTGCACGTGACTGTCTATCGGGTCACCAGGCCAAGCATCCTCATCCTTAGAATCTGGTTGAGCGGAGGATATTGGAATACTTGCCAGCAGCATACATAGGACAAGACCTATTGCAACTCGCATGAACATCCCTAGCCGCTAAACAACAAAAACGCTTGCCTAACAGTTTACTTCACCATTCGCTAGTAAACGCATTGGGGTTGACAACTTTTTCTGATTCACGAGTCCAAATCTGTCCAGCATCACCGCTGGAGTAAACATCGCCGAATGGATCGATATCTTCGGTCTTCTTACTTCTCTGCATGTACGCCTCAACACTTTCTCTGAGGTCTGGCTTAAATTTCCAGTAGTGAATTCGCCATTCTCTGCCATCCCACAAAGTTGTCTCTTCGCTTTCAGTAGTCAATAGATTGTAATCTTGGAACATGTAAAACAGATTTCTATCGGTTGGTTCAAGGGCGTTGTCGATGATTCTGTTGTAAAAACCGAAGAAACCGAGTGCGTGTTCTGCCATTCCTTGAGCGACCTCACTATCCATATCTAAGTCGATATGTTGTTGAATGGCTTTAGTTAATTCTCCTAGTGTCATACCCATGTCAAAAACCCCCGCCCCCGAACTTAGTGTCCGAGAACATTAATTATATTGTACACCGACCCATATTAAATCATCGGTGATTTTGGCTATTTTTAACTATAATCTAGGAAAACCCTCAAAACTAAAATCATTAGGCAGGGTTTGTGGCAGAAGAGTTTGTTGAGGGCAATTTTCTAGGGCTCGCCAAACCCGATGGCAAGCCCGACATTGTTGTGTTATCTGTGCCATATGAATTGACTACTTCTTACGGCCAAGGAACGGGCGAAGGTCCTGCAGCATGTGTTGAGGCAAGTGGACAAGTTGAGTTATTCGATCCGTTACTTGGTGAAGATTTACCAGCAGGACAGCGCATTAGTACGCCGCCTGCATGGGACGGCGAGGGTAATAATTTGGCACAGCAACTAGACGGCATTTCCAACTACCTCGCACCTTGGTACGATGGCGAGACCTTTCCATTAATTTTGGGCGGAGAGCACGGCATATTGCCTGCATTAGTCCACGCAGCAGGCAACCATCCTCTGGTTAACGGCGACTTTTCAAAACTGACAATCGTTCAAATTGATGCCCATGCAGATTTACGAGAAGAGCTTGAGGGCGAGGTATTTTCACATGCTTGCGCAGCGGCTAGAGCGATGGACTTTGGCCTCAAGCATTTATTCCAAGTTGGAGTAAGAGCGTTTTCAAAACACGAGTATAATCGCATCCAAAACGATGACAAAATAACCACCTATTTTGCCGCTGAAATTCAAAAATCTACAAACTCTATATGGGGGAATTGGATTGATGAAATTAGCCAAATCGAAGGGCCAATACACTTGACAATCGATATTGATGGGTTAGATGGTAGTTTAGTTCCTGCGACTGGCACACCTGTGCCAGGGGGTCTAACTTTTTGGCAAACAGTTGAAACAATTCAAGCATTATTCTCGTCCACCAAAGGTGTGGTAATCAGTATGGATGTAAATGAGATAGTGCCGCAAAAAGGCACACCGCTAACCCAATTTACCGCAGCAATATTGGCGACAAAAGGAATAATCCACCATATCAACGCTAGAAGAGTAGGTAACTGGACTAAGCAAACCGTGGCAGGTCGTGAAGTTAGCAAGCCAAAACCACCCACTTCATACTTTCAAAATCTATAAATAGGTCGTGAAGTTAGCCAGCCAAAACCACCCACTTCATACTTTCAAAATCTATAAATTAATACGGGGTAAATATAATGTCAAAGGCGCACGGATTTCATGTAATGGTCGACTATACCGATTTTTTCCCAAGCACTCCAGAGTTGGGAAAGACCATGCTAGAGCTCATGAAATCTACAATCGACAATAGTACTGCCAAAAGGGTTCATTCACACATTGAAATTTTTGATGGAACTACTTCTCCTCCAGGTTTTGCTGCTGTAGTTTTACTTGATGAGAGTCATTTTTCAGCTCATTGTTATTCAGATAAAGGCTGGTTAGCGATTGATTGTTTTACTTGTGGCGGAACTGATGCAGAAGCAATTGTTGACGAAATTGATAAGCAGCTAAGACAATTATCTCCAACAATAGTGTTAGAGCAAAGGTCAACCGCTAATCGGTTTTTGCACAGAGGTGAATAATTTGAGCATCAGAGAGTTCGTCAACACTAATTATCACCATTTCAATGCTGGTGAGTTGAGTAAATCAGCACAATCATTGACTCAATTTACCCAGGACGGTGGTCGCTTATTCATCACCTTAGCCGGAGCAATGAGTACTGCTAGGCTTGGTAAAACACTAGCACCACTAATCAGGAGCGGCATTGTTGCAGGGATTTCATGTACTGGCGCAAATCTAGAGGAAGACGTCTTTTTGCTGGTCGCTCAGTCAAAATACGAATCAATTGACGATTGGCGCAGTTTGTCTAGCCAAGACGACACCGAATTGCTCAACAGAAAACTAAACCGCGTTACCGATGTATGTATCCCCGAGGACGCCGCAATTAGGGAAATTGAGCGAGTAATGCTGCCGCTATGGCGCCATAATTCCAATAATAATTTAGGCAAATTACCTCATGAATTCTTTTTTGATATCTTACAATCGGGGGAACTCAAGATTGAGGGCAACCCACAGGACAGTTGGGTTATGGCGGCAGCAGAAATGGCAGTTCCCTTATTTGTTCCAGGCTGGGAAGATTCGACACTAGGCAACATTTTTGCCTCTCATGTTATACAATCAGAAATCAATCCCAATACTGTGTTAAGCGGTATAAATTACATGACTAATTTGGCAAAATGGTATGAAAACCAATCGACAAAACTAGCGTTCTTCCAAATTGGCGGCGGCATAGCTGGTGATTTCCCAATTTGTGTAGTACCAATGCTTAACCAAGATCTCCAACGTTCAGTGCCCCTGTGGTCATGGTTCTGTCAAATTAGTGAATCTAGCACCTCCTATGGAGGATACTCGGGCGCTCCACCGAATGAGAAAATAACTTGGGGCAAATTGTCTGCAGCAACGCCAAAGTTCGTAATTGAAAGCGATGCAACAATTGTTGCGCCACTAATCTTTGGCTATCTGCTTGACATGTAAAACAATAACAATCAAGCAACCACGATAATTACCAAATTGTTTACAATCATAACACTGTTATTCAAATATTGTGGGCGCAATTAGAAAACAACAAAAGTAGCCAATAGTTATATCAAAATGAATAGTGACCAAAGAACATGAGCCCCCTATTCGAGATGGACGAATATCTTATCCAAACAAAATTTTTACGAATTCTTGGTGGAGCATTTTGGTTCAAAGATTTATCAGGAAATGTTGTGGCTTACTCCAAGCAAAAGCGTTTCAAAATTAAAGAAGACATTGTATTGTATGCTGATGAGTCATGTACCGTAGCCCTATTACAAATTAAAGCCAGAAGCGTTCTTGATTTAGCTGCAACCTACGACGTTTTTGATTTGTCAACCAATGAACACATTGGCTCAGTCAAGAGAAATTTCATGAAGTCAATAATCAAAGATAGTTGGAAACTACTAGACGTTGAAGGAAACCAATACGGCGAATTAATTGAAGACAGTATTGCTATTCTACGCCGATTTATACCACTTATCCCAGCTAAATTCCACTTTGAAATTCCTGGCCAAGAAGGTATAACTATTCACCAACAATTTAACCCAATTATCAGAAAGTCGTTGTTAACAATACCACCAGGCCACCCAATGGATAGAAGAATGGTTGCAGCCATTACGCTACTAAATTCCGCTATTGAAGGCCGACAAGGCTAATCAAGCAAACTATCCGAACAATGGTTTCATGCTTAATCACAGTTTAGCATTGCCGTGGCGCGAGTAATAATTGTCGGAGCGGGGATTGCTGGTTTATCCGCAGCAATACATGCATCATCATATGGACACCACGTTGTTTTGCTGGAAAAGTCCTCACGCATAGGCGGTCGAGGCACATCACAAAATGTCGACGGGTTTTCACTTCACTACGGACCTCATTTGCTAGACAAAAAGGGACCATTCTACCAATTATGTCACAAGCTAAGCAGAACGAAAATCTCATTGAAACCTCTGCGATTAGACAAAATTGAAGCAGCAGGTCACGGCTTAATTCGACCAACAGGCAATATCAAACAAGCAGCCGAAAATCTCCGAGCCTTGAGAAATCAAGAGGCGACAAATCCATACTTCCAAGCCATAAGTTTCCTGACCAATTGGGGCGGCAGGGATAATCAAAAACGCAGTAAATCACTTCGCAAGGGCAAGTTGTGTATTTCAAATGAAGGATGGATTGGCTTGGTAGGTAGACTTGGTGCTGCTTTAGATGAAATAGGCGTGTTAATCGAAACAAAATGTGAGGTGGCAACAATTAATGACAATAAAATTTGTTTAACCGACGGTCGAGAGGTTGAATGCGATGCGCTAATACTAGCCTGTGGAGTGAATATGGCTAAACAATTACTCGAAACCGTGGACGAGGATTTAGCTAGGCAGGAATTTGCTAATATTAGTAAAATCACTGCCAGCTTTATCGAGGCCGGTATCGCCTCAAAACCAATGGCGGGTAAACATGCAATCGTTGATTCGGGTAACAAAATGGCAGTATTTGATAATATTGCAATTCAACCGAAACTCGGTGCTAGTGGATCGCACATTTCAGCAATTGCCGTCGGTGGTCTTAACGACGCTGACAATGCATACCAATCAGCAAAACAACGCTCAGCAAAGTTAGCAGATTTTCTTGACAAGCACATCTCTGGTTGGCAAGATAATATCGTTACGGAGCTAAGCCAATCAAGTATCATAGTAGGCTATAATGGCACTTTAGGAATGGATATTTTTGCTAAAAACAATATTCTTCTTGCGGGCCAGTGGGTAAGTTCGGATTACGTTCTTTCAGATGCTGCAGTAGATACTGGGAAAAGTGCTGCTAAGGCATTAATCGACCTCCATTTAACAAAATGACGGATATGAAATCGTTATTCACCGCCGGCTTGACCGGTAAACTATGCGACTAGTATCGTGGAACGTAAACGGAATTAGAGCCGCCATAAGAAAGGGTATTGACGGATATTTTGAGTCGATTGATGCAGATATTTGGATGTTACAAGAGGTAAGAGCCCTGCCAGAACAATTACCCAAAAATTGGTCATGGCCAGAAGGCTATGCTCACCACCTTCATACCGCAGAAAAAAAAGGCTATTCTGGGGTTGCAACAATTTCACGCAGTCCAATGGAAGTAATTCAAACCGGTAAACCCTCAGCGGTAGACCCAGATGATTCAGAAGGCAGAATAATTGTTACAAAACATGGAGCAATAACCTGCATTAATACCTATTTGCCCAGCGGTTCGAGTGGTGAAGAACGACAACAGTTCAAAGAAACATGGATGGCGGAATGGCGTGATTTTCTGCAACCATATCTGGCGTATGATACACCTGTAGTGGTTTGTGGAGACCTCAATGTCGCTCATACTGAAGACGATATTTGGAATCCCAAAGGCAACGCCAAAATGAGCGGCTTCTTACCGCAAGAGCGAGCGTGGTTTTCACAATTATTAGACGATGGGTGGCACGACGTGTTTAGGGAGCAGGTAGGCAATGGAGTTCAGAAATACAGTTGGTGGTCAAACCGTGGACAGGCTAGGGCAAAAGATAGAGGTTGGAGAATAGATTATTTCTTACTCAACCAAGCAGCCAATAAACTAGTCAAAGATGTCCGTATAGAGCGCCAAGGGGGCCTAGATATTTCCGATCATGCACCAGTTATATTAGACCTAAAATGAACTTATTGCCGACTTTCCTCAATATCCGACAAAGCGATCATTAACTCGTCAACTCTGTCTCTAAGAGATTGTATTGAAGAATCTTCAACTACTATTTTTAATTCAGCAACGCCATCACTTTCAGTTAATTTTGCCGAGCAACCCGGACGGCTAGCAGCAGCCAATAATACCGTGCCTAGCTCAGCGTCTCCAGACCATTGGACAGTGGCTGTGTATGATTCGACCATGGCTCTTCGAGGGGGTGGGCTGATATGAGGATGACTCTTGGACCAAATATGGCGAAGCAGGAACCAAATTACGAGGTTCTTGCTGGAGCAGGGGGTGTATCACTTGGTGAGGCGCGAACCAACCACCAAGGTCGCCGAGCATTGCTATTAGTTAGAGGTGTAGAAGACACAAATGAATTTTGCCAGTTGGCCGGAACAATGGGGATAATTATCGTCGAGAAGATTATTCAGCCAGGTTCAATTGATGCCAAGGGCTATTTCGGTAAAGGCAGATTACAAGATGTAGCAGATGAACTTAGATTACGAGTTGACGGTCACCCATGGTCAAAAGTCGATTTGGTATTGATTCACACCAATGCAACACCAAGGCAACTTGTTGCTGTGGGTGAGGCTGCGGGTGTAGAAGTTTGGGATAGAGTGCGATTACTACTTTCATTATTTACCTCACACGCAAACTCTCTAGAAGCAAGAACGCAGGTTAGAATCGCTAGATTACAATCTGATAGGACCGTACTTAGAGAACTTGCTAATCAAACAACAACCGGGGAGCGAGCCGGATATGGTGGAGGCGGTGTGACTGCATTGCAAGCAGTAATTGCTAACATTAATCGCGAATTAACCTCTTTAAGAAAACGCCAGCAAAAGCACTCAAAAGCTCAGGCAGAGAGACGGCGTCAAAGAATGAGAAGCGGCGCAGTGACAGTGGGAATTGCCGGATATACCAATGCAGGCAAATCTAGCTTTTTCCTCAAAATGTCAGGGAAAGAAGTGCTTGTAGAAGATAAACTATTTTCAACTTTAGAGACCACGGTAGGCCGTCTTGCGGCTAGTCCAAGAGTACTACTTGCTGATACGATTGGTTTTATTGATAATTTACCCAACGCGACCCTCGATGCATTTAGAGCCACCCTTGCTGAGGCTTTAGAGTGCGATATGTTGCTATTACTCGTAGATGCGACAGACGAAATTAGTGAATTTGAAAGAAAACTTTCCGCAACTAGACGAGAAATTAATGCCAGGTATCTTAGCGAGGATCAAACAGAAGAAATCTTGTCTGAGCGGAAAATAATGTGTGTTTTAACCAAGATCGAATCTTTAAAACCCCAAGAACTTGCGCAAAAAGAAGCCATGGCAATGGATTATGGTTATGGCCAACCGATGTCTATTTCAGTTCATCAAGACCTTGGAATCAGCGAATTACAAGATGAGATGCTGGCTTTGCTATTTGGTCAACCCGCAACTTTAGTACTTGTTCCAGCAGATACGGGAAGAGATATTGAAGGGTATGTTGCAGATGTATATGATGCTGCAATGATTATTGACAAAAAAATAGACAAAAAGGGAGTAATCACAATGCAAGTTTGGATTAGCGACCAATCTCTTGCTCGGCTTATTGCTAATTCTAAAGGACGCATTGGAGTCAAGTAGGAAGAAGTTCTAGCAATTTCATGGGCGAAGACGACCTGTCGGATTCGGACTATATCGACGAGTTGACTGGGCTTGTTGAACCAGTCAACGACTTGATGTTTACAACAACAGAAAGCAAGCTTACCATTGAGGTTAACGAACTAACCAGGGTAGGCCACTCAATAGCAGTTTTAGTTCTCATAACTTGCTTACTTGGCTTAGCTAACGGACTTGATTTCACACAACCCGAATCAGGACTTGTAAGGCCAGATGAGTTTGTATTCCGCTTTGCTCAAAATGCACCTGATGAATCTGCTATTTTTAACGGCCACGTATATGATGACCAAGGCGGCCCAATCGACAATGCAACAGTCTACATCTCTTGGTATGAAGGCGATTATTGGAACACTAGTTCAACTGAAACGAGCGGCGATGGATTTTTTGAAATTGAACTGCTAGATCCTGGCATTACTCGAGTCGACATAATAGTTGATAGAAATGACTTCAAAGATCGCTATTCTAACCGAGTACTACTATCTCCTCCAGCACTATTTGAGCCTATAGGTTTCACCAGTATTGATTTCAAAATCCCTTCTCAAGAGACGTTTGCTGACCAGCTATGCGCCGATGGTACAACAAACTGTACAATTAGAGAAATTGATAATTCAGCCAAACAAATGGACCACCCACTTATGGATTCAGGGGCGTCGATGATTTATTCGACAATCGGCATTGGTTTTGTCAGTTTGGCAGTCATTGCATCAGGCTTCGCTATTTGGTCGATGAAAACAGGATCTGTTCACTTACTCAGAACAGCTTCAGTTTTGTCGTTTTTTACTATGGGGCATTATTATTCAGCCTGTATGTTTAGTTTAGTTGCCTTCATCCTAACCTTTACCATCAGTAAACCACGTCGTACACTCAATTAAGCAAAACCTTGAGCAATCTTCCGTCTGTATTATGACCTCTAACAGCCTAACAGGCTCAATGAACATGATTGGCGCATGTTGGATGACCCGTTTGCTGGGTGAACCCGTGTCATCATTATCAATTGATGAATCAAACGACATCATTGCTGGTGGGTGGAGCGGTATGTTGTCATATTGGGATTGTGATGGAGACAATAGTTGGTCAACCAAGTTGCCAGACAGGGTTGGATGCATTATTTCTAATCAAGAGTTTGTATTTGCCACAGCAGGCCTACACATCGTGGCAGTGAGCCGAACTTCCGGGGAGCTGATGTGGCAATTTGCTCTTGAAGGTAGTGCTGATGAGGTGGTAATTCACGGAGGACGTGTTTATGCTACTTCCTCAGTTTACGATATAGAGCACAACGATTTTATCGATTCTGCAGTTTGGTGTTTTTCCTTTGATGGAGAACACTTGTGGACCAAGCACATGGATGAGCGCCCCTGGACTATTTTCCCCGACAATAATGCGGTAATTATAGGCCTTGGGAGGCCAAAAATGGGCATAGCAATGATCAATCAAGATGGAGATTTAAACTATCAACAATTAGACTCCAATTCACCAGTTACCTTTGGTGGACTGATTGGTAGTAGGCCGCTGTTTGGTCATGCTAATGGAGATATATCTTCCATCGATGATAACATTACTAGTATAACAGATGAATCAATTGAAGGGATTTTAATAGATAATCAAGAAAACCTAATTGTTGTTGCCGAACATTCAGTCCAATCCTTTGATAATAATAAATCTAAATTATGGGCGATGAAAAACCTTCAAACTTCAGCTCAAGCAATCGGCTTTGAGATTAATAACATCCAAACATTATGGTACGCGCAGCTCGATGGGTTAAACGGGACGCTGAAAGTGATTTACTGTGATAGCGGGCAACAAATCACAGCAATGAATTGTAGTAAGATAACCAATATCATGGCCAGCAATAACCGCGTTGTTGTTGGAAACGAAGCGGGTGAAGTTCTCGTTTGGGATGCAGATATGCTAAACAGAAGACTTGAGAAAGATATTAATCTAGCCCAAGACGACCGCAAAAGAGCCATGCGTGACCGTCTTAAAGCGCTGAAGAAGCGCTAATATCTACCTGGTCTTCTAGCCCAATCATCTCAATAATTTTGTACATCCACTCTAGTTTCATCATTTTTTGGTTGATATTGGTACTCCCTGACCATTGGCCAATTTGCCCAGTCGAAAATCCAACGAGCTTTATGCAGTCTAATTTCACTCCTAGCCCTATTGCTAGACACACAGCACGATCACCATCAGTAAAGCCGCCATAATTAACCAAACCGTCTACAAATTGATCGACTTGGTGAGTCAGTATTAGACTCGGCTGAGTCGTATATCTGTTCCATTTATCAAGCGTTTTTTGCCATCGTTGCTGGTTATCTCCGTGTGCATGAGCGACAAACAGGACGCCACATTTGGCGACTGCATCAAGATGAGGGTTACCATCAAAATCTGTCACTACACAGGCTAGGTTGGGATGGTTGGCAATTGCACCAACCGACCCATCCGCCGCAATAATTGCGCTACCTTGCAAGTTAACAGTTGACAGTTCTTCGTCAGTTACCGACGCCCCGATAATGATAACTTGACTACTTTCTGTTAGGGTTTTCTGTAAATTATTTTTATTAATTTCTCGAATTTCTGGTGACCATTTTTCAACACCATAAGGACGCTGAGTCGAAAACAATTTACTCATTAGATTGGCACTTGACAAATCATCATTATAATCCCAACCAAAGTAATCTCTTACTACAGACTGCACTTGTATTAACGGCAGGGCTAAGTCTTCACTCACAACCCTGCCAGATGAACCAACCAAATGAACCATTATCATGGTGGTATTGATATGGGTCTTAGAATGTCGAGTCCTCATGCCGACTCCAAAAGTCACCCCTTCAATAGAAGATGCTGTGACTTTAGCTAGGTATCCATTTCTTCCTCAGGCCTCATCTTGGATACAAAATTTAGCCCTTGATCATGAAATAGATTTAGAGGAATTATTGGAAGGCCAGTGGATGGAAAAAGCCAGACAAAGGGCCCGCATCAGATTGATAGATTCGATTGAATCAAAGGAAGGAGTTGCCGTTGTTGGCGGGGATATTTTTACCGAAGAAGGCAGAATAATAGAAGCATTTTCCTTTTATTATGCTCGTCTGGTAGTGTTTGCCTCTGAAGATGAACGACTGATTTCACGTTGGGCACAAGCTGAGGCAACACGCGCTGAACAGATTCTAACTAGAGATTCTGAAAATATGGTAAAAATTGCTAAAACATTTATTTCACAAATTGAAAAAGATGAGCAATTAGTTGCACCTCTACAATCAAGTAATCGGGCAAGTGTACGAAAAATTAGGCAAAGCCAAGACGGCAGCATATGGAAAATTGGCCTTGCTGATTTTATTGAGATATGCCCCAAGATAACTGGCTCAAGGTGGCGCTTAGCAAATAATCAGGTTAGTGCAGGAAAAGTAACGCTATTCAATGAACAACAATATTCTTCATCAGCAAAACTAGCAAGATTACTCCGGGAGCGAATAAAGCAACACATAGAACAAGAAGCACTTGAAAAGATGAAAAATATCGACATGGAACTTGCCATGCGCCTTGCAGAACCTGTGGGGATGGTTAGAAATCTAATGGCAAGCAAAGCTAGCGAGGCAATTGCGCTAGTCGGGGCAGAAGAATCAGATTGGCCACCATGCATGAGAAACATAATTGCCGAATTAACCAATGGAGTAAACGTTAACCACTTTGGCCGATTATTCCTTGCTTCAATATCAGCAGCCTTAGCATTGCCCGAAGAATCCTGTGTTGGATTTTTCAAAGGAGCGCCCGATTTTAAAGAATCAACAACTTCCTATCAAGTAAAACACGTGTATGAGGGCTCATACACGCCTGCTGGATGTAGTAAATTAAAATTAAATCACAATTGTCCCGTGCTGCCGGGAGACGACCGGTTATGCGATATCTCATGGATGGACCATCCACTAAAATACATCAGGGCAACACAACGTTGGAAGGCAAAAAACCGTAAAGTGGAAGTTGAGGTTCGACCAGATGACTCGCCAATTGATGGCGAGCAAACCAACCAACCGGAAATAAAAGATTCCGTAGCAAAACCTGCCGATTCATAACCAATTCGCGCGAAGGATTTGAATTGTAAGACGGTTTAGCATGTACAACCAACGGTGAATTCTATGACTCGAACGCTAGTTTTAACAGTCGATCGTGATAACGATCTAGGCATTAAAACCGCTATCAGAGGCCCTGTAGTAGGACGCCGTCAAGTGCTTACTGCTGCACTTAAACTTGGTATTGCCGATCCAGAAGAGAGCGACACAAATGCAATTTTAGGCGCATTGTCACAACACGACAACCTTTCAGAATCACTTGGGGATGATGATGAGGTTGAAATTGCCATCCTTACTGGTGATGAAAAAGTTGGAATTCGTTCTGATAGGGCAATTGCAGCCCAACTTGAGGAAATAGTTACCACATTTCAACCAGATAAAGCAATTCTAGTAACCGATGGCGCTGAAGACGAATCGGTATTGCCAATCATCCAGTCCCAAGTAAGAATTGACCATGTTGAAAAAATAATAGTCAAACAATCAAAAGGTATCGAAGGCACTTATTATTACATTGTTAAAGCCTTAGAGGACCCTAAGTGGCGGGCTAAAATCATGATTCCTTTTGGACTTGTATTGGCAATATTGGGGCTTGGAATAATGCTACCTGCAGAAATTGGCGGCATTGTAATTGGTGCCCTTCCGCTAGTATCCGGGCTGTATATTTTCAGTAAGGGTGCTGGAATCGAGACAACCGTAAACCGGGTAATCCAGGAAATGCGAGACAACGCTGACGCAGCAATGTTTTCTTCATTATTGTGGACTGCTACTTTGTTCAGCGCAATATTTGCTGTAGCGGAAGGGTATCGCGCCTATACAAATTTGGTTACTGACAGCTCAAATTCGATATTGTGGCTTGAGGTTACCCATGCAGCTCTAGCATGGATAGTTATTGCGTTTTTAACCTCGACAGCAGGATTTATGTTTTTACGCCTTAGACGTGGTTCTTCTTCTGGTCGCTTAATCGTATTGAGCATATTTGGTATGGTAGTTTATTCATTCGTAGATTCAGCGTTACAAATCTCAACTAACGTACTTAATGGTGAGTCATATGAATTCAGTGTCAATCAAATTTTGACAGATTTGGCATATCCATTGATTTGGGTAGTTGTTCTATGGATGGCCACGACCATCAAGAATACATTACAAGCTAAGCAAGCCCAGTCAGACCGCTACTGGGGAATTTAATCACAGAATGAAGCGTGGTAAGTTCTTAGCCATTGTGTTGTGACCGACAACACCAACCAAGACTCCTTGTTGGTTAACTACTGCAACCTGATTCAAGTCATGAGTTAGCATTAGCGCTCCAGCCTTTAGTAAAGGGGTATTTGATTTAACAGTCAGTGGTGGTAAATTGATTAGTTGCTTTGCTGGTACACTCAACATCCAAGCAACCGAACGTTCAACATTCTTTTTTGCGACAATCTTCAGTACATCAACTGCATGAATTCGCCCCATGGGGACACCTTCCTTGTTAACAACGAAAACGTGGTCCCAGTTATTTTGTGTTAGATCATCTAGGACATCCGCCATAGTATCGTTAGCAAAGACCCAGTTTGCATCAGTCATAGTTTCTCTACAACTGATACTCCTAACGGCCTTAGACCGCTCTTGTGGAGTCATATTCTCCAATTTGTCACGTGCTGTTTTGCGCATTTTTGTCCTACTCATCCCTAGGCCCCTTAACCCGTGGCCAACTCCAATCTGTTTTGAACTCTTCCAATATATATATCATATATTTGCCCTGTTTTTGCAAATTGACCCATTACTCAAAGCAGGTAAACGCTCTAAAACAAAGATAACTTCGATTACACTATGACGATTATTTCTCCCGAGGAATACACGCTTCTTATGGCAGCATCAAACCATGAGAGAAATTTACAATCGGTTAATATCGGTAAGAAGTATGGCCTAACATCAGACCAAATATTAGCAATGTTGCCACTCAAGCAACCCCTAGGCCAACAACCCATTAACACCGCACTACCATCAACTAGTAATTATCGATTTGAGTATGACCCTAGTCAAGATGCTTCACAACGGCGCCAACAAGTAACCCAGGCAATTAATTGCCCAGGGTGTGGAGCAGCATTAGGCATCCCAGCAATTCGACCAATCAAGGTAACTTGTCCACAATGTCAACTCGAGTCAACCTTTACTGAATAATCGGCGTATTCAAGAACATAAACTTGGAGGCCACTACATGGAGAAGATGAACGCCTCGATGTGGCAATATACTCCCAACAATTCACCTCACCCGTTGCCAAAAAGTTCATTCATTGTTTCCAATCAAGTATTTCATCCACTTGATTTGCCGCAAATGACCGAACATGAGATGACTATTGATGGCATCAAAGAGGCGGTTGCCAATGCTATGTTTGGACAGGAAAAGTTAAGCGAACATTTGAGGAATAATGCTGCTACTGCAATGACTGATAGAAAACCACTTTTGCTCCTAGGAGAGTTAGCAAACCCGTTTCAATTAGCTCGTCTTGGGCTTGGAATAATACCAGTGGTTACTGTTAGGATTAGAGACCTGTGCCGCACATATGCCGACAGTCTTGATTCACGCTTGATTCAACCGGGCATCCATCACATCACAATGGCTAGATCCAAGGGGTGGTGGGAATTGACCCATCTTAGCTTTGTTACCGTTCAGCAAATGAAGTCAATGATACAATGGCTGGGCAATGGCGCAAGTACCGATTGGCGGCCAGTAAAGCCTAATGAAGGGGAAATCATGTTGGAATTCGACTCTGAACTCAGGCACCCAACCATGGAATCGATGTCTTCGCAAGGCAATATCGAGATTTGCAACGATGTAGAACCAGACCAAAACGGTCCTAAATTTGACATAAGCCAAGTAATAGTTCCAGTCCATACTAGGTATGGATGCTATGATAGTAGAGGGAAGATCATTCGAAATTATCATGTCGGCCAAAGAGACTTTCATTCAAACTATTTTAGAAAAGGCTCTTCCATGAAATGGCAGGACATTTTGACAACTCTCTAAACACTCACACTGGGGGCCCGAGGACATCCCAATTTAGCAATTATATATCTTGTAAGCGTAATAATACATGAGACAAATGAGAGGGAAAGGAAGTCAAAAAGAAGCCAGACTAGAAAGGCTAAAAGAAGAGATAATAGAATACATTGCAATAGTTCCAGACTGTTCTGCAGCAGACATAGTTCATTATCTATCTAATGAGCGTAGAATGCGTAATCATGGTCTAACAACAAGAAAGGTAGGGCTATTTATCCCACGGTACTTATCTGATATTATTGGCTTCAAATTAGACAACTCTACGGGTAAGAGGCTGTACAGGGTGGCTGCATAAACGGCAGATTCATTGGCATAGACCTTTTCGGATAACCATGCAATGGCCTAGAGAAGTATTTTCTAAAGCCCTGTTCCCCAGCCTATCTCATTTCTCATCAACAACCATTCCAGTACTACCAGAGTCTGAGCCTTCATGGACCATTCTTGACAAAACATCACCTAATTCCTTGAAACATCAAATCGACAAATTAGTTAGCAACCCTTCAAATTCACAAGATCATAAGTCATTCTCATCAACAATCTCATTCGATGAAAGTAACGGCCCAGTAATTATCGAACACGGTGCGATAGTAGAGCCATCAACTCATTTCATAGGCCCATGCTATATTGCTAAAGAGGCCGTAATTAGGCACGGAGCATATGTTAGAGAATATTCCTGGATTTGCTCCCAAGCTGTAGTTGGGCATGCTTCAGAAGTGAAACACTCAATTTTACTCCCGGGAGCCAAAGCACCCCACTTCAACTATGTTGGAGATTCAATACTTGGTACAGCAGTTAACCTTGGAGCAGGCGTAAAACTGAGCAATTTGAGAAATGATGGGGCAGAAGTAATCCTAAGAATAGGCGACACTCGAAGGCCAAGTGGTTTAAGGAAATTCGGGGCGATATTAGGAGAGGGTTGCCAATTAGGTTGTAATGCAGTAACAAATCCTGGTACCATATTAGGCTGTAATAGTACGGTTTGGCCAAATGTTACGGTCACGGGTGTTTATGGAGAAGATTCCAACCATAGGTGATATTGATGGTTGAGAACCTATTTGGCACTGATGGAATTCGCGGATTAGTTAATCTAGAGCAGGTTGATGATAAAACTGCAATTAGCAGATTAGTTGAGCAACGAGAGATTCATCCGGCAATAATGAAACTTATTGGGGAGTCACTTGGCCGAATAATCAATCAACACTCGCAGGAGAAAATGATTGTAGTAGTGGGGTGGGATGACCGACCTGCTAATATGAAACTCGCAGAGTCGCTAACCATTGGATTAAATCTTGCCGAATTTGAAGTCGTACAAATAGGGCTATGCGCCACCCCAACGCTGCACTTAGCAACCCTATCCCACAATGCAGAATTCGGTTGTATGATAACTGCCAGTCATAATCCAGTCGAAGATTCAGGGCTCAAAATTTTCAATAGGTATGGTTACAAAACAACACCCACATTCGAGCAAAATTTGTCGCACACACTAATCACCTTAGCCCAAGAAGAGAGAGAATTAGACCAACTAGATATTGAATTTTTACAACAGCCGGCAAAACGGTTTGAGTTAACAGAATGGTCTATTCCAGAGCATAGAAAATGGTTAGAAAATAGAGCCACCACTCTTTCCTCATCAGTGAATTATCAAACATTAACTAGCTCAAACAAACTAAACACTCCACTACTAATCGACTCATCTAAAGGGACTGCGAGTATTTGGTTTGCTGAGTGGTTGTCTGCTTGGGGCATTGAAGCGAGAGAAGTAAGTACTGAAGCAGAGGCCATGAATCTTAATTGCGGGGCTGGAGATTTTTCTCCTACGCAAACGTGGACATTTGCCGAAGCGCAGAAATCCCCGCATCTGTTAATTCAACAACTACCTAAATGTGATGCAGGATTAATTGTTGCCGCTGCATTGGATGGTGATGGCGACCGATGTTTGTTAATTGAAACCACAACAACGGGATATCAGGTAATTGATGGCGATCGTATTGCTGATACCTTTGTTAATAGCGTTACCAAAGCCGGTCAATCATGGACTTTAGCAGCAAGCATAGAATCGGATTTATCGCTTACAACTAACTTAGACCGGTTTCAAAGTATAGTATATTCTTTCGAAACGGCAGTTGGCGATCGATGGCTCTCCTTTGCACTATCTGGCCAAGAATCTAACCACGTATATTTTGATAGCGTCGATATGCCAACTGTAATTGGTGTAGAAGATTCTGGACATATCGTTCTTCCCGCTCCTCACCCTAATTCGAGTAATCAATGGTCACTGGTCGGAGATGGAACAATGACATTAGTTGCCTATCTCATCGCAATTCATACCTGTGATGAGACAAATTTGATGAAAAGAGGCTGGAAGAAGCGGCAATCAGTGAAGAATGTAGACCGTGGTAAATGGGACGGTAAGAATCAATTATCAGACAATATAGAGTCTTTGCTGAAACAGATTTTAACCACTCATAATTCTGTTGCTAATTGGTCCAGAGGAACTATTAGCGGTGAGCCAAACTTGATGGCAATCACATGTAATTATGGCGGCAGCATGCTGTCTATTGGAATAAGAAATAGCGGGACTCAGGCAAAAATTTCAGTTTCCGTAAGGCTAGAATATGGTGGCGATTACAGTGGTATCCAAACTGCAATAGATTCGGCGTGCCAGCAACTAGCCAAAGTCATGGTTATCCGTTGATGATAGTTTTCTCATATGTCTGGTTCAAGTAAGTCACAATACCAAGCAGCACAGATGAAGCAATTAACACTGCTAACATTGTTTCTATTCCAGCACCAGTGCTGAATAATACCATTGCAACAATCCAAGATAGTATCATATCTATTGCGCCAAATACTCTCCATGCCTTTCTCATAGTGAGGATACCGCTGACCCATGAAGTTGTTGAACAAATAATCAACAATACCGAAACGATTAGCAAACCGTCCCAGCCAAAACCGGCTGGGATTAGCATCAAATGCATCGACCATAATCCTCCAGCAAGCCAAATTCCGGAATCAGATATGATGGTCCAAACGACAAATATTATGCTTATCAAACCAGTTATTGTTGCGATCAGATGAATTCCAGGCACTGCTAATCCAACGAGTTCAAAAGTCCAAAATGCAAGTCCTGTGAAACTAAATGGAATCATTAGCCACGATACCATAACCGCAGCCGGTTGTGTCCAATTCCATCCTCGGCGAAGCACCATGACAATAGCTAAGATTCCGGCAAAACCCACGGAAATTAATCCAGCAAAGATTACCCAAGCAGCCCTGCCTGCCGCCCCCCGATGGTCTTCTAGACCTCGCCTAATACGCTGACCTTCAACCCAGTCGTAGGCGATGACACAAATGACTAGTACAATCTCAACAAATAATAATGGTAAAGTCCAATCAACAATTCCGCCATCTAATGGATTTACCTGATACATAACAGGTACTTCTCCGCCAATAATCAAGGCCATGATGCGATCCATAACCAGCAGGTAAACCACACCTTCAACCGCATTAGGAATTCTTAATCCTAGGTCATTTCTGCCAACTAGGCCAATACTTGCTAATGTGCAAAGCCCCGCGGTAATTACCGCCAAGTGTTTGGCGTCATCAAGCCCGACAACAGAATCCGAGATTCTTCCGGCTAAATGGACTAATACTAGTCCAACCATTGAGATTGCAATTGGCAGTTCAATTCCAGCGACATCCGGCAAACGCAAACCGATTTCGTTGGCTCGCAGCCTTGCTAGAGCAATAAACAGAATTGAAACTACTACACAAAAAGCCAAGACTAAGTAAGACATTGATGTAGTGAAAGCGATGAAAGTTGAAGCAAGAATAGTGGTAATTAGGAACGCAATTACAATAACAGGTCGATGATGAATATCGCCAATTTCCAAATCATACTGGGCAGAAGTTCCGGCTCTCTTCGCTCTTTTTCGTTGTTTTTCAGCCAAATCAAGCATTTCGACGTCAATCATTTTCAGTTTAGCCTTGTTATCTTGTAACTCATCAATAGGTTTTGCAGAGTCCTCAATAGATGCTTGAACGTCGATAAATTTTTCTAACCGCTCACGCTTTTCTTGAATTTTCTTCAACCGCTCTTCACGCTTCGCGATAGAACGCAACTCAGTTCTAAACTCACCCTGCAGGGCCAAGTAAGCACCGGAGCCGAGGAATGCTAATACTGTAGCAAGCGTGACAATAGAGGATTCTTTCACTTGGGCAGCATACCCCATTACGACCAATAATCCAACAGCAGCCATTGCCGGGGGCAACAATTTCTCAAGGGTTGCAGCCCTCTTCAGGTATAGCGCCAAAGCCACCAGAGTAATGGCAGTGATAGTATATAGATTCAATTCCTCACTCAGCAAATATCCATTACCGTCTAGCATCATTAAATTAAGCGGTTCGAGGGCAATTACGATGAAGAAACCAGATAGTAAGCCCATCATTAATGTCAACAATTGGCCTGGTAAAGCCTCAGCCTTCTTTAACAACTCATCACTAAGGCCAGCTTTCTTCATCTTGTCAGATGCCAATAATAGGATGCCGCAGGAAATAACCAATGTTCCAGCCCATACTGCTTCTTGACCATAACTCCACGACAATGCGATGGTTGATGCGCCCCAAATGGTCATCAGTGTCCTTGGCCGACCCTTGTGTTTGTCTAAGTAGACCATAACAGAATGGCTGATCAACAATAGCGTTAGCATGGAAAATAGCCCAATGGCTGGTAATGCACCTGGCCTGGTAATTGACCATGTAACAAATAATGCTAATAAGAAACTCAGGTTCCATAACTGCAATACCTCGGAATCACGAATTCGCGCACCTAATTCAGACATTCCGCTTAACCTAGAGGCCAGGTTGAATCCAGTTTCACCATGCTTTACATTTACCCAAATTTGTTGGGATAGTAGAACTAACATCCAAATTGCCAAATCATATTGGTCAATAGAAATAGGAATGTAGTCAGCAGATACCAACCTGCTTTCAACATCGGTGGCAAAAAATAGTAGCCAAACCCATGGACCTACCACGGCAGTCCCAGCAATTGAAGGGGAGTCTCTGCGCATCGATAACTGTGCTAACCCGACCCATACAATTCCTTGACTGACAAGAAGAGTTCTAGACCCGCTTGCAGCATCATCGGCCGGAATTAGTAATGTCAGTAAAAACACAATTAACAGGCCACCAGCCCACAAGACGTGGTCAGATACTGCTGTTTGATTTTTCAACAAAGCACTTGCGGTTAGTGCTGCAGTTAATGCCGCATAAATGCTGTATGGGCCGAGTCCAAATGGAATTGATAAGTCAAGTGCACCGCTCTCAAGAATTGACAACATAAACAGCAGAATTGGCGCCGGCATCACAATTAATGGCAGTAATTTAGTCCACTCAACACCTCTAACAACAAGATATGATGCACTAAAAGCGGTAAGCAGCAACACTAGCTGAGCCAAAGCGTAACCAGTTTCAAGGCGGTTTGCAGCAACCGCTAATAGAGCGCCAATCATTCCAAGCCCAACAGAAACTGACCATAGGCCGGGTTTGCCCAAACCTAAAGATTTGAAGGCATCTGAAAACCAGTTATCCTTATCGACAAATTTGGCTGCAATAGTTGAATTAGTTGCAGTGACGCAAACCATCAGTAAAAACAGTAATAATTCATCTTCAAATGGTAATATTTCTAATCCAAAGATAACCCAATTATCTGATATTGCATGCATGCCAACCCACAGATATGATACAGCAACACCCATGCTAGCAAGATTACCAGAGTTTCTTACAATCGCTAACCCATGTAGCATTATAGTGCCCAAACCAATCATTATGGCGACACCGAACTCTCCGTACAAAGCACCAGCAGCACTCCCGACAATTAGCAGAATCAATGTAGCCTGTGCCGCAATCGCATCCTCATCGTGACGCTGAGCAATACCGATGTTGAGAACAACTCCCAGCAGTAATAATGCGCCAAGAATATTATCTTCAGAGGCAAAACCGAGTTCATCCAACCAGCCCCAATGCCACATATCCAGAATTAACCCGTAAATGAGTTTCATTGAGATAATGACCCATGTCACGCCAAGAATCCTCATATTAGGGTTAGGAATCCATTTTTCTCCAAGATATAACCCCATTATGGCCATTGTAGTTAGTCCAATAGCGCCAAGCACCGGGTTTAGTACTGTGCCAACAATGGTCCCGATTAAAGACCATGAAAAGATCATAGCAATCAGCAGGCCAAAACCAAGCCGCTTTTCACCATGAACTGCTAAATCTGTGACGCTATCAATTTCTGGAGCGCTATTTACTGTTCCGTCCTTTTGAATTGCCCCTGGGCGTTCAAAATCTTCTCCGCCCTTCGAAAAAATCTCTGCCACATCCCCCATGGCAATGTCGGTTTCTTTTTCTTCAACGTCAGTTTCCCAAACCGGCGTCTTTTCCACTTCTTGTTCAACCATAAAAGAAGAGATGTCTAGGCCCCGGGCTCGAGAAAATGATTGCTTCCTGATAACTTCATCCCGTTTGTTAACGGGCTTATCTGTAACGTCTTCAGCATCAGAATCTTTAGACATGTAACTAAGGCTTTGACTACTGCTATTCAATACTCGCCCCTATTTGGGATAATTTTTCACCAATTTGGCGGCGGTTGTATCAGGCCCAAAGCACAATTTTTTGGGGTACTTACATGCGAAAAGGAGAAAGACAACCTTTGACACGATTTGGTATGGCCGAGACACTAGGTGAGCCGAAAGGCGACCTTTCCGAGCACGGATTAGATTGTGCAGGAAACATCCACTGGAATCTACCTGTGGAGACTCTAGTTGAATTGGCAGTCTCTCGAGGCGAAGGAGTATACAGTGCTCACAAAGCATTGGTTACTGAAACCGGTGAAAGAACCGGGAGGTCGCCCAACGACAAATACATCGTCGATGAAGCGAGCACTAATGCTGACATTAACTGGGGAGACGTCAACGTTTCAACTGATTTGGAGACGTTTAACAGAATGAGGGTGAAAGTAGTTGACTACTTATCCAAACAAGAAGACCTATTTGTTCAAGACCTATACTGTGGTGCCGACTTTAGTGAAGCGTTACCAATACGCGTCATCAATCAAAACGCTTGGCACAATGCCTTTGCTAGAAATATGTTCATCAGGCCAAGTGCAGACCAAATGGATCAGCATTCACCCGATTTTACTGTATTCCACGCGCCACATTATGAAGCAAATGCTGAACATGATGGGCTAAACTCTCAGTGCTTTGTGATGGTAAACTATGAAGCTAAAGAAGTCATTATTGGTGGAACAAGATATGCTGGAGAGATTAAAAAATCAATCTTTTCTGTTATGAATCTAATTTTACCAAAAAAAGGCATCCTTCCAATGCACTGTTCAGCTAATACCACTGGCGAAAATACGGCAATTTTCTTTGGCTTGTCTGGGACAGGAAAAACCACCTTGTCTGCCGATCCTAAGCGCGCTTTAATCGGTGATGACGAACATGGCTGGGGCGCCAATGGAGTGTTTAATTTCGAAGGCGGTTGTTACGCCAAATTAATTGACTTGTCCGAAGAAGACGAACCAGCAATCTTTGGCACCACAAGAAAATTTGGCTCAATTCTAGAAAACATCGTAATGGATGATAACGGCGTGCCAGATTTCCATGACACCTCTAAAACTCAGAACACCAGGGGTTCTTATCCGATAGAATTCATTGATAACCGTACCTCTGATTCCAAAGGAGGGCACCCACAAAACGTAATTTTCCTTACTTGTGATGCGTTTGGCGTTCTACCGCCGATTTCTAGACTGAGCCCTGACCAAGCAGCATACCATTTTATCTCAGGTTATACTGCTAAGGTTGCAGGCACTGAAATAGGAGTAAAAGAACCGCAAGCAACCTTTTCAGCTTGCTTTGGGGAGCCATTCATGCCTATGCACCCTGGTGTTTACGCAGACTTACTTTCGCAGAAAATGGAAGAACATAACGCTACAGCTTGGCTGATCAACACCGGTTGGTCCGGGGGTCCTTATGGCGTTGGTAATCGAATGAAGATCAAGTACACAAGAGCAATGTTGAATGCTGCCTTGGATGGCGATTTAGACAACGTTGAATATGTCAAGGATAATAGATTTGGTTTTGAAGTTCCAACCTCATGTCCAGGGGTGCCAAGTGATGTATTGCAGCCGATTAAGACGTGGAATAATTCAAATGAGTATGATGCCACTGCAGATAATTTGGCAAGTATGTTTATTGAGAACTTCAAACGTTATCAACAAGGGGTCTCAGAAGCGGTAAATGCTTCCTCTCCTAAACCACTCTCTGTTAACTGAATAACCGTACTTTGATAACTTAGCGGCGCGCACAAGAAATTGTGAGAGCCATGCGTAATCTGCGATTTTTAGTTGGAATTATGTTCATCATTACTGCATTATCGCCGATAATGAGTACCTATAACCCGCTTAGTTTGGAAACATTTGAGCAAGAAGAAGGTCAGAATCCGTTTGGCGAACCGGTATTATTGGATGAGTTAAGAAAAGACCTCAAAAATGCAGTTGGAGCACCATGCCCAGCCATACAAAATGACGGAGGGTCTCCAGGCGACGCAGGAAATGCGACAACTAACACCGCCAAAGACCTAGGCTCCAACCCAACCGACTCGTTTACTAGTTGTGCAGATACTGCTGACACTGAGGATTGGTATGAATTTTCTATGGATCAAGACTACAACATCGAAGTAACAATGTCAAATTATGCTAACGATTATGATTTGTACCTTGCATACGAAGATAATGGTTCATACGTTGCTGTGGACGCATCAGAATATGGCGACCCAGTAGAGTCGGTTTCTACGTCGGGTAGTTTGAACGAATCTACTCCTGGAACATATTGGATTGTTGTTTTCCCATACAATGCGGGTGGGAGCTCATCAATTGGTGATTATGATTTGGACATTTGGACAAACTATACCGAATCATGTGTCGATTGGTACTCGCCACAGAATGATGGTAATACTGGACAAGATGCTCCGCAAAACTGGTCCGAGTCTCCCACAAATATGGGCAGCAATGTGACTGCTAGTTACACTGGGTGTCTTGACGGCTCTGATGGCGGGGATGTTTTTGCCTTCGACGTACCGGTAAACCACACCATAACCGCAACTCTAACAATGGATTCAGGGGTAGATTTTGACCTACTTCTTCATCAAACCAATGGCTCAATTATTGATTCATCGGGCAATTTCAATGATGGCGATGAATTTGTCACTTCCCTTGACACCACATTCGAAAATCAACAGGGGACATATTACATCAATGCCACTCATTTCTCAGGTAGTGGCAATTATTCGTTAGATGTTTGGACTAATTATAGTGTACCAACTCCAAACCTAGCAATCGATAATGTTAGTTTTGGGCTAGCAGCAAATCCGGGTGACTTAGTACCTTTCGACATAACAGTAATCAATGATGGAACTTTAGATTTAACAGATTCTTTCATGGCTGAAGTTATCCTAAGTGTTGATTCAGGGCAAACTTGGGTAGACCACAATCTAGGTAATGCAACTTGGACTTCTGGACTGGCAATTAATGCCACCCAAGTTATTACAATTAACGGAGCAATACCAACAAATATTGTTGATGGAGAATACAATGTATTTATTGTCCTTGATTCAGAAGAAATGGTCACTGAAAGGAATGAAGAAGATAATGTCGAGTTAGCCGATGACACAATGGAAATCGGCAACGCTGTCAATGCTTGCGCAACTCCGCAAGATGATGCCGCATCAGGCTCTGACATTGGTGAAACAGTTGCAACATCTTTTGATTTAGGGGCGGACCCGGAATTAGAAGTAAGAGGTTGTGTTGATTCAACGGATGAAGCCGATCTTTACAAAGTGACAATTACTCCTAACCAACCTCTTGAAGTCACTTTAGTTACTGCGCCAATTGACGGTGCAGACTTCGACCTTAGCCTCGACTTACCTAATGGCACATCAATTGACACAAGCCTTTCGATAAATGACGATTTCGTCACTCTAGAAGGCACTGATTACGAAAATACCGCAGGAGACTATTACATCAATGTCACTTATTGGGGCGGCTTTGGCTCCAGCAATCCTGGTGGAACCTATCGATTACTCATCGGTGAGCCAGACCAATCAACATATGTCCCGCCGTTTACCTGTGGTAATCAAAACGACCTTGGCTTAGGCCAAGATGCAAGCTCATCGGGGATTCCACTTGGGACAAATAACCCAATTAGTGGTACAGGTTGCTTGAGTAATTCAGATACTGAAGATGTATACAGTTTCACAATTGACGATTACTACAACACAGAAGTTAGATTCAATGCTTCCACGTCTGCACCATTTACTGCTACGCTAACCAACAGTGCTGGCGATTTAGTGGCATCAGTAGACAACATGAGTTATGGATTGGTCTTTGAGTCGATGGATAATGAAACCTATGAAGGTCAAACAACAACTTACACGCTGACGGTCGACTCTAACGGTGGCCAAGGCGATTATGATGTTGAGCTGATAGTCGTTAACCCGGCATTGCCAGACCTGATTCCAGAATCACTATCTTGCCCAATTACTGAAGTATTTACCGATGAAGAGGTAACTACTCAATGGATAATTCACAATGCTAGAGGTCCAGCATTTGGGCAAAGCATGGTTGTTCTAATTGAGCTGGTTGATTCAGATAACGTAACACTCAACACAATGTATTCTTCTGAAGTCGAATCTGAAAACCCAAGTACAACTAACGCAATGTCATATGAGCAATCTAGTGTACAAGATAGTTATGCATTCTTTACTATTCCAACAGATACGCCATCAGGGGATTACCGCTGTAAACTAATTATTGACAGTAATAATGATGTCACTGAAGCCAATGAATCCAACAACGTTCACTTTTCTGAACCATTTTATGTTCAAAATGAAGATGAATTATGGGCCAATGATGTAGACAAAGATGGTTTCAATTCAACCGATGCTGGAGACGGAATAATCGACGATTGTCCTAATAATCCTGGTACCTCAACGGTCGACAGATTTGGCTGTCCAGATCTTGATAGTGATGGAGTTTCCAATGATAACGATATCCTGCCAAATGATATGTCCCAGTGGTACGATACCGATGGCGATGGATTTGGTGATAACCCAGATGGTACCAATGGAGACCAATGTCCAGATGTAGCCGGAGTCTTCTCGGGAGATGATGGAGTTGGTTGTCCAATTCTAGATTTAGATTCAGACGGTGTTCTTAACGAGAACGATATCTGCCCTGAAACTCCACTGGGGACAATCGTCGGCTCCGATGGTTGTGAATTGCCTGATGAGCCAAATGAACCGGACGACAACACAACAGACCCAACTGACCCAGTTGACCCAGTTGACCCAGTTGACCCAACTGAACCTGGGGACGATACGGACTTAGGCGATGATACTACAGATTCGACAGATGAGGCCGAATCCGAATCAGGTATATTTGGCATGTCTTATTCACTCGTTGGAATAATTGGTGCAGTGATAGTATTACTCCTAGTTACGGCATTCTTTGTTAGGGGAAGAGGCGCTAAGAATGATGCTTGGTCGGTACAGGAGAAGGCATATTCCGATGCTGGATTCGCTGCAGTAGCGGGTATGCCGGCACCTGACACGTCAATTACGCCAGAGCAACTAGCATACGAGCAACAATTAATCGCAGCAGGTTATCCTGCAGACTATGCAAGAGCATATGCAGACCAACATTTCCGACCTTGGCTAAAGCAGTGAAGTAAAGGCAATACTCATGACCTGCCGATTATTGGCACACCCATGCAGGTAATGATGAAGACCAGTGCTGGAGACATACTGATTAAACTATACAATGAAGAGGCGCCTAAAACCGTTGAGAATTTTCTCAAACTAGTTGAAATGGGACATTATGATGGACTTCATTTCCATCGAGTAATTCAGGATTTCATGATACAAGGCGGATGCCCACATTCCAAAGATCCATCTTCTCGTAGAGCAGGAACTGGCGGGCCGGGCTGGCAAATCCCTTGTGAGGCTTCCGCTCTTGCGCTAAAGCATGACAGACCGGGGATACTTTCAATGGCTAATGCAGGTAGGAATACTGGCGGATCTCAATTTTTCCTTACCACGGTTGCAACACCGTGGCTTAATGGTAATCACGCGGTTTTTGGTGAGGTAGTCGGCGGAATGGATGTCGTAAAAAATATTGAGAATTGCCGTAAGTTGCCTGGCGACAAACCAGCTGAGCCACAACAAATCATCAGTTGCGAAGTGGTTGCTTAAGCACTAGGATTAAATTCTGTTTTGTTGCTATATCAACAATAGATATTATTTAATAATTAATTATTAAGGCTAGACTATGTCTAAACATCGCGTCGGAGACCGTAGAATAATTAGCATTAGCTTACCTGAAGACTTAGCCTCAAGATTAGACCGAAGTGTCGGCAAGGGAAAATCAGGGCGTAGTGCCACCATTACAAAGATGATTGAGGCCGCACTTTCGCCCCAACAGTTAGGGAAGATCGAGCGAGCCTCAAGACCCAAAGCAAAACCAATTGGGGGAGTTAGAGTTGAAAGTGATACGATGGGGGACCTAGAAGTTCCATCAGACCGATATTATGGCTGTCAAACTGCTCGATCATTGATAAATTTCGACATCGGAGATGATAAAATGCCTAGAGGCGTAATACGGTCCTTTGGCATTCTAAAGCAAGCAGCGGCTAAGACTAACGTTTCATTGCAGCAAATAGACGCCAAAGTTGGTGAATTAATAATTCAAGCCTGTCAAGAGGTTATTGATGGAGAATTAGATGATCATTTCCCACTGCGAATTTGGCAAACAGGTAGTGGTACTCAAAGTAATATGAATTCCAACGAAGTAATTGCCAATAGAGCCATTGAAATTGCTGGCGGTGAATTGGGCTCTAAACACCCAGTCCACCCCAATGACCACGTTAACCGAGCCCAGTCTTCCAATGATACCTTTCCAACTGCTATGCACATAGCTTCTGCAGAAGCTTTTGTTCACGACCTACTACCTAGTGTTAGGGCTTTGAGAAATGCTTTAAATGACAAGGCAAAACAATGGGAAAGCATTGTCAAAATAGGCCGCACTCACTTGATGGATGCAGTTCCCCTGACCCTTGGACAGGAAGCTTCTGGCTGGGTAGCACAACTTGATGCAGACCTTCGCCGTCTAGATTTTGCCTTAGATGATTTATTTGAATTAGCATTAGGGGGCACTGCTGTTGGAACTGGTCTGAATACGCATCCACTATTTGCCCAAATGGTATCTGATGAGATTTCTAACATCACCGGATTAATGTTTGTCAGTGCCGAAAACAAGTTTGCTCAACTAGCCGCTCATGATGCGATAGTTGCGGCTAGTGGTGCACTAAACACCTTGGCTGTAAGTTTGATGAAAATAGCCAATGACATTAGATGGCTCGGCTCGGGACCAAGGTGTGGATTTGGGGAACTAGCATTGCCAGCAAACGAACCGGGCTCGTCAATAATGCCAGGTAAAGTAAATCCAACTCAAGTAGAAGCGATGACAATGGTATGTTGCCAAGTGATGGGTAACCATACTGCCATAACAGTAGGAGGCTCACAAGGTAATTTTGAATTAAATGTATACAAACCAATGATGATTCACAATTTACTCCATTCAACAAAATTACTAACCGACGCTTGCCGCTCCTTGCGAGAAAATTGTGTTGAGGGATTAGAGCCGGTTAGAGAGAATATCACTAATCATTTGGAAAATTCTCTAATGCTAGTTACCGCTTTAAACAATCATATTGGTTATGATAAAGCGGCTAAGATTGCTAAGAACGCTCATGAAAAAGGTCTCACTTTGAGAGAATCTGCATTAGAATTGAAATATTTGACTAACGAAGAATTTGATTTGTGGGTCCGCCCAGAGCAAATGATTGGACCCTCAGTCAAGTGATTACAAGAAATCGGATAACGACATTTGCCTTGCACGGTCATTTTGGAATAATGAATCGGTACTATTGGCCAACCACTGAACATTTTGTTTGGTATAGGTGTCAACACCGTATTTTTCCATAACGTGAAGTGTGACTTTGATGTATTTCCTTACTGCCCCTTCAGAAACAGTAAGTGCTAGATTGCCGTTGCACAAATCACCTTCAGATTTTACTATTCCCATCGAGGCAAAGCCTGCACTACTTGCTTTAGTTTCCTGAATACACTTCCCTGCAATAGGCATTCTTCGATAAGAGTGTGCGCACTTTAAACACCGAACTTTCTGCCTAGCAAAAGCATTGAGATTACCTCTAAGGTCAGGGAGGAAATGCGATCTAATAACACTTGAAGCGACCCTCCGAACATCGACTGCACGCAGTCTATGGCCCAAATCTAACTGGCCGTTCATCTTGTCAATCATAGTGTCTAAGGTCTTGTAAGCAGACAATGCTGGCCCAGCAGAAATGGATGCGCAATCATGGGTGTATCCATAACCCCTGACAGCTGCAACTGAACCCAATCTTCGCTCAACAAAGTCAACACGGTTTGAGAGAGATTTCGGATGCGGGCAGTCTTGAGTTATTTCATAAAAGTCACGTTCATAGAACCATCCGGAATCTACATTCAGGGCTTCTTTGTCCACTTCAGTAGGATTTAATCTAGTGGTCAATACTAAAGGAGCGTCCATTTGACCGCCCCGGTTAGCTGGTAAAATGTCTCTACTGAAATTTAACAAACCATCCATTAGTAACATTATAGCATCTTCATCCCCATCACAGTTTCTTCTTTTTGAAGCATGGAATAGTGGATGAGCATACCCCCCAGAACAGTCGGCCCAGCCAATAATCCTAGACAATACTCCACCCGAGGTGTGTGGTGCTAATGCACATATCAAATGACCAACTAAGTCCTCTGGAGATGATACATTATAATACGGCTCCATGTCATAATATCTTACCAATAAATCATCGATAAATTGTGTGGTTCGCACAAAATAGTCTCCAGCATTTTTAGCCACTATGAAATCTTGTGGATACAGTTCAAGCATTTGATCGTCTGAAATTAATTCCTCACCTAGGTAATCATGGGTGTAGCCTAAATTGACCAGTCTTTTCCATGAGACCTCTACCTCACTTGGCTTAAAGTGGGTAACAGGGACATCACTCATATCGAATCTAACCGTGCCATCTCTAAATACTGGCAAGTCATATTTAGCACGTAAAAGACCCTTTTCCAAAGCCTCCGGAGTTTGATTTTTACTGGCAATTTTCTTCATACACTTGACATTCTTAGGTAATCTATCAAGACCTAATGTGATCATAGCATCATCAATCATTGAAGAAATAGGAACAGTGGTTATTTCACCTCTCCGACGACGATTTTCTGCTAATTCGCTTTTGAATTCAGTTCTTCCTCCACATTTTTCCCCAACAATCGGCTCACCAAAATCGTTTAATTTTCTATGATGGCACGATAACATTGGAGACTTTTTGTTACATTTAGTGCATGTTCTAATCCCCAGCTGAACGCGAATATCCTTTTTCCTTGCAGCATTGGTTAGTAATCTTTGATTGCCACCATTGAGGTCGATTGGAAATAAAGTATGAGCCATCGGGTTCATGACTCTAGGTGCTGATTTTTCTGGACGGCCCATTCGGCATCCTATTCTAACCGGAGCTGAATGATGCCACCTTAGTTTTGACAGTTTTCTAATTATTGGCAAAATCCCGTCAACACGATAATCATCGCGTTCAACTTGTGATGACAAATATAATGCAGCATCATCAGGTCCAATATCAGGTATGTTTGCGGCAGCAATACGGCCAACTTCATCGGTTTCCGCAATGCCTTTACCCTGTTGTCGAGCATTAGTTTCAGCAGAAATACGGTAAATAGAGCGTTCTTTTTCTAATTCATCTAGGCGCAGTTCTTCTTTCGCAAGGATCTCCGCACTCCGCCTTAGCTTGGCTATCTTATCTTCAAACACACCAATAGAATTCGCGGTCATTAGCGCTTTATTACCATCGATGGAAAACCCGAATGCTTCCATCATTGCTGACCAGCCACTAGTGATGACTAGGTCCTCACCATCATGGTAATGTGCTAGACCAAGAATAAGTGCAGAACCCTTCACGATTCCATGTTGCATTAGTGTCCAAAGAGCTGATTTATCGGTGTCAAAAATTGTCTCTGTTGAGATGAAATTGGGTCCGGGAATATCTTTTATCATTTCCAGAGATATATCCGGGTGGGCCATTTCAGACATTACTTTTTGATTCCAGTTTGCTACTCCACCCTTTATTCTCAATGATTTAGCCTCAGGCTTAGGAGTATCATTTAACATAATTTCATCTCCACTAAACTGTTCAACAACTGCGGTATTCAAGATTTTTAATAACTGAGGTATCCATTCGATTGGCAAATCTAGGAACCAAGGATTGTGTGGAGGTGGTAGAGAGGTCTTAAATCGCTCAGCAATAGATTTAGCCTGGAGCCAGTTTGGCCTCAAAGTAACTAAAAATCGGTGCCACAGTAATCTTACTTTGAACCTTAAATCTACATCGCCGATTTCTTCTATTGTGATGCCAGGAACGCCACTAGGGCATTGTTTGCGCGTTATCTCCATTATCTCACAAAACACCTCAACTAAATCATTTGATGACAATTCTTCAATCAAGTCGCTTGCCCACCAATCTAAACAATATCCTGCTGGAACCAAATTCTTGTTATTCTCCATAAATTCCCCATAGCCAATAACAATCTCACCATTATCCCAAATAGTAGCAATATCTTTTTCCAATGATTTGAAACTAGCAACGTCATCACATCTTGTGAAACGACCATCGTTTAGTACCACCCACGGCCCATCTGTGTGGTCAGATGGAGTAATAGCACATGCTTTACCGGGGCGTTCAATTTTCATTTGAGTGCCAATTGTGATAAAATCATCCATTGCCAACATACACGCAGGGTTTACCGAGGCAGCAGCCAAGCCCGAAGGGCGGGCTCTTCCATATCGTAATCTGAATCCGCCAGGTTCTTGGGGCGAGCCAAATACCGGTCTTCCAGCAATAATGTCATTCATGAACTTGGTAATAGGTTCGGTTAGCCTAGACTTGAATTTATTTTCATCCTCATCTTCTTGGGGCTTATCTTTCTCAGCAAATTTACTGATGAAATCCCAACCGGCAATTTTCATCCGCTCAGTATGTTTGCGGATTTTTGGAGCTTTCAAGCACATCCCTTCACCAATAACTAACAACACTCCTCCTCGAATTCTAGCCTCGTCAATATTTCTTACATTACCGTAACCAGAACATTGGATTTTTTCCGTGGATTCGCCATTTATCATGACAGGACATGCTCTAACAATTTCGTCAATTTCTTCGGGGCTTGGCCGATATTGCAGATTCCCTCGATAAAGTCCGAATTCCTCCTTGACCCGTTCCACTTCTGGATCTGTCGGTTGGTATCTGCCAACATTAAGCTCGATTCTGATCATGTCAGCAATTAGTACAGCCAAAGCCTGCGCAGTTCCACCAGCGGCTCTAATAGGCCCAGCGAAATGAACAGATACGAATTGCGAGCCGTCCAAGTTGTTGAGTAATCTCACTTCACTAATCCCTTCAAGAGGTGCTACAAGAACCGCTTCAGTTAGAATTGCGAGCCCAACTCTAAGGCCCACATCTATAGCAGTGACAAGGTCATACCCCTCATCCCTAAAACCTCTAGCTACTGATTGCGCCATTAGCATTGACGTTGTTTCCCTGTCGTACTTTTCTAGCATGTTGCGAATATCTTGCGCGACTTCATATTCACCAAGATATTCAACAAGCAACTTTTCAGTTCTGCCCGCTAGGTCTGCGGCTCTAGGGATTTCAACAAATGGCTTGTGATCTAGATTTTTAGCGCGCGCTTTTTCAGCAATCCTGTAAGCATCTTCAGCCCTCTCATCCATCCATTGTTGATAGTTTTCCATTTCAAGTTCTAATCTTGCAAGGTCAATCCCTTCAAGGGGATTATTGTCGGCCTTTGTGGTTACAGTGTCCGACATCCTTCCCACTACCTACGAACAATGACGACCGCTTATCAACAGTTGCCTAGGGGGTAACGCTCACTATCAACATGAAAGACATTTTTGTCGAACATTATGTTAAATTGTCAAGAAAGTTCATGACCCATTTTGTTGACCAACAGATAATGGGAGTCGCAGAAACAGTCCGTAATCACTCAAAATGGCCTAGACTAGTCGAGTTGGTCAAGGACTTGGCTTTTATTGACGGCGGCGATGATAATGCGTTTACCTTAGCAAGCGGGAGAAACTCTCGGTGGTTTTTTGATACAAAACCAGTCATGATGCACCCTGAGGCAAGTCATCTGTTAGGTGAATTACTAAATTTGCGGATGGATGAAATGGGCGCAGATTTTGTTGGAGGTCTAGAGCTTGGTGCAGTTCCTTTGACGGCTATTGCAGTAGCAATGGCGGATGAAAAGTCTCCTAGACGCGGATTTATGGTTAGAAAAGAACCAAAGGGACGGGGTGGTAGAAAAACCAATAATCCACCAGGCATAGAGGGTTCATCTCTATCTGCTGGCGGCAATATCGTGATAGTAGAAGACGTTACAACCACGGGAGGGTCTGCAATTAAAGCTGTAGATCGAATACATAATGATACAGATTGCAAAGTAATCGGTGTGATCAGTATTGTAGATAGAGAAGAGGGCGCAGAGCAAGCCTTTGCTGCTGCAGGAATTCATTTTGAGAGCCTTATGAACCGTAGTGATGTTGCGCAGTGAGGGATTTAATGGTCCAAATTCTTGAACCCCTTTCCACATCCAGCGACGGCCTGTTTGAACATAACCCAGATAAGACGTCAGTAGAGAAGTTTAAATTTTTTCACGCCGATGAAGGTAAACCTTTGGCTACGCCTTGGCAAGTAGCTCTTTCACGTGCATTGATTCTACGGCGATATAAATTAAGTCAAGGTATTATTCTAGATCCTGCTTGCGGCAGTGGTATTCAAATCGCCGCCTATTCAGAAATATTAGGAAGGCCAATAGTTGGAGTTGAACTAAATCCAGAGCGAGCCAGAGCAAGCGCAGTAAATTTCCGTACAATCTTCACCGAGCGGGGCGCCACTTCAATCGAGCGACTTAAAAATAGCAAAATAATTGTTGGTGACGGCACTAAGGGAGATGAAATAATCAGCCTCTTGAGCGAAAATAATGCAGATTCAAAGATTGCTCTACTTCACTTAGATCCTGCTCGGCCCCGTAATAGTAGGGAACATTCGTTGAGTGAAATGGCCCCTAAACTGGACCAAGTTTTTGCTGGATGGCAAGACCATCTATTGACAACTCCAAACGGCCCGCCAATCTTACTGGATTTATCCCCGAGAATCTCTAATGAGCAAATGCTTGAGGTAGAAGCACTTGTTGAACAATTCTGGCCTAATTCTAACAAAACATGGACTTGGACTTCGAGGGGGCGGGGCAGAGTAGACCGTCTTGCTCTTTGGATCGGCCCTATTGCCGAGCCAGGAATTTATAGGCGATTTGTTAGAATTCCCCCAGACCCCAAGCAGCCACCGTTTGAGATGTTAGGTGGCCAACCACTACAACCCGAACCAAAACAATTGACGGTCAATGATAAGGTTCCAAAAAGGGGGGATTTTGCCTCGGTAATTGACTCGGCTTTAGTTGAATCAGGTATGGCGGAAGACTGGCTTGAATCATTAAACATCGGTGAAGAATATGAGTGGTCTTCTACTACCGGCAGAAGGCCGACAATATATCACTCAAAAAGCCTCAATAACATTCCACATGGAAGTGAAATTCTAGTACAATGTACTGGTAAAATCGTTGACTTGATTCACGATGATTTAACCATGGAAACGGTTGATTCGTTTGTTGAGATCTGTTTGACTAATGATATTAAGAAATTAACTATTCGAGCAAGTCTTGCGCCAGATTTACATCCAAAACTCCAAGGTTCTTTTGATCGACAATTAGCCAAGCGTCACGGGTCACGAGATGCTTTTTTACTCAAGCGGCCAAATCATGCGACATTTTTGCTATGCATAACCTCATAATTTTGTTGAAATTGTGGTAATTTTGACTTTCCAAAACCTTCTGCCGTATCGCGGTCTTGATATATGGGAGGTTGGTCGGGAACTTGCTTGACACTGTGTGTAAGCATCAAGGTGAAACAAAATGGCTCAATCGAAAACCGAAGACCTAGGTGAAGATTTCTCTTACATACTTCGTATGGCTGATACTGATATTGACGGTCTAAAACCACTGGCTACAGCGCTAACAGCCGTCAAAGGAGTCGGGGCAAGAACTGCTAATCAAATCTGTAGAAACACCGGCTTTAGCGCCTTCGCTCTTGCTGGACATCTATCTATTGAAGACCAAGAAACACTCCGAGTAGCCATTGAAGGTTACAACGAATCGGTGCCGCTATGGATGCTCAACCGCCAAAGAGACTTAGAAACAGGTGATGAAATTCATTTGACCGGTCAACAAGTTTCGTTAACACTCAAAGACGACATCACCAGACTACGTTCAATCAAATGTTATCGCGGTGTTAGACACGCTAACGGTAACAAAGTACGCGGTCAGCGAGGACGTTCAAACGGCCGTGGCGGCCTAACACTTGGTGTAAGCAAGAAGAAGTGAGGGATTTATCATGGGAGAGCCAAAGTTTTCGAGACCAAAGTTTGATACGCCTTCACATCCATGGAAGGCTGCAAGAATAGAAGAAGAACACGCAATTAAAGCCCAACACGGCCTTAAGAATATGCGTGAAATCTGGAAGGCTAAATCTCAGCTAAGGCGTCATCGAAGACAAGCCATGCGCTTGATCGGTATGGTTGATACGAGTGAAGGACACGGCAAGAAAGAGATGGAAGACATGCTTCGCTCGCTAAACAACAAGGGACTAATTCAATCAGATGCCTCTCTTGACGACGTTTTATCATTGGGCACCGAAGATATTCTAAATCGAAGACTACAAGCTCAAGTTTACTACAAAGGACTTGCAACTACTATGAAGCAAGCAAGACAATTAGTAATCCATGGACTAATATGTATCGGTGAGCAAAAAGTTACCATCCCTTCATATCCAGTCTCTAGAGACGAAGACGAACATATCAAGTATCATTCTAGCAGCGAACTCAACAATCCAGAACACGCAATTAGAAAGACAATCGAAAGCCGAAGAGAGAAAGCTGAATATGCAGTAGATGAAGTTGACCCAGAAGCAACTCCAGAATTTGCTGCTGAAGTAAAGGCAGCCGCAGAAGCAGCACCATCAGTAAAAGAAGGAGGCGATGAGTGATGACCCGCAAAGCAATCGTCAATATTTTCAGTTCTTACAACAATATTCTAATGACAGCAACCGATTTAACCGGTGCCGAAACAATTACCACTTGCTCAGGCGGGCAAATGGTGAAATCTTCAAAAGATAGTGGCGGGCAATTCGCCGCTACTAGAGCAGCAGAAAAGTTAGCAGATGCACTTAAAGACAAGGATTTCTCGCAACTAATCGTCAAATATCGAGCACCTGGTGGCAATTTGTCAAATAATACCGGCCCTGGTGCACAAGCAGCAATCAGAGCCTTGACTCGTGCTGGAATGACAATTACAAGAATCGAGGATGTAACTCCAATAGCTCATGACGGAACCAAGAAGAAAGGCGGCCGTCGTGGACGAAGAGTTTGATTTAGAGGTGATATAGTGAAAGCAGAAGTCGTATCAGGATGGCCAAAAAACAACTCAATTAGAATCTCCCTTAGCGAGACCGATGCATCTCAAGTAAATGCAATTCGTCGAGCCTTAATCTCAGATGTTCCTAAGTTAGCAATTAATAGAGTCAACTTTAGTCAAGGAGTAGTTGAGACAAACGGAGAGATTCTAGAATCGGTTAACGTACTTCCCGATGAAGTACTTGCTCACAGACTTGCAATGATTCCAATTCCAACTTTCCCCGAGGAAAAGTTGGCGTTTTTCGAAACCTGTAGCATTTGTATAGACTTAGTTGAATCAGAGAAAGGTTGCCCAACCTGTCAGGTACTATATTCGCTTAACATTCAAGGTCCTGCAGCCGATGCTGAAGAAGAACATATTACAGTTTACGCCGGAGATTTAACAACTATCTCTGACCCAATGTTCGATGTTAGAGAAGAACATAGAAAAATACCTCTTACAATTTTGTCAAAAGGACAATACCTAGAACTATACGCTTTTGCTACCCTTGGCAGAGGTTCTTCCCACCAAAAGTGGTCACCTGCAGCAGGAATCGGGTTTACAGTTCGCCGAGTTGCTAAACTTAACAATGCTAAGAAGGCTGATACGCTATTTGCTCTGAATCTGAAGACTAGTGACGGCCGTGATATCGATGCTAAATTGTTTGGTAAGGACAAAAAGATTGATGATATCAATACTGTACTAGATCTTGAAAGAGCTCTACATCAAGTAGGCCCAGGAACAGGAAGAGACGCAGATTTCGCCAATGCGATAACCATGGAAGATATGGAAGGAAGTTACATTTTATCCTATGATACTGATGGTAGCATGAGTCCAGAGACCGCGTTTAATCTTGCAATGGAAGAACTTTCCGACAGATTCATCAATCTAAACGGAGAAATCAAGACGGCACTAAAGTGAAACAACTCGCTTTAGTAATGAGTGAATTCAATTTCAGCACCTAAGTGGACTACTTTATGGCCATTATTGGTTACTTGACCGATTATTTGTACGCCGGTCAGTTTTTCTGTCAACCATTCCGTGATTGCCACAGCATGTTGTGCATTTACCGCTAGTATCATACCACAACCCATGTTGAAAGTACGATACATCTCCCAAGTATCAACGCCACCAGTATTTGCTAGCCATTCGAATTCAGGATGTACAGGTAATGGGTTATCAATCTCCCAACCAAGAGACTTATGCAATCTTAATAGATTCGATAAACCTCCTCCAGTGACATGACATACTCCGTGTATATCGTGAACCGAGAACTTAGATTCAGGCGACTGTGCTAATTTAATCAAATCAACAACAGGGTCACAATATATTTTGGTAGGATTAAGAAACACTTCACCTAGAGTAACTTGCTCTTGTTCAACAAATCGTAATATATCTCTACCACTAGAGGTAGTGTCAAATGGTGCAGAATCGTGATATGAAAATCCAGAACGGTCAATAATTCGTCTTACTAATGAATATCCATTTGAGTGAATCCCCGAAGATGGCAGACCGATCAACACATCCCCTGCTTGGAGATTTTCTCCAGTGATTGCTTCATTCTTTTTTAGGTATCCAAGTGCAGTACCAGATAAATCAAGTTCTGTGACAATTCCTGGTAATGATGCAGTTTCTCCACCCGCTAATGTAACTCTAGCTAACCTACAAGCCTCAGCAAGAGATGCTCCAAGTGCGGCATGTACTTCGGGGTCTGGTTTGGGCACTGCGACATAGTCAACAAAGGCAATTGGTTCTGCCCCAACGCATAGTAAATCATTAACATTCATGGCCATACAATCAATTCCCACACCAGACCATTGGTTCAGTAGCGACGCAATTTGTAATTTACTGCCAACCCCATCAGTAGCTAAGGCAAGTAAATTATCACCAAATTCAATCAGTCCACCAAATCCACCTGGCAAATCTACTGGTGCGCCAGGAGTTCCTGCAGGTCTGACAGATTTTCCTAATGAAGAGATTAGAGATGCTACTGCTGAACCCTCTAAGTCAATGTCGACGCCAGCACTAGCGTAATCCATCTTATCTGTCATAACACTGCCAGCAACAGGCAGGCAATGAATAAACCGGCTCAAGAGTAGAGTGCTTCAGCAAGAAGAGGCATACTGCAATCCAAACGATAATCAATACCTGAATGAGTCCCTTGGAACTCTTCCCAGTGATGGTCTATACCATATTGCGTCAATAATTCAACAAATACCCTACTGCCATATTGAATGCCATATTGATCAGCATTTCCACAATCAATAAACAACAGTTCTAGCGAAGACAAAGATTTATGATTTATTTTTACTGATTCAACAGGGTCATATTTTTTCCAATTATTCCAGAGTTCTAAATCAACGGTACATGTCTTTAGGTCAAACGGCAATGTCAATTTAGAAGTATTACTGTATGAAGCAGACATTGCACAAATCATCAATGCATGGAAGTCATCACCACTTAATTTACCACTATCCTTTACGTAATTCAAGAACTTCTCTAAATTCCCAACCCGGTTAATCCGGGTTGCAGTTTTATGGAAATCTGCTTGGTATAGGTTTTCAAATCCAGCATCACCAGAGTGTGATGCTATCGCATGCCATTGTCCGGGGTGATGTAGAGCATTGTGTAGCGCACCATATCCGCCAGAAGATTTCCCGAACAAAGCAAATTTCCCATTGGTCGAGTATCTTTGCGATAGTTCATTTTTCAATGGTCCATTGAGCCAAGAACTCCATTTTCCTAGAATAGGGGAGTCAACAAATTGGTTACCTCCAAGAGAAGTGAAACAATCAGGCATCACCAATATTGTCGGTTTCATTATTCCATCATTGACCAATCTTTCATGTCTTTGTGGAAGGGTTTCTGAAAAAGCCCTCCAACCAGCTCTTGCTAGTCCAGAAGAAGTAAATGGGGCGAGGTAAATCATTACGGGTAAGCACTCGCCTTGGTCAATTGCTGCTAATCCTTGAAGGGGAATATGGACTAAAACCTCCCTTGTAATCGGGTCTCCAATAGAATTAGTCAGTAATTCAGAATTAAAAGAAAACCGCTCAAGTAGACCCATTGTCGGTGAGAAATTATGTTCGGGCATGATAGGGCGAAGCGGTCATTACTGATTTGTTAAACGGTTCCGCAATATTACAATGGACACGGGTTTTTTGTCGGTAAAGAGGCTATAGAACTCACGAACCTTCCAGTGGAAATAGAGGGGTAGTAAGATTCTACAGAAGTAATCATATACCCTCGACGAATAGAATAACAGTCTACCCAGACAAGAAAAGGTGATATCAATGTTGCAAGAGTTTGATTTGGCGGCGAGATGGACGTCGATGATTCAGGACCTGTACGCAGAGGCTGTACACAATCTTGCCCAAAAGTGGCCCGACGAACAATCTCTTGAGGTTTCTTATCGACTTATCGAAGGGTTTGATGATGATTTTGCACAAAACATCATCGCCCGACCGGATCTACATTTCCAAGCAGCAAATCAAGCACTACGTCAATTTTTGCAAGATGAAGGACACAATTCGATGTATCCATTTGTCAGGATAGTTCACCTACCAAGCGATCAAGTTAGGACGGTTTCACAACTTAGAGCCGATGACATCAGTATGATGCTGTCAATTGACGCGATCGCCACTAAGATTTCTGGAGTCAGGCCAAGAATTTACTCCGCCTCTTTTCTGTGCGCATCTTGCGGCCACGTTGCCGATATTAAGCAACCAAATGAACAAGAATTAGTTGAGCCAATTGAATGTTCACAAATCGATGGTGGATGTGGGCGCCCAAAACGCCAAACCAGGTTTATATTACAGGAAGATGAATCGATACTTATCAATTCACAATTTATTGAGTTACAAGAATCACCAGAACAATTGAAAGGCGGAATCCAACCTGAAAGAATTATTTGTATAGGTGAGCATGATATTGCTGGAAAACTGAATCCAGGAGATCGTGTAAAGGCTAACGGTGTACTATTTATCCGCTCACAACGCAAAGGTGGAAAAGACACCCCAGTATTCGATATATTCCTTCGAATACACTCCTTGGAGCGGCAAAATGTCCCGCTTGAAGAAATTTCAATAACCGAGGACGAGGAACTTGAAATTAAGGAATTAGCTAACCGGTCAGACATTTATGACCTATTTAGCGAGAGTATTGCTCCATCAATTTTCGGGATGTCTAGGGTCAAAGAATCATTAATGCTGCAACTATTTGGCGGAGTTGCTAGAATAAATCCTGACGGTACTAGAAACCGTGGAGACATTCATATTTTGTTAATGGGAGACCCCGGGGTTGCTAAATCACAACTTCTCGACTATATGTCCAAAATTTCTCCAAGAGGTCAGTTCACTTCTGGACAATCAGCGTCAGCAGCAGGTTTGACTGCTGCTGCAGTGCAGGATTCTGCCGCCGATGGCAGGTGGACACTTGAGGCAGGTGCACTTGTTCTAGCAGACCTTGGTCTTGCAGCCATTGATGAATTCGACAAAATGAACGAATCTGACAGGTCGAGTATGCACGAAGCAATGGAGCAACAGACAATTTCAATTTCTAAGGCCGGAATAAATGCCAGTTTGCGCACTAGGTGTGCAGTGCTTGCAGCAGCCAACCCTAAGAGTGGTAAATTTGAACCAGTTTCAGATATCCCATTTACTGCCCAGATAAATCTCGCACCACCACTGGTTTCCCGATTTGATATAATTTGGCTACTTACCGATATTGCCGAACAAGAAAAAGACGCAAAAATAGCTCGTCACATAATTAACAATAGGTTGCTAGGAACCAGTGAATTATTAGTAAATCAAGGCAGTGCTCCCGACCCATCAAGAAAATCCTCGGCCGCAATGAAGAAATCTCAAGAAGGTGATGAGATTCTTTCCAAGGAACTAATCCGAAAATACATTGCTTATTCAAAGCGAACGATTCATCCAAAATTGGAAGAGGAAGCGAGGAATAGAATTGTTGCATTTTATGTTGAAACTAGAAAGAAGGGTGGCGAATCATCTGACAGCGTTTCAATTACCGCAAGGTCTCTAGAAGCGGTGGCCAGGATGGCGGAAGCCAGCGCTAGAATTCGTCTTGCAGATATAGCCACAGTTGAAGATGTTGAACGAGCAATTCGTTTGACTAGAACTTGGCGAAATGAGTTGATGGGGGAAAACTTCGACGAGACCGCACTTCATACTGGTAAAAAGGCAACAGCAAGGAATAGTGAGAGAATCTTATTGGACATAATCGGCGATCTCCAAGCCGCTTCGACAGATAATCTCAAGGTGGCAAATCTAATTGATATTTTTAACGAGGCCCAAAATAATAATATCGATCGCAACAAGGTGGAAGATATGATTGAAAAGATGATTAGAGAGGGTCGTCTAATGAGGCCTCGCGGTTATGATACCATACAGAAATTGTGAATAATCAATCGTTGCTATCTTGAATGATGAACTACTGGGATTGGTATGGCGGAGCCACATATTACAGAGCCTGAAGGTGATGTGGCAGATGCTAGTAAACTAAATCCTCAACAATTAGGGTTTATGTGTGGTATAGAAGTTCACCAACAATTAGCTACCGGGAAATTACATTCAAGACAACCGGGCGATTTGTACGATATCACAATGGATACTTTACCTGAAAATTGGCCTAGATTTTCACGAAAACTTAGAGCAGCACGTGGAGAAGGTGGCCGTATTGATATCGCAGCGAGGTTTGAAACCAAAAGAAACCGTTCTTTTGAATATGTCCAATCACCTAATTCAGGACTGATCGAACTAGACGAACAACCACCACTTACCCACGACAACGATGCACTAGATATTGCTTTGACTACTGCGGCTTTACTAGAAGCCAATCCCGTCTCTTTGCTGCAGACAATGCGCAAGACGGTTGTAGATGGGTCAAATACCAGTGGTTTTCAAAGAACAACACTTGTGTCAACCGGTGGTGAACTGCAAACAGAAAGTGGCCCAGTTGGTATTTCTGTCCTATTGTTAGAAGAAGATAGTGCTAGGAAATTAGACACTTATCAAACCGATACTGGAGAATGTGTAATCTACAATCTAGACCGGCTCGGTCTTCCGCTAATTGAAATAGCGACTGACCCTGATGTCAAGACTCCTAACCATGCAAAGGAAACCTCAATTGCACTGGGCAGAACACTTAGACAAACTAGGCGGGTGCGCAGAGGCCTTGGTAGTATTAGGCAAGATCTCAATGTTTCATTAGCCTGTGGCGATAGAATTGAAATCAAAGGCTGTCAAGATCTCAATTGGATACCAAGAATCATCAGGCTAGAAATGGCTCGTCAGTTACACTTTTATCGCTTGGCAAATACTCTTCGCAATAAATTTTCATTGCCCGCTTTGCCACCAAATAGAAGACTTGATGATGCGGCAGTTGAGGCAGAAGTTAGCCAAGAAATTGCTAAACAACTACCATTGAATTTAGTCGACGTAAGCGAATTATTCTCCAGTTGTGAATCAAAGATGGTGATAACTGGCTTAAGCAGTGGCGCCCGAATGATTGCTCTACCGTTGCCCGGTCTTGACGGACTTATTGGTGCAAAACAATTAGACTTTGAAGGCGCTCAATTACCAAGACTTGGTAGAGAATTAGCCGGAGCGGCAAAATTAGCTGGAGTCAAAGGAGTGTTTCACTCTGATGAATTACCGGCTTACGGCATTGAATCAAGCCACGTCAGCGGAGTACGCGACCAACTAAAACTGTCTAGTAATGACGCATTTGTATTGTGTTTAGCACCTAGGTGGCAAGCAGACTTAGCGCTGGAAAGCGTCTTACTAAGGGCTAGATTGTCATGGCATAGAATCCCCCAAGAAGTTCGCAATGTGGTGGTCAAGAAAGGCTCCCCAGAAGACGGTACAACTGCACCAATGCGACCGCTTCCTAGCGGTGCGCGAATGTACCCTGAAACAGATATCCCAACCACTTCAGTAAGCAGTTCTATGTGGCAAAGTGTACTGGAAAATATGCCTATGACTGACATAGAGAGGCAAAACAGGTTGAACCAATATGATATTTCAGGGGACCAAAGCGAACAACTTCTCGCTAGAGAATTAGATGATAGTTTTGTAGATTATCAAAACGATTTACCAGCAAAGGCTTGGGCGACAGTCTTGTTGGAAAATGATGAAGTTGACCCCGCACTTTCCAGTTTGGTATTGCTAGCAAAAGAACAGGGAGAACTTACCCGTGAAGCAATCAATGACGTAGTCACAAATTTTGCTAATAGCGGCGCAACTATGGAAGAGATTCAATTATTTGCCGAACAAAATGGACTCAAACCAGCAGATACATCTTCTTTACAATCAGTAATAGACGCCGTAGTTCTCGAGCGAATTGATTTTGTAAAAGAGCGGGGTATGGGTGCTATAGGTCCTCTTATGGGAGTGGTTATGCAAAAGGCTGGCGCGGCAGATGGTAAAGCAGTCAGCGCTCTGCTAAAACAAGCAATCATGGATGCAACCAAGTGAATAAAATGCGAATAATTGCCACATTTTTTGCTGTTTTATTATTCTTATTAGCCCCTATTAGTGCCGCAGAATCAAATGATAACAATTGGACAAGCGACCTGACCCAGCAATGGAATATAGATTTCGAAGCAGTTTATGTTTCAACTAAGCCGATTATTGTCGATCAGTCAATTTACGTTAGAACCTCATCTTCAACAATTGATAATGGCGTACCAACAATATATTCTCTAGATTTTTCTGGTAACCAACAATGGGGGGTGACCAATCCCAATTCAACCAAACAAGATATGTCACCAATATTATCCGTTAGTGCTGGAAATGGGGAATGTGGCAATTGGCCAGACATGCTTTTAATCGGTTGGTCTGATGGACTTTTCCAAGCCTTAAATCCAACAAACGGCAACGTCATATGGCAACATAGTACAGAGTTTCTAGGTTGGGGGATAACTGGTAAAGCAACACTAGACGGGGACTCAATAATTATCCCAACAAGAACCGGAATCGATAAACTCTGTTTAGATGGGGTGCTAGAATTTTCCCAAAAATTAGGATTAGGCTGGAGAAATAGTCCAACTGCACTTAATGGCGAGTATTGGATTGGAGATGAGTCGGGAACGTTGTGGCATGTGTCTGCTAATCAATCAGTAAATTCACACTCTATTGGGGAAGGGAAAATTCGCCACCAGCCATTGATTATTGATGATGACAATTTACTAATTCATTTACAATTGCCTTCTGAAAGTGAACTTAAATTGCTTGACACCACAACAGGTGAGTTAACTACCGTAACAAAATTGGGCCCGTCCCCAGCTATGCCTGAAACAATGGGCCAATACGTAATTACTGCTGATGCTAGTTATGTGACTTTGATTGACTGTTTGGAAAATTGCCAGGCCATTAACCAAGTCCCCTTCACCTCTAATGGTGAGATTTCAATAATTTTTGATGAGTATATTGTCTTACCTCATAATTCACAAGAGGGCGGATACGGCGTTTTCGCAATTTCAGATGAAGGAGAATTGTATCAACTTGACACACTAAATTTTGAGGATGATTGGTACGGAACAGCTGGGCTATCGGGAATTGAAAGAAATGGGCAAAAGCAAATCCTGGTGGTCAATGATAATGCGAATCTAAAATTGTTATCAACCGATTATGTATTAACCCTCGATTCAAGCAATGCAGATTCTAACTGGACGACCATCATAGCCATGCTACTTGCTTTAATTTTAATTTCAACCACTAGTATCCAACTTCTAAGGGAGAGGTTTCAATCTGCATTCAAATTCTTTATTTTGTTCATCACAATATTAGTTTATTTTAGCCTTGGAGATATAATCAGTGCTTGGGCTGATATTGTTGAGGACTCGGATAATAGTGACCCAGATGATGTTTGGTCGGAAAGTTGGCCTGACAAGTGGCTTGGTACGCAAGTTGTAATCTTTGAATTTAACGACGGGCTCACCGAGACTGGCGGTTATGTTGGTCACGAAGACGTCCTTGAATTAACTAAACAGGCAACTAGTGAACAAGGCATCGACCTTGAGATATCTGATACCAGTTTTGGGAAATATGTAGTAAGTATTGATGGGAAATCAGGCGATGGGTGGGAGTACTATGTCAACGGTCAAGCAGGCACAATATCTGCGGATTATCAATCAATTGATTCCAATGCAGTAGTGGTATGGAAACAACTCTAGTTTAGGTAATACTCAAATCATCCGAGGGCTAGGCCTGTATATGTTCCAGTCCTATGGAGTGCACGGCCCCGTTCTTGGCCCCGTTGCCGGATTGGTCATTGACATTGTTTTGTTAGGCTTGGCATTTTGGATGCTGGCTTCTCCAGACATGAAAAAAGTCTCTAACATTCTTACCTTTGTTACTCTAATATTTGGCATTTCACTGGCAAGGATACTCATGTCCCCGTTGCCTAATATTCAGCCGGTAACCGTTGCCTGTCTAATTATTGGTGCGCAACTTGGAGCAAGGCGAGGTGTCGCATTTGCTGTATTAGTCACCATGATTTCTAACTTTATTCTTGGTGATGGTATTTGGACTGTATACCAAGTAATTGGGTGGTCAACTGTGGCAATTATTGGGGCCCAATCTAAGCTAATTATCGATAGTAAACTACAACTTGGCAGACTATACGTTTTGGGGATTGTCTCAGCCTTTTTATTCGACCTTATCGCTTCATTGAGCGTAATTGGTACAGTAAACGCTGGCGAATTTATTGGTTATCTGATCAATGGTATCCCGTATGATGTAGTTCATGCACTGGGCAACGTTACGATGGCAGCATGGTTTGGAATTTGGTTCTCTAATGTAATAAATCAATACCAATCTATGGAAGAGATAGAACAAACAGTAGTCGATGGATATGTTATCGGATCATGATGGGCCTTCCATGGCATTGGTTGTTAGAAAAGACCTCAAATTATCGCCGGGGAAGCTCGCAGTTCAATGCTCGCATGCTGCAGTATCGTGCTCACTACAAGCCAAGAAAAGTGAGGCAAGAATATTGGAACGTTGGACCAATGGCGGAGCAAGAAAAATTTGCTTAGCGGTAAAAGATGAAGAATCACTACGAATTTTGATGGAGCAGGCAAAATCAGCCGGGATTATCACTAATTTAGTGAAAGATGCTGGGCATACCGAAATCCCTCCGGGCACTATTACAGTGCTTGGTATTGGCCCTGCGCCCAGAAGAATCATTGATTTACTCGTTGGCGAATTAAAGCCATATTAGGTAGGTGAAAATTATGGGTTTACGTTCATTTATTCATCAACTAACAGCACCAAAAAGTTCAGATTCTGTACCAAATGGATCGTTTAAGTTGGTATTGGTGATTAATCATGACCTCAAGATGGGCAAAGGTAAAATTGCCGCCCAATCAGGTCACGCATCGGTGTCTGCGACACTAAAAATGGGCGCAAATGAGCCCAATTTACTCGATGCATGGTTGAAATCAGGACAAAAAAAAGTCTGCTTAAAAACTACCCAAGATGAATTATTGGAATTAGAAAAACATGCTATAGCACTTGGAATTCAAACAGTTAGAGTTAACGATGCGGGGAAGACACAGATTCCTAGTGGGTCATTAACAGTGATTGCTTTTGGCCCTGCTCAAGATGAAGAACTCGAACAATTAACTGGTCATCTAAAACTACTATGATTTTCCGCCTAATTCATCAATGATGGCAACTTGGTGGGCTCATGCGCGAGTACAATTCTAACCGAATTGACATGAGAAGTGATACGGTGACACAGCCAACAAAGGCGATGTTAGAGGCTATGATGGCAGCCAAAGTCGGTGATGATGTATTGCAAGACGATCCAACAGTCAAAGCACTTGAAGCCAGAATTGCCGAAATATGTGGAATGGATTCTGCATTATTTGTTCCTTCAGGAACCATGTCCAATGCCGTAGCAATTAGGGCACATACTTCTCCTGGGGATGAAATAGTAATGGAAAGGACCAGCCATATTTACCAGTATGAAGGCGGTGGTTACGCAGTAATGTCGGGGGTCTCAGTCGCGCTTGTCGATGGCAATAAAGGGCAACTAACTCCTGAATTATTAAGCAAAGCGATTAGAAAGGCTGAAGGCAGTTTAGGGCACTATCCAGACGGCACTTTGGTATGCGTTGAAAATACTGCAAATCGTGGCGGTGGGACATGTTACGCTCAAGAAAATCTCGATGCTGTAGCCAAGACCGCACATGAGCATGGTTGCCGAGTTCACATGGATGGGGCGAGAATTTTCAATGCCTCAATTAAGACCAATACCCCAGTTAGCCGGATGCTGAAAGAATTTGATTCGGTATCGATTTGTTTATCAAAAGGCTTAGGGGCCCCGGTAGGTAGTTTACTTGTCGGTTCAGCAGAATTCATCGCTAAAGCGAGTCGATGGAGAAAGATGTTTGGTGGCGGCATGAGGCAATCTGGTATTCTAGCCGCTGCTGGAATGTACGCACTAGACAATAATATCCAACGCCTATCTGAAGACCATTCAAGAGCTAAGCGACTGGCAACTGCACTAAATGAGATGGATGAATATTCTGTGGATTTAAATTCAGTTGAAACCAATATGGTTTACATCGATAGTAAAATGGGGGCTAAGGAATTAATGGCGCAACTATCTAGTCACGCAATAGATGTACTGGATGTCGGGCCAACTGCAGTAAGAGCAGTGACGCATCTCCACGTGACGGATGAAGATATTGACCAAGCAATTGAAGTGTTTAGGACTATTAGTGCTTGAACACTTATGTCCTTCTAGCAACTAAGGCGGCAGAAAACCCTGCAACTAATGTAATCATGACTCCAAAACCTGGTACAGATTTCGACTCAGTATCGTCTTCAATACCCTCTCCTGGTACAGAATCTTCAGCGAGTGGCATGTTGAGCATGTAAACTAAATGAACTTCTAAATCATCACCATCATGAGCAGTTGGAATGGTAATATTTGCTGTTCCTTGAGGACTGCTTCCCAAGTCAGTAATTTGCCGTACTAAATCAAAATAAGTCCCTTGCCCATTACTCCCGCCATCAAAGTCAGCAGATTGTTCAACTATCCAAGCATTGACACTCAATGTTGCGCTTGGATAAGCAGATAAATCAGCATCTAGATTCCAATTTATAATCCCCATATTATCTGTTGATGGGGTCCACATAAATGATGAGTATGCATCGCCTAAATTCAACGGGCTTGCCATCATGTTTCGGTAGTCATTTACCAAACTATCAGACTCTGGAAGGCTACCGTGTTTCTTGATGGTTCCATTAATGGCAACTAGAGGGGGGCTTTCAGCACCATACCGCGCATCAAGATGTTGGGTGACGTCTACAGATCCAAAACCAGATTCATCTAAATCAGGATTTACATGAAATTCATATTTCTGTAATAACCCTTCAACTTCAAGTTCATCAAGAGCGTGCTCAACTTTGACACAATTAGTGCACCAAGTAGCGGTAAAGTCCTCTGCGACAGCCGGCAAGACACTAATTTCAGCAGTCTGATTTGACTGGTTATTGATGTCGGTATGTTGGCCGCCAAAAACCGGACCATTACTGGTTTCAACAGCAGGCTTTGCAACCGAGGTTGACGCGGACATCACAACAAAAAAGAATACTAAGGAAAAAGCCAGAACCTTTCGCATGTCACCCCTAAGTCAAGGGTGAACTTGAACTCATCTGTAATTTGACTCTGCTCTAAATATGGTATTTATTTGGTAAAACGGCGGTAGTCTTCAATAACTGCCGCCAGTTTGATGAAGTGTACGGGGTGTGGTGAAGTGGATTTTACTAAAGGGGTCACTATTGAATCTACTCCTAGTGGCAAATTAATACCCGATTGGTTAGATAAGGCCATAATTGACGACAAAGCCAACAATGTCGTAATCATCTATCCCAGTGAATCAGCCCGACAAGACTACCTCTCACAAATCTCATCAAAGAAACCCTCAGTAGATTCATCTAAGCACCTAACCATCAAACGTCTTGTTAGAGCTTTGCTAACCGACTATCGCCAACCAAAGGTTTTGGATGATGATAGTATATTGCTAGGCCTCGTGCATCATGAATGTATAATTCGAGCGAAAAGAGGCAGATTCCCATTCATTCATAGGCAGGAAAATCGGTGGAGTTTAACGAAAACCCAAAGACTTCAGATGTTGCATAAAGAGCTTACTTGCTTGCCAAAACTTCCTATTTGGGATACTGACCCTGGTGTGGAAGAGTTTCGGAAAGTGCTTCACCGTATCGAAGATGAATGTGCAGGAATTCATCCAGATTTAATGAATATTAGACTACATCAAGTACTGCTTAGCCAAGAAAGTAATTCTTTACCGTTTACTCTTAGTGGCGTAGACGGGATTTTATTATTGAATCAACCACCAGAATTTGCCGCCATTGAGCGAGAAATATTCAATTGCTTAGCAGAAAAAATACCAGTTCACCAATTATCGAATCCAGGCCGCTTCAGATTAGGCTACGGGGGGGCTTATTTGAAAGATATAGCCTGGTGCAAGCAATCAGAAATTCCGAACTGGGTTCCCCAACACGAATTGTCAGAAGAGTCTCATGAAGCTTCTTGGCTCTCAGCAGTAGGCAAATCCAGACTACCCAATTATCACCGTATTATGGTTGAGAGGGCAGAACATATAGTGGATGCCACATTTAATTTGCTAGACGACATTAGTCTTATCCAAGATCAAAAGATAATAATCGTTGATGCAGCAATAGAAGCCAGACGAAATAATTGGGAGGAACGACTCAGAGCGAAAGGGATTCTAGGCAATCCAGTAGAATCGGTAATTGGAGAGGTTCCATTAATTCAAGAACTAGTCTATCATTTGTCTCTGTGCACCGGTTTAGAAGCGTGGTCATTTGAGCGAATACGCCGCTTGGCAAATAGCGCTAATTTAACCATTCAGTTTGGGGATGAAATTGACCATCCTGAAAACCCACTAATCAAACCCCGCCCACACATAGACATCCTAGAGAAAATCTCCCGTAGTTTTCACGTTCTTGGAGGGCCTGGTGCAGGAGAAAGGTGGCTACAAACATTAGCGAATAAAATGCATCAATTAGGTGATTTTGATGACCAAGCGTCGGTAAAACAAGAAGAGACACAATGGTGGCTAGCCAACGTAATTAGACTGTGCAATCCACTAATTGATAAAGAGATACTTACCGAAAATTTGATTGGTTGTCATTCTGGGCAAAATTTACCTTTGATATCTAAACCTGAGACAGGATTAGCAATGCTCGAATCCCTAATCAAATGTATTAATTGGGAAAACTTAATGTTAGACGACAAAGAATTCAACCGATGTATAACTGCAGTAAACACGTTGACAGCAACATGTTTTGAACTCCAAAGTCGAACAAGTAAAGAGCTAAATTTTATTGATATAATCGATATGATTATCAGCAAAGAACAGAATACAAAACTGAGAATTGAATGTGATAATGTCAAGATAATGGCTCCAAGCGATGCGTTTGGTCAAACTGCAGATATTATGATATTAGCAGGCTTAGACTCAGATTCTTGGTCAATGAAACCAAATAGCGTACCATGGCTAGATCAATTGACAAAGGTCAAACTTGGTCTAAGTAATTCAGACATCAAAATACGACAGGCGCGCCATCAATTGCGACATTTACTCAATTCCTGTGAGAGCATGATTGTTATTGATACTTCATTAGATGAAGCCGCAACTCCAAGCCCACCGCTTGCTGAATGGCTAGGAGATATTTCAACGGATAAGAAAATATTTGCTCAACCGCCAAAATTTATTGAACAGTCGTCATACTCTCCTGATAACAATCAACGAACATGGGATTTGATTGAAATCAAAGGCAAAAAATCATTAAAATTACGGTTATTTTCGACCGAAATATTGGAAGGAGTTCAATATGGCACAAAATCAGGTACCCGGGGAAGGGATATTAGACAACGCTCTGGGCTATCACTTAGAGCCGGTATAATCCCCGAAAAACTACCCAATAGCAAAAATTCTGTAGCTATGGCCATGGAATTGCCAATCAATACTGAAAGACATAACAATCAAGCGACAATAAAAAGCGTTGAGAAAGGCGAAGCGCTGCCTTGGAATTCTAGAAATGGAATGATTTCTTACAGTAAATTAAACCTCCAACCAGGTCACAAATCTGCAGAATCTGATACTAGAGGGATTTCTACATGGCCAAATTTAGGGGTGCGAATCAATGGCAATATCACTAGCCCAGCCATCGACCCTCGCCCTTTGCCAATGCAACACGATTTAGGTGGGACAATACAATCTGTTATGGGTCATACTGGGGAAGTAATAGCTCCAAAACGCTGGTCACCATACCGATTACAATCTTGGTTGAAGTGTCCAAGACAAGCCTGGTTGGTTGATTTCTTGAAATTATCAACAGTCGAGACTCAAGACGAGGATATCGACAACAGAACACGAGGATTGTTGATGCATGATATTGAAGCAGAGATATTATCTAAAACCGGGACGCCTATTCTTGAACAACCGCTAGATAATTCCAGGCCATTATACTTATCAAATTTAGGTGATGAACAGTCTCTTTGGAAGACGGCACTTGAATATCTTAAGACAGAAAGCCCTTGGATTAATAGGAAAAATGCAGTTTCAGTACATCGTTGTAGGGAATTAATCGGGGTAGGCCCAGAACAACTACAGCAGTGTATTGACGGCGAAATAGAACTTGAACCTGGTGGTAAAGTTCACAATTATCTTCAAGCCAGTCTGGCATTAAAACAGTCGGCTGCGTTGGTTTGTGAATGGCGAATTGGTACCGATAAAGGCCACCAATTAACCGTTGAAGGCCAAACGGATTCTGGGCAAAGTCAAAGTTTTACGCTATCTGGGCGAGTTGATAGAGTCGATGAGTTATATCTCCCAGATAGGCCAGGCGAAGGGCGATTAATCTTAATTAGAGATATGAAAACAGTAAATGGTCCGAAATTAAAAGACCGTGGAGACAGGCATAGACGGGCTATCTTTGATGAATTACAACTGGCTCTGTACGCTAAGGCTTGGGAGGCTGCCTATCCAAAAGATCAAGTTATTGGCGTAGGTATTACCGAGGTTGGCGAAGATACTCAGTATTATGTTGAATTAGATCGGGATTTTATTGATTTAGTCGATGAACAAAGCATTGGCAATATCACAACTTACACCACCAAGACTTATCGCGATAAACAGGAACAGTCACCAAGTGAAAGCAATGGCTTTAGAGCTTGGTTGGATGAAAGATTAACAACAGCAATCCGAGTAATAAATAGTGCTAACTCTGGCGAGGCCAATCCAACGGTCAGTAACAATTGCAATTATTGTAAAGTCCGCAGAATGTGCCCAACTTCTTCTTTGGAGGCGGAGTCATGAGTTTTCCCTTCAATAACAGTCAACTGATGGGCTTAGATTTAGACAAACATATTGCTATTGATGCTGGTGCGGGGACTGGAAAAACCACCGTAATGGCTGAACGATATGTTCAACATCTACTCGCCCAGTATCAAAGGGCCAAAGAATTACTGCCAAACGGGCCAAGAACGCCTTTACAAGGTCACGGCTCGCTAAGAGCACCGGCACGAGAAAGAACCGGTCTTGTTGAGTGGAAAGGTCTCTTGCCCAGTGAAGTTGTGGCGATTACTTTCACTCGAAAAGCCGCTGCAGAATTACGAAGCCGAATTAGAAGTAGGCTAAGTAAGACTGATGTCAACCTACATTCGATTAATTCTGGCGACGTTGAAATGCTACTTACCAGTCTTGAAGACGCGCCAATATCAACAATTGATGCATTTCTCGCCAAACTAGTTACTCCATATCTCGATATTCTATCCGCTCAACCAGCCGGTCAGCAAATCTCAGAAGTACGCTCTCCAATGCTAATTTCGGAAACCATAAACTCTGCTTGGCGTATCAGAACAAATATTGATGCAGAAGAAGCGGGAGTTCGAGGTGACCCTTACGGTTTTGTTGAATCAAGGAATAATTTAGCAATATTGCTAGGTGGCCAGAGTAACGCGGAAACGGTTTTGTCTGGCTTACTAAACACCTCATTATTTGTCGAAGAAACCAAGCGCTCTCTTATTGAAAAATCTAAGGACAAAGGGATTTTGTGGGATGATTCAAGATTATTAGAGCCAGACATAATTCTTGACATGATTGGAGAGCCTGCAGCTGAGTTTATTGAGCCTTTCAATAACCAAATTAGGGAATTATTGAACCAATATATCGATCTTTACATGGAGCATTACAGTAGTTACGTTCTAGACTGCGAGTCTAAAATTGAAACAAATAAAACTAGATTTAACCAATTAGTCGAATTAGTTAGAAATGCCTTCCCAGAGGATAATATTGGCAAACTGCAATGGGGTTGGTTAGTGGTAGTTTGTTGTACTTCTAACTCTTCATTAGACACTGACAAACCATCACACTTCCCGCATGGAAAATTGCCCAATGCAGATAATTGGCACCCCGGAATTCATACCAACAAAGCAAATGTTGTTGGGCCATCCGCTAAACAAAAGAGTGCAATTAGTGCACAATCAACCGCACTAGCAAATCAAATCAAAGTTCTACTCAACAGTAATTATGGGAGATTAGCAAAAATACTTGGCCGCAGTTCCTACACCTTCGACCCTAGAATAGATCTGCCGTATTTACCAGATTATAGCACCATTAATTATGCAGACTTAGGAGTTGAATTATCTCCTTCGCCACCAATAGGTAGGTTGAGAATATCCAAAGAATTACAATTACAGGTGCTCAAAGATTTACTGAAAGTTCACCGCGGCTGTCAAGAGATTCTTACTCTGCGAAAAATGCAAGAAGGAGTTCATGATTTTGATGATATTCAGCGGCTTGCTGCCGATTTACTCTTGGCCCGTTGCCCCGACATCATCCGTTATGAGTATCCAATAGAAATGGTTGACTTACTTGACGATCTTGGTGATGAGCCTTGGAGAGACGGCCACATTGCAAGAGTACGGGCAATACTGCCAAAGTATCCAAAATGGGCTGAAGATTTTGAACGTAGAGTGACTATTTTACAAACAATCAGACAACAATATCTGGCTTTTATTATTGATGAATATCAAGATACCAATCCGGCACATTTCAGGCTATTAGCTAGACTGTGGGGCTCTAGAGACTTTGATAAAAAGTCGGATTACCATGGCCCGTGGGACCCAACTGTATGTGTTGTTGGGGATATGAAGCAGAGCATCTATCGTTTTCGACAAGCTGAAGTTACAGTAATGCGTAGAACGGTTGAGTACATTAAGCAGATGAATGCAATTGAATTTGCTAATACTAAATTTGAATTTAGAGATACTAGTAAAGCTCGCGACCCAAGGCCAATTTTAGGCCAAGACGCGTTTAAGTCAGGTCTAGGGTTGAAAGATTTACCTAAGGGGTCAAGAAAGTGGAGACATCTAGAAATATATGCCGATGATAATGGTCAAATTATATCAGAAGACAGGAAAGAAAGTCGTCGATTAGGGCATATTGATTTAACCTCAAACCATCGAACTGCTCATGACTTGTTGCGCACCTTAAATCAGATGTTTACCGATGTCTTTGACCAACGTCACCAAAGTTTACCCGGAGATTGGCACGCCGAAGCGCAAAGCCTAATCGCCAATAAAAAAGATACTCCAAACGGAAAATTAGAATGGCTAATGCCAATGAAATTAGATAATTCATCATCTCAGCCAAACAATAAATTGTTTTCTGACCCTAACCCAAAAGCCATTCATTTGGAACATGAAATGATTGCATTACGCTTACAAAATCTCATCCAAGGTAAAGCATGTAAGTTGTGGAATTCGGCTAAACGAGAATACACTATTTTGGAAAAGCCGGCAGATTTAGTTGAACCAAATGATGTAACTATATTGGTCCATACTAGAAAACACATCGCTGATTTAATCCAACGTCTGCAATCTCGAGGAATACCAGTTGTATCCGACCGGCAAGGGCGTTTGCTTGGCCAACCGATAGTGAAAAACCTCATGTCTGCCTTAGACCTCATTGCCCACCCACAGTCAAAATATGCTGCGGCATCACTGGCCAAAACACCAATCATGGGCTTTACTGATAAGGAAATTCACCGGTTCTTTAGCACTAGACTTGAATCAAATAACTGGTGGTACGACATGGCTGATTGGACTGATAACAAACCTACTACAAATCTACTAAAGCACTGCGGTGGTCAATTAATTGGTACCAATGTCCATCAAATATTAAATGAGATTCTTGACAACTCAGATTTGTTATACGCCTATCCGGATGATTCGTCACGGCAAAATGCGGAATTATGGTGCGGTTTAGTACATGATATAGGTAAAGAATGCGGTAATAATCCAGCAGAGATTTATGCACAAATGAATATACTGGATAGTTTGGGCAGAAAAGGTCCACAAGCAACTACTATTCCATCATCTGGAGCGGTAAAAATAATGACGGTTCATGGAGCCAAAGGACTAGAATCAAAGGTCATAGTGGTATCGGGAATTTTTCAAGCTGGGCAATATGATTCATCGATTACCGCTAAAGATAACGTACTAGTCACTCCAGAAATAATTTCAGGTCGAATAAACCCCTGGTCTTCCATAGATCGCCCTGAAGATGGGCTATGGCAGTTTGCCAAGAGCATTGACGGCGCTCAAAGCCAAGCAGAACGCAGAAGAGAATTCTATGTGGCTTTGACTAGAGTTGAAAATCATCTAATCGTAGTAGGCAACTCGACAAATTCAGGAGCCCTTTGTGAATCTACTGGAATGCTTGAATTAACCAGCAAACCATCTGAAAAAACAATGGGCCACATGTGGATGGAAGGTCTTAGATACTTAGCGTATTCAAATGAGATTATCGATTCCCCGTGGTTAAATGAAGGCGATATTATTGGTCAGCCGCTTGCTAATTATGGAAAAAAGCAATTGATGATAGACCCATTTAGCCTATACTTTAATGCCCAACTTGGCAGTGATAATATCAGCTCGATTGCTATCTTTGACTCTCCAAATTGTTTCGTTGATGATAAACCAATAGATGCAGTAACCAGATGGAACATGATGGAGAACATAATCGACGGTGGCAAAACGTCACTATCAAAGCCATACAAAGTTAATTCAGTTAACCACATTCTTCGGCTGGGTGCTAATACTTTGGATACCAGCGTAAAATGTCGACATAATCACTGGCCAAATAATTTAGCAGAATGGAATAATAACCGATTATCACAGTTGTTAGAGAGGCCTAAACCTAAACCAGCTAAGGCCAGTAACTACCCAAGTCCAGTTGAGTTTGGTTTAATGATGCATAGATTGGTTGAAATCAGCCTAGATAATCCAAGTAAGTACAACTCGCCCCCAGTTTTACCATTGCCGAGCAGTTGGTTGAATAAGCCAGATAATAAATTAACAGACCTGGCTTCTGTAGAACTGGTGATGAGTGAATTTGGCATCAACAAGGGAGATAGTTCGCCAGCTAAGTTATTCAATTACACTCGTAAAAGAATGCATCAAATCGCTCAACTCATTGACTGCGGGTTGACTGGGATTTATGCAGCAGGTGGCTCAAAGCACATGCGTACAGCAGAGGGGCTAAGGACTGAATTGCCGTTCCTATACAATCATGAGGCTAAGTTGAATGACTCATCACGCAAAGTACTTCGCGACTGTGAAATTCATAATAGTACCATAGTTAGGAACGTCAATATTTTGTTTGAAGGTAGAGCAGATTTAGTGATGGCTTATTCTGACGAGACGGGTCGCGGATATCTACAAGTTGTCGACATGAAAACAACTGGTTGTTTATTTGGTTTTAATCATGAAAACCCAAGTCAAGGGACGGCATTACAACAATTCTCAGGTGATTTACATGGGCTTTATCCAAGTACCGAATCAGAGAAAGAAATATTACAGAAATACCAGTATCAATTAACGCTATATTCCACAGCATTAGAAGCAATAGAGGCGGAAAAGCCGGCCGTAGAACGAAGAATAATTTTACCCCCAGCACTATTGATTGCCGCCTCTGGAAGGGCCATTGAAATGACCCAAAAGGAGTATGAGCGATGTAAAAGTGAGTTGGCAGAACAACTGTCATGGATCGCTGAACTCTCTGCCCAACCATCCGATACAACAGACCCATCGCGAATGAGCTTCCAACATGCAATGTCTTGCTGGAATAGCGAAATGCAGTGAAAGCAGCTAAGATTTCTGTCCAACAAAGACTAGAGTAACTCCGTCTTCTCCACCAGCAATCCAATGCTCGACATTATTGAAACCAGCCTTATTCCAGGCGGTCTCCCACTGACTGATGGTCCTTGTTGCCATATTCACTCCAACATGTTCTGGCCACGATAAACTATCTTCATTTTCCATATAATGGTCAATACCAATTACCGCCCAGCCGCCTTCTTCCAACCAATTATCATGGAATACTTGTAGCATCTGCTCTGGCTCGTCTAAGTAATATAGGAATTCCATTGAATGGATATAGTCAAATTTTGATTTTGGCGAATGTTCTGGTAATCTAGCACAAATGTATTGATTTTCACTATCAATTGACTTGGCTTTGTCAATCATCGCTTTAGCGCCGTCGATGCCAACTGCCTGTTGGCACAATGGATTATCGCCCAAAATCCTAACAACCCATCCGTTGCCACATCCAACATCTATTGCAGAGAAATTAGTGCCGCGATGTTCGGACTTTACCGAAATAAACTCAACCATTTCAGCAACAGACAGTGCATGACCTCGCTCCATCCCCTCATCTTTTCCTCGCACAGCCCAATCATGAAAAACGTCAGTTGCCGGTCTTCTCTCCATATTTCCTCCTGTTAGACTCACTCAATAAATCGTGTCATCTATCAAAAAACATTACCAACTGAGAGCCTAAAGTCTGTACATGGGCGATAAACCATCAGTAGACACGGTACTGTATCCAAAAATCCCACCACATGCAACTGGAATGCTACAAGTTTCAAGTCTACACACCATCTTTTGGGAACGTAGCGGCAATCCTGTTGGCGAGCCAGTAATAGTCATCCATGGTGGCCCTGGGGGTGGCTCTCAACCAGCCTACCGTCAATACTTCAGTCCAGAAAAATTCGACATAATACAGTTTGATCAAAGAGGCTGTGGGAAGTCCACACCATATGCGGAATTACAAGAGAACAATACACACAATTCTGTTGCCGACATCGAGGCATTAAGAGAACATTTAGGACTTGATTCATGGCATGTTTTTGGCGGCTCTTGGGGCTCAACTTTAGCCCTAATATATGCACAAAACCATCCGAAGCGCGCTCAAAGTCTGATTCTGCGGGGGATATTCATGTGTCGTAAAAGTGAGTTGCGGTGGTTCTATCAGCAAGGTGCAAGTCACGTATTTCCCGATGCCTTTGAACCATATTCACAACACATTCCACTAGAAGAAAGAAATGATTTAATCACCGCTTACTATCAAAGATTGACTCACGAAGACGTTGAGATTAGAAGAGCGGCTGCTAAAGAATGGACTCGATGGGAAATGGCAACCAGCCGTTTACTGCCTGACCCAGAATATTTAGACAAAGCGGAAGATCTAGATTTTGCAGTAGCTTTTGCTAGGATTGAATGCCATTATTTCATTAACGGAATATTTGTCGAAGACGGCCACATCCTCAATAATGTCGAGAAAATTAAGCATATTCCAACTACCATTGTGCAAGGTCGGTATGATATGGTATGCCCAACTGTTAGTGCATGGGAATTACATAAAGCATTACCAGAAAGCAGATTAATCATTGTCCCGGATGCTGGACATTCAATGGGGGAAACCAGCATTGCTCGAGAATTAGTCAATGCAACTGATAACATTTAGCGGGCTAGTAAAACGCTAAACTTGAACTATTGAAGCGTTCCTTTGATATGGTGTGTATGAGTGGGGGTTAATGAAGAGGATATCCTCTAGGTGATTGCATGGCGGATGAAGGAACAATAACCCCAGAGATTCGAATTAGCCAACTTGAAGACTCACTTGCTACTGAGACCGAGAGGCTTCAGAAACTATTCGCAGCATATGAAGGCCAAGAAAAAGATTTACTCGATGTTAGAGCTGAAAATGAAGTTCTGGAAAAAGAGATTATTGAAAGAGAAATCGAGAAAGAGGCCCAAGAATCTCTTATCGCCGAAAAAGATTTCAGAATCAGAGACTTAGAAATGAAGGCTACTAAGGCTGACAAGCGTGTTGAACACTTAGAGCCGGAACTTGAAAAGATGGAAGAGAAGTACTCTCGAGAAAAAGACCGTCTAGGTAAGATATTCAACATTGCAACAGAGCTTGATGACGATTTGAAGTTAGCAGTTACTGAAATGAAGGCAAGAGATGATTGGTATGTGTCACATATGACTCTGTTCGAAGACCTAAATAAGGCAATCAAAGAGCGTTACGAGATGATTGAGCGAGCAGTTGAGTCGGAGAGAAAATCACAGCATATGGGAAGAGCAATTGAAGACAGAGTCGAAGAAATGGTCACCGCAAGAGCGGCTGAAATGACAATAGATGAAGCCGAAGGGTCTGCTAGTGATGCAAAAACAGAGGAGACAGAATCATCTAACGATGATCAGCCAGTAACTGAAGAGCCAGCAACAGAAAGCGAAGACGCACCAGAAGAGTCTACAACCGAATCAACTGAGACAGCGAAAGAACCCGAACCAACTCCAGCAACTACTACTTGGGCAGACGATGAAGATCCTTGGGCAGATAACTAGGTGATGTACCATGAGCGGCCTTGCTAGGGGCGGTCATGCCCCAGTGTTGATTACCTTCATGATGGGGTCAAGTGCGATAATTATCGGCATTCTAATTGATTCATTAAACGGCTTAATTCACTTGTTTGGCGTATTATGTTGGATGATGGCAGCCTTTTTTGCTAACTTTTGGCGAGATCCAGACCGGAAAATACCAAAAGAAGATGGCATACTTGTCTCACCAGCAGATGGTCATGTAATGTTTGCAAGAAGAGAGAGGGCAACAGGCAGGAGACCTTCAAGCGAAGAAATGGGCAGCGACAGAATAGAATCTGACAAATTAACTGGCCCATGGTATCCCGAAGCAATTGAACAACCGCTATCATTCGCCACAGAGCAGCGTTTTGAATCTGTGCCCACCGGTGAAGAATCAGAAAGTGATGTATATCGTGTGGCCATTTTCATGTCGCCACTCGATGTTCATGTCAACCGTTCACCATGTGCGGGAGTTATTGAAAGAATGGAGCATAGAACTGGGCAAGGTCGTCGCAGAGGCCCATTTCTACCGGCCATGAAAAAGGAAAGCGAACATAATGAGCGTGTTAGAACAGTGATACTTGCTGAGGGAGACTACCGAATTGAAGTTTGCCAAATATCAGGGGCGCTAGCTAGAACTATTGTGCCATGGACTGGAATAGATGATAAATTAAGACGAGGCCAACGTTATGGAATGATACGGTTAGGCTCTAGAGTTGATGTTAGAGTGCCTGCTAAATTGTTCACTCCAGCCGTAGAATCTGCCGAGTCAGGTAATCCAGAATATCCAAAAGGTCAATTTGTCCAAGCAGGCTCAAGTATTCTATTCAAAACCAAATGATGTGATTAGATGGTCAATAATATATCTTTAACTTTAGTCGGTGGCAATGAAAAACCTGCCAAAATACATCATTTAGTCAAAGCCCCAGCAAATACGCCTTGGGCGTTAGCAAAGCAACAATCGTGGGATGCAAATCACCCAGCAACAGTTTATGTGACGCCAGAAACCTTGCCAGATGGTACTCCTTGTAGTGCTGTTACCGTGATTCTTAGAACCAAAGGTTGTCATTGGTGGTGGTCTAGTGGTTGTACTTTCTGTGGTTATTTTAACGATACAAGAGACGATGTGACCAATGAGAATTTACATGCTCAATGGGAAGCTGCTAAAACCCAACATAATGGTTTTAAAGACCAAAAAATGGTCAAAATATATACCTCAGGCTCTTTATTAGAAGACCGTGAAATTCCCGTTGAGTTTCAAGAAACTGTTTTGCGAGAATGCCATGAAATGGATAAAGAATTAATCGTTGAAAGTCGATGTGAGCAACTTACTGAGGAGAAACTGTCTTGGGCTACAAAAATCAACCCAAAATTCACCGTGGCGGTTGGATTGGAGGCTTATGATGACGAAGTACTGCGTTTCCATGTCAACAAGGGATTCTCTACCAAAGCTTGGGACAAGGCCGTAGAAAATTTACGCAAGTACGACTTAAGGGTCAAAACATATCTAATGTTCAAACCGCCGTTCATGAATGAAGTTGACGCCCTTGAACATGGAGTTAGATGGATAAAAGATGTTGCAGCTAAAAGCGACGAGATTTCAGTTAATCCGATGAATATTCAGCGCGGGACGGTTATTGACCGCCTGCATAGAAACAATGAGTACCGTCCACCGTGGCTGTGGTCGCTAGTTGAAATGATAAAACGGGCTCATCCGATAATTTACCCTGAGGGCGGAACCAACGGCTCAGATGATCAAGTTTGTCGCTTAATCATCCATCCAACTGCCGGAGGAAAAATCCGTGGAGCCCATAATTGTGGCACTTGTGACAAGTTCGTAGTCGCAGCTATTGAACGGTATGCTGTATCAGGAGACCTAAGGGAATTCAATGGTTTGTCATGTGAGTGTGAAACAATTTGGCAGCAGGAATTAGCCTTAGAATCAGCCCTTCCGTTGCCTTTGGGCATCTCAAGACCGCGCCGGGGTAATCGTATCGAGAACCTTCGTTCTCTATGATGACTTTCACCTTCTAATCTAGTGAATGTTTATGACCACTCTGCCGGTGGGTTGGAATGACCCCTTCGGGGTCAATGGGTGAGATGAAATGAATAACTCAATATTGCCGGATGTAACAGTCGGAACAGGCCAACCATCCATGGGACGAGTAGCACTTACACTGATGTTTGTTGGTGTGTTTGGATTATTTGCTTTATTTGCCAACGTATTTGGCTGGGACGCAATGCCTATTCTGGGTGATGTTGTACCATTTATCGGTAATCTTGGTGGCAGTGGAATTTGGTACTATTTAGTTGGGATTCTTGTTGGAATTGGAGTCGTAGTTGCGACATTAATCGGCGAGGTAATCGTCGAATAAAGGGGTTTAGAATATGGAACCAATTTTCATTTCAGCAGGAATATTACTAGCGGCACTATTGGTCGTTTCCTATTATGTAACCAACGGCGTTGGAACAATGGGAGTGCCATTGAGGCAATTTGCCTTATTTTTGATGAATAAGGCACCAGTTGGTCTAGTTGATTTATTCAAAGACGAACCGGGAAGCGGCAGTAGGACTTGGATGAAATTCGGAACAGGGTGGTTTATTCTTACTGTGATTAGTAGTTTTATCGCAATATGGCATAATTACGACCCAACTGCTTTGGACTCATTGGCTAGTATAGGATGGTCATATGATGACGGTTCAGCCTTAGCAGACTTCACATCTGCTGTGATGTTGATATCTTTCACCTATCTGCTGATAGGTGGATGTTTGGTTGCAGTCGCTCGTGCTGGCAACAATCGCTTGGCCAGTGAAGCAAGTGCTTCAATGATTGCTGTATTGTATACTGCATCCCTTTCATTTAATCTAATTTTAATCCCAATAATCTTCAATTTTGCCGACATTGCAGATGCGGAAACCATCAGAGATTTAATTTCATTAATGGTAAACTATGTTGTTTCAAGCCTATTGTTTACCGCACTGCTAATGAATGTGTTAGCAACCTATTCACAACGAGATGACGGGTCTACTTCAGTAACTGCTTGGTTCCTCATTATGGCGATAGTGTCCAAATTAATCGCTTCAATGTATTACGTAATAGGAGAGGCAACAGATAGTACCCAAATGGTTTGGATGTCAGAGCGTGTCCTTGAGGGTTGGGTTCCACTTGCTTTGATGTTTGCCTTAGCGTACCACGTAATCCCTCATGCGGCAAAAACTCCTATTTGGTCAGGTTCTTTACTAAAAGCAAATATGGTTCTTCTGTTTTTAACAGTCCCACCATTTTTCATGACCGCTGCGAATGCCGGAGAGTTACTACAAAATGTTGGAGCACTACTGCTGACATTCTCCTTACTGCCCTTATTTGCCGGTTCAGTCAATCTACTATCAACCGCTTCGTCTAACTCTAGTGGCGTACTAAAAAATCCAGGAGCCCTGTCGGCAACATTAGCAATGTTCTTGTTGCCAATATTTGCTGTTGGCAGTTACTTCACCGCA
>JABJMO010000076.1 GCA_018659375.1 Methanobacteriota archaeon | reverse complement strand
TAAGCGTCAAGTGATTGTAAGTGTTTTCCCAACACACATCACCCTATGCTCAATCATGATTTAGAAAGCAATAAGTCATATTAGATGCTACTCACAGATAGATCGATGTTTTTTGCATATAATAGGGGCTCCTTTAGTTCGTATACGGCCACAAGGGTACCCATTGTTTGGATAAGCAAACATAATTATTAACAAGATGACGATACTTGAACAAGCGATAGCAATGGGTTCAACTCGTCAAGATTTGCGATTAACAAGCATCGTTGTAGCTTCCACGTTTATCATTGCCGGTTTGATAGTTAGTGCCGTTGGCAATAATTCAGTCAGTTTCAGTGGCTATTCAGCTGTACTATGCTGCGCAGCGCTTTGTATTGGCGTTCAATGGTTAGCATGGATACCAGCATCGATGGCAAAGACTGAACGCTTCTACGACTTAACTGGTGGCTTAACCTATCTCATAGTGGTGGGTTTCAGCCTTTGGGCAGGATCACAGTCTGAGGCGCCGAGTTTGCGAGAATTAATTGTCAGTTTACTTGTCGTCATCTGGGCTGTGCGTTTGTCCAGTTTCCTTTATTTTCGGATTCATCGAACTGGAAAAGATGGACGGTTTGATAGGCTCAAAACATCACCTATCCGATTTCTTGTACCATGGACTATTCAAGGACTGTGGGTGTTTCTGACTATGATAGTAGTTATTGTAATTAATAGTCAAACGGGTTCAGCACCTGCTCTAGGGATATGGGATGCTGTAGGATTGTCAATATGGCTACTAGGGTTTAGCATTGAGGTAGTAGCAGATAACCAAAAAACAGTATTCAATACAGAACCCAATAATCAGGGTAAATGGATCGACAGTGGTTTGTGGTCTTACTCTAGGCACCCTAATTACCTCGGAGAAATCCTTTTGTGGACTGGAATTGCCTGCTTTGGAATATCTTGCTTTACCGGTCTGGAGAGAGTTGCCTGGATATCGCCGATATTCATTTATCTCCTGTTAACTAAGCTCAGTGGAATTCCTATCCTGGATAGACGAGCCTTAGAAAAGTGGGGCGACGATGTAGAATATCAAAAGTATAGAGAAAACACACCCGCTCTTTTCCCGCGAATAAGTAAAAAATTATAGTTTTCTACAACCCCTTTTGATTGGGAAAAATACCGCTAGTTACGAAGTTTCGTGGCAGAAGGGTGAGAGCTGGAATTCCCACGATTAAGTGCAGAATGTTGAGCATAATGGCCGCTTCAAAGGTCTGTGAGATGAAGGAGTACGTCCCATAGGTGAGCAGAAACAAGACGCCGCTAACCCTCCACCACGTATCGGGATTGTTTGTCACCATTTTTAGTGAGGTGTGAAAGACAACCGTAGATGCACAAAAAGCCACGGTAGCCACGAAACTTGCCAGCGTGAATAGTACGGGAGGGAATCTGGTATCAGATTGCCTTTCCCAAGGAGCCCAAGGCGTATCCATACCTACACCCAGAGTCAATAATCCCGCTCCTACTGCGGCTAACCCTCCAATCAAGAGCAATGTCCTGATTGACGCTCTAAGCGCCATAAGGTGGGCGGTAATCATAATCAATATGTCAACATAGTAGTACATAGCCTCATGTTTTCATAAATAAACAGACAGCGCCTAATTGATCTTATTGACGATAGTCAGTGTGTTTAGATACTGACTGATATTTTAGTACAAACCGTGGTGCGGGGGGCAGGATTCGAACCTGCGAACCGATAAGGAATGGGACCTAAACCCACCGCCGTTGACCAAGCTGGGCGACCCCCGCGCAAACTTTGGGCGTCATCTCTAACATTTCAATTAAGCGCTTATGCAGAAGCTATGAATCCAGCCTCGTTGACCATAACAATCACCTTATCAGTGGTCAACTTATCCGTGGTCTTGATTATTCCTGAATCATTTTCAAATGATAATTTAGCATCTAATACATCCGGATTTGATTGTAAAACTCGCATTACTCTGCCGGTACAGCAACCACAGGTCATGCCGTAAATTGCTAGGTTGTGAACTTTTTCGCTCATGTTTATACCAAAGCATGGTGATTAACAAGGCTTTGCTTATCATTACTCAGCAATAGGGCGCCACCAACGTAGAATTAGTGAGTTGCCAACCACGCTTACCGATGATAGCGACATTGCCGCAGCAGCATAGGCTGGAGGAAGTAAAAACCCAGTGAATGGCAGTAATAATCCCATTGCCAACGGTATGCCAATCACATTGTAAGAAAACGCCCAGCCAAGGTTACTGCGTATTCTACGCATAGTAGCATTACCCAATTCGATTGACGAGACCGCATCGATTAAATCGTTACGGATTAATACGAAATCAGCCGCATCAAGAGCAATGTCAGATCCAGCACCCATCGCAATACCAACATCAGCAGTACTCAATGCAGCAGCATCATTGATACCATCACCAATCATGATGACTTTACTTCCACTAGATTGTAATGATTTTATCTGTTCAGCCTTCTCATCGGGCTTAACCCCAAAAATCACTTTATCAATGCCTACCTGGTTAGCAATTGACTCAGCCGATTGTTGATTATCGCCGGTTAACATAACCACCTCAAGGCCTAGTTGCTTAGCCCGCTTAACGGCAATTTTCGAACTATCTCTGATTCGGTCAGATAACTCAATCCAGCCTAACAGTTTAGCACCTTGACAGACAAATACGATTGAGATGCCTTTATTTGTGGCCTTCGTGATTCTCTCCTTCATTGCAGCATCAAGTTCAATCCCAACTTCGAGCATCAATTCTAGGTTGCCAGCAGCAACAACTTGACCCGAAAATTCGCCAACCATCCCCATTCCAGACATGACTCGAATGTCGTTAATTTCTGGGCTTTCATTGGTGACATTGGACCATGAGGTGATGATGGCTGATGCTAGCGGGTGAACAGATTCTTGCTCTAATGCCGCAGCAATGGAAAGAATTTCTTTGACTTCACAATCAATAATTTCGATATGACTCACTCTTGGCCTGCCAATTGTTACAGTTCCAGTTTTGTCAACGACCATTACCTGACATTGATTTACCGACTCTAATGCATTGATGCCTTTGATCAATAATCCATTTTGCGCCCCAACACTAGTACCAATGACTAGAGCAATTGGGGTGGCTAAACCAAGCGCGCAAGGGCAAGCGATTACTAGGGTGGAAATTATTACCATCAAAGCTAATTCGTAGCCTGAGTTCATTGGATTATCAATCATATCATTACCAATTGTCGCCCAAAATAAACCAGATAGTAGGGCTAGGATGATGACAATAGGAACAAAGATTGCGGAGATTTTGTCAACCAATCTTTGGATTGGGGCTTTGCCAGATTGTGCACCCTCAACCATAGAGATGATGTTAGCTAGTAAGGTATCTTGTGCGACTTTATTGGTTCTCAACAACACTGTTCCATCCAGTACAATAGTTCCAGCATAGACTTCATCGCCAGAACTCTTGCGTACCGGATAAGACTCACCAGTCATGGTGGACTGGTCAATACTTGCTTTACAATCCTCGAGTATGCCATCGATTGGAATAGTTTCACCGGTCTTTACTTTCACTACTGTGCCAACTTTTACCAAAGCCACATCGACCATTTCAGTAAATTCATCATCAGCGACAACCCTTGCTTGATTAGGTTGTAATTGCATCAGCGAATGTATGGCATCTGTGGCTTTTAACCTAGCAGCAGATTCAAGATAGTTACCTAGTAAGACAAATCCGATAATGAATACTACACCATCGAAAAACACGTGCTCAGCGTTAACTAAAACGCTTGGCAAACTGTCATATTTTCCTGCTAAGACAACCCCACATGACCAAATAAAAGCGACACTGGTGCCAAGGTGAATCAAAACGTCCATGTTAGCGCCCCCGCGGCGAATTGATTTCCAAGCGCTAGTGTGGAAACTGAAACCCGACCAAAAATAAACCGGAATTGTCATGACTGCAGCGAGTAACAAGCGTAAATCGAATCCCGAGAAACCTCCTAAGTCATCGGCAAACATGGTGAGATATATGGTTGGTAATGCTAAAATCAACGCTAATGCGGCTTTACGCCCTTCTAACGAGACGTGTTGTTCAAGAATTTTTCTTTTATCCTTGTTCTGTTTTGGTTTTGATGCTCCAAAACCACCTTGAACTATTTTTTGAATTATTTCATCAATGGTTGCTTTAGTTACAGTATTGTGCATTTGAATGGCTGCACTATTGAGTGGCAGATTGACACTAACTGCCTTGACCGCTTCGTGTGTGTTGACGATCATTTCGACAGAAGAGACACATGCAGCACAGGTCATTCCTTGGATATCCAAGCGCACTAAATCTTGACTCATTATCTCACTTCAGTAGCAATTACCGCATTCAATTCAATTCTATTCGCTATGGTTTTTGGATTATTCTAGCCACTATAAACTATCTCATCACCAAAAAACCTACTTCGGAGCCAAGTCAAGCGAACCACTCCAAATGTCGATGCCACGCAGTCGGCAAGGGTAATGTTCTCCGAGTTTGGCAATTACTCTAAATTCGCCATTTCTCCCAGGCTCAGCAGTACTGACCTCTAAACCGTTTTCGTCGATATTCAACCGCTGTTTGCTACCCATTTGTCTTAGGTGCATTCTGCCTTGAATTGCACCATCATCATTGAGATCTAAAAATACCCAAGGAGTTCTCAGTCCAACAATCCTTGCCGGCCATGATTTTTCAACTACTTCGGGGAAGTTATTTTCTGAAATTGAATCAATTTCCCCACCACGCAGCAAATGAATATGGTAAGCATTAGCCACCAACTCCCACTCGATATACTTGGCAATTACAGATTGATTGCTACAATGCTCGGCGATATCTGCGGTATCTGCTAAATTATGCGCCCACTCGCTTTGGTTAAGATGGCTCTTCAATTGCCGGTGAACCATTAGGTCAGGATATCTTCTAATCGGGCTAGTAAAATGAACATAGGCATCGAGATTTAAGCCAAAATGGCCTAAATTGTTCGCAGAATAATTGGCTCTTTGCATTAGTTGAAACAACCCTTGGTCAACAACTCTCCGGGTTTTATTGTCCAGTTTAGAAGCAGCTTGTTGAGCATCAGCAAGCGAATCTAAAATTTCCTGCCTGGCTTCGGGGTCCAGTACTTCACTGAGGTATGGTTGCACGTCTTCGACATCTGGCTTTGCAGCCTGTGGAGGCGCCATTGGCTCAACAGTGGTATTTGCCCAAGCGCCCAGTAAATTAGATAATTCATCACTATCACTTTGGCCATGAGTTTTGAATGATGGCATCGGTAATTCGATGTTAACGCCAAGGGCAGATAATTTAGCATTCAATTCCTTTACCTCACCAGAGTCTGGTGGTGCGTGACAACGCCATGGCAGTGGAGCCTCTAATTGACCAAGCATATGGCCAACAGTAGCATTGGTAGCAACCATAAACGATTCAATCATTCTGGTTGCATCAGTGGGCCATTTAACCATCACTTTAATCTGTTCATCAGCTAATATCCGCGGCCGCATTTCGGCATTAGCAATGTTAAGTTTGACCTCTCTTGCTTGCCATATTTTGGCTAGTTCAAACATCGAATCAAACCGCTCATCGCCAATAGAATCCTCGTATGATAGATTTTGTTTCACCTCGATTACTGCTTCATAAGCCGTTGATTTAGTAATGTTTGAGTCAGTATCCAATTCCATAGCAATTACCATGGCAAGCCGGTCCACATCTGCTCGCAAGGAACATAAATCATCAGCTAGCCTAGGTGGTAGCATAGGCAATACAGTGTGTGGTAAATATACCGAAGTAGCCCTTGCTCTAGCCGCCGCGTCTAGTCTGGTGCCAAGCCTAACATAATGTGCAACATCAGCAATAGCAACCCAAAGAGTAGTCTTACCATCTTGCTGAACTAGGCAGACTGCATCATCAAAATCCTTAGCATCATGAGGGTCTATGGTGACGAATGGTAAATTTCTTAGATCAGTTCTTCCATTAGTGATTTCAACATCTCCATCGACTTCTGCTTGTTTTTTGCTATGCTGTACTAACCCGTCATCATACTGTCTTGGAAATGGATTCTTACCATCACGTTTTCGAGCCTCAAGTCGCATATCTAGAACGTCATTAACAGAAATTTTCCCGCTTTGCAAAATTAATAGTGCCATGCTTGGAGTAGCATCTTGGAATCTAAAACCGCACCTTGCATCGGCGAATTTACTAATTTCTTTGTTCAAATCAAACTTGCCCCAATGCAGCATTCCGTCATTATTAAGCGATAATTCACTAGGCATTTTGCTGCCAGTTAGTTTTGCTAGCCAAGCATTTTCGATTATCTCGTAACACAATGTATCTTCCCTAGAATTGCTGGTTATTGGACCCTGAAATAATTGTTTAGCACTACTATGACGGTCAAAAAAAGACCGCCAGATATTGACCGCATTTTGGATGTCATCAATCTCATTTCTAGTTCTTAATTTCACCGTACGGGCTTCAGAGTTAGTAAAAAATTGTTGTGATTTACGAATTTCTGCCAATGATTGGTCTAACTTTGACCGAAAAGCACGTTCGGCTTTCAGGTCCGCAGCAAATCTTCCAGCCATGTTCTCGCCAGTAATCAATAACTCAGCAATAGACTGTGCGTTCCAATGTTTTGAAAATAGCGTTTCATCATCGCCGATAAGATTCGACATTCGTTTCCACAGTCGTTCACCTTCGCTTAACTGCGGTCCTTTATTGCGGCCACTGCGCCGATTATGCTGTTTGGCCATAGAATGCTCACAATCCACTTTCTCTAAGAGACTCTAGCGCTTTAGTTTGTTCTTTGGATAGTTTTTCGTGTTCAATCAACACGAATTCAAGATCTAAATCTCCGCCACCAAGTCCGGCTTTGCTCATTCGTCTACGGTCACCAACCTGGGTATTTGCGGGAACTTTCAGTAATCCTTCTTTGCCCGATGGCAAAGTTACCTTGACTTTTCCGCCAAGTGCAAGAGTGCTGTATGGCGTTTTAACTTCTTGAACCAGTACCTCGCCATCCCAGAAGCGGCCTTCGCCAGCATCAATTCGCACCGTCAGTATGACATCGCCTGAATCGCCTTGTGGGTGATCATTACCTTGACCCTTCATACGTTTGATAGTGCCGTGAGTTACTCCAGCCTTCAATTGGGTTTGCAATGTGACAGACTTTGCTTCCATTGTACCCGCAGGGTTAGGTTTTAGCCGTTTGAAAGTGAATGAGAAGTTGCCTCCATCAGCGGCTTGTTCGGTTGTGATGTCGATACTAACATTGATGTCCCGACCTTTTGGGCGTTGGGATTGTTGTGGTTGTTGCCGCCCTCGACCTTGCGAGCCAAATGGACTGCCACCCATGCCTGAAAACTGGCCACCTCGGCGACCGCCTCCGCCAAACATCTGACCTAGCACGTCTTCAAAACCAGCACCACCCATGCCGCTCTGACTGCCACCAAACATGTTCGCCATTTGCTGTTGCTAGTCATATTCTCGACGACCTTGAGCGGTTCCAATCTTGTCATAGGCGGCTTGAACCTGTTTGAATTTACCCTCAGCGCTGGCATTATCTGGATTTCTATCAGGGTGAAATTGTCGAGCCTTCTTGCGAAACGCACGTTTGATTTCAGCATCAGCAGCATTTTTGCTAACACCAAGCACTCGGTATGGGTCAGGCTCCGCCATAATACCGGCTACAGGGTCCCTTCCTCATCAATTCTTGCAGAACTTTACTTAATGACTTTAGTTGATTTTTGGAAACTGACTACAGCCGACGCGGTTATATTTGAAGGGCAGTTGGGGTGACAAGTCAGAGGTTGTACCATGCCTGTCGAAACAGAAAATAAGCGTTCCTTCGAGGACAAAGTTCAGGACCGTCAAGATTGGATTGAATCCCAATTTAGACGAATTTCACGTGGCTCATGGGCCCGTATTATCCGTATGGCTAGGAAGCCTTCGCCGCAAGAATTCAAACAAACTAGCATAGTTTGTGGAATTGGCTTATTTGTTCTAGGCGCCATTGGGTTTGGATTATTGGTACTAATGGACAACTTCTTCCCTTGGCTAATCCATGACGTAATTGGAATTGGTAACTGAAATTAAGGAGTGATTTAGATGACTGAAGCATTTGTCGCCTTTGTGCGTTTTGAAGAAAAATTATTGTTGCTGCGTAGAAATAAATCAGACGGGGACTTTCCTGCCCTTTGGGACGGAGTGTGGGGGATTGCAGATACTCAAGAAGAAGTTCTTGCTAGAGTTGCCGAGGCAACAAGTATTCCAGTAGAGAATCTTAATTATCACAGTACAGGACCAGAGCGTGGTATCGATATGGGAAGATCCCTAGTTGATGTAATGCCAATTTTGGTTGTCGCATCCTCTGATGAAGTAACGCCAACAGGTCGTTACGCTGAGCACGAATGGATTGACCCAGGTAAACTACAAGACTACAATTGCATATTTTCCAACATTGATATGGATAATGCTCATTCTTTGTTTAGAGAAATGTATGGCTCTGTTGGGTCTTTCTTGTACATCGTCAAGACAGCAATTGGTTCTGAACAAAGAGTCGCTAATGAAATGCATGCTAGACTGCACGGCAGTGGTTCTTTGACCGCTTTGCAAGGCGATGTCATGTCTATTTTACACCCGACGGGGATGCGCGGCTATGTGTTTGTTGAATCAAGTGCAATCTATCACGTTGAGAAGTTAATTGGCCGCTCTGGTGGCCGTGACCCAACCTCTCGTCGAGGAATTAACCAAACACCACTAAAGAATGCTAAGACAGTCTTGCCTGGAGAAGCACCATTAGCTGATATTCTTCCATACTTAGAACCAAAGGCAGTTACTTCAGGAATCGAAGTTGGCTGTATTGTTGAGATTATCACTGGTGCATTCAAGGGCGAGAAGGCTCGTATCTTGAGCGTTGCAGAATCAAAGGAAGAAGTTAGTATGGAATTATATGATCAACCAATTCCTATGACTGTTAACATGCGTGGAGATCACGTCAGAGTTATCGAGAGAGTCGAATAACGCTCTTTACCTACCAAAACCCGCTTTGACAAAAGTAGGGAATGTAAGTTTTATATGTGCAACATTGTCAAACCATTTCATGGAAATGAAAGAAATCCTAAATCCGAAAGGATGGATGATTGGTTTAGGCGTGATTGTGACTTTAGCTGCTTTGGGCAATATAGTTGGCGCAGAATCTGTTGCAGAAGATGCATGGGGCGAAGATAACATAATGGGTAATGAAGCCGCTTATGAAGAAATGTGGGGTCTTCACATGATTCCGCTAGGAGTAATGGCAATTGCAACAGGAGTATTGGTCAAAGGCAAGGCTCTTTCCCAAATGGCAATGACTGCTTCTGCTGGAATTGTTGTTGTCATTGGTGGTGGCATGGGCTTTATGACCCAACGCCACGATTACGGAACGGCTGGCGGCGCGGCGACCATTATTCCTTTGATAATGATGGCACTGGTAATCACTCTTGGAGTATCAGGCTATATGCACAAGGATGACGAAGAAACAACGGAGGCCTAATTATGAGTGATAGAAATTTAATTCCTTACTTTTTGACATTCGGTCCAATATTGTTGGTTGGAGCATTCATGATGTGGCCAGCATCCGAGGCAATCGGTTTGCGGGGCATGCAATCATTAGTCGATGAAATGGATTCATTGATGCCACTACTTATCGCAGCAATGCTAGGAACGATGATGGTTCTAGGCGGAGTGTATCTAATGATCTCAGAAATGATGGAAAATACTAGTGGCATGAATAAACAATTACTCAACATCGCTAGTGTTTTGATTGTCGTAACTATGGTGTCTTTCATATTTGGTCTAGGTAGTAACGTAACTGTCATCAATGAAGCTGATGGCGAAATTGATGCTGATGATGAAGCATTCGCTTATGAGGATGAAAATGATCGAACTAACACTCTGTCAAACTCATTCGATGCAGGTAATACTGTATGGCAAATGTCTCCAGTAACTTGGGGATTGTCGTTAGTGATAATTGGTCTAGTGGCGTTCATGATGAAACGCCCTGAATCTGCAATGGATTACGTTATGCCAGCATTAATGCCAGTTGGAACATTATTCTTGAGTTTGCCAATCATCAATAATCCAGGGTTGTTTAACATGGTATTCCCAGTAGTATTACTAGTGCACATCATCATTGGTGGACTAATGTTATCTGGTAAGGTCACAGTGCCTGGTTCGACTGAAGAAGGTGCTTGAGATGGAACAATTAAAGAAAATTTGTAATGTCAAAGTTTGGCTTATACTCATCGCAGTAATTCACACAGTAGTTGGTGTACTTGCTCAAACAGACTTCTCAGTTGATGCTGAAGCAGAAATGGCCGGAGTATTTTTGGTAATCTCGACCTATTTATTCTATGCGGCATTCTTTACCACTGGCGAGGCGCAAGCAAGACTTGCAGCCGTAATAGCTGGCCCGATTTGGGTATGGTTCATGGTTTGCGC
>JABJMO010000075.1 GCA_018659375.1 Methanobacteriota archaeon | reverse complement strand
CGATACATCATCAATTGGGATATTTAACAGTCCATTACGGTATTCCCAAGGTAGCATTCCAGGGTCTAAATTTGTTTCAAGTTTTACGACAATTTGGGTGACTGAGCCGGATAATTTATCGATTACAAAATCACGTAATTCGCCGAGTTTTTCGTTATGTGAATCAACTACATCTCTGCCAAATATCTCATTTGCAAAAATAGCCATATGTGATTACCCCGTATGATACGATGAGGGTTGTTTACTCCTTCAATGCGTCGGTGACTCGGATAATCTCACATTGTTTCAATGCCGTGTGAGAAGTCTTTCGAGCGCCTGATGTTTGACATTCCAGATGTTAGTCTCGCTTCCATTTTCTGATAATAATCAAGCATTTCTGGAGTGACTGTAGGTCTTACTCTACCGATTGCATCTTCAAAGTGAGCCTTAGTGACTTTCTTTTTGTTGGCTCGCATGCATATTAGTGCCGCCTCCCGGCAAACTGCTTCAATGTCTGCGCCGGTAAATCCATCCAATCCTTTTAGAATGTCTTTGATAGAGAATTTGGACAGCGGCATACCCTTACAGTGTATGTTGAAGATAGCCTCTCTTGCTCCAATGTCGGGCGGAGGGACGTGCAATACGCGCTCAAATCTGCCGCTTCTTAGTAAAGCAGGATCTATCATTTCTGGTCGATTAGTAGCAGCAACTACAATGACGCCGTCGATTGATTCAACACCGTCCATGCTGGCTAAGAGTTGGTTGACTACACGATTAGAAACGTCGCTTCCTTCACTGGAATTGGAGGAACGCATGTTAGCAATGGATTCAAACTCGTCTAAGAAAATAATCGAAGGCGATGATTGTTTGGCTTTTTTGAATATTTCACGGACTGCTCGTTCTGACTCTCCAACCCATTTAGAAATCATTTCTGGACCCTTGATGCTGATAAAATTAGCTTGTGCTTCATTAGCTATTGCCTTGGCTAACAGAGTTTTACCTGTACCTGGTGCACCAAACATTACGATTCCTCGAGGCGGTTTGATTCCAAAGTGTTCAAACAATTCAGGTTTAGTAAGCGGCCATTCTACAGATTCTTTCAGTCTGCTTTTGACCTCTTCTAATCCGCCGATTTCTTCCCAAGTAACCTCAGGGACTTCGACATATATTTCACGTAGTGCAGACGGCTCAATATCCTTGATAGCATGCTGGAAATCATCCATGCATACTTCCATCTTTTCTAGCACTTCAGGTGGAATAGTCTCATCTTCTAAATCAATTTCTGGTAAGTATCTCCTAAGCGCCTTCATCGCCGCTTCTCTAACTAGTGCGGCAAGGTCTGCTCCGACAAATCCGTAGGTATTGTCTAGGATCCATGTGATGTCAAAATCTTCAGAGATCGGCATTTGTCTGGTGTGTACATCCATAATTTCACTACGTCCGTCTCTATCTGGGACTCCAATCTCTATTTCTCTGTCAAATCTGCCCGGTCTTCTAAGGGCTGGGTCTAATGCATCACGTCGATTTGTTGCTCCAATCACAACAACATTGTCGCGGCCTTGCATACCATCCATCAAGGTCAGCATTTGAGCAACAACTCTGCGCTCAACTTCACCGCTCACATCTTCACGCTTAGGGCAAATAGAATCTATTTCATCAATGAAAATAATTGCCGGTGCGTTATCGGCAGCATCATCAAAAATCTCTCGAAGTTGTTTTTCGGATTCACCGTAATACTTGCTGATGATTTCCGGCCCATTGATACTCTTGAAATGAGCATTAGTTTCGGTTGCAACAGCCTTGGCGATCATTGTTTTTCCAGTGCCAGGGGGGCCGTGAAGGAGAACTCCCTTTGGTGGATCAATCCCCAGTCTGCGGAATAACTCAGGATGCTTTAGCGGAAGTTCAATCATTTCACGAACTTTCAATAATTGCTGACCAATGCCACCAACATCCTCGTAAGTGATTCCTTCCGACTGGCCAATGTCATCGTCATCTATTGCTTCATCTTTGATAACAATATCAGTGTCGTTGGTAACTTTGACTACGCCTTTTGGAGTGGTTTGCACCACAGCAAACGGTAACGCTTCGGCAAATAGCGTCATTCCCGGGATGAAAATCCTGTCACCTTGCACCACTGGACGGTTTTGCAAACCACGGCGAGCAAATCCCTCGATACCTGGGCCAAATTTGACTTTCTGCTTGTTAGCCATTACTGGAGATATAATGAGTTTCTTACACTCTTCAGCATCTACTTTTGAAACGGTTACTTTGTCTCGAAGGCTAACTCCTGCATTCTTTCTGATAATCCCGTCAATTCTGATGATTGACATTTTATTATCTTCGGGTCTACTGCGCCAATATATGGCTGCTGTAGAGCGCTTTTCACCTTTGATTAGAACGATGTCTCCGGGCTTTAAGTCAAGTCCGGAGTCGCCTGAAATTCTGGCTCTTCCGTGTCCGACATCTGATGGTATTGACTTTTCTACCGTTAGTGAAATAGTTTCATTTTGATCTGACATAATAATCGCTCCAAATTGCCGGCTGTGGTTATAGTTTCTATACCCATGGCCTGTACACGAGGTAGTTGTTGGTATTGTCTAGGTACTTTTAAACATTGCAAATAAAGAATTATCGATAATGACCATTATCTTCAATAGTCGGGCATAGGTCGGCTGACCATGGTTCATGTTTTAGAAACAGGATTGGAATTTATTGCCCGAGAAAACCCGAATGGAAAACCCTCGGTTAGAGGATACAACATCATCAATGGTCAATTGACCTCATCGAGCGATGGAGTGACCTTCGAATCAAAAAACCCAGCACTGCTAGCGGATTGCTTAGGCGAATTTCCCCTTTCAACACGCGATGATGTCCATTCTGCCCTTGCGGCAGCTCATGCAGCATTTACCGGTTGGGCGGCCACCCCAGCGCCCACCAGAGGCCAAATAATTGGTAATATGGGACGTTTGTTAATGGAGTACAAAGATGATCTTGTAGCACTTGAGACTAGAGAGATTGGTAAAACTTTGAAAGAATCTGGTGGCGAAATACAAGAAGCAATCGATACCTGTTTGTTCTTTCAATCTGAAGGCAGAAGGCTATATGGTCAAACGGTAAATTCAGAATTGCCAGATAAAGAGTTGTTCACCTACCGTCGGCCGTTAGGAGTTTGTGGCATAATTAATGCTTGTAACTTCCCTTCAGCGGTCCCCTTTTGGAAGATGATTCCAGCCATCATGTGTGGTAATACTTGTGTGTGGAAAAGTCCACAAGATGCTCCTCTTCTTTCTTTTGCTCTAGCACGAATTATGCATCAAGCAGGTTTACCAAACGGCGTAATCAATCTTGTTCATGGCAAAGGTAGCGGCGCTGGTCAATACTTAATTGATGCAGTAGATGAAGGATTAGTCAACAAAATCTCTTTCACAGGGTCAACCGAGGTTGGGAAAATGATTGGCGAAGTTTGCGGTCGAAATTTAGTTTCTTGTTCCTTAGAATTAGGTGGCAAGAATCCATTGGTTGTTATGCCGTCTGCCAATTTAGATAATGCAGTGGCGGGTGCTTACTGGGGGGCTTTTGGAACCGCTGGACAACGGTGTACAAGCCTTGGTAATCTCATAGTTCACGAAAAAATATATGACGAGTTTATGGAAAAATTTATGGCGAAAGTTAAGTCTACCCATATAGGTGATTCATCGGTTCACAAAGATGTTCTATACGGTCCTATGCTGTCTGAAAAGTACGCTAAGGATTTCATGATTGGCCTCGATATGGCAAAGTCATCTGGGGCAACTCAACTTTGGGGTAGAGGGGAAATCACTACTGACAACCAGCCGGAAAATTTCATGGGTAATGCAGGTGATGGTGTGTTTATGTGGCCACACGTTTTCGCAGATGTAACTGAAGACATGAAATGTTTCCATGAGGAAATTTTTGGCCCTGCAGTAACAATAGTCAAGGCCAAGGATTTCGACCACGCACTACATCTTGCTAACGCTAGTCCATACGGCTTATCGTCGGCAATTTATACCAATGATCGGCTTGAAGCATATCGTTACAAAACCGGCATCAAGGCTGGAATGACAGGGATAAATAACTCTACTACTGGGGCAGAAGCACACTTGCCATTTGGTGGAGTAAAGGGCTCTGGAAATGGTACCAGAGAGTCTGGAATTTGGGTTATTGAAGCATATTCTTACTGGCATGCAGTAAACGATGAATTATCTGGAAAATTACAACTTGCTCAAATGGATGTTGATGAAATTGAAGCAGTCGAAGCAGAAGTTGATTGGGCACAACTTGCATGATTCTAATACATAATTTAGTTCGGTAAAATACTATACTTGATATAACAATAACGATAACAAAACATGTTGGCAGTATGCTCTAGGTGGTGATTGTATGGTATCTATATTTCAACTCGGACAAGAAAAAGATACTACGGCAGATAAGCTCCAAAACGCTTATTCCACCTGTGAGACAATAGCTAGAAATGCATCAAGTTCCTTCTTCCGCTCTTTTAGACATTTACCGACTCAAAAGCGCCAAGCAGTGAATGCACTTTACGCATTTTGCCGTAGAGTTGACGATATCGTTGACGGTGATTGGTTGCCGGATAGAGACTTATCACACCTAAGAGAGCAAGCGAAAGATCGCAGCATTCAACTATCAACTGACAAACAGTCTGAACCGCTAAATCCAGATCTAGACCATCTGTCAAAATTAACCGCTTTACTATGGTTTAGAACAAACTTGGAAGCAATCGAAAATAAGAAGACTGTCGATGAACCAATATTCATCGCACTCGCCGATGTAATCAAAAAATTCCCAGTAGAGTTGGACCACTTAAGAGAATTAATTTCAGGCATGGAAGATGACCTTTATGCTGCGAAATATCAAAGGTTCGAAGACCTACGTCAATATTGTTACCGTGTCGCATCAACTGTTGGCCTGTGTTTAGTAGAAGTCTATGGATACAACGATCCAAACGCCAGACGACACGCGGTTGAGATGGGTATTTATCTCCAGATGGTTAACGTCTTGCGGGACATTCAAGAAGACCTCAGCAGAAATAGAATTTATCTGCCTAGTGAAGAACTTGCCAAATTTGGGCTATCAAATGAAGACCTTACTTCCGAAGACCTCGCGACCTCAGATGGTTGGCAGAACTTTATGCGACACTATCTCGACCATGTAATGGTTCACAGGAAAAATGCTGTTGGGCTGTTATCACTATTGGATAAAGATACCAAATATTCACCTTCAGTAATGTGTGCAGCCTATGATGCAATTCTTGAAGAAGCCATGAAAAGAAATGGTGATGTTTTCACTCGAAGATTAACAATGAGTCTGTACCGTAAGATTCAGTTCGCCCTAGGTATTATTAGAAAGCCAAGGTTAAATTTCTAAGCAAGGGCGGATTATCTCCACAATCCTAGACTGTCTCTCAAGGCTTCTTCTAAGTTCTCATGCTCAAACTTGTACCCAGAAGAGACTAGTCTCTTTGGGATTACTCTAGTACTCTCGGTGGTCAAAGCAACACCCATTTTTCCAAACAGAAACCATATTCCTAGTGGAGGGGTTGGCATAAATGCTGGTCGTCGCAACACTTTGCCTAGAGTCTTGGCAAATGTCTTTTGTTGCACAGGGTTTGGTGATCCAATGTTGTAGGCACCTTCACAATCTTCTTTCATTAGGAGATGATGAATTGAATATATTTGGTCGTCCATTGATACCCAGCTGTACCACTGCTTACCTCGGCCGATTGGGCCTCCAGCGCCAAGTTTGGCTGGTAACAACATTTTTCCAAGCGCCCCACCGGTAGCATCTAGGACAATGCCGGTTCGCAAATTGATGGTTCTTACCCCAATATCTCGGGCAGCCTGACAGGAGTCTTCCCATCTAGCGCAAGTCTCTGGCAGAAATCCTTCGCCAGGTGTTGATGTTTCATCTAATTCTTCATCACCACGTTCACCATACCAACCAACAGCGCTAGCAACGATGAATGCCTCAGGCTTTTTGGTTAGTTCAGTGATGGCATTTGCCAACAATTCAGTGCTCTTTGTTCTGCTTTCCTCGATTAATTTCATGCGCTTTTTTGACCAACGTTTATCGCCAATTCCAGCACCACCAAGGTGTATTATTGCGTCGAAGCCTTCCAAAACATCATGATTAATTATCCCAACTTCAGGATTCCAGACTAATTCTTTTTCGTTTTTCTTAGCCTTTCTTCTTACTAGTCGCCAAACATCATGGCCTCCGGTGTCTAAAAACGCCACTAATTGGCGACCAATTAATCCAGATGAGCCGGCAACTAGGATTTTTTTACGTGGTTTATCACTAAAATCAGCATGACGCTTTAAATCTCTTTCGAGTCTAATTTCCCTTGCTGTAAACATTCTGTCAAGCCGCTTCTTTATCATTCTACCAGCGACTAGTTTGCCAAGGAACCCCATCGGCAGTTTGTAGTTAACTTTGTCATGGATTAACGCATTATTGTCTCCTATGGTCTCGAAATTGTGGGTGTGATGCCAAGACTTGAAAGGCCCTTTTAGCATCTTATCTTCAAAAGAGTGAGGTGGATTGTATCCTGTATGTTCGGCAACCCAACTCATCTTTATTGGGCCCATTGGGAACCTGAAAATTCTTTGAGAACCTTCCTCTAGATTGTCATCTGCTCGTACTTCTTCAGCAAGTTCCCATGGTGGCATCAAACGTCTAAAAGCCCCTTTTCTTTCGTGCCAAGCAAATGCTTCTTCGACACTATTTTCGACTTCTGTCTTGTGTTCAAATACAATACTCATTTCATCTACTCCGATACTGTTGCAGATATGGTTTGAGATTCATTTTTTTCCGAGTTCGCTCAGATGACATATATCTTATCTTGCCAAATATTGCTCTCTCAGGCCCCCATGCTCTATCATGTCTTCCAAGAACCCAAAATATTCCTGTGTAGGAATTAGGATCTCGACCGTCGAGAGCGTATTTGTCATTAAGTTCAATCATCCAATTAGCAGCTTGCTCTGGAGTCGATGCCCATTCTAGGATTCGCTTACCCCATAGCATTCTCAAATAGTTGTGGATAATACCGGTTTGAGTTAGTTGTATTTGAGCAGCATTCCATATTTCATCGTGAGTTTCTGCGTTTTCAATTTGGTCATATGTATACAATACACGTTCATCATCGGAGTGCTCAGCAAGTGTCTTTTGGGCCCATGCTGGTATTGATTCAAATTTATTGTGATTTTTGTTGTGATATGCATTATTGAAGCCAAGTTCTCGCCATGTTATTATTTGGTCTAGGAAACTTTCTACGCCAGCGGATAGTCCCCACCAGCCTTCTCTTGAGCCTTTTCTCGAGGAGTCTATGTCCTCTGGAGACCAATCATTTTGTTTGAGTATGCGTTCCACAATTTCAATAGATGAGACATGGCCAAAATGCAACCAAGGCGACAACCCGCTAACAGCTGGGTTTTCCACATTGTTCCTGTCTGTGTGATATCTCTCTAGACGGTCTGTTAAGAAGGCCGCTAGTTTCCTCATTGCAGTATTTCTGCCACCTTGTGCCATTCTTACTGGCCCTACAGAGTGGTCAATATCTATCGCAGAGAGCGCTTTTTTCCCTACCGAGCCACCTTCTGAACATCTCCATAGCCATTCAAATGGTGGTAGTTTGACAGAACAATCCTTCATTACCGATTTGAACAATTTATCGCTCATCATGAGATTAGCGCCCTTTGGGATTGGGTTTTGTTTTGGCCAAGTTTCTGGGCAGCGACTGAAATTGGCATGTATCCATCGTCTAAACCCATGGGCAGTTGTGTGGGCGCTTTCAGTCCATGACATTGGAATGACTCCGTTTGAGTCACCAGCGTACATCTTTACGGGAATAGATTTGCTCGCTGCATTTATTGCTCGGCTGGGATAGTAAGTTGGAAAGTCGTCACTAACGACGACCTTTGCTCTTTTTGAAACTTCTTTTAGCAAACCAATCGGTCCACTTAATGGTGTTTCGACCCACGGTATGTAGCGAATATTGTTGTCCTTGAAGACAGAAACATTTTCAACCATGCCTTGAATCATAAATGTAGCTATTCGATCATTGGCAAATCTGTGGCTAGTAGAAATTTCTTCGATTACCAACAACGGGACTTCGTGTTCGATTGCTAGTTGTGCTGCGAATTCTAACGACGAGTTGTAGTTGAACCGTCGACTGGCAATCATCCAATAGATGATGTATTCACCATCTTCGTTCACTGGTTTGTCATTTGCTGACCTAATTCTCTCAGATAGTGGTCCGTTCATATTTTTACATCTCCGTTTTGGTGTAGAAGATATGGATACCCTCTTTGCTCGGAATAATCAAGGGTCGCAAATGGAGTTTGAACTAGCGCATTTGTCGCAATTGACTTCATTGCTTTACTTACCCACTGCAACTCCTCGAATTTGGCGACATTGACAAACCCCGTTTCGGCAATTTCGCTAGAAGCGACTGGTACTTGTCCTGGTTCTAGTTCGACACTGTAAGCGATAAATACTGCAGGACCGATTTCTGTAAGATTCTCACGAATAGCATAAATGCCTGTGACTTTACCATCAACGTCACATTCTTCGCGTAGTTCTCTTAGAGCAGCATCGCGCGGAAGTTCGCCATCGTCCACGTGACCTTTGGGAAGGCCCCAATGGCCAGAGTATCTCCCAGCTGCCTCTTTGACTAACAAAACTGAGTCGTTTTTGACAATGACTGCAGCGACACCTAAATCACACTGCACTCTAGACATGCAGTAAAATTATACTCTCACGATATAAAGCGGTGTTTACATTCATGCGGGAAAATAAACACTACATTATAACCACGAGGCAGCAACATAGGTCCATGGAAAGCGGAACCATTGACCCAATGCAAATTGAAGCTGACGCATTTTTACCAACCGAATACGGGAATTTTAGAATTCGTGTAATGGTTGACGAGAATGGATCAGAACACACCCTACTCTCAGTAGGATTAAACGACCGAACAACAACCCCACTGATTAGGATACATTCAGAATGCCTGACAGGAGATGCCTTCACATCTTTGAAGTGTGATTGTGGTCCTCAACTCAAAGCCTCAATGAGGAGAGTGCAAGAGGAAGGCTGCGGGGCAATCGTATACCTTCGCCAAGAAGGTAGAGGGATAGGGTTGAATGAGAAAATCAAGGCTTATTCACTGCAGGATCTAGGATACGATACATTGGATGCTAACACAATGCTCAATCACCCTGCTGACGCCAGAGATTACACTTTTTGCGCTGAGATGCTAAAGAGCGCAGGTGTGACCAAAGTCAGATTAATGACCAACAACCCGTTAAAAATCAAGGGTATGGTCGATAACGGTATCACTATCGAAACAAGAATTTCTCACATAGAAGGGCTTGGTTCTTTCAACGAAGGCTACTTGGCAACCAAGGCAAAACGAATGGGACACATTCTCCCATTCGTTTTTAATGAGTAGGCTTGCTCATTGTAAATCGAGGTAGTAACATGTCAAAGCAACTAATTGGCCAGACGGCACCAAATTTCACATTACAATCAAGTACCGACCAAAGTATATCGCTTGCCGATTATGACGGTAAGTGGAAAGTTTTGTTTTTTTACGCCAAAGATGGATCGCCCACATGCAAGCGGGGATGCTTAAATTTCAAGGAGCAATACGAGTTATTCCAATCACTGACACCGCCGGTAGAAATAATCGGGATAAGTGAAGATTCAGTCGAAGACCACCGACGATTCAAAGAGGAACTAGATTTGCCGTTTGCTCTGCTTAGCGATCCTGAAAGAGAAGTTTCGGAAGCCTATGGTGTCCCCCTCTTTTTGGGTAAGTTCCCTGGGAAATCCTCATTTCTAGTCGGTCCTGACCGAGAGATACACTACTGCTATGACTGGCTATTTAGGCCCCGTAGACATGTCGCTAAAATCCTGAATACCCTAAGTACGTTATCTTCGGATGGTGAGTGAATGGATTGGGTAGAATTATTCGAGGAAGCTGGCCTAACAGATAGAGAAGCCAGATCACTTGTATTACTTTCATCTTCCAAAGAATTGAAAGCGAGTGATTTAGCAAAAAAACTTGGTACAAACAGACTTGATGCATACAATTCACTGTCAAGGTTAACCCAAATCGGTTTGGTAAACGTCACCGCAGACAGGCCGATGAAGTTTTCATGCTCATCGCTACCTGTGTTATTCAAGAAACTGATAAAAGACCAAAAATCAAGAATTGACAGAACTACAAAAGCATTTGAAAATATTATGTCAGGTGCAACAGATGATGCGCTAGAAAACGATTCCCAGCAGGGTGATTCCAACGCTAAATTCGCCGTATTGAAAGGCCGAGACCATGTGCAAAAGAAAATTGGTGAGTTATCCAACGAAGCAGACGGACAATTAGTTCTCTTTCTAGGCAGATATGGGATATTACACATGTGCAGATCTCCATCAATAGAAGAAGTAAACTCAGCCGCAGAGCGAGGAGTAATCATCAAAGTTCTCGCCCAATTGGACCGAAGAACGCTGAAATTTTTTGACCAATTACACGACTCGATAGAAATCCGTCATTCTGACGAAGTTAATTCACTTGGTGTCCTTAAAGACCAAACCGATGTTATCCAGTTTTTGTTTGTCGAACAAAATCCAGTAGGAAGAGGCCGTGAAGATGCAGCATTGGTGGTTTCCTCCGAAGTTTTCGCCGCCTCTCATTACGAATTCATGATGGCCATTTGGAGCCGAGCTGTGGACTTTAGCAGCGCTAAGAAACGCTTCACTGAAGAGAGAATCGTTGACCCACTCAGACTTACTGTGGGTGAGGGCTCCTTCTTGGAACAATTTAGAGAAGCACTAGGCTTCAGTGGTGAATTACCAGATGAAGATACCCCATTTAATCCAGATACATTTTTAGCGTCTAGTAACGAAATAAATCAAGCCAGGGTCGCTTTGCAAGATGGGACTGTGTTTAGTCTTCATCAACTTGGCATTGATATCAAAACTATGCTGAGGCAGGTTGGTCATCGAATCGGTGAAGAATTAGCATTCAGTCTTCGCAAAATCGAGGGTCACGTCGAATTTCTCAGCGAATTAATGGACTGGTGGGAATATGCCGGACTTGGGGAACTTGAATATGATACCGTTCCTTTCTTCCATATCAAAGTAAATCTAACCCATCCACCAGTAGAAAAAGCAGATGTTCTCCCACTTTGGGAATTAGATGATGGAATTATTGAAGGTGCTTTGCGGTCAAGATACCCAGAGGATAGCGATGTAAGAATCAGGCGTGAAACCGGTCAAGATGACGGTGAATTATGGCGCTATACGCTCATTTTCATCGAAGAGAGCGAAGACTGAACCATACACGGTTTGATAAACCCAAAGCATGGTTTGATTGTTATGCGAATGCTGACTTTCTTTAGGTTTATGCGTCAAATAATGCGTAAACGACCTGCTGATTTAGACTGGATTCAAAAACAAGGATTGATGGCGGTGAAACTCGCTCAAATCTTTGCACTAAGGCCAGATCTTCTTGGTGAAGATAAGTGCAAACAACTTCAGCAATTATACCAACACGCAGCATCTATCCCTCAAGAAGATTGGGAGGCTACGCTAAAAAGTAAAGCAATCCCTGGTTTTTTTGAGAAATTCAAATCAATCGAAGAAAAGCCCCTGGCGGCAGCCTCTGTTGGGCAAGTACATCGTGCAGTATTACACAACGGCGACCAAGTAGTAATTAAATTCGTAAAGCAGGCAAACGCGGTCAAGTTTCGCAAAGAGGTAGACAGAATGCGGTCATGGTTGCGCATGTTCTTGATATTATCACCAAGATTGAGAAAAGTCGGTAATCCTATGGCTTTGCTAAATCACGTTGCAGATTACACCACTAGGGAACTTGACTTGCGTAACGAGATTTTAGGTGCTAATGAATTGTCTAAAATACAACAGGATATCGCTGACGATTTCGCAACACCCCTGCTCAGGTTTCCACAGTATTACCCAGAACTATCGAATGAAAATGTCTTAGTGTCTGAATTCATTGACGGAATGTCGTTAGAAGAGGGCATCGATAATAAATCTTTGAAATGGGAGACTCTACTGGAATTATTTAGGATTCATGGGGCGTATTTGTTTGGTATTGGGACCTTCCACGGTGACCTTCATCCAGGTAATTGTATAATCGATAATGAAGGTAAATTTGTGTTTATTGATAACGGTGCTATTTGTCATGCTCCGGAATTTGTAAACCGCTCGCTATTCAATTTCTTTGAACATTTATCCAAGCAAGAATTAGATGAAGCTTTCATTGCGCTATTGGATATGACCAACAAGAAGCCAACAGGTAAAAAGATGGAAAAATACATGAGTAGAATGCATGAGATATATTTCGATTTCGAAAAGAAACCAGTTGGCGAGCAGAGTTTGACTAGAGTAATGATGCAAACGGTACGTGCCGCCGTGGAATTAGCTAATGCCGAGTTTGGTGAAGAAGCATTTCCAATAATAAGAGCCCTAATGTATCTAGACGGACTAGTTATTAGAACACACCCCGATGCCTTGTTGATTAAATCGATGGGACCCTATTTAGATGAATTCAAGTTTAAATTAGGTCTTGATACAGTATCTGCATGAGTGGTTCAATGAGTGAAAAAATCGCAGTAATTGGTGCCGGTATTTCTGGCCTTTACTGTTCATATTTATTGGAAAAAAAAGGATTTGAGGTAGAACTGTTTGAAAAGTCTGCCAAAATTGGCGGTAGGATGGCAAGCACTGTGAAATCGGGTTTCATTCTTGACCGGGGTTTTCATGTTCTACAAACAGGATATCCGTTAGCGAGTACGGTCTTTGATTATCAAGCCATGGATTGCCGACCTTTCCAACCTGGTGCGTTAGTAATCGAAGCCCGCCCAAGGAAATCTAAAATATGGTGTTTTGCGGATCCGTTTCGCCGTCCAGTAACTGGAATTATGGGCGCCGTTAGTTTGTTCACTTCGCCGCTCAACCTGCTTAGAGTTGGATTATTACGTTGGCACGTAATGAGAACCTCTGATGAAGATATTTTTTCAGAAACAGGACAGACTACACATGAATTTTTAATTTCTAGGGGATTTTCAACGTCCTTCATAGATAGATTTTTTTCTCCTCTTTTTGGCGGAATATTTCTTGAATCTAGTCTAAGAACCGATGCCCGAATGTTCAAATTTGTGTTCAAGAATATGTCGAGAGGAGATATGGTTTTGCCTAAGCAAGGAATCTCAGCAGTGCCACAGTTTTTGTTTGACAAATTAGAAAATACCAAACTAACTCTCAAAGCAGACGTCAAAATAATCAATGACAACGAGTTAATTGTTGATCACAAGCCCAAGAAATATTTCCGCGTGATAAAAGCCTTCAGTGAGGTGGCAGGAAAGATAACTAGGTCAGTATGGACAGTGCATTTTTCTGCTCCCAAATCACCGCTTAAGCATAAGTTCATTATGTTAAATTCCAATATTAACACCCAAAACAAATTGATATCGCACATAGCAGTGCCATCAGACATTCAACCAAGTTACGCACCAGTAGACAAATCACTGATTACCGCAACAATTGTTGGTGAGCACGCTGATGAGAAGGGTATTACTAGTGAAGAAGAGATTGCAAGGTCTGCCGTTGAAGAATTAACAGAATGGTTCGGTGAGGAAGTTGGGGAATGGAATCTGCTAGACGTTCAGCACATAACCACAGCCTTGCCAGAACTCTCATCCAGTGATTTTGATAACATCGACGTAATTAACGAGTTTCTTGAATGCGGAGATCATACCTATCACGGCAGTGTTGAGGGTGCGCTTCAATCTGCTGCAAAGTTGGTAAAAAACCTGTGATTAAACGCAGCATAGAAAGTGGATTATTCACTCCATAAATCACGGAATTAAACTCTTCTTTATATGTCAGTCTGAATGCACTTGAGACATGCAAGCCAAGGCTAAACCTACAACAATAATCGTCGGCGCTGGACCCGGTGGACTAGCAAGCGCAATGCTACTCGCCTATTCTGGAGTCGATGTGACAGTAATCGAGAAAGAAGCTGCAGTTGGTGGCAGGACAAAATTAGTTCACAAAGATGGATTTACCTATGATCGTGGCCCGACCTTCTTCCACTTTCCCGAAGTTATCGAGCAAATTTTCCAAGCGGTGGGATTAGATGCTCACAAAGAACTTGAATTAATGCCCCTAATAGACCCATCTTACCGTCTAGTGTTTGGAGCAGGCGGACACATCAATGCCACAAGTAACCTCGACCTAATGACAGAAAGAATCCGTGAATTGTCCGGCGATAAAAACGCCCTTGGATTTGAAAAGTACGTCAAAGACAACCGCCAAAAATTGAATTTGTCTAAACAATGTTTGCAAACCCCCTGGACAGGACCATCTAATCTCTTTACAAAAAGAGCACTGCGTGTAGCAAAGGTTCTGAAGCCATGGGCATCGGTAGCAAGCGATTTGCGCAAGAACTTCGATGACGAAAGAATTCGTTTGGCCATGTCTTTTCAAACTAAATATCTCGGAATGAGCCCATTTCATGCTCCTTCTCTGTTCACCATTCTGGCTTTCCTAGAGTATGAACACGGCATCTTCCATGCCAGAGGTGGGCTCGGTTCAATTACCCCCAAACTCGCAAAAATAGCCGAAGGTTTTGGTGCTAAAATAAGAACCTCAACCCCGGTAAAGGAACTGATATATGAAGGCAAAAACGTGGTAGGTGTCAAACTTGAGGACGAGACTATCTATGCTGACAAAGTAGTAGTAAACGCAGACTTTGCCCACGCTATGACCACCCTTGTTCCAGACGAGAAGCGTAAGAAATGGTCAAACAAGAAACTGGAAAAGAAAGGTTACTCTTGTTCCACTTACATGCTTTATCTTGGCATGGACAAAACCTATCCTGATATGCCTCATCACCAAATCTATGCATCCCAAAGATACGAGGAGAATCTTAATGACATTACCAATCATAAAATAACTTGGGATGATCCATCCTTGTATGTACAAAATGCCTGTGTGACCGATCCAGACATGGCGCCTGAAGGTTGTTCAACTCTGTATGTGCTAGTTCCAGTACCAAACCAACATAAATCGATAAATTGGGAAGAAATAAAAGACGAATATCGCGATATAGTAATTAAGCAAATGGCAAAGTTAGGCTATGATGATGTCGCAGATCACATTGTGTCAGAAACAATTGTCACTCCAGATGATTGGGGTGCATCCGATATTTACCGAGGTGCTGTGTTCAACTTGACACATAATCTCGGTCAAATGCTGTGGAGAAGACCTCAAAACAGATTTGAAGAAGCCAAAAATTTGTACATAGTTGGCGGCGGTACCCATCCTGGTAGCGGATTGCCAACCATATTTGAAAGTGCTAGAATCAGCAGTAAACTAATTTGTGCTGACCTTGGCTTAGACCCCGATTGGAATGGAGTCAGTAACTGGTTCCAAGATGTTAAGAAGCCAAAAGTAAAGGCCAAAGACTCCGTATCAGCAAACCGAAACCAAGCTACTGGTGAAGGTCATGCAGCCTAAACTTCTAACAATTTTGCTTTGTTTGACCATTGTAGTATGCGGCTGCACAGCCCCAATTCAAGAATCAATACAGACTGATGTACCCTTGCAGCTGTCATTTACTGCAGATACGCTTGATCGTTCTGAAGACGGCGGCTCGTTATTTGACCTGAAAGAAGAATTAGATTCTAAACCAGTGTTGATGCTTTGGATTGCAGCAGGATGCTCAGGGTGCCATGATTGGACCGACATGTTGCGTGAATCAATCAATAATGGCAGCATCAATACTTCTTCAGTTTCCATCATCAGTATGCACAGGTGGTCAGAAGTCGAATCACCAGCGGCGGTCATGAAGGCATTCGGCAATGATGATAACGACTCTTATTATACACCGTGGCCAATTATTCTGCCGGATGAATCAAGCAGGTTAACAGATTTTGAAACAGGTGAGACTACTCGGTTTTCGATAGTTGAAGGGTTTGGCAACCCAGTCACTCCAACCGTGCAACTAATCGGCCAAGATGGCATCAAAATGTGGCAATCAAAATCTTACTGGGCGAATTATACTATGGTCCAAGAAGCAATGGATGTTGTCAACAAAATAGCCAGTTGAAAATATGTATGAAATAATCAACCTCAAAGACTGTGCGCGTTAGGCATAGAATGTTCGCCCCCTAGGGGGAAGGCTGTGAGAACTTTGGGTGAAGGAATAAAACTGCCAGTAATCAACGGACTGGGTCGTACCAACCGTGTCGATAAATGGTGGACTCAGCCATTAGCCATGGGTTTTGCATTGACATTTGCACTAATCTACACCTTCTGGCGACTATTTTTACATGATACCGGTATTTCATACGACTTAGACGGGAGTACTGTCATGTCACCAATCTTCTCTCCTAACGTTCTAGAATGGGATTTATTTGGCTTATCTGCTTGGGACCATCCTCATTGGGTCAATGCAGCAATTCTAGTCTTGTGGATTCCATTTGGATTTAGAGGTACTTGCTACTACATGCGCAGGGTCTACTACAGGACCTTTTTTGCTAGCCCAACAGCTTGTTGGGTTGATGAACCTGATATCAACAAGAAACTAGGGTACAAGGGTGAGAAACGCGTTTTCATCCTTAATAACTTGCACAGATATTTTCTCTATGCGGCAATGATCATTATTGCGATTAAATGGTGGGACGTGACTCATACTCTAACGTTTGAAGGTGGTCAATATGGTTTCTCCATCGGTACCTTCATCATGGCTATAGAGGCATTTTTATTGACGATGTATGTTACATCTTGTCACGCTTTGAGACATCTCGCTGGTGGTGCATTAGATCGATGGACGACCGGAATCAGCAAAATTCGTGGCAGAATTTTTGACAAATTGAGCATTGCAAATCGGTCTCATGGTTTCTGGTTTTGGACTTCTCTTGCGTTCGTCTTTGTTGGCGATCTATGGGTTCTAGCTTACAATGAAGGTTATTTTACCGGACTTGCAGAATGGAATTTGATACTTTTTTGAGGTGAAAATATGACAGAAGATTACAAGAAATACGAATACGACGTCATCGTGATAGGTGCAGGTGGGGCAGGTCTTCGCGCCGCAATAGAAGCGGCTCGTAGCGGCGCTAAAACTGCTATTATCACTAAATCTCTGCTAGGCAAGGCACATACTGTAATGGCTGAAGGCGGTTGTGCTGCTGCGTTACAAAATGCAGATCCTCGTGACGGCTGGAAAGTACATTTCCATGACACAATGAAGGGTAGTAAATGGCTAGCTAATTGGCAAATGGCTGAGTACCACGCTAAAGAAGCACCAGATCGAGTTAGAGAATTAGAGCAATGGGGTGCTGTATTTGACAGAACACCAAAGAATCTAATCAACCAGCGTAATTTCGGTGGTCATACCTTCCCTAGACTTGCTCATGTTGGTGATGCTACTGGTCTTGAACTCATTCGTACACTACAAGAAAGAGGCATCCACGAAGGTATTGACATATTTATGGAATATACTGTAAGGCACCTTCTCAAAGAAGGTGACAGAGTTACTGGTTGTGTTGCCTACACTAGAGTTGACGGAGACTTCCATGCATTTTCAGCCAAGTCTGTGGTCCTTGCGACTGGCGGAATCACTAGAGTTTGGTCAGTCTGCTCTGGTTCCTGGGAATATACCGGAGACGGTCACGCATTAGCCCTATGGGCAGGTGCCGAACTTAGAGACATGGAGTTTGTTCAATTCCATCCAACTGGAATGGTCTGGCCACCTTCTGTAAGAGGCATCCTGGTCACTGAAGGAGTTAGAGGTGAAGGTGGCAGGTTAACAAATTCTGAAGGTGATAGATTCATGTTTGACTACGTCCCTGAAATGTTTGCTGGAGACCACGCCGAAACTATAGAAGAGTCTGACCAATGGGTAGAAGAGATTGTTTCAGGAAAATTAGCCACGGTCAGGAGACCTCCCGAACTACTCACACGTGACGTAGTGTCCAAGGCCATTAACTCAGAAGTAAAGGCCGGTAGAGGCTCGCCGCACGGGGGGGCTTTCCTTGATATCTCACATCGTGGTGAAGAAGCAATTCTCAAGAAATTACCTTCAATGCACCACCAATTCAAGGAATTGGCCGGCGTTGATATATCAAAGGAACCAATGGAAGTCGGTCCGACTGCACATTATGTCATGGGCGGAGTAATCGTCAACGCTGAAAGTCAAGAAACAACAATTTCAGGATTATATGCCTGTGGTGAAGTAGCATCCGGATTACACGGGGCTAACAGGCTCGGAGGCAACTCATTGTCTGACTTGATTGTATTTGGTAAGCGTGCTGGAGAATTTGCCGCAAAGCGTTCAAAAGACCTTGCACAACCAGTTATTGACGACTCTCAAGTAAAATCAGCAATCACCGATATGCTCGAACCATTCAATAATGAGGGCGGAGAGAATCCTGGTCTTATTTATGATGAATTACGTGACATGATGCAAGCAAAGGTTGGCATAATTAGGACAAAGGATGAGCTCGATGAAGCCATCGAGGATTTGAAGAATTTCGATACTAGAAGAAAATCTGCCTATCCAGGTTCCTCAAGAAAATATAACTCCGGTTGGCATCAAGCATTAGATTTGAAAAACATGGTTGATGTTTCATACGTAGCAACTCTTGCAGCATTGACTCGTGAAGAGAGTAGGGGCGGCCATACAAGAGATGACTTCCCTGTCCCGGATGATGAGTATTGGGGCGAGACTCTCAACATTATCTACATGGAAGATGGAGAAATCAAGATTCGTCAAGAGGCTAAGGAAGAGATGCGTGACGACCTCAAAGATGCAATCAATGAAGTAAAAGCCATGATTGCTGAAAGAGCAGCAGAAGCTGGAGGGGAAAATTGATGTCTTTGAAAGGAAAGATCCAGAAATTTACCATCACTAGAGGCGAAGGCGAGACTGCAGAATTAGCTGATTATGAAATTGAATTAGATGAAGGGATGGTAGTTTTAGACTGTGTTCATCGTATTCAACATGAACAGGAACCAGACCTTGCAGTAAGATGGAATTGTAAAGCAGGGAAGTGCGGCTCATGCTCAGCTGAAATTAATGGCCGTCCGCGTTTGATGTGTATGACTCGAATGAGTGATGTTGTAGACGAGACTGAGGATGGTAAACCAATCGAAATTAGACCAATGAAGGCATTCCCTCACGTTAAAGACTTAGTCACGGATGTTTCATGGAACTATGAAGTGGCGCAGAAAATTAAGCCAATCAACGGTCCGGATGAGATGAATTGGGAATTTAATCAAAATGAAGCAGATAGAGTTCAACAATTCAGAGAATGCATTGAGTGTTTTCTATGTGTCAACACTTGTCACGTACTTAGAGACCATTCATTGTTTGACGAGTTCGCTGGTCCAAGAAATCTAGTTAGACTTGCTCAATACGAAATGCACCCGTTAGATCAAGAGGACCGAATTCCGGAAATCAAAAAAGAATTTGGTGTTGAGTATTGTAATATTACTCGGTGTTGTACAGAGGTTTGTCCTGCTGGAATTCAAATTACTGACGATGCAATTATTCAGTTAAAGGAAAGAGTAGTTGACCGTTACTATGATCCGCTTCAACGAATTTGGCGTACATTAACAAGACAGAAAGTTCGTTATTGAAGGCGATAATGGATGAATAAGGTTGCCTTGCTGCAAAACCTCTTTTCGGCGATTCTAGGTCTTTTTTTTATCAGTGTGGGAATTGCACATTTTCAAGACCCGAAATGGTTTGAGCCGATAGTCCCTGCAATTCTAGGTTACCCTACCTTCTGGGTCTTGGTTACAGGGGGTATGGAAATTGGTTTAGGGTTAGGATTAATTATCCCTGGGACAAGAAAATATTCCGGCCTGCTGATGGCATTGTTTTTGTTAGCAATTTATTCAGCTAATCTCAATATGTGGATTAATGACGTCCCTCTAGAGGGTAGGACATTTGCGGCAATATGGCATATATTACGATTAGTGGGTCAAGTTTTGATGATTGTAATCGCATTATGGGTTGGTGGTTGGATTAAATCACCCAAGGCTGCTGCCGATTGAATTATTCTCTGTGCAATGTTTGTAAAATTAAAAAAAGCCTCCCCGAGGGCCTAAACCCTCAGAGAGGCAGTTATATTCCGCGGAATATATTAGTTCATAAATAGCCAAATGACTCGGTTAAGCAACTCAAAGGTGCTCGATTCCGATCTTCTTGACGTTTGCCTTCTTGATCTTATCAGGAAGCCAAGCCGGACCATTTGCAGGCTTGTCGACCATTGCAATACTACCGGTGAAGCAGTGGACTCTCTTAGTTCCACGCTCACGCAGGCGTATGCTGGTGTGTCCACGGGTTGCAGCTTTTAGGGCTGCACCACGTGGTTGTTTGCTCGCAAATACTTGGCTCGTATCTTTATTGTTCTCCATGAGAACAAAATATTTTTTATCAGACATTTTGGATAACCTCCGGTAACCGAGTAAATTGGTTAGGTATATAGTATTATCCCAAAAAAACCGCTATACTGCGCCACATATGGGGCGCAGCACGCCTTTCGAAACCAAAGAAAAAGGAAAAACGCATGCGTAAAGCCACTAAATCAGATGTCTGCACCTGCTAGAGTTTTTGTGTTAAGCACACCTTGAACAGGTCTAATAGTTTCCACAACCCTTTTAGCAATTGATGCTAAATCATCAGCAACTAATTTTATGATCAAGTCATAATCGCCAAACAGCACGGTTATATCATCAACATGTTTCATACCTTTGATTTTGTTATAAGCTTCAATTTCCATTCCTGGAGTCACATTCACAAGTACATATCCCACAGCCATGCTATCGTTATGGCTAGGACTAGGAGGATAATGAAGTATTCCAAAGTATTCATCGCCTAATGCATAATTCACAAAATACATGTGAAAATCAAACAATCTTGCGAACTTGATAAGTAAGACAGCCCTGCATGCTTGTACGATGCCGGAATTATATATGGCCCGTACTTGTAGATGGGGTGTGTTACGAGTAGTTGGTGGGGATGTTTGGAATCAAACAGGTGATGTGCTAATTACTCCTGCCAATAACCGTCTTTCAGGCAGAGAGGGCTTGGATGCCCAAGTTCATGCTAAGGCAGGTGAAGAATTGACACAGGTAACTAGGAATATTTGTCTAGAAAAGCGAAAAATCAACGCTCCACCTTGTGCAGTAACTAACAACGTAGTAACAGAACCATATGACTTGGGAAATAATTTCAAGCACATATTCCACGTAGTAGGACCGGATTGTCGTCGTCCTAGTCAAGATGAGTCAAGAAGGCAACTTCTTCCTGAAACCTATCACAACTTGTTTGACCGAATTAAAGAAATGAGTGATGTGAAAAAAATAGTTGCTCCACCTATCTCAATGGGAATATTTGGTTATCCACACCGTGAAGGTGCAAGGATTACTCTAGAAGTGTTGCTCAAACATCTTAATGGTGAAGAAGACCCTGGCTTCAATGAATATATTCTGGTCATTAAGGAACGAAACTTCATCAATAATATGAGAACAGTGTACCGTGAATCAGAAGACCAATTGCCCGGTATTGATACAACTAATGAGTAGGTGTTTGCGTGGTAGACCTAGCAAAACTGGTCTCCAGTTCATTTCCTTCAGATAGGAAACAATTTGACAGTGTGATAATTATCTCAAATAGTGTCAAAAAAATAAAGCAAATATACAATGTAATTCCCAAAGACACTGAAATTACCATTCTTAGTAGTAAATCTAGAGTAGTGGAGTCATTTGAAGACTCAGAAATCTCTGTCCAGTTAATGGATGAATCACTTTCTGCAATGGGCCTACAAATTTTGACTCAGTTACATGATATGATTTTGCAAGCCATAGGCGAAGGTAGAATTTCACATGGGGAAAGAATTTTGGTAGTTCTTGGCGATCCAATCGATGGATTATTTTCCATCGATACAACAATGCTTAGCGCCAATAGGTTTGCTATCTTGGCTAATGAGACTGGAATTGAATTAGAGGTTCTAACCAAAGCAATGCAACTTGCACGCCATATTGGTTCCAGAGGTAGAGAAGGACATGCTGTTGGGGCATTATTCGCAATTGGCTCATTACCCAAACTGAGGAAGTTTTCAACACCCTTAGTACTCAACCCATTCAAAGGCCATGATGCGGAAAGAAAGAGTATACTACTTGATGAAAATCATGAAACTATGGCCGAATTTGCTTGGTTAGATGGCGCCATATTTTTCAATAAAGATGGCGTTGCTAGCGATGCAGGTAGATATATCCAAGTTCCGGCGGGTACTCAACCAAAATATGGTGAAGGAGGTCGTCATCTAGCTGCTAGAGCAATTTCACAATTAGCGGAATGTGCGGCAATATGTGTCTCTTCATCTGGGACTATTTCTCTCTATGTAAACGGGAAAGAAAGATACAAAGTTCGCTTGAGTTGATTATTCTGCTTCAAGAATTTTGCTCTCAAATGGATTAAGACCTTCTTCAGCCGAAGTTATCCGGTGGGATATTAATTCTAAATCTTCAATTGCATTGTCTAGAGAAGCAGCCTGTAGATTTCTGTCAACAATTTGTTTTGTCCTTCTAACAGATGCTAATCTTTGGTTACGATCTTTAGGTCTTAGTTGCTCTCCACGTAATCCCATTAACCAATCTTCTAATACAGTTTTACCCCATTCGGGTGCACGTAGTTTAGCTGCGAGGATGATATCTGAATTCCGATGTCTAAATCTAACTCTGCCATCATTTATTCTAGTTGCTTGAATAGAACCTGGGTTCCAAATATCTAACGGAATATGTAAATGGTGTTTTATCTCGATACGATCTGTAGTCTTGTCTGCAGCATTTTCTTTGAAGACAAAATCTGCAATCAAAACACTACGCGTCAACTTGATGAAAACTTGGATAGTGGTTTCATCTTCAAACCATTCTAGTATTTCCTCAGGAGACTGCCTCCACGTCTGTGTACACCAAGCGGCTATGTCATCGCTTACCGGTTCCATAGCAAACCCTCCAATCGCTCATTCTTCAAGTTTGTTCATGTTTTGTCAATGTTCAAATTAAGTGACTTGTAGGGATAGCCATGGCTGCTGACTGGGGGACGGTTAATTTCGACTGGTCGGCAATAATGATTTTGATTTTAGTCTGGTATGTTTTATTACGAATTTGGGAAAATAATGGTACGCTTGACCGATGGAATGCTACTAGAGTTTTTGGTGTAATATTGATGGTTAGAAGCAAAAGAGGTCTAAAATTACTCGATAAAACTGCAAGTCCACGGGGTTTTTGGCGATTTTATGGTGAAATATCCCTGTGGGTTTGTGTATTTTCTATGTTGATGGTTGGCATATTGATGGTAGTTGCATTCATCACCGCGCTGATAAGTCCGCCTCAAACAGATCCGCCATCTGCTAGCGAACTTGTGGCACTGCCAGGAATAAACCCGGTAATCCCACTAGGCTGGGGTGTAATGGCGTTTATTGTAGCACTTGTGATTCATGAATATGGTCATGGACTGCAAGCAAGAGCTCATGGTATGAGAATTCGCTCATTTGGATTATTGCAATTAGGTCCTTTGCCACTTGGTGCTTTTGCTGAACCACAATATGAAGAGTTGACTAATGCTCCTAGCAGGGAAAGAATGCGTATGTTTGCCGCAGGTCCAGCGACCAATATCTTTGCAGCAATTATTTGTTTGATGTTTTTGGGGGGTTTAGCAAGTCAATTCGTTTCCCCGGATGATGGAGTTCACGTGAGAGGTATAGTCCAAGATGAGGGTGCGTATCAAGCGGGGCTTCAACCATGGGATACAATACAGTCGATTGACGGTCAAGAAATCTCTAATGTTGATGGTTTCTATGATGCTATGGAAAGCTACAGTGCTAATGACACAATTGCTCTTACAGTTAAACACAGCGATGGACAAATTGAAACCCTAAATGCAACTCTTTCTGATAAGTATGATCATTATCTTGAACTAGGTTGGTCTAAAGGTAACTTAGAATCAATTGGTGTAGAGAAAGGTCAGCCATTTTTGGGAGTTGAAGGGCTCTCAGGCAGTACTGCTGGAATCGATAGGTTAGCAGGTCCATTATCTCCAAGGTGGGATGGTAATTTAGCTCAAAAGTCAATAATGGCCCCGCTTCACACTCTCAGTCTTATGATTGTCCCATTTGAACTACAAGGCGTTGCTATGCACCCTTTTGAGGAATCATTACTAGAAGCGGAAGATAATGCGTTTGCTCAAGCATTAGGAACAAATGGCTTACTATTTTTCGTAAACTTCTTCTTTTGGTTATTATGGGTTAATATTTTGCTGGGTTTCACAAACCTAATTCCAATGGTTCCATTTGACGGCGGGCATATGTTCAAAGATATGTTACGAGGAGTTCTCAATATAGTAAAGAAAGTAGGTAAAAAATTAAAATTCTGGGACATTAATCCAATGTGGATAGAACATATCTCTAGTAAGGCGTCAAACATATCGTCTTTGGCGTTATTAGGTATGATTGTATTTATTTTGGTTATCCCTTACTTCTAATTAGGCGACTTTTCTTTTGAGTAACTCAGCGAGGATATCTCTTTTTGGTTTATTGTTGTCATTACTGTGGCTAGTAGATTCATTGATTACCACAGATAACTTGGAAGTTCGTGTTTGTAGAGTTTCCATACCTTCTACATATTGACCAAACTTTGAACAAACCAAGGCAATGAATTCATTTAATGCCATTCCATCGTCCCAATTCAAATATGGTTTTCCATTCCTGGTATTTGGTAGACTTGGAATAAATGGTGCTAGTTGCCTTAATTTGCTGTGCAATGTATCGGTCTCAACTCTAAATATTCTCCAGGAATCCCCTCTAACTCCTTTTAGGCGAAAGGCATACAATGGCAATAAACATGAACGATTGCCCTCATAGACTAGCGAATTATACTGGTCTACAGTCCGCCCAGATAAGTATAATTTATCTTTCTTAGAAGATTTTACCTCTATCGGGAAGCATAAATCACCTCTTAAAGCAAGTAAATCACCAGAACCCTCAATCCCAGAGCCAGCAGCTCTTACTACGAGAAAAGGTCGTTTCTCTACTAAGCGCATTTTAGTTTTTTCAATCTCATTACAAGATTTGATTATCGCTTCAACGCCTTTGGATAAGCCAGCGAGAACCTGACGAAGCTCTCTCTCATACTTACTGCTCACGGGTAAACATCAATGTCAAGCGCTTTTGATTACTTCGGTATAATCTTGTTAATTAATTTGACTTTCAAGGGAATAGTAAAATGCGGTAGGTTTGTTGATGCAGGTGTAGTGGATTGGCCATGGCGAGCCTGGTAATCCGTACTGAAGATTTCCAATTATCATTCAAACTTATTGAGGTGTTGCGGTCAAAAAACCTTAAGTTTGAGGTAATTGATATTCATACTGAGATAGTTAATCGCTCAACAATATGGTTTTCATCTCCGACCGAAATCCTCGAGCATCCAACGCTTGGTAAGTCAATACCGGTAAGTTTAGATAGCATCGAATCCGCAGTTTATTCAGCAATCTTTCTGTTAAGAGGGATTGAAAATTCAGTATTTTTGACTATTGGGATCGACCCGGGGCCTTATCCTGGACTTGCTTGGTTAGTGGATGGGGCCTTTATCGGAGTCTCACAATTAGCATCAGTCGCTGAATTAGTGCCAGAAATAGAAACACTCATCAGATCTCTAGATTTTCAAACTATGGTAATTCGCATCGGTGATGGCGCACCGCTAATCCGAGACCAGATAATCAACTCCTGTATAACGAAGAATTGGGTCATTGAACAAGTTAACGAAAGTAAGACTTCTAGTGGCCTGGTTAGAAATAATCACGCTATTTCAGCACTCCGGATTGCCGCTAACAGCGGACAGAGAATATGGCAACCACGCGAGTTAAGGCCAAAACACGGTGACGTAAAATACATTCAAACCCAAAGCCGAAAAAGGTCAAATGGTCAAATTACAATAAGTCAACAACTAGCCTTGCTTGTGGCAACAGGTGAATTAACAATGCAAGAAGCAATTGTCGAGCAATCATCTTATTCTTCTGAGGAATAATCAGTTTCTAATTCTGCTTGCCTTAGTTCCGGGGAAGTGTCCATTATTCTCTTCAACCCCATTTCTAAGCCTAATGGCGCTAGTATGATTCCTCCAATCACCATAGCTAGAAACACAAACGAGGAACCAGGTACATATTGAGTTCCTGGCGAACTGGGACCACTGAGCATTAATTTGACAGTACCAAGCCATGGTATTTCTCCGCCCGCTACTCCGACCAACCATGCTTCTTGCACAGGTCCAGCAACTCCTGACATACTGTGTACTCCAGAGGACCCGTTGACAACTAAACCTCCTTGATCAACCGAACATTGGTTATTATCTCCAAGGGTTACGATACCGGAATGTTTTGGCTGCCAATTCCATACCACCAAATACTGCTCTACGTTGGCATGGGTGAATCTTTTGCAATCATAATAACCAGCTTGCTGGCCATCAAAATGAATCGTTATAGTTTCAACGTCGCTAACATTAGTACCAGGAACAGACCATGTAAGGACACAGGTCCCAATTTCACCATCATCATCAACAACCCCTGAGTCCCAAGTCCCTCCACTGGGACAATGAGCAGAGTTGTTGGCATCTGAAGAAACGCTTCTGTCAGGAGAATAAGTTTGACTCGCTTCTACACGTAAAATCGCACGGTGAATAATTGGTGTGCCTGAATCCCCATTCTTTTGATAAATTATAACATCCCCATTCATACCATGCATTTCGTAACCATAATTTTTGTTTAATGGGTCACTTGATTCAGCAAATGTAACAATGTTGTCATAAGGTGTGTCCATGACCAAAATCAAATCACCAGCATCAATACTTCCCACTTCACCAGATTTTTCGTGAATCATTGATGATGATTCAACAACTACAAGTGGTGGCATAGTACCAGTATGTGCCCAAAGTCCTAGAACAAGAAACGATATCATTGCTACAGCTAAGAGCATCTCTCTAAGGAGATTGTTCAACGGATGTTGGTCGGACAATTTTTACCCTCATTTTCTTTTCTTTAGACCCTTACTTGCTAAGAATTCATCCCATGCTTTTGCATGTCCCGCGCCAAGAGTTTTTGCTGCTTCATCTCCTTCAGATCTTCTTCTCTTAAGCTCTGAGGTAGATTCAATTTCTTTTAATTCAGCCAAGACATTAACACAACCTCGCAGGTTGAGGAATTCCGGAGTAGCCACTATTAACACAATG
>JABJMO010000073.1 GCA_018659375.1 Methanobacteriota archaeon | reverse complement strand
TTGGAGAATATTTCACCTAAGGCGGAGAAGAATCCATCTGGCCCATCATCATCTGCCATGACCTTGGGTTTGATCAACTCAACCACTGCTTGTTGGTCGTAGACTTGTCGAGTGAAGGTCAGCATGCCGTCCATTGAAGCATCATAATTTTCAGAAGGCGTTGTTGGGTCAAGGTCGGAGTAGAAATCGGTTTTTTGCTCAAAGGCAATATCGATTGGCTCTGTCACATCCAAAGTCAAAATGACATCGACAGTATACGGGATTCTTGATTCAAAGAATTCAGGATCCTCAATCAAGCCAAACAGAGTTATTGCTTGTCCGGTAACGTCAAAATGAGCCCACTTACCCCATGAAGAGGAATCAACATCTAAGTCATAATACCATGAATCTGCCAGTCTGTCGCCTTGTCCCTGTGCGTCATTACTGCCATCTTCACCTAGGTCAATTTCTAACTGAACTTGGCCTGCTTGACCGGTTTCAGTTTCGAATTCTACAGCAGTAAACATTGCTTCGAGTCTCTCTGTGCCGTTTGGAATCCACACATAATGGGAATCTTCGGTGTAGTATACCGCTCCTGATGCACCATTATTGAAATGGTTCCAATCGCCTTTCCAAGAATGGCGAACTCGGTCAGTGTCTAGGCTGATGGTTTTCTCACCCATCATGTTCCCGTATATTTCCCAAGCATCCCAAACGGTATATTCTGGATGGTCAACAATTCCGTTGCCGTCTTGGTCTCTCATCAATTGTAGAGTTCTTGCTAAGGCTACAGCCGCATCAGTATCGGTAAGGCCGTGACCAATTCGCCAATCGTGACATTGACCAGTGGCACTGACATAGCACTCTTCAGGTATGTCGCTACAAGCATCAGCATCATTACCAGCCTCACATGAATTTTGCATTCCTTCATAGACTGCAGTCAATTCAAGAATCAATTCTAGTTCGTGGATACGGCTGAAATTTTCTTCATCCCAATTTTCAAATTGACCATATGCTGCAGTACCTTCACCACCGACTAAACTGCTACCAAAGTCATGGTCTTCGCGGTGATAATCTGCCACACCAAGTGACGGTGCCACATCAAGAATAAGTCCAGCCATACCACCAACGTGTGGTGTGGCCATCGAAGTTCCAGATATTGCCATGTAATACAAGTCGCCTTGCAACTTTGTTGAAGCGTCAATTGCGGTACCACGTGGAGCAGTAGCCCAGATATCTCTGCCTGGTGCGCCAACATCAGGCCAGGTATGTTGTTGATTCATGCAGCCTCTTGAGGAGAATGAGGTGACAGCGGTTCCGTCGTGAGTCAGGGCAGCAACTGAAATTGCTGAAGGTGTATTAGCGTAAACATTGGTTCGCAAATCGCCAGTACATTCTCCGTCGCCACCAGAACCACCAGAATTAGACGCAGCAAAAATAACCGCAACACCATTCTCAAAAGTTAACATGTCAGTAAGTTGGGCAATAACTCCGTTAGGGTCGTAATCTCCATCAGTACCCCATGAGTTAGAAACCACTCGAATGTGATATGGGTTTTGACCAGGAACAGAATGGATGTAGGTCCACTCAAGCCCTTGTTCTGCCGCGAAGATAGAGGCGCCGTCACCAGTACCTAAGGCGACCATTTGCGCACCCTTTGCCACACCAGCTCTTCTGCCAGCCGAAGCATCACCGTTGCCGGCAATCGTGCCACCAACGTGCGTTCCGTGGCCAGATGAGGTATCCGAGTTTCTTGTCTCAGTCCACACACCGTCAAATTTAGCAGAATAGATTACTTTCTCTCCAGTCCACGGTTCAAGATAATCAAAATCTGGGTGTCCGGCATCTACGCCAGTATCTAAGTCAACAATTGCGGTACCATCGCCGTCCCATTCACTAAATGATAGATCAACATCATATTCAATTGCGCCAGCGGGGTTTACGATGACTCGATTCCAAGTATCTGTGGCTTTAACAACGTGAGTTGTTTCATGCATCATGGCACTAGGGTCGGTAGGGTCGCCGCCCCATTCAGCAGGTAGGTAGAAGAAATCTAATTCTTTGTCAAGTTCCAAGTATTCAATTCGCTCCCAGTTAGAAATGTGTCTAATATCCTCAGCAGTTGCCTCAAACAATCCACCGTCAACTAGAGGTGCATCGCCAAGCACTGTAGCACCAAATTGTTCTAAAGTGGTCAAGTCACTTTGCGTGACTGGAGAGTTTAGTTGAAAGATGACCGGCAATACTTCACTGTACTCTGATTGGTATAATTCTTCACGCAAATCATCGTTCATGTTTTCATAAGTACCCATTGGGTTAGTACTGTCTGCTAGTGGAGCAGCAGTTGCGCCAACCATCAAAAGTTGTAGCGCAAACGCGAGTAAAATAGCCATAGTTCGGTTGGTACCCATAGTACGCCCTACTTGCCATCATTCAAAGGCCTTATTCTTCATTGCTTACCGGGGCAGGCTGTGGTAGGCCATCTTCTTTGACGGTGTTTAACACCACGTGGGTAAACGACCTAGTCACGCCTTCTAGAGTGAATACGGTTTTGGTTAGGTCGTCTAAATCAGCCCGATTTTTGACTCTGGCTAAGACGTATGAATCCCAGTCACCAGTTACGTCGTAGACCGAAAATACTCGATGATCAGCGGCGATTTTCTGTTGAACATCAATCATGCGCCCCTTGGCAATCCGTAGTCCGGCCATAATGGTCATTGACCAACCGACTTTTTCAGGGTCAATAACTACGCTATAGCCGTTGATAATACCCATTTCTTCCATTCGTCGAATACGATTGGTAATGGTACCTTGAGCGACTCCAACATCACGGGCAAGTTTTCTCTGACTAGCCCGGGCATCTTCTAGTAGTGCGCTTAATATTGCCCTGTCTACATCGTCTAATTTCATACCATCAACGATGTTGCCTAGAGGTACTGAACTTGAAACTTGTCTTGTTACTCATCAGATAAAATTGAGGGGATTGACAAAAACTGCGTCCAAACGCCAAGTTCCTCAACCTCTAAGCGAATATTTAGTCGACAATCACTAGCATCCAGTTGCTTGAATTTCAGTTCAACCTGCACACTTTGGTTTGGCTCGATAAATCGGCTTTTAAAGCGCGATGACATTTTCCACGGTAATTCAGCTTCACAGGATTTGATTTCCATTTTCTGATTTTTAGTAGTAAATTCTACCACTAAACAATTGTCCTTCTCACGGTGCCAGTAACCGGTAATGATTGGCATTCCGTGCTCTTCTCTGTACATGTTTCCAAGTATCGTGGAGATGATAATTATCGCAAACGCGATGGCTAGAATTGGGATTAGGAATTCATCAACCTCAACGCTATCGGTTTGAGTTTCAAGTCTAACTTGATGGAGGCTGAGCAGTCTTGTGTTATTGTCTTGTTCAGTGCCACCAAATAAGGCAAATGTTACCTGCCAGTCGTACGGGTACTTTTCAATATCAACACCAGCAGCAGATAGATGTGATTCTGCTAAGATCCAAGTTGTTGCAGTGGTATTGTTAGCTAGATTACTAAAGCCAATTTCAGGTTTCATCTCATAGACTAGATTAGCAACCTGTCTGTTGTGGACATCAATAGCATTGTCCTTGCTCAAGAAAATATACATTATTGTTGAATCTGTTAAGTTATAATTTGGTGTCATTTCAATGGGCATTTCAATTCGATAACCTTCAAGTTCGCTAATTAAGTACAGGTTACCAGTTAGTTCAATGATTGGCAGCCCCTCATTCTGCTGGTTGATATTACTGACCGGATTGTTCTGTGTGACATTTAGACCCAGTTCTCCAGCACGCGCCTTGGCGTCATCATCAGGCCAATTAGAACCGGTCTCATCACTCCAAGACCACCAATTTAGCGTTAAGGATGAAGGTGAATTAGCACTACACTGCGTGGTATCTAAGTCGACAAAACATTCGGTTAACGATTCACTAACTGCCAGTGCTGCAGGAATTTCACTACTTGCCACAGCATCTTGTTGTGCTGTTGAAAGGCCAATAAATCCAGGGCACAAGATTGCTGCCACTAAACAAACTAACCATCTATTCATGCTCACTCCTCCTCGAGTTCATGCTCAAATGGGATGCCTAATTTGGCTCTTAGTATGTCTTTTTCGGTAGTGTTGATCATCAGACTCAGCCAGTTGCCACTCCACACCGAGACTATCGCTTTTGAACCCGCAATTTCACTACACATCAGCACTGGTCCTGAATAATCAACCATCTGTGGCGGCAGGACATCCTGTTTTAGAATCGGGACATTATTGAGTAACTGGATAACCATTTCATGATCTATGTCAATCAATATGTCTCCAAGATGGTTTTCAATCGCTGGAACAGCCTCTTGTCGGGTTCTCCAGGTGCCTTTATTGTTAACGAAGCAAGGCATTCCGACATGAATTATCTTCAGCGGATGAAAGGTATTATTCTGCCATAAATTGCCATCTTTGTTTGGACACACTGGGTGGTATATTCTCTCAAGCACCGTGCGTGGGGTGATATTTAGTCGACGTCCTCTTTTCCACCATGACCACTGGTTATCAGTGATAGCGTACTGCTTAGACACACTAGTAATTTCTTCTTCAAGGGCGGGATTAGTATCATGACGACTAGTGTGATTAATCGTCATGATTTTTGGCTCCCAACCAGAATTTTCGGTTAACTTACGCTTAGAAATGTATACTCTTGCTTTGCCTTCAGGGGTTGCTTCTGGACGGTGCCTGAGTAAGGCAACATAGAATCCACCAGTATTGTTGTCCATGTGATAAAGCCGCCTGGTAAGGCCTAATTGCTCAGCAATTGCCCGTTCACTTTCCTCATCACAGTCTTCGTCAATTCCAGCTCTAGTTGCCGGACAAACCTGGGCTTTGTTAAGTCCAGCAAGTCTGGGCAATTCACCAGCAATAACCACTTTTTGGCACTCGTCATCAAGTATATCCCAAGCGGCTAATCCTTGGTGCATCACTAATCCGGGTAGTATAGCAGAATCGATTGGCATTAATTCCATCCATGGACAGGTGCGCAGTAATTCAGCGATAACAGCCTCATTTTCAATCGGGTCAATACTACAGGTCGAGTAAATCATTTTGCCGCCGGGTCGTAATCCTCTTGCGCCACGTTGGGCAATTGTCAGTTGTAATTTGAATAAACTTCGGCCGTCTAGTGGTCGCCATTTCTGCCAAACTTGGACATTTTTTCTAGTCGTTGCAGAACCAGAACACGGCACATCAGCCAAAATAGCATCATAACCGGGGGGAGGGATTCTGCCTATGTGTCGGCCATCTTGTTGATTAATCAACACATTTGGTAACGCCAACCTAGCACGATTAGAAATCAACATGTTAACTCTTGAAGCAACCGGTTCGTTAGCAATTACAATGCCATTAGGGGCGAGTTTTTCCGCCACCTGAGTCGTTTTTGAACCAGGTGCTGCACACATATCCAACACCACTGTTTCATCAGTTATTCCCAGCAATTCAACCGGCAGCATGCTAGCAGCCTCTTGGCGAGTGATTCTTCCTGAGTCGTGTAAAATCGACATCATTCGTTTAGCATAACCTTCTGGGGCTTTGCCTCTAGCAAACGGCATTTGCCAAGCACTTTCTTCAGGCATCCAAGAAATTGGCACACCGCCCATTGCTCGTAGTTCCCTTTTGGTCCACTCAATGTCGGCCCTACTGCCGGTTAACCGGAGGGTTTCAGGCAGAGTATCAACGGCATAATCTAGCCAGTTATCAACATCAATGCCTAGACTTTCAACCATCTTGGCCAGCAGTGAATTCTCTGAGATTTCTCTCAGTTCTTCCTGCGTCCAACGCTGATAGGCCATGTATAGGGCTTAAGCATCATGTCTATCTTGATTCCGCCACCCTCAAGGGGTAGATATTGCTAGAACTGTCATGCTGGGAGATTCATTACCGCTGTTTTTCCCAGCACTAATCTTCAGTTTAGTACTCTGGCTAATACCCAATAAAGTCGACCAGTATTGTAACAGGTTTTCGCCCAAAGGTGCACGTAACGCCAAAATAATTTACCGAGCCCTGCCAATAATTATGACACTCTACCTAGTAATTTACCGGGCAAGGTCGATAATGAACAGAGATATGGCGGAAACCGAAGTAGCCAAGCGACTTGGTCAAACTGAGGCCTCATTAACCGATTTACAGTTATTAATTACCGGCGATGGTCTTGGAGAAATAGCGTTATTATTCCTGTTGAGTTTTTCACTGTGGACTAGATATTTACCAAGCCTCAAAGGCTCTAGTGATGAACTAAAAGTGATGATTAGCAACCGAGTAATGATCTATGTAGCAGCATGTGCATTGTTGTCCTTTTGGGTATTTTTCCCAGAATCCAACTATTACTCCACCGATAGTTTACCACTGGAGCCAACCATGTCAGCTGCGGGTGATTATAATTTGTTAATGGTGATAACTGCCATTCTAATCATCGCCTTTAGTGGTGAGTTATTTGCCATCTCGACGTTCCATTACTCTGATGCAGGAATTAAGACACTACTGTTTCGCGCCTCGCTAAAAATGTACGTGGTTTGTGGGATAATGTTACTTGGCTTTTATTCAAGTGAATATTTCACTATCGATTGGGTGATAGATAATCAGTTTGGTAAAGTCAAAATGGCATTGATATTTTTATCACAAGGCTTAGTTTTGACATTTATCTGCGGCCCATCTCAACAGTTTGATGATGCGCTAAAAGTCGGCGATGGACGTAGTCGTTCATTTGCCATAATGGCTACTTGCACTATTTTGATAATCGTTGTAATAACTAGTCTCTTGCTGAGAAGTTCAACTGTTTTTGATGAAGGCAATAGATATCTGCACGAGGCTTTTTGGTTAACCGCATCAGTGATGATACTTATTTCGATGACGCAAATTTTACCACGATACGGCTTTGACGCTGCATCCCGACCAGAATATTGGTGGCTCAGGATGATGCTAGTTTTCGCTCCTGCAGCAATACTAATGTTCAATTCGTTGGCGATATTCCTAATTCCCTCACTTTGGATAGTAGCTTGTTTGAGTATTATCTTACCAAGTACCATTGAGTTTGATGTCAATTCGCCAAATCTGCAACTAAGTATCCTTTTACTTGGCTTGGTATTGATCCTCAGCGTAGGCTTGATTTTATCATCAAATCCAGTTAGTAATTTTTTGCTATTTGGCCCTACAATCCTAATTATGCCATATTGTCTAATGAAATTACACGTTGCTAGAACGAATTAACCCGTCACGCTCAAAACCGTCTAAATCCCAGCAGAAATCATCGCGCTGCTTATTAATAGATGGGAACTGCTTGGAACGAAGTCACAGACTTCAAGGGATGGGACCCTTATGACAAGAGCATTTAGAGGCGGAGTAAATAATAATCGTAAAGCACGAACACCGACAAGGATTAGAAATTGGAATCCAATTAAAGATCTTCGAGGGTTGAAAACAAGAACTACCGATATCGGTAGAGAAATGGGGCCTTTGGTTGATGTCCCAGCCATGATTCGGATTGAAGATGAGCATTGGGTCTTTGAGCGAATTGAAGAAGGTGCGTTGAATAATCTAACTCATCGTCTCATCGTTCACGATTCGACTGGTCAAAAGACCATTGGTGCAACACTAGATATGGATACAGCAATGCAAGTAGCACAAAAAATGGCTACTATAGAAAACAAAATAGTTATGATTCGGCCACTTTAGACCTCAGAATAGGTTCCAAATTGCTGAAACTACGCCTTGATTTACCAGGTAAAAGAAGACACCAATAAAGATACAGGCGCCGTATACTTGTAGCGGAGTAATCTTCCATGCGTGTTCAGATTCTTCGTCGAAATAACGGATAAGACCAGCAGCTTGTTGGATTCCACTACCATCGGATTTCTTCTTTGAAGCCATTTCAACCAACCCATCCGAGTAGTAACCCCTTTATCAACGCGACGCGTAATATTTTACCACCATTAGCCGTGGAAATTCATTCAGATTCCGTTAGGTCAATCAATGGAATTGACTCATCATCTACTGATTTAATCACCAAATCTTCGTCAAAACTAATTCTTTCGAGCGATTTATCGATGTTGAACTCTCCGTCGCCCTCATTCATTGCGTGGTCTGGATTTGCCTCGATTAGTGCGGCCTCTGTGCGTGCTAGCGCTCGCTCTACACTTGGCATGTTGCGGTCTGCCAATGCCTCTTTGGCGATTGCTAAATCATATCTTGCAGCAGCAATATTGACCAGTGCCTTATCTTTTGACCAACCCTGAAAATCATTAACCATGTTGACTTTTTGCTCAATATTATCAACCGCTTGAGTCATCACGTGAATCATTTCATTAGAGTCGTTTTTACATTGACTAATCAGTGACCGCCAAGTCTTTTCATTCGCTTCAATCGAGGTGCTTGGATAGTTTTTAGCCAGATATTTGTTTACTGACCGAGCATGCTTAAATTGCCATGGCGAGGTTGCTAATGATGCATCAAGGTCAAAGATTAATCTGGCTATGATATTGATAGGCCCTGATATTTCTACCGTATTCAAATATCCGGAAGTGAATAGTCCGAAACCCCAATACGGCTTTGAACTAATGGTCACACTCATTGCACCACTGGTAGTTTTTAGCCGCCATTTTTGTTCATTGTAGCCGGGCGCTTCAATAAATTCTGGAGTTTCTGGCGATTCCATCGCTCTGATTATCGCTCCCGCAACATTGCCTAAGTAAACAACCCGGCTTTCCCCTGGGAAATTTGCTCTGCGCAGTAACCCAGTTGCGGTTTCAACACAGTGTTCTGCCTTGGCACTGGAGACTTGGCACAGCAGGACAACATCGGTATTTGTCCCCCTCATGTAAAGCCCTGCGACTATCTACCAATGAATTAAACGGGAAAAAGTATCTAAAGCAATAATTCATTAGTTACTTCTTCTGTGCACTGTTTGGTGATACCATGGGTTCAAGCAAGAAAGATTCGCAAGCCAATAAATTGACCTCACTTCCAGGTGTGGGTGCAGCATCCGCCAAGAAATTAGTCGATGCTAAATTAGATACAATTTCCAAAGTGGCCGCAGCAGGTACCACAAAATTGGTCAAAGCAGGACTTCAAGCAGCACTGGCCAAGAAAATTGCCGCCGCAGCAAAGCAGGTAGACAAAGCCTCTAGCGCCACCAAAAAAGCCGCGTCATCAACCAAGGCAGCCGTTAAGAAGGCGCCTGCCAAGGCTAAAGCCGCAGCTAAGAAAGCACCTGCAAAAGC
>JABJMO010000053.1 GCA_018659375.1 Methanobacteriota archaeon | reverse complement strand
AGAATTATGAAATATTCACCCGCTACACTGAAGACGGCGGTGCGGCCATTAGCACCTTCAAGCGTACGTATATCGAATATGATTTCATGATGATGATCATGTCTGCAAAGTATCCGGGTCCTGAAGAAGATGATTACAAACCAGTTATACTGCACGAATACTTCCACATTTACCAGCACTCTCACATCAACGATGAATGCACAGGCGACAGCCGAGATTCTTGTGCGCGCGATGCGAAAATGGGTGGGGAAGGCAAACCATGGTTTGCAGAAGGTGGCGCCGAATTCATGGCTCAATCTCTCTATTCAGAACAGGATGGTGTTGGAGATAATTATCTGCGAGAGGTCATGCAGCGCAAGTTGGAGATATCTCAAGATGCATACAATGCTCAAGACGTGCCTTTAGACCAACTTGGATACGATTCCCAAGTTAACGTCTATGATGTTGGCTCCTGGTTTGTTGCCTATTTGATTCACCACGAAGGTGAGGAAGCTTTCGTTAATGGTTTCTATGGCGACCTTGATGAGTTAGGATTTGACGCCGCGTTTGAGAAGAACTTCAACGCAACAAAGGGGGAATACTTAGCAGAGTTTGAGACCTTCTATTCCCAGCCAGCAGAAGATGTCATGGCGCTATTCCCTGTTGCTTCCTCAGATTCAGAAGAATAAACTGCGTGATTGTGGCATTGGAAACACCGTGCAGAGTGTCTTTCTTGGTTTGAAATTACTACTTATTGCGCATTGTCATACTGCGCTGCAAGAGTCCGCCGCTATTGACTGGCTCTTGGTCAACCTCATGAACTACAAGTAATTCTTCTTCCTCTTGGCCTAGTTCTCGATAAGTAGTGGCTAAAACGGTAAATAATGAAGCAAAAACCGTCAACCAAAGCAGGAATGGTATGAAATCCAACGGGGTGTCAAAGTTAGCCCAGTAGGTGAAAAAGTTCTGATTCTGCACTATTGCACTACGCATTGCATCAGCATCTGAATTACCGATAGTTGAGGTTGATTGGATTTCAAAAACCGGAGTAAGATCGCTAAGTGATGGAGGGGTTTGCATGTCGTTACCGTCTCTGGTATCAAGGTAGAAGCGGGTTGTTGAATCACCAGCAATAATCAACCCTGATAGCTGTTCTGATTGCAGGGTTATTTCACTGCCCAAATAGATTGGTAAGGCACTAGGAGTGGCATCAAGTAGTGAGAAGGTTTTCAGTAAATTCGCTTGAATTGACCGCTGAGTTGGGTCGACTGATGCTGAGCAATCATAGACTGGTATGCCCTTTAACTCTGATTCGCCTGAACAAATAATGTCGGTAATAGCATAACCTGAAACATCGACTGTATCGCTATTTCCCGAAATAAATCCACCAGTTGTTCCAGCAATTTCCTCTTGCGTAATCAAGCCCAAAGTTGCGTCAAACATTCGGTCATTACGCCATGATAATTGGGTCGAGCCGTCTTCTTGAATCAACTCACCTTTCTGACAAATATTGCTTTCCCCCGTGCAAATAGTATAATTTGTACCATCACCATTTGCAATATTATTTGAGCCAAAATAAGTCTTATTAGATTCTAAAGATGCCCATCCAACACTCATGTCTGATGAATCTCCTGAAGCTAGAAATGCGCTAACTGGGTCGTGCCAACCAAGTAGCCAACTATCAACAGATTGGGTCAAGTAAGGCTGTGCGCCAAAACTATTGATGAGAAAATCACCGACGAATTCGCCAAATATAGCATTGACAATTAGTTGTTCAAGGGCTCTTGCTTCATTGGTAGTAATGTTGTATGCCGCGCCAATTGTGGCCAAATTCCAATTATCTACTGACCCTGCAGCACCAAGATAACCAGGCGCTGACTTACCAGATAATTCACCGTACAGAAACTGTGCTGCACCATTGGTGGTGGTAAGACCAAGAGGGCCGTACAAAATCTCTGCAGATTGTTCTGCAGTCAAATTGATGGCTGGCAGTAAATTTAGAATTTCCCAATCACCACCTTGATTCATGCTGTATTGAAGAAAACCGCCGCTAATTGGGTCCCCAGCACCAAAAGTGGTGTTGACAAATTGCTTGGCATTGATGGTTCCTGGTGTGCCAAGTAATGCAAGTTGTAAGGATGAGGTGGATTCTGCCCACTGGCTAGCCCACTGATAGATTGCATCATATTGCTCTTGGTTAAGGCCAAAGGTTGACATTGCGTTGTCTGAATTCTGTGCTAAAAACGCACTTAACCCAAAACCAGTACCGCCTGAATTCTGTGCCTGTAAGCCCTGGGGAGAATTTGTTCCATCACCATTTAGTAGTAAATTAAGACAGTCTACTTCAGCAAAATCAACATCGAGTAAATTGTTTAGTCGCTCGGCAATATCATCACTATCACCGTACGGTGAGCCACCACCATTAGACTGGAAGTCAAGTCCAATACCGATGTACATAGCCCAGTCACGAATGTATGTTTGGGCATAATCGATACTTTCTGTTTCAAAGAACCCATCACCGTTGAGATCAAGCATTTCATTGGCTACATAACCGTATGCTGTAGCTCGCTTGAGAGCCACTGATTGACTTGGATTGGCTTCTACTTCGGAAAGTAGTGCTTCAGGCTCCCCCATAGCCATGAAGGCTACCGGGCCTGGACTTTCAACCAGCGAGATATCGAACTCGGCGTCTAATGGATGAACTGAATTATACAATGCCTGATCAAGACCTCCAAGGAAGTTAGCCACTGGCAGCATATTGCCATCAAGAGTATTGGGCAGTATTACGCTTACTTGGCCAGCGGCCTCAGCTGCGGTCAAGGCACCATATGCATAGGTGCCAAAACCAGCACCACCAACCGTATTGGCCATCGTTGAGATGAACTGGGCTGTAGCAACTCCGGCTTGAGTGGTATTGAGGTCTTGACCCATCATACCACTAGCAAAACCGATTTTGGTAAGTTCCATAATACCGTTAATTGCCGTACCTGTTGCGCCAATTAGTTGGGGTCTAAATTGGATATTAAGTTGAGTTAATTCGTCAGAGCAAGAATTTGAACTATCCTCAGCGCATTGATAGGATTTTACAACATTGTAAGTTAGTTCACTGTTCTCGCTATCATGATTTAGTAAAGTTTTTTCAGAAGTGATTTCGTAGGTATAAGGGCCTTTTTTCTGATATTTCGGCAGGGCTTCTTCGGCTAACACGTCATCGAGATTAACCAGATCCCAAGCATAGTAGTCGCGGGTGGCAACTGAAACTTCCCAATCAACCTCAACACTAGAGCAGTCACCGTCTTCCCCACATGCTGAGTCAAGTGGAAAGGTGGCAAAGTTTTCTTCTACAGCACTAGGAACTGCACTGGTGAAAACAATTGGTAGCGCAGACATATTAGCCACCAAACATATTGTAGCCAAAGATAGCAAGAGTTTGTTCAAAACAGACACCTGCATAGAGATTAACTATCAATTTAGGTAGTTAAACATTGAGCCGATTGATGACGTCATGCAGGGTTGTTTGTTCATAGACTAGTTGCCGTTTCTTGACAACATGGGCGAATTGATTACCGGCAAGGCTGCGACTTATGTTGAAGAGATTTACATGAATACAGAGAAACGTTACGAAATTATCTGCATCACTAGAGAGGTCGAAAAGGTAGTTAGTGAGTCGGGAATAAAGGATGGTTTAGTGCTGGTTAATCCAATGCATATCACCGCTTCTTGCTATGTTAACGACCTTGAATACGGACTACATCATGACATCATGCAATGGCTGGAAAAGGTGGCGCCGTTCCATGGCGTAGAAGGGCGCAGTGGTGAGGAATATCATCACCATCGAACTGGTGAAGATAACGGGGATGCGCATCTTAAACGTCAATTACTTGGCCAGCAGGTTACCATGCCAGTTAGGGACGGTCGGCTGCATTTAGGCACGTGGGAACAAATCCACTATGCAGAATTTGATGGACAGAGACCCAAGCGTATTCTAATCAAAGTTGTTGGAGTAATCTGATAACTATCAACTGCTTTTTGATAGATAAAAATTAATAACTCTCTTGTGGTTTTAAACTGCCACTTATTAGTGAATCAGTTTAATTCAAATTATGGCACCCGCCAAACTTGCTGAGTGGTTTTCTAATGCTGATATGAAAGATGTTGCCACAGTTGGTGGGAAAGGTGCATCACTTGGGGAGATGTTCCAGCAATTATCTAAGATTGGGGTCAAAGTACCAAACGGTTTTACTTTAACAACTGACGCATTTAAGCAATTCATTAATGCCAAAATACCTGAGTCAACGTGGAATAACGTCGGGGCCCCTGAAGACGTCGAACAACTACGAAGTGCGGCGATTAAGTGTTCTACGCTTGCTGAAGCATTGGAGGTTTGCCTGCGAGACGCAGATCCACAAGACCATTTGAATCTCAACAGTCGAGCGACATTAGCTCGCTCATTGGTGCGGGAGACCCCGGTACCTGATGAGATTAAACAAGCGATTGCCCAAGAATATGGCCGCTTATGTGACTTGTATCATCCCGGAGTTGATGTT
>JABJMO010000069.1 GCA_018659375.1 Methanobacteriota archaeon | reverse complement strand
CTTGCCGGAACTGGAAAGTTGAATGATACAGGTCTTCTTTGATTAGAATCTGAAAAACTTAGAAGCGTTAGGCTTTCAAAAGAAGTCTAACAGGCACAACCATGCGTGCTCACCTGCTGGCGCTTTTGATGATGACAGTCAGCCTTGCTGGTTGCATAAATAATGAGAGTACTACTGCATCTGGTATTGGTGACACTACCGAAGATGAATTAGCCCTGCCAGACTGGCAAATTGGGGATGAGTGGCTCTACACTTTCATCACTCCAGAATTTGGTGAAGACAGTGCTCGGTTAGTTGTTGCAGACGCTCGAGAAGATGACGGTCTGTTCATGCTGGGTATTTCTTCTGAAGGCGAGGCACAACGCCACGCAGTAATCAATCACAATCCATTCCTTGGCAGAGTGACCATGGATGGTTTATCGGTCTATGAGAATGGTGAGCCACAAGCGGTATTCAATTTCCCTTGGGCAGTTGGCAACACTTGGAACTTTAGATTACTCGGCCAAGATTGGTCGGCTAGTACCGATAAAATCTACAATGGCGAAGTCACGGTTTCTGCTACTTCAAGTGAGGACCACACACTCAACTACGTATTTAGTGGTCGAGAGGGATTCATTAAGAATTTACAATGGACTGACAGTGAGGGTGTTGACAACTTAGCAATGAACCTCAATGTCAAGGATACCGGCTATACCGGTGATGTCTTCTTTTACCGTGCTGGTGATATCCACGACAACTTGTATGAAGAAAACGACCAGGAAGTTTACGACACTTTCCTAGATGAAGGATACTCGCCAAATGAAGCATGGGATACCTTGGTTTGGTATCTTGATGTTGAGATTAGTCAACAAGGCGGCTCTGGCTCACTTAGTATCAAAGACCACCAAGGCGCCTCACCGTTAACTAGAGCGTGGGGTGCAGGAGCCACTGAAAAGGGCTCTTTTGGGACCATACCTTCCAGTTCTGGTGAGCATTCAATCACCGTTACGGTTCGTGGTCAAGATTCCTTTGTTCACCTCAAAGTAGCCGGTGCCTTAGTTCGCTCATGGACTCTGTGAGGTGTCTGTATGCCGACCCTCATTATGATGCATGGGATGACTGGCAATGCCGAGATGATGCGGCCGTTTGCCGGAAAAATTTTGCCTGAAGGTTGGACTTTAATCGTACCAGAGGCAAGATATAATCACCCAGTTAGAGGACTAACTTGGTGGCGCTATGAGGACTATGACGCAGACGCCACTAGGCGGGCTAATTTGTCACGGCGTGAATTAATCGATGTCGATTCAAGCCTTTCGCAACTTGAACAAATCATTGCCGAACAAGCACCAAAGGGCCCGCTTATTGTCGGCGGCTTTTCGCAAGGAGGTGCTATGGCTCAAGAATTACTACACCTGCCGATAGCTGATAGAATTCAAGGCGTAATATGTATCGGAACTCGCCTTGTCAGGCCAATGGAGTTACGCATGCGTCTTGGTGAACTGGAAAAGAAGCGAATGTTTTGGATGCACGGTGAGCGGGATGTTCGAGTTTCGCTAGAAGATGGGTTTGCTATTGCTAGCCTGTTTGAGGGTGCAGGATGGGCAATTGAGATGATTGAACACAAGAAGGGTCACATGATTCCCAACGAATATCATGAGTCGATCCAAGAATGGCTTACGACCTTCAATGATTCACTTTAGATAGGCATTGGTTTCATCAAAGCCGCCAATGAACGTTACGTTGCCATCTCGCAAATCGAAAATAACCGGTACAGTTCGATGCCCTGTAGCCGCTACGACCGCTTGTCTAAGTCCACTGTGCTGGTCAAAATTATATTCCTTAACTGACAGACTTTTTCCCTTAAGTAAACGCTTGGCTGCAGTACAGTAGCCGCAAAAGTTACCAGTGTACATAAGAAAATCTGTGTCTGCTTGTGCTGCGTGTTCTAGGACTACTGATTCCGCCATGTTATCATATGTGCCTAATACCTACCTTTCTTAATATTTAGTATTCTAAAATATTCTTATGGGTCATAGCAAGTATTTGTATACCGAATGCATTATCATCGGGTCAGTGAGACCATGGTAAAGCGTAAAGTGAAAACAATAGTTCCTACTCATACTGTGCTTGAAGGCGGCGGCTTCAAAGTAAGAAGACCAGTTGCCATGGGGTCATTGATGTCACCATTTCTGTTACTGGATGAAATGGGTCCGGTAAATTACGGGCCAAGAGAAGCAATTGGTGCTCCAGCCCACCCACATCGTGGTTTTGAAACGGTGACTTACATGCTTGAAGGAGCCATGCAGCATTCTGATTCGGCCGGTAATTCAGGCGATTTGAATCCCGGTGATGTCCAATGGATGACTGCTGGACGCGGCATAATTCACTCTGAATTACCTCACCCTGATTTTTATCAGGCCGGTGGAGTAATGCATGGTTTTCAGATTTGGGTAAACTTGCCGGCTAAAGATAAGATGATGCCACCAAGGTACCAAGATATTCCCTCAAACGACTTGCCTACTGTTGTCTCAACAGATGGTAAAGTTTGGGCCAAGGTTGTGGCCGGAGAAGCCATGGGGGCCAAAGCAGTAATTGATACGGTGATTCCAATTCAATTTATTCACTATAAAATGCAAGCCGAGTCTAATGTTAGTCACGTGGTTGCTAGTGATCTCAATGTCATGGTCTACATGTTTGGTGGTAGTGCCAAAATTAATGGGAAACTGGTCGAGGATGGGCAGTTAGCACTGTTAAGCCAGGGTAGTGAAATTGAGTTGGTTAGCGAACAAGGTGCTGAATTTTTAGTCCTAGCCGGCCCAGAAATAAATGAACCAATTGCTAGATATGGCCCATTTGTCATGAATACAAGGCAAGAGATTAGTCAAGCGGTATTGGATTTTCAAAATGGTACTCTGGCTTGATTATCATTCTGCCAACCCTGCCGATACTGGTCGGTTAATGACTGCTCACGGCGATAATTACTGTGCCTGGTCGGCCCATGATTGAATAATCATACTTTCTGCTGACTGTAAGTGCTCAGCAACGGTACCTTGCCGTACTCCCAGCGCCTCAGCTAAATCTCGTTGGGTACATTTCCTTGGAGTGCTATAATATCCGAGTTTAACGGCAAGTTCCATGACTTCTTTTCTTCTTGTTGGCAATTGTGGTGCTGCAATCCAGTCTGCCTTCAGGTCTTTACTGATGCGGATTTTAATGGAAGGCGGTAAAATGTTGCCAATTTCATCTCTAAACCTCTTCAATCCTTTTGTCGTGCCTTGAATTGTCATGAAAAGGCCATTAACATTGGAAATGATTGTTGGTGTTTGTACCCATATTCCAGGGTTATTGTGGATTAACATTGATATTGTGCCATGCGCTTTGACACTAACTAAACTGTATCCTGGCCGTTGTTCAAGTACACCGGTTATTTCGAATGATTCATCTTTCTCTAGCCACAGAATAGCGTCTTCATCACTATATCTAAGCGACAAAATAAACTCTGAAGCGTTTTCATAAGTCGATAAAATTGAGACTAACTCCACTAGCGTAAAATTTTCTAATAAGCCTGCGCCAGATAACATTGAAGACTGGTCAGGATTGACATGGAGTTGTAAATATCTCAAGTCATGTGAATCCATGCGACCAACAAATTATCGTTTAATCATTGTAATATCAAGGTAATGGGATAGGTTATTAGGTGGTGTAGGTGAAAACAAAGTAAATCACCGTTCATAAACGGGTTTTTTCTGTCTTATTACAAATTATAAATTTCTGCTTCACTAGCCGCTCAGTAGGTCTTTTAGGATAGATTTAGTCATAAAATATAGGCGCAAGACTCAAAAACAGAACTTTTGTGGGTGTAAACTGGTGAAGCCGATGGGTATAGTTGATGACGTCACAAATTCTGTCAATGAGCAAATAGATGTGCTCAACGAATTAAATCCTGCTTTTAAGGTGTTACTCAGCTTTGTTTTTACCGCAATTGGCTATTACATCATCAAGTACGCAGTGGTTAGGCCTTGGGGTCGTGTTGTAATGTCCACAGACACCGCATGGGACGATAAATTACACCGACCTGTTGCAAACCGTGCATACTTCTTTTTGTTTGTCGGTGCCGCCCAATTGTCACTAATTTGGGTATCTGATCAAGCGTCGTTTAACGATGATATTTCATCATACTTCTCGGCCATTTACATCCTGACAGCAACCTCTATTGCCAGCGTGTCAATTAAACACATTATTCCTATGGTCATGGACCGCTTCACAGAAAAGTCTAGTGTAACTGTTTCGGGTAGTAATCCGTTGATTACCTTCACCCTCAGATTCGTGGTATGGTTCGGCGGTACTTATCTAGCACTAACCGAAATCGGTGTTGAATTGGTTGGAGTTCTAGCATCACTAGCAGTATTTTCGCTTATTATTGGTTTAGCAGTGCAACAAACTCTTGGTAACATAATCAACTCCTTCTTACTCGCCATTGACCGGCCGTTTGAAATCGGTGATCGAATTGAAGTTGATGGCACCTGGGGTTCAGTTGTCGGTACCGGTATTCTTTCAACTAAAGTTCTAGACCGAGATGAGCGACTAGTAGTTATTCCAAACAATACCTTAGTTTCCTCCACAATAGTTAACCATGCTCGTGGTGGCGGTGACGGAATGGCTCGTCGTATCTCTATTGTTATCGATGTAGGTGTTGATTACCGAGAGAATACGGAGCACGTTAAACTAACCATGATCAAGGTTGCTAGAGATTGTGAATACGTTCTTGATGAGCCAAAACCGCAGGTCTTGTTAACAGAACTTGGTGACTTTGCTAAAGTTTTCCGTTTGTTTGGTTGGGTTAATGACTACTCAGATGAGTGGCTGGCAAGAGACTGGTTGCTTAGAACAATCGACAGTACATTTAGCAACGAGGGGATCAATATTCCATATCCAACATCGGTTGAGTTGACTGAAAGCGTATACACTCAAGCCTCAACCAGAAAGCAGGCTGCAGCATCTAAGAAGATGGAGAAAGAAGAACAAAAGCATCTGGAAGAGCGTGAGGAAACCAAGATTCTGCTTGAGGGTATTCAAGAAGAACTCAAAGACGTTAACATGGATAAGAAAAAGCGGGCTGAGCTTGAAGAAGAAGCAAGACGGCTTGAGACTGTCATCAATATGTTCGATGCGGCTGTCTAATTCAGACTCTAAACATGCCTCTCATGATAGGTGCAGTATATATTAGCCTTATCCTACCAACCACAACTATGCAGCGTAGCGTAAGCCATGTAAAAACCGTAAAGTCGGCGTTTTTAATCATTATAATGATTATAATGACACAAGTCGGGTACTTAGACCTGATAAATAGTCCAAGAACCGGTAATGATTCTTTTGATGAGGGATCATCGGTGATGGAAACGGGAGGCGCTTCTCAGAGCAATTTCACCGCCAGCATCGAAGGTGCAGATCTCATCATCGATGAGGCCATGACCAACATCACATTCCAATACAACGCCAGTGCGGCAAGCGGCTCAGGTAGCGGCTCAGGCAGCGGCTCGGGAAGCACCACAACCAACGGCAACGGAACAACTTGGCAGGTGACTGAGATCCAGAGCGGAGGAGGCAGCAGTATCCCCGGACAATACATGTCGATGCTCGTCGGTGATACAATCTACTTCAGTGCGGATGATGG
>JABJMO010000066.1 GCA_018659375.1 Methanobacteriota archaeon | reverse complement strand
TAGATTTGCCCGAGAAATTGTACGGTCAAGAATGACAACTTGTTCATACATTTATCCATCACATTGATGAATGGAACGACTTAGCCTAGAATGGTTGAACATGCGTAGTAGGAGTCTTGCTGTACTTATTGTAGTAGCATTAATGATGCCCTTAATTCCAATTTCTAATGCACAAAACCCACTCTTCGGAGTCCAATTGGATTGTGAAGATTTACCCGAATTAGATGTTAGTCCGTCTGGTTATGAGCCAATTGACATAGTTTGCACGATTGAGAATACCGCTACAGTTGGGGCGACAAAGGTTGAAATCACCAATGAATGGGCTGGCGGTTCTAAAGCAGAAATGCAAGGAGCTACAGGCGAATATAGTATTGATGCAGGTGGCACTGAAGAATTCACCGTGAGGTTTACAGGTGATCTTAAACAAGCTTCTACTAATAGTTATGACTTCGAAATCTTCGCAACCGTCACTGAATGGAATTCAATACCTATGGGTGAACCAATGCCCGAACAAAACGACTCATTTGTCGATACTCTAGAAATTGCCTCCTATGGAGCCGTAGAATTAGTGACAATAGTGTCAACAGAGACCATCGAGGCTGGTAGTGAATTTTTCATCGACCTTCAATTTACCAATAACGGCAATGATGCAGATAATGTTCGTGTCGAAATAGCAAATCTAAACAATTTGAAGACTCAAGGTTTTTCCTTTACCGGCTCAGAATTCGTCGCTGAGCAACTCGCTCCTGGGGCTACCTCTTCTACCAAGCAATTCAGGATTCTAGCACCAAGTGATGCGGATGGCGATTTAAATATCGACTTACAATTTAGGGCAAGTAGTACCAATGACCCAAGCGCAGAATTTAGTGAAACAAATATTCCTATAACCGTAGAATCTAGCGAATCATCAGGCTCTCTAACCGGTGGCATTAGTGAAGTAGGCCAAGACGACATAATCCTTTACGGGGCGATCGCTGGAGGAGTAATACTTCTACTGTTATTATTGGGAGTAGTTAGGCGCTCAGTCAAGAAAAAGAAGGTTAACCAAATCGACCTATCAACACCAATCGAACTGGATACTGATGATGATGACGACCAAGAAGTCGATGAATTTGACGATTTATTTGATGATTTAGACGATGTCGTGATTGAATCAGATGAATTTGATGATTTGCTCGATGACTTTTGACGCTGTCTAGCGTTTCGGATAATTTTTTTCTACAGACAATTCGCTACATTGGGGTAGATTTCGACGGTAACAGTCAAAGAGCGAGTGTGTTCTGCTGTATCTAGTATAGGTGACTAGGATATGTTGAACCTTAGCGGAAAGACCGCATTTGTCTTTGGAGTGGCTAGTGAGGATTCTATTGCTTGGGCAATTTGCAAGATGCTTGCTGAAAGTGGTGTAAACTTGTATCTTGGATACCAAAAGAGATTTCGCAGCAGGGTGTTTCAATTAAAAGACAAATTACCACAAATTGCTGGGTTTTACCCTTTAGATGTCGCACAAGACGCCACAACCAAAGAATTCTTTGATGCATTTAGTGCCGATAATCCTGGTAAGAAGGCAGATATCTTAATTCACGCAATAGGTTTTGCTCCAAGAACATGTTTTGACCGTCCAATATTATTTGTCGAAGACCAAGATATTAACACAGCAATGACCATTTCGGCAAACTCCTTACAGCGTTGCTTAAAATTCGCTCTGCCTCATCTAAATCCTAATTCCTCGACCATTACGCTAACTTATGCAGCATCCAATAGGTATGTCCCCTCATACGGCATTATGTCAATGGCAAAAGCAGCATTAGAATGCTGGACCCGTGAACTTGCTTGTCACTTGGGGCCAGAAGGTCACAGAGTGAATGCAATTTCATCAGGCCCAATTAGAACAATAGCTGCTTCGGGGATTCCTGGTTTTGATAACATTTTAGACCACGTAGAGAAAAATTCACCATTACGGCGAAATGTCAGCCAAGAAGATGTCGCAGGGGCAACATTATGGTTAGCTAGCCCACTTTCAAGTGGCGTCACTGGTCAATGCATCTATGTTGACGCTGGCTATTCCATTACAATGGTTCCAGAAACTATCATGAATAATTGAGGTGATTATGTGACAATTACAACTGCTGACGGCAAGGTTGCAAAGGGCTTAGAACAAGCCCCATTTGAGCCAATTGCAGTTGTTGGTGTCGGCGCAATGATGCCAGACGCCGATGATCTCGAGCAGTTTTGGCAAAATATTGTCGATGCAAAAGTTAGCATCAAAGATGTCGAACAAGACCGTTGGCCTGGTAAAATAGAAAATTTTTGGAAATCAGGCGGTCCAGGAAATATCGATGAAGGATTTACCTATTCGAAAATAGGTGCCTTTGTTGAAGGTTTTGAATTTAATTGGCGCCGTTGGAGGCAGCCACCTGGCACACTCGGGCAAATTGACCCATGCCAGTTATGGGCAGTTGAGGTATCGGCTGCTGCGCTTGATTCTTCTGGTTACAATGATGAAGCAAACCAATTTGACCGTTCGAAATGCGGGGTAGTTTTTGCTAACGCACTGGGAGGTGAGAATCGTAACCTCTCAAACATCCGAGTATGGTCCAATCATACCAAGAATGTCGCTATCAAACATGGGTTGCCAGAGGATCAAGCCGAAGTATTCCGCAAGGAAATCGTCGAGCATTCACCACGTATTGACGAGGATACCATGCCTGGAGAACTAGCCAATGTCGTCTCTGGAAGAGTTGCCAACTTACTCGACTTACAAGGTCCAAACTACACTACTGATGCGGCATGTGCATCATCGATGGCAGCAATTCTTGATGCTTGTCGACTGCTGCAAAGTAGGCAAGTGGATTTGATGTTGGCAGGTGCAGCAGATCGAACTATGGATCCTGCAACCTACGCTAAATTCAGCGCCATTGGGGCGCTATCACCAAGCCATTCAACACCGTTTGATGCTAGAGCTAATGGCTTTGTAATGGGTGAAGGAGCAGGAGTTTTAATCCTCAAAAGATTATCTGAGGCGATTAATGATGGAGATGAAATCCATGCGGTAATTCGCGGTGTTGGCAGTTCTTCAGACGGAAGGGGCAAGGGTATTACTGCGCCAAGTCAAAGAGGACAGGTACAAGCCATCTCTAGAGCCTACAATCAAGCTGGGTACGATGCTTCCTCTGTTGAATTGGTTGAAGCACATGGGACTTCGACAAAAGTAGGGGATGCAACTGAGTTGTCATCATTGTCAACTTTGTGGACTGGTTTGACAGGTGGTGATCATGTTGCAGTGGGTTCAATTAAATCACAAATTGGCCATCTTAAAGCAGCAGCTGGGATAGCAGGAGTCATCAAAGGTGTAATGGCGCTACACCATGCAACGATACCTCCATCTGCTGGTTTCGAGACACCAAATCCAACTGTACAATGGGATGAAATCCCATTTTTTGTACCAACTCAAGCTAGAGATTGGCCAAGACCATTAGAAAACCCGCGTCGAGCTGGAATCTCAGCTTTTGGTTTTGGTGGGACAAATTTCCACATAGCGTTAGAAGGCTATGAGCCCGAATACCACACTCCTATTGCTAACAGCTGGCAGCAAAAATGGATTGGCAATGCTCCTAAGCCATCAGTCCCGTCTATTCTAGATGCTAAAGCAAACCCAACAATGACTCATGAGGAACTGAAATCTATTGAAGGAGGCATACTATTACTGTCTGGGGACAGTGTTGAACTCCTAATATCGAAACTTACCAATTTATCATTTGATGGACCATCTTTTGATGAGGATGCTAATGGACGCAGATTGTCAGTTGAACTGATGCAAGCTTCGGATTTTAACAAATCAGACTCTTATCGCATGGCGATAGTTGCCACTAGTTGGGCAGATTATGACAAACGGGTAGGTCTTGCACTAAAAGCCATGGAAGACAGTAACAAGTGGGGCTTTTTACAGTCCCAAGGGGTTATGATTACCAATGAACCAATACTGCCATCAAAGGCCAAGATCGCCCACATGTACCCGGGTCAAGGAAGTCAGTATGTCGGCATGACATATGATCTGAACAAACGTTACACTTCAGTGCAAAAGGTATGGGAAAAATCTGATGAGACTATGGTTGAAGTGCTTGAAGGCGAGACGTTGTCAAGTTTCGTCCTGCGGAGCAACCTTTCGAAACAGGAATTGATTGAATCTGAGCATAAACTCAAACAAACAGAATATACTCAACCCGCAATGTTAACCGCAGACTTAGCCATTGAACGATTGCTCAATGCGCACGGACAAACCCCTGACATGGTGGCTGGCCATTCGTTGGGTGAGTATGCTGCATTGATGTCTTCGGGGATTTTGAATATGGATGGTGCACTGCGTGCCTCAGCTGCTAGGGGTACCGAAATGGGCTCAGTGCAAATAGATGACAAAGGATTGATGGCCAGCGTTACTGCACCATACGAAGAGGTTGAAAAAGTGCTTAATACAGCAGACGGATACGTTATAGCTGCCAATAAAAACTCTCCAAAGATGACGGTTATTGCTGGAGAAAGCGAGGCGGTAAAGGCTGTAATGAGTACCTTTGAAGCCAAAGGATTCTCGACCACACAATTGGCAACTTCACACGCTTTCCACTCACGTATCGTCGCACCAGCCAATGAACCGCTGCGAAGATTCCTTGAAACCTTGGAGATAAATTGGCCTAAAATACCAATTACGGCAAATTATGATGGCGAATTTTACGAGATGTCTGGCGCGGATTCCAAAACCTCAGTCCTCGATAAATTAGCACCTCAAATGGCGTCTTCAGTGGAGTGGACCTCACAAATCGAGAAGATGTATAATTCGGGAGCGAGAGTTTTCATTGAAGTAGGGCCGAAACGGGCTTTGACGATGTTTGCTACTCAAATCTTAGAAGGCAAGCCACATTTGCCAATCATGACTAATCACCCAAAGCAAGGAGGTATTGCTTCTTTCCTTGGAGCAATGGCGGGATTATACCTTGCTGGCAGAACTCTTAAGTGGCCATCTGGCAGTTCAGAGGAATTATCTGAAGGCTTTAGAGCAGGCCCAATAGAAGCCCATAGCCAAGTAAATAATTTATCAATCCCGTTACCTAATGGCGATTTTAAGTCAAGAGCAAAACCGCTGCCAAATAATTCATCGACTGTTCAATCTGCTGCCAAGTATTCTACTGGTGCAATTGTTACAACGGCAGAGGTTTCCCTCGAAGATGCCAAGAATGCATACTTAGGGGATTGTTTGTCACCAATAACAGGTTATCCAGCGAAGTTCTGTAACGGCATGGTAAACTTAAGAGAGGTACTTGGATTATCAAATTCCCAAATTAATCAACTAATTACTAAGGTTGGTAATGAGTGTGACACAGATGGCGAGTTTGATATCGCAAAGGTAGAAGTGGTCCAAGACTTCTCAAGGTGGATAAGAACTCCGCCAAAATCGTACCTTTCCAAAACAACGAGTACTGTGCAAACGCTCCAATTGACCGTCGGAGATTCGGTAAACCATAATCATTCAAGGGTCGCAGATCCAATTGTAATAAGTGGTATTTCATTAGGCTTGCCAGGTGGAGAAAAGGTATTCTCCGACGATACGTTTGAACGCTTAGTAAGAGGTGAAACTTGCCTTAGTGAGGTTAGTGAGGAGTATAAACAACGACTATTGGATAAAAACATAGTTCGCCTAATCAAAGGTAGAGACGGTTCAGTAAATATGGAAAAAGCCACCCAATTTAGCGACATACCACAACTTGCAGGAATCAAAGGAGCGTTTGATTTAGCGGCAGAATTTGGTATCGATCCAAAAGCCGTTATGGCTTGGGACATTACGACTCAACTTTCTGTTGCTGCAGGTCTGTTAGCACTTCGAGACGCTGGAATCCCACTTACTCCTGTTGAACAAACTGGTAAAGGCGGTCTACGTTTGATTACCAATTGGCAAATCCCTCAAACTCAAAGAGATCGAACGGGAATCATATTTGCCTCTTGCTTCCCTGGTTTGCAAATGGCCATGAAACATGCTAAGAATAACGGTGATGATGGAGAGGGTCGCTTTGATCGGAGATATCTTTTCCAAATTCTAAATATGGGCCATTCACAATTTGCCCAATACACCGGAATTAGAGGTCCAAATACTACACTAAATTTAGCTTGCGCTTCAGCAACTGCAGCGTTTAGCACAGCAGAGGATTGGCTGGAGAATGATAGAGCAGACAGAGTGGTAATTATCTCTGCAGATGATGTTACTGGAGAAGACCTCTGGGAATGGATGGGTAGTGGATTTGCTGCTTCTGGCGCCGCTTCTACTGGTGATAAAATAGAGGAGTCTGCGTTACCATTTGACAGAAGAAGGAATGGTATGGTGCTTGGAATGGGCGCAGCGGCATTTGTTGTTGAGCGTAATTCAATGGCCCAAGAACGTGGGGTTCAGCCGATTGCCGAATTATTGGGTACCAAGATTTCTAATTCAGCATATCATGGAACAAGACTTGATGTTGAACATGTCGCACAAACTGTCAACCAATTCATCGGTACTATGGAGGCAAAATGGAATCTAGATAGACACCAAATAGCACCAGAAACGGTCTTTTTCTCACATGAAACCTATACCCCTGCCCGTGGAGGTTCTGCGCAATCAGAAGTCAGAGCACTCAGAGATACCTTCGGGCCAAGTGCCAATAAATTGATTATTGCCAATACCAAAGGGTTCACGGGACACCCAATGGGAGTTGGAATAGAAGATGCTAGCATGTATTATGGTTTGTTAACCGGGCGTATTCCACCAATTGCCAATTACCGTGAAAAAGACCCAGAGTTGGGTGAACTAAATCTGTCGAAAGGTGGAGAATATCCCGAATTAAAGTACGGACTAAGATTTGGTGCAGGATTTGGTTCGCAAATCGCATTATCTTTGGCGAGGAAATGGGATGTTCTTGGTGATCGTATTGATGGGTCAAAATTCATGGCTTGGATCAGGCAACTTGCTCAATCTGACGATGTAGTTTTACGGGTCCTTGATGGTAAATTAGTCTCCTATGTTGATGGTTCCAATAATCTTCACGGCGGTATTCAAGGTGAGCCTTGGGAGATTACTAACAACTTTGAGGGGCTGCTAACTAATCAACCAGTAGTTGCTAAACAAGTTCCTGAAAAGACTATCACGGAAGTGCACCAGGTAATTGAGGAGGTTGTTGTAGCACCAACAGTACAGCAAAAATCAGGTGGCGAAGATGTTGTTAACGCAGTCATCGATGTAGTTGTGAAACATACTGGCTATCCCGCTGACTTTGTTGAACTAGACCAAGACCTTGAAGGTGAACTGGGTATTGATACAGTAAAACAGGCAGAAATTATGGCCGAGATTCGTAGTCGTTTTGGATTGCCAGTTGACGAAGATTTCGTGCTTGCTGATTATCCAACGCTAAACCACATGATAGGCTATATCGATAAGATGTCTGGAGGAACTTCCACCGTTGCACAAGCAGTCGTATCTCCAGTGGTGGCGGCAGTTGAAATAGTACAAGACATAGTTACAGATGTTGTTGAAGAAGTTGCTCAAGCAAAGCCTCAAGCTATGTTGGTGAGTGATGATGATTTAGTTCAAACAGTAATCGAAGTTGTTGTTGAACATACCGGATACCCCGCAGATTTTATTGAATTAGATCAAGATTTGGAAGGAGAACTTGGAATTGATACTGTCAAGCAGGCAGAAATAATGGCAGAAATCAGAAGTAAATTTTCCTTACCAGTCGATGAGGACTTCGTATTATCAGATTATCCAACATTGAACCACATGATTGCCTACATTCACCAAATGACCGGTAATGCTACCCAGCCAGCAACGCCTTCAGTCTCAGAGCAAGTGGTAGACGAAACGTCAATACCGCCAGAGATGGACCAGCCAGAGATTGTTTCTGTACCTGTAACAGAAATGGCTGGAAATGTGGATATCCAATCAAAATTGATTGACGTTGTGGTGAAACATACTGGTTATCCAGCCGACTTCATTGAAATGGACCAAGATCTAGAAGGCGAACTTGGAATTGACACGGTCAAGCAGGCCGAAATAATGGCTGAAGTCAGAGATATATTCCAGCTACCAGTTGATGAAGACTTTATTCTAGGAGATCATCCAACTCTCAATCACTTTACGGCTTATATCATAAAAATGCAAGGTGGCCCAATTCAAGAACCACTGGCAAGTCAACAAATCGATACAGTGGATTTGCCAGAACAGTTGGAAATGCCTGAACAAGGCAAATCATCCAACGCCAGCATTTCTTCACAATCTACAGTGAATCCTTCAGGTTGCCGAAGATGGCAGGTAGAAGTCGAAGAATGTCTAGGTCTAGATGAGCCAATAGAGCTGTCGGGAACTGTAGTTGTTACCGATGATGGTTGGGGTATTGCTGAGGAATTGTGCACTCTTTTGGAGGCTAGAGGTTTAGCGGCAATACGGGTTGGTTTTGAATCAGAAATACGTGATATGTCAATCCAAGTTGAGGGCACTAGGACCGTGCTTAGAGCAGATCCAGCTAATGTTGAACACATTGCGCTAGTCGGTCAAGAATTAAATAAATCCAAAATCTCTGGTGTTATACACCTAGCAGCGTTAAAGTTAGCAGGGGTCGAATGGGAAGAAGACACTTATCCATCTTCACAAATATCCCTAGCAGGCCATGGATGGTTTGCGCTGCTGAAACAACTCGATGGCCAACTTTCCACTATCAATTCTGGAATAGTGGCCTCGGTGACTACTCTAGACGGCAGACACGGTAACAAGGGTGAACTATTCAATTCAATACAATGTTCGGCAAGTGGGGTGACTAAATCCTACTCATTCGAACAACCTCATCTTAGAACAAGGGCCCTAGATTTACACCCTGAAATAGTTCTGGATGCAGTTCATGCAGCAGAAATCATTGACCACGACTTGTTTTCAATCGGTGGAGATGTTGAGATTGGTATTGACCGTGATGGCAGGCGATGGAGCCTTGTCGCCTTTGATGAGCAACTAGAACGCGAACGTGAACCTCTTGGTAAGAAAGATACTTGGTTGGTCTCTGGGGGTGGTTCAGGAGTTACTGCAGCATCAATTATCGGTGTTGCTGCTGCTAGTACTGACGCTAATGCTCACTTTATTATCTTGGGCAGGTCAACATTAATTGAAGAGGCACAAACTTGGATTGATTGGAGTGAAGAACAACTCTCAGATAGAAAAATGCAGCTTAGAGAGGCTATGGTCGCACTGAGCGAAGATGGCAAAATAACTATGGTTGAATGGAATAAAGAGTGGCAAAAGTATACACGTAGTCGAGATGTATTCATTACCCTTGATAAAATCGAAAAGACAGGGAATAAAGCGAGATATTACTCAATCGATGTCATGGATTTGCCTGCGATGATTGAACTTGGTTCAAATCTTAAGCGAAAAATAACCGGTGTTGTACATGGAGCTGGCTTAGAAGATTCAAAACTAGTGGCTGATAAGAGCCACGAAATATTTGACCGCGTAGTTAGAGTAAAATTAGACGGCTGGAAATCCCTAATGTCTGCAGTCGAAGCATCAGGCAC
>JABJMO010000064.1 GCA_018659375.1 Methanobacteriota archaeon | reverse complement strand
TGGTCAGATGATACTATTTCAACAAATGATGGTAATAGTGCAATACTGATAATCGGTGAGCAAAATGGCAATGTTTCTGGCTGGGAGTGGGATTCTACAAAATCCTTAACAAATCAATTTACCATCCAAGAAAAAATGAATATTGCTGGTTTACTTGATACTGTCCTACAGGTTCAACTAACAGATTTAGATAATTCTGGGCGAACTGATATGTTGATCTCCTCAGATGAAGGTTCTTACTGGCTTCATGGCATGCTATTGAAAAATCGGCTCACTTTTGAGATTGATTCAGATTTTCAAACAGGTATCTTTGGCAAGAATGGGTCCGAGGATTTCTTTTACGCGATAACTGCTGATGAAATCAACAGTGGAATAATTGAAGACGATATGTACTCATTAGATGGTTTACAACTCTATGATACGCCATTTTTAATTGGAGTTATAACGGCGTTATTGTTGATGGTTTTATTATATTTCCATAGTGAATGGTATGTGGTCAATACAGTGGGGATGCTAGTCGGAGCTGGTGTTATAGTCATGCTCGGGGTTGCATTTGTTCCTGGTTTGATAATTATATTCATGATACTCGCAGCAATATACGATGCCTGGGCTGTTTATCGCTCTAAACATATGCTTGAGTTAGCTGATACTATGATCGGCCTTCAATTGCCGATTTTGCTTGTTGCTCCACAGGATAAGGGCTACTCATTCAAAGATGAGAAAACCAAGATGGTTGATAAATCCGAAGTCAGACAGGTTACACCACCAACAAACATACCAAAATCAAGCAAACCAAGGAAAAAGAGCAAGGAGGCTTTGTTCATGGGGCTGGGCGACATTATATTCCCTGGAATGTTAGTACTTTCTGCAGTACAATGGCTAGATTCAGATAATTCCTTTGCCATAGCGATGTTTGCTTTGGTTGGGTCGTTAGTTGGTTACTTTTTGTTGATGACTTATGTTGCAAGAGGTAAAGCTCAGGCTGGATTGCCGCTGTTAAATGGCGGAGCAATAGTAGGATACTTGATTGGTGGATTGATATTTATGGGTACGGAAATTTTCAATTTAGGAATCTCATTGTAGGTGTTTTTGTGCTAGATATACATATGTTTAGGGACAATCATCAGCAGGTTAGGCTCGACCATGATAAACGAGGAATTCCGCATGATAAAATCGACGAAGTAATTCGATATGATAACTTATGGCTGAGCTTACAACACCAAACAAATCAACTCCGCCAACAAAAAAATACTGCTGCTAGGAGCATAAGCGCTGCTAAAAAGGCCGGTGATGAAACCAAAGCGCAAGAAATTTTAGCAGAGGTTGCTTCATTGGGTAAAGAAATTTCACAACTAGAATACCAAACCCAGGAAGCAATCGAAAATAGAGATAGAATACGTATGTCGATACCAAATATTCTCCATCAAGAAGTTCCTAATGGTGCAGATGAATCTGGCAATACCGTACACAGCGTGTATGGTGAAAAACCGGTATTCGAATTTGAACCAAGAACTCACAATGAACTCATCGAATTAAACAAATGGGTTGATTTGAAGCGGGCAGCAAAAATTGCAGGAAGTCGTTTCTTCTTCCTCAAAGGAGATTTAGCAAGATTAGAGATGGCGTTGCAGAATTATACTGTTGACTTTCTGCGTCAAAGAGGGTTTACCTTTGTTCAGCCTCCTGTAATGATGAATCGTAAAGCCTACGAGGGTGTTACTGATTTAAGCGATTTCGAGACAGTTATGTATGGTGTAGCACCTGATAATTACTACATGATTGCAACATCTGAACATCCATTAACTGCTATGTACATGGAAGAAACAATACCAGAGGATCAATTGCCATTGAAAATAGTTGGAGTATCTCCATGTTTTCGCCGTGAGGTTGGTTCTCACGGTCAATCTGATTTAGGAATTTGGCGGGTCCATCAATTTACTAAAATAGAACAAATCGTCATTACTAAGCCCGAGGAATCTTGGCAAATGCATGAAGAATTATTGCAAAATTGCATTGACCTTTGGAATGATTTAGAAATTCACTATGAGGTGGTAAATATCTGTACAGGCGATATGGGGACGGTTGCCGCTCGTAAATATGACTTGGAAGCGTGGATTCCTGGAGCTGGTCAATACAAAGAGATTGTTTCATGTTCAAACTGCACTGATTACCAAGCCAATCGTTTGCAGATCAAATATGGCCAGCCAGGTCATGCTAACCAACCGATAGTTCACACATTAAACTCCACTGCAGTTGCTACATCTAGAGCCCTAGTTGCGATTATGGAACAGAATCAACTTGCAGATGGAAGAGTCAGTATTCCTAAACCATTAGTAAATTACATGGGTGGTCAACAGATATTAGAGCCATGTAATTGGGGCTAACTAGATTAGTAATCCTGCATTTTCTATTGCAGGATAATTAATGTCACCAGGCAAACCAAGGTCAACTGGCATCCCTCCAATTGTAACTATTACTCCAGTCATGTGCGTGTAAATACACGGAGGAAAATCAGTTTCCATTTTTTTATTCGAGAGTAATTTCCAACCATTTGAAGATTTATTTTTAGCGCTAGCAAAGATTCCGTCATTACCAAAAGCAATCCATCCGTTCGCTTTCCAAGAGTGTTTTTGTAATTCTTTGGTAACCATTGCAGGAGCTGGCGCTACAGTATGTTTCATTGGCCACCCGTGGACCCAATCTAGTCCAGAATCTCTTAACCATTCAATGCCAGTGGTCTCACTACTTGCAGAAATAGTTTCACCTAATGATGCTAAGTGCCTCAATAAACTTCTCAAATGTGGATGCCTAGGTTGTTGTTTAGCAAGGTCATGTGCTATTCTTACTGCCGTATTTACTCTTCCTTCATCTAGGTGAAGTAGTGCACACACTACATTACCATGAACCCAATCAGTTAGATTATTCGTTTTGATGTACTTTTCTAGTATGTTGAGGGCTTGTTCATATTGTTGATTAAGTCTCATTCTAGCCATATCGCCGAGTAAAATCATACGGTCGGCCGAATTATCTCGATATCTTAGTTCAGTATTTGGTATTGAGTTGTGGAACCTTCTAATCAAATCCGCATTTCTTTTGGTCAATGGATCAACAGATAGTAAGGCCGATAGTTTTTGGTTTAATTTACGTTTTTTAGGTTGTAAAACGGAAGCAAACCATTGCAATCTAGCAGCTTCTATATCGTCGTCTGGTAATAGCTCCAGCCTTGGCTTGGCTTCAGCATAATCACGCTGGCTGAGGCTTGCGGCAACCAGTACCAAGCGCGCAATCTGAGCCTCCCGTCCACCTCTTAGTGCTAACATCGAGACTGCGTCATTTTCTGCATCATCCCATCTTCCCATCGCAGCATAAATCTCCATCATTGCGTCGGTTTTTCTGACTAAATCCAGGCCTTCTAATTGTTCGCCATGGCCTTCTAATACAGCATCTATCCGTCTTAATGCTTTATCCCATGAGTCATCAGTCACTAGTTTTCTGATGGCTTTTTGCTTGAGGTAAATGACATCTTCCAATTGCGCCATTCTAGCTCGATTTTCACCCATTGAGGCATCAAATGAAATATCTTCTAATCTTAAACCAATACTCCTAGAACGTGCCCATATTACGACGAATGCAACCTGTCCACCAGATGCCAACATCCAAGTCAATTCTTCCAGAGCATCTTTTTGTAATATTGCACAGAGATTGTTTTCCCATGAACCACATGCATCGCCTTGCGGTAGGAAACTAGAATCCCAAAATGTGATCATTGCTAGGGCTAAAAGCAGCATAGATTGACCAGCAAAACCAGTAAAACAGAAATTCAATACTTTGGCTTGTTGACTTCTTTCCGCTCTGAGTAGTCGACTATCAGCTAGTTTAATTCCACCTTTTCCAGATACATCTTGGACATCTAAGAATAAAATCCGGGCGACTTCATAGACGAAAAGAAACCCTACTAAGGCAACGTTGAGCAATAAAAACAGTAACACCATATTTACCATTGGAACCCTAATTCCCTCAGCGGGAATGAATGAAAATAATTCGATTAGTCCAAACCCAAGGATTCCTCCTTCTTCCATAACCGAAGACTGTTCGGTATATTCGGGTAATTCTAACACTCTATCAGAATGAGTAAACAGGTTTGGATCAATTGCTAAAGCCATAATTGAGATGATAGTATTTATTGCCACAAACGGCATTACTGCTAAGTTGATGTTGACAATTTGAGCGATTGCCTGTTGCTTTGCATTCGGTTTGTGGTTGTGAAATGGTGAGGATTGCCCTCTAGCAATTTTTTGAGATGACTGTTTCAAGGCTTGCCAAGATGACCCAAGGACTCTACCGTAGGCCAAAATTGCTGGAGAGAATGCTACAAAGGCGCAGATACTGAATACTCTAGGCGATGCTATACTTTGAGAACTCAAAACCACGGCGATTATGGCAACAAATATCATCCATGCTATGGTTAGAACTACGTACGAATAATTTCGCCAAATATCAGATTTTTGCAGGGTTGCTTTTCCATCTCCAAGCGGTTTGACAACCTGGGCCCCAAGTGATGAACCACTGGAAATTATCGCAGGAATGGCGATAAATAACAATGCAATAATTATCGAGGGCGCATGGTAGCCATCAGAAAATTCATACTTAGCCATTAGGAATTCAAAGACTAAAATTAACACCCCTGTTAGAGCAAAAAGATAGGTAGTTACGCCAAATCTCATACCTTTGCTCTGTAATAGATTTCTTGCATCATCAGCCGATTTTGTCACATTGTGAACTTCATATCTTTTCTCGCCAGTTTGAAATGCAACCTGTAGCCCTCTTAATTGTCTAGGGACTACACTATTCCAAAATAAGTAAGCCGTAATTGCGGCAAAGAAAAATGGAATCAAAGCCACTAAACTTAATTCATCAATAATTGGTGGTGCTGAGATAATTAAACCTCCTTGGTTAAACTAAACTTGGCTGAGCCGTTTTTTGCGATATTTCCTCGCATAAATTATTGATAAAATCCTCTAGTGGTAAATCAGCAATTTGTTCACCACTTCTAGCCCTAAGGCTGACAGTATTGCTTTCAGCTTCACCATCTCCTAAAATCACCATATAGGCGGGGTGAAGTTTTCTGTGAGTGCGAATTTTCTTACCAATTGTGTCATCTCCATCATCGATTTCAACTCTCACACCCTGCTCTTTAAGTGCATTAGCCACAGTTTGGGCATATTGGGTGTGCTTTTGCGAGATAGTTAGAATGTGGCATTGTGTTGGAGATAACCACGTCGGAAATCGGCCGGCAAAATGTTCAATCAACACTCCACAAAACCGCTCCATTGAGCCAAATGGTGCGCGGTGAATCATGACTGGCCGATGTAACTGACCGTCAGAACCTTTGTAAGTCAACTCAAACCTTTCAGGTAGATTATAGTCAACTTGTACCGTTCCAAGTTGCCATTCTCTACCGATTACATCCTTAACTACAAAGTCAATTTTAGGACCATAAAATGCTGCTTCACCCTCTTATTCTGACCATTCCACACCAAGTGATTTAGCTGCGTTACGGCAAGCATCTTCAGCTTTATCCCAACGATTTGGATCACCGACGTATTTGGTAGAATCAGGATCTCTAAGTCCAACTCTTATTCGATAATCACTCATGCCAAGTATGCCAAAAATAATTTGCACTAATTCAATACACCCAAGAACTTCTTGAGCAATTTGTTCTTCTGTAACGAATAAATGTGCGTCATCTTGGGTAAAACCTCTAACTCTTGTCATTCCAGATATTTCACCAGACTGTTCCCAGCGGTAAACCGTACCAAATTCGGCCAAACGAATTGGCAGGTCTCGATAGGAACGTGCTTGAGACGAATATATTTTGACATGATGAGGGCAATTCATTGGCTTGAGCATGTAGCCGTCGATTTCTCCAGACTTCATTAGATTAGATAATTCCGAACACGAGCAACCTTCATCGGATAATTTCTTCATCAAATCTTTCTCTACAAGAGGCGGGTATTGTGAATCTTGATAATACGGGAAGTGGCCTGAAGTACGGTATAGGTCTAACTTACCAATGTGTGGAGTAAACACTTGAGAGTATCCTTGTCGTTGTAGATGTGAGCCAATAAAATTCTGTAATTCTTGTCTAATTGTTGCACCACGTGGTGTCCAAAGGATTAGGCCTTGGCCAACTTCTTCATCGATATGGAATAATTGCAAATCTCGGCCTAACTTACGATGGTCACGTTTCTTGGCTTCTTCCATTCGACGCACTGTTTCTTTGAGCGCTTCTTTTGTTGGCTCTACTATGCCATAAATTCTGACTAATTGCTCTCGTTCTTGGTCTCCCCGCCAATATGCAGAAGAAACACTAGTTAGTTTACAAAACATCAATTTTGCAGTATTAGGCACATGCGGCCCAAGACAAAGGTCATACCAATCACCTTGTTTGTAAATAGTTGAACCAATCCCTTCACCAATTTTATCATTGATAATTTCAATTTTATATGGGTTGTCTTGGAAGTGTTCTTGTAATTCCTTGTCATCTAATTCAATTCTTTCAATAGCCAAGTTTCTTCTTGCCAATTCTTGCATTTTTTTCTGGATAGGCTTTAAGTCGCTTTCCGTAATTGGTTCCATGGCAAAATCATAGTAAAATCCTCTATCAACAGGGGGCCCAATAGTTGGTTTAGCATCTGGATACAGCTCCACAACAGCTTGCGCTAGTAGGTGAGCAGTACTATGTTTTAGTATGTACATTCCGGCATCAGATTCTGCTTTAATCCCCTCGATTGAGCAAGACTCTTCTATGGAAAACGACATGTCTTTTTCCGTACCATTGACTAGGGCTGCTACGCAACCATTTTTTCTTCCAATTGCGTCGGTTATTACTTCTGAGCAGGTAACCCCAGCAGCATATTCATTGACGGTTCCATCGGGTAATGTTACGTTGATTAGGGCCAAATAAACCTCTCCTGCATTTAACGGAAGGGTCAATCCTTCATCAACCATGCGCACTGAATGGACGGCAAATGAACTAATTTTGGGTATGTTTAGATTTTCAATAATGGGTTTATTTTTCCATGTTAAAGGAACATTGACCCACAAGTATTGAAAGGGAGTAGGCTTTAAATTATCACATGGCAAAAAAGAGTGGGGGTATGTGGGCGGTTTTTCTGATGATGCTATCATGTATGTTAATGCCCATCGTAACCGCAGATAATACACCAACTCAGCCAGAGATTAACACAAGATGGCTACCAGATCAATTTGGCGAGAATGTTAACTCTTATCGCATCACTTTTGCTGACGATAAATCATATCAAGTTGATCTAACAGTAAACCACGAAAGGCAAGGAGTTTCACTTGAAGTAGAGACATTTCAATCATGGGACATAATTGATAATTTCAGAATCCTAGATTTGCAATTAAATACCTCGCTGGAATGGTCAGATTCAATTTTAATATCTGTGTCGATTACCGATTATGACGGTCAAGAACTTATCGAACCTCTAGTTACAACAAGACAGTTTGAGGTTGGGACTTGGAATCAACCAATGGACGACCATGAAATAATGTTGCAGACAACCTGGATGCTTGACCAATCCTATCTCAATGACCAAGGCGAACAGGGATTTTACCTAGACTTCGCTGGGCAGGGTTGGCAAGAACGGACGGGTGATTTAGTAAATTCTTGGGAACTGGGAGAAGGTAATATATCATTTTTAGAATCAACTGGCAATGATAGTACCAACCTTTCATTAGTACTCAATTCAATCTGGAAAAATGAGACGATTGAAAGCGGTATCTTGAATGCGCAAATCTTTGAAGCGATTGGTAGTGGGCAACTGCTTTCGATTACTAATGAAGATAATATTACCACCACAATTCTTGTCGATGTGGTTAATGCGGAATTAAATCGTTCTTTGATTAATGAAGTCGTTTCTGAGCGATTAAAAATTGACGCCAATGGAGAATTGAATATATCATCTGATGAAGGTGAGGACTCTTCAACGAATATTGATGGTGATATTGGGGTATTTTACCTTGAAACCTGGGATGAAAATGGGGTTCGTAAACTGTACGATCAAAGGTTTGAAGCAATTGCTGAAATGGTGGTAATCGATGACGGGGCGCGCTTAGACATCGATATAGAAACATTTAGTTCAGGGGAACAATGGATTGATGGAGTTAGAACCTATCAATCTGAAGAATTAGTAGGTTCAGGTACCTTTGGTTTTGCAGAAAGTGATAATGAATCCTCAATCATCATTAATGGAACCATTTACGATTTTCATACTCTAACAGAACAAGGAATTACCATCACTGATGATATACACATCGACGGTGACATCACCGGGGACGTACAAGGGACATTTGGTGTCGTAAGAGGTATTGAGTTAACTGGAACCCAAGCAAACGCAACTGGCACTAAGTTTCCAGTGAATGTAATTCATGAGGAATCTTGGTTTAATCTGACAGGGATTAATGGTGGAAATTTCTTCGACGGGGCTGGTATCGGTGCTACTCATAATCAAACGTGGGATTACCAAGTGATATATTCAGACTGGGATAACCGTACAGTCCGGTTTGTTTGGGAAGAGACAGGTGCTGATTCATCAAGTGGTGAAGAGTATCCTGAGCGAAGCCCGATTCAACAAGAGGCAGAAGCTCCTGAACTAGAAGAGGCTCTTGGCAATCTCACAGTGAGCAGGGAAACCGGCTTGATGCCGATACCGATGATTACCGGTGATGAACTAAGATTGGCAGGTCAAGAGGGTTTATTCTTAACCGTTACAGCAGGCAGTAATGCTAACGACCCTAGAGATGGGCATAATTTCCATGTTGTTTCATGGACCGGTGAGTATAATGGTGAAGAAACAGGGACGGCTTTTGGTTCAATCATTGATGAAGGTCCATTGAAAGGTTTGATTTCAAGCGTTACCAGAGTGTTAGAAATTCCATTTGGCGAGGATGATAACATCGCTAACTTCACCGAGTCACAATTACTCACTAGAGTGTTATCTCCAGCAGTTGTTACTGCAGAAGAAAATTCGGCACCGGTAATTTCTGACCTCTATTTGTTTGAAGGTCTAGTAATATCGGAAGGCGGAAGTGTAGCAACTTTAGTTGCTGATGTTTCAGATATTGACTGGAATCTTGAGCAGGTTACCGTTGACCTTACTCCAATTGGAGGAGGCATTGTGGTAATGAATGACCGTGGATTAGATGGTGATACGGCAATTGGTGATGATAAATATACTACCAGGATAATAGTGCCGGGGCTTCAAGTAGGAAATATCTCAATCACTATATCGGCAGAAGATTCTTTTGATGTAACGACCATCTTTAGTAAAGATATTGCAGTCATAAATCAAGCACCAAGGCTAACTTCAGTTGAAATTTTACCGAACCAAGGACCTCGAGGCACCAGTATGGTGGTTAATCTGATGGCTTATGATGGTCATGGGGTTGCAAGCGTAGATATCGACGTGCGTGACTATGGTGGTGAAATGATATCCATGAATTATACCGGGCAAGTTTGGAGTGCTATGATGGTAATTCCAAACGGTATGTCACCCGGAATACAGTCTTTGAAAATTATTACTATTGATAATTTAGGCAAGGTAGGTATTTCGTCAACATGGTTGAATGGAGATCGAGACTCAGAGAGTCAGTATGGGCCTCATTTCATTCCAGATGATGAGAAAATTCCAATCGAAATATTCGTTGAGAATTCTGCGCCTGAAATCATATCTTTGGGGACCGTCAAATATTCTCGCCCTGATTCCTCCACTACCGAAATATTTGAACTTCAAATCACGGACCAAGACGGCATTTCCAATGCTAGAGCAAACCTTGGGGTCTTTTCACCAATTGAACAACAAAATAACTGGGTACAGATGAATGATAATGGTATTAATGGCGATAGGATTCCCAATGATGGGATATTCACAGTCCAGATTTCATTAAGAACCAGCACACCGATTGGTACTCATGACATATTAGTCCAAGCAATCGATAATTTTGATGTAGCAACTGTAGTGATGCCTATCTCGGTAACAGTTGAAGAAGAATCAGGAATAATCCCTAGTCTTGATAGTGAGCAATTATCCGTGTCAGTCTTAGTTGGCATATTGATCGCTTTCACACTGGTCGCAGGAATTGCTGTTTTTGTCTTGATGAGAAGAGGTAAAGACAAGGATTACATCAATGATAGATTTGGATTTGAATAATACTGCTTTCCGATAACGGTTTATACCTCTGTTTGGTCGGAGGATTACCTCTGCGAGCGTAGTGTAGTGGTTATCACCGAGCGTTGCCAACGCTTGAACCCGGGTTCGAGTCCCGGCGCTCGCACCATTTTTTTTTAACCAACTCAGCAAAAGTAACATTTAACCGTTGAACGTGTATAGAAGGATAGGGTTGAACATGACAGAGAGACGAACTATTTTCATCGGAAAAAAGCCATTACACGCGTACGTAAGAGCAGTTGTTATGGCAATGGAATCAGGAGATCGCAACTTGGAACTGGTTGCCAGAGGCGCAACGATTGGTCGAGCAGTCGATGTTGCAGAAATTTGTCGAAGACGCAATGGAATCATCGCTCAGGGGCTGCCAGAAAAAGTTGTTATCGGAGAATTAACTTGTGAAAGCGAAGTCATTCCTACAGACGAAGGTCGAGATAGAACTGTTAGCGTTCTTAGAATTGAGTTAGATGGACATGGCGATGTTCCTGCCCAAGAAGAAGAATAACTATTACAATAGTCTAATTTTTCTTTCAATTTCATTTGCAGTTTGCTCAAAAACCTCAAATTGTTGTCCAATAGGATCTTCCAATTCCCAATCCTCATCAATCTTAATCATAGGGCAATGGACTCCACATCCCATAGAAATTACTTTGTCAAATTCATCAACATTAAAATTATCTAGACTTTTTGGGTTTAGCTTTGTGGTATCAATACCTCGGTTTTGTAAGACTGTTATGGCATGCTTAGATACAGCTTTAGCAGGGTTGGTCCCTGCAGACTCTGCTTTATGTCCAAGTGATATTGCAATGCCTTCAGCCATTTGAGAGCGGCAAGAATTCCCAACGCAAACAAATAAGATACGCATGTGTTGTTGTCAACTTGATGATATTTAATTTATTTCTAAGTAGAATAATGCCACAGTTAACAAGGATGAATAATCTAGAATTGCATATGAGCAATACTTGGCGAGACTTGCAAAGTATTTTCATCTATGGTGTGATTTTTGCCCTGCTTTTTGTTCTACACATCATTTTTGCAGCGGCTGACCTAGAAATTTTATTTCGCCTTGTCGCCCTCACTCTTAGTGCGATGGTATTTTTTTGTGGATTATGTCTAGTTTATCTCGAGAAATCAAAGGTACGATATTCCTCTGTTTACTATATTGGAATGATTGTTTCTTGCCCCCTGTCCATTGGTTTAGGTTGGGCATACGGCGGGATGTCAACTTCGATAAGCATGGTACTATTTCCGGTGATAACTCTAATTATTCATTACACCATAAAGAAAATTTTCTTTGACCGTACCTATGGGTTGAAGTAGGACTATTATTTGTTAATACCATGGCCGATTCACCGGTATCTACACACAACCCAAACCCTGCTGCACCATCAGACGATGCTTCACCGCAACAACAGAAGCAAATGGAAAGTGCTTATGCTAACATGAAGCGTAAAATGTCAATGCAAGAAATTGGCAGAAAAATCAAACACAAAGTGATGGTTTTATCTGGGAAAGGCGGCGTCGGTAAATCAACTGTTGCAACAGGCTTAGCACTTTCACTAGCGCAAGAAGGGCACTCTGTGGGCATATTAGATATTGACATCACGGGCCCGAATGTACCAAAGATGATGGGACTTGACCGCAAGAGATTGCATGTTGAACAAGGCAGAATACATCCGGCTCAAGGCCACCTTGGAGTTAAGGTCATATCGATGGCTTTCTTACTAGAAGATGAAGACACACCTGTAGTTTGGCGAGGGCCGATAAAACTGGGTGCTATTAACCAATTTATTGGTGATGTTGAGTGGGGTGAACTAGACTATCTAGTCATCGATTTTCCCCCTGGTACCTCTGATGAACCACTTACAGTAGCGCAATCATTACCTGATATTGACGGTATGGTTATTGTCACAACACCTCAAGATGTCGCACTACTAGATAGTCGTAAATCGATTACCTTCTCTGAATCATTGAAAGTTCCAGTTTTGGGTGTTGTTGAGAACATGAGTGGCTACACTATATCTGGAAAAACGTCGCCCGGTAATGATATTGAAATAGCTGGCCCAGGTGGTAAAAAGCACAAAACTACAGCTGACTCAGATGGTAATTTCAATGTGACATTGGATATCTTCAAACAGGGCGGCGGGAAATCAACCGCTGAAGAGTTTGGCGTACCATTTTTGGGTGCATTACCTTTTGATCCAGGTTTCGTTAGAGGTGGAGATGATGGAGTGCATCGCATTGTTAGCGAACCTGAAGGGGCTTCAGCAATTGCGTTTGCCAAGGTAGTGGAAGCGATAAAATCTCAAATCGGGTCATCAAAAAGTCAAGGACTGGAAATTATCTGAGGTGGGATAATGCCAGATGTTCCAAATTTAACACGGCTTGAAAGACGTGATACTGATATGAAATTGACTTACTTTGATGGTGGCGAATTTACGGTAACTTATGATGATTTGAGACACTCTTGTCCTTGCGCAAAATGTGCACCACTGCGTAATGATGATGCCAATAGCAAAACACTCAGAAGGCAAGTAGAAGCCTTTGCACCAGAGAAACCTCAGGTGCGCCCGGTGGGGAAATACGCCTTAGGTTTTGAATGGAAAAACGGATGCTCAAGTGGTATTTATCGCTTTGAGCGAATATGGGCATTGGCTAATAATCAAGATCCAGATAACGGCAAATCCTATGTGCACGGAGCATGGTAAAGCCACTAAATGACTAAACCGGCCATAAAACGGCGAGGGTTTGATGTATAGTTGGGCGACCGGTAAATTGGAAGGAACCTACTATGCAGGGAGTTTACCTCACATGGATGATTACTGCGTTAGCTCTAGGTGTGCTATTACTACCAGTGTTTAAACCCAAATGGATGGAATTAAAACTAACCACATTTGTTGACTTCTTTCGAAGATATTGGATTCATATCTTAATTCTATTCGCTATCTATAACGCCAAGGATGCATTAGATGAAATTGATAGAATCTTGATGGCTTCAACAGGACTAGATATGACGCCATGGATATATGCCATTGAAGGTAATCTAGTTTTACATGTTCAGCAATATTTTGAAGCCGAATGGCTTACAATAACGTTGACTCATTTTTACGTTGCAGGATTCATGTTCATTTGTTATGTTTCAGTATTCTACTTCGCTTACTTTGATGACCGTTGGATGGCTGATAGAATTACTCTAACCATTGCCTGGGTCTACATCCTAGCCATCCCATTTTACTTGTTCTTCAATGTCCGGGTAACCGGTTCTTATATTCCCGAAATGAAGACTTTAGCCTACTCATTGAATCCAGAAATAGCCGATTGGTTTAGGAGAATAGACCCATTTACCAACTGCATGCCGTCGTTACACATCGGTATTCCATACGCCGTTTGGCTATGTATGAAGCGCTTTGACCATGATAACAGATGGGAATTATATCGTAAGATTGTATTTTCTTATGTTATGTTGACTGCCTTTACCATTATTTATTTGGGAATACACTGGATTTTGGATATTGCTGGGGGAATGATAATTGCCTCAATTGCGGTTAATCTTGCCGATAAAACCTCAAAGCCGATATGGAGCATATTGGATGAGAGAACAATTAATTCTCGCCTTGTCACTGTTCTTACCAATCCTAAAAAAGCATACAAAATAGTTTCACAAAAGGTTGCTAAATCGGCTAAATCCTTTCTAAAGCCCACTTCCAGAGAGACAGGTATTATGGCTGTTATTTTGGTAGTAATTGTGGCTTCTGTTATCACCTGGGACTTGACACATCAGTCACTTTCAGCCAAAGGTGTTGAGGCTCCAGAAGGAGCTAGTGGCGCAGATGGATGGCTAGCGACATTAGACAATACCTCTGAATTTGGTGCCGTTCTAAAATTATATGATTTATCAGAACTCGATAAAGATGGCATAGAAGTAATTCAACCTGACTTATCGGTTAATTCGATATACCATATTTCAGGTGACAAATTAGTAATGGCTAATGCCACAGATCTGTATGTAATTGATGTGACTTCGCCAGAGGAAATATTCTATCAAAAGTCAATTAATGGCATTGAACAAATAGAGATGTGTGACTTAGGTGAATATTATGTGCTACTCACCTTAGAAGACGGTGCATTGTCTGCAGAGAACCTCGGTGGAGAGTCAATCGATCTTTCAATAGATGTCAACAATATCTCTTACGTAAATTGCCAAGGCAATGATTTTGCTTACCTTTCAGAAAACCACCCGGACAAGGTATTCATGAGTAATCTTGAGTTGTCTGGCGCCTTATCCTATCAAATAAATGCTTCAGCAGATGAAGAGGTTGAGCAAGTTTTAGCCGATTGGGATACACCAGTTGATCTCCAGAATGCCACAATTACCAACATCGTATTCGACAAATCTCACTTACTGGTAAGTGTCAATGTTTCATCAGTAGATAGAATTGTCTTAGTTGATAGAGAGTCTACCGATTATCGTCTGCTTGGTGATGGTAAATATTCGTCATATGACCCATCAATCCGGGACGGTATCGTTGCGTGGGCGATGAAAGATCATCTAAATCCATCAAGTCCGATTGAAGAATACTTTGATGGAGAAATATTCTACATGGAAATTGCTGATAATTTTACCCATGTACTTACTGCAGATGAGGTGGATCAGTGGGGCCCAATAGTTTTGGAAGACCATTTGGTATACTTTGAAGAGTCCAATGACGGGGTAATAATTCAAGTTCATACTTGGGAGCCTGAGTTAAAGTCATATTCGAATATAATCTTACAATCAGGTTCAGTAATTGGCATCATACTCGTATTTGCTTACATAAATCAAAGGCAAACAGAAATAAAAAATAGTAAATTCCAATCAGAAGAGGAATAGATTATTTCTTGATACTTAGCATTCTTTCAAGCGCTAGTAAAGATCCTTCTTCAACAGATTTGGATACACTAATTTGATTTGGTACTTCTCCATCAACAATTCGTTCTAATACATCCATTAAGTAAGCGGGATGAATCATGTACATTGTGGAACAAGGACAGACTTTATCATCGAGGCATTCGATTATTTTATCGGGATTAGAATCCGCTAGCCTAGCAACCATATTTATTTCAGTGCCAATAGCTATTTTTGCGCCTGCCGGCTGTTGTTCAACATAATTTTTGATAAATTGTGTAGAGCCATTTGCATCGCTGACTTCGACAGTCTCTTTGGGGCATTCAGGATGGACAACGACAAGTCCATCTGGGTGTCTGTTACGGAATTCATCTACCTGCTCAACAGTGAACCTTTTGTGCACTGAACAAAAGCCGTGCCATAGAATTATTTTGGCATCATTAAGACTCGAATCAGCACCGATTTTCGGAATCCATGTTGGCATCACTTGTTCACTTATTCCCATCTTTATTCCTGTGTTGCGGCCAAGGTGTTGATCTGGGAAGAATAACACTGTTCCGTTTGGGCCAGCACGATCAAAGGCCCAATTTAGTATTCCAGTTGCATTGGATGATGTGCAAACTATTCCACCATGACGTCCAACGAAATCTTTCAAGTCAGCACTACTGTTCATGTAGGTTACTGGAATAAGATATGATTTTCCATCAGTGGGAATCTCGCCAGGAGCAGTTCTATCGATAGGATCGCTAAGATTTGTTTCAGTTAAAATCTCGGCCCATGCCTCTTCAACATCAACTAATGTGGCCATGTCTGCCATTGAGCACCCTGCCCTTAAATTTGGGAGAATTACATGTTGTTGTTCATTTGTCAATATGTCGGCAGATTCTGCCATAAAATGCACTCCACAAAATACAATGTATTTGGCAGTTGAATCTGCCGCTTTTTGACTTAACATAAACGAATCACCGATAAAATCAGCGTGCATAACTATGCTGTCTCTTTGATAGTGATGGCCTAAAATCATCAAGTCTGAACCGAGTCGTTTCCTTAGTTCAGTAATTCTCTCAGCAATTGCTTGCTCCTCAGGGGAAAGAGAGGTGTCCATGAAATCTATGGAGCACATTGGCAGGGTAATCGTCATATGACTCAGGTAACCCAACAGTTATCCCTTTTTCAACAATTGTGAGTGCGTGATATAAATAAGTAAGGGCATTGAGCGGGACCCATGGTCTTCCAACCAGAGTTGCGCTTGCACTTGGGAGCTGAGGCTGAAGTATGGTCTGGGACATGGATGGGTAGGCCGGCGATCAAGAAGATGCGTCGTAATAGGGCATGGCGCCACCCAGATATTGAACGCCGCTTAGGCTATCGAAGGATGCTTAGTGAAGTTCGTATTTTAATCAGGATTCATAGTACTGGGATGCCTGTACCTGCAGTATGGGATGTTGATTTAGCTAATGGCCGAATAATAATGCAAAAAATGCAAGGAAAACCATTAATTGAGGTGTTAAGAGATGAAAAATCGAATTCTGATTTTATCAAAACAGCACTAGAAAATTCTGGAAAGGCAGTTAGGATGTTGCACAGGATGGCAATCACTCATGGTGACCTGTCGACCAACAATATTTTAATCGACAAGAACGCCAATGCATATCTAATCGATTTTGGCCTCTCGGCTGTAGAATATGAAGTTGAACGTTTTGGTATTGACTTACACGTAATGGATGAGATACTTGGGGCATCTCACCCAAATATTGCCAATGGTATTGAGAATTTCATTCATGGATATCTACAGTGGGATGGTAATCAAGGGCCGTTAGCGGAACTTTCTGGCGGTACACCGCCGACTGCAAAAGAAGTCTTGAAACGTTTAGATGATGTACGTTCAAGGGTTAGATATCACGGATGATTCAACCGACTAACAAACGCATTTCTTCTACACTTCTTAATTCCGACAAATAAATCTGTTCGATAGCATCTCGAAGGTCTTCTTCAGCGTTGTCTTCGATTAACTCGATTAGTTCTTCATAAACTTCAGCAGCTTTTATTTCGGTTTCCAGTGAATAATTTAACATTTCCAAGTAGTCATTAGTGTGGGTTATTGGGTGCGAGTTTCTTTCTGTCACTGGTATCCCACCAAGTTGTACAATTGCCTTTCTTACTATGTCCGCGTGTTGGATAGACTCGGTCATTTCTGTGTTAAACATCGGAGACAACTGTAATCTATGTATTCCTTTGATGTTCGCTGAGTAATGCGCATACATGTTACTGGCTCTTAGTTCCCAACTTAGGGCGATATTCATCTTATTTATCAGGTCACTCATTGTCTCAACTCTTTAGGGTGCACTAAACTTTTCCATGGCTCCGTACACGGATATACCTATGATTCTGCATTAATAAACTAATGTAGTGATTTTAGATATTTTCCAATCGTTCGCCAATTTCCCATCCGAGAAATGCTCCGATTATGCAGACTGAAAAAGTTAGCATGATGTATGCCAAAGCGGTAAAATGTTCGTCAGTTTTAATCAATTTGATAGTTTCTACTGAAAATGTTGACATTGTGGTAAATGCTCCAAGTAAACCCGTGCTAAAAAATAGCATAAACTCTTCTGATGAACCTCGGTTTATGGCATAGACTGTAATCGCTCCAAGTAATACAGAACCGAGTACATTAACAATAAATGTCGACCATGGGAAGTCTGCAGAATCAAGTAACTGCCCGATGGCGAAACGTAAGGCGGCTCCGATGGCACCGCCAAGAGATACAATTGCAATATGTTGAAGCATGTTTTTTTCCAATCTTGTTGTAGTGTTAAATTATCCGTTGTTATTAGTTTGAATTTAGTGTTTAACCGATAGACATGATAACTTGACGGTCCTAGCACCGTCATGAGCAATACCGTTTGGTTTTTGACTACTAATCAAGGTAAGTTAGCTGAGGCAGAACATCATTTGAAACAAATAGGTTACTCAGTCAGACAATTAACCGTTGATCAAGAGTTGATTTATGAACCGCAGGCTGAAAATTTAATTACAGTGGCGAAATCAAAAATCAATCAAGCAATGAACTTTATTCCACGTGATTTTAGTGATGGAGATATGATCTTAGTAGAGGATGCAGGATTATTTGTTGATGCCCTCCATGGCTTTCCCGGGGTTTACTCATCCTTCGCTCATTCAACTATTGGTAATGCTGGAATGCTAAGATTACTATCTCATCTTAATTCAGCAGATCCAGTTTCCTCGGCTAATTTACGCTCTGCCCACTTCAAGGCAATTGCCGCTTTGTGGAAAAATGGTGAAGTTATTATTGGCGAGGGTATTTGTCCAGGACATATCTCACTGGAGGCAATGGAAGGTAATGGATTTGGATATGATCCAATTTTTATTCCATACGATTTAGATGCAGAATTAAACCCGCTAAGTCCCGGTAATTACGGAGAGTTTAGTACACACGGCAAAACATTCGGTGGTGTTGACTCTGAAATCAAACAAAAGTTCAGTCACAGAACTAAGGCTTTAATCGACTTATTCAACCAAATGCCATCAGCATCATAAATTAGAACCAATTGGAATGAGACGAGGGACATGGGATTTCTACGAACAATGTGTGGGCTTGTTGCCCTTAGTGCAGGTTTGTTTTATCTAACATCTGCCTCGAGTTTATCAGACGACGGGAAATGGATTTTGATTGGCTTGACGTTCGCCTCAGCCAGTACATGGGTGCTCATCGGAAACAGTCCTGTAAATGCACAAACTCATAATTTAGTAGCTCAAGGTGACGCAGAAGATTTAGTTCTAAGCGATGATTTGGCTGAAGCGGAATCATCGGAATCAGACATACCTCTGCCCGTCAAACAAGAAGAAAGTTTAGACGGAGTGTCCTTGAAACAACGAAAGTTAGCAAAAATAAAAGCAGCAGAAGTTGAAGCAGAGACGCCTCGACAAGACGGTGAAGAACTTACTGAAGTTCAAGTATCTGTTGAAAATATACACCAAGCTGATGAATATGTAGTTGAGGTCAGCCCTGAATCAGTTGAAGACGCAGATATAGAACTAACAGTATCAAACCGTCGAGTACAACATCAAGTAATTAGGGAACGTATAGAAAAGCGAAGAAGAAACCAACTTGCTGAAATCCGTGCATCTACTGTAAAAATGTGGGAACAACACAACGAAGGAGAAGATCTTGTCGGAGTTTTACAAAACCCCAATCATGGTCAAAATATCTTGGAAGAACCACTTAAACCACAGGCCGGGCATGTCTATGGTGCCACATTTATCAGATTGGATGAAACCAGTATTTTGAAATTGAGAACACCGTTAGATTCTGGGTTTGAAGAGGTAGAAAAGAAAGTAAAACTACCTGAATTACCGGGTCTTGCTGGAATGCCCTTGCCTCCACTACCAGATGGTTCCATGCCATTACCACCGTTACCTAATCCCAATGCTAGTGATGCCCTAGCAGCACTAAAAATGCAAATGGATGAGGATTGAGATAATGGTTGAAAGCCATTCTAAGGTAGTAGACAATAACCTAAAATTGGCTCTACTCGGGTTTACGCTTGCTGCAATAGCACCAACAATTTCGGTTGTGACAGGATTTGTATACCAAGCTGGAGTGTTGGCAATAATCGTATTTTTTATAACCAAAATTTGGATGTTTGGCCTTCCAGCAGTTTGGCATTTAATCGTTGAAAAGAGGTCCGTATCATACTCACCTACTAATTCAGGGGGTTGGAAAATATCCGCTTTGCTGGGTTTTTCAATGTGTGTGGTTATTTATGCTGCGTATTTTTTACTTGGTGAAAAATTATTGAGTTCAAGTGACTTAAAATCGATTCTAGAGCCTGTTGGATTAACCAATAAAAAGATATTTTTTGTCGCAATAATTTATTGGATATTCATTAATTCAGTCCTTGAAGAATATCTTTTCAGATGGTTCTTGACCACTAAATTAGAACAGCTTATTGGTGGTTATTGGCTACCGATTATCATCTCTGCTTTGATTTTTACAATTCATCATACTATTGCCTTATCATATTTCATCAGTCCGTTGGGTAACTTCCTATGCTCACTTGGATTATTTATAGGCGGAATAATTTTTTCTTGGCTCTACATGACTACTAGAAGCATTTGGATTCCTTGGCTTGCTCACGCTATGTGTGATGTGGCAGTATTTTCGATTGCTTGGCATTTAGTGATTGGATTTTGAATCAACTATCACGCCAATTTGGCTTAGTTCTTGCCATGAATGACTTCACGCCCTCCACCTTGTCATCACTATCGAATAACTTGGCAAATTCGTCTGCTTCTATTGCTACACCTTCATCTAATGAGTTATTCAACGAAGCTCTAATCGTTCTTTTGGCTGCTTTGGCAATAAATACCGATTTACTAGCAATAACATTCGCCATATTCATGGTGATGTCATATAATTCTTCATTAGCACAGACTTGGTTAATCAGCCCGATTTTTTCTGCTTCTTCAGCACTAACCATCTCACCTGTCATAATCAATTCTAGGGTCTTTCCATAACCGATTAACTTACTCAATCGTTGTGTTGCTCCATATCCTGGTATCAATCCTAAATTTATCTCAGGTGTGCCAAACTTAGACCGCTTCGAGGCGATTCTAATATCACATGAACAAGCGACTTCACAGCCACCGCCCAACGCAAATCCATCAATCATAGCAATGCTTGGTTTGGTTAAATTCCAAATAGCCTCCACCGCATTATCGGTAAATTTTATTTTGGCAGCCCTGGAATCCATATCAACAAATTCAGAAATATCTGCACCTGCAACAAAGGCGTTTGGTTTGGGGCGCTTCCCTTCTGCGGGTTGCAGTGGTTTTGCTCCAGTAATTACAACACACCTGATACTGGTGTCTGCTTCTGCCCACTTGCAGAAATTTTTCAGTGCCTCCATCACTTCAGAGTTAAGGGCGTTCAATTTATTTGGCCGATTAATGGTTGCTAATGCGATAAAACCGTTAATTTCCTCGTCGCTTACTGCTACCTTTTCAATTGATAAAACATCGGATTTAGGGGCGTCCATAACCTTGCCAAGGCAATCACCTTGAAGGTTTATTCGATTATGGCTTAATCCAATATTACATAGAATAGGACATTCTAGAAGATATATGAGTGAAACCGCTCCGTTGGTAAAAGCAGTAGACATGGCCAAGAAATATGGTGACTTCATCGCTCTTCATCCGTTGAAAGTAGAAGTTCACTCGGGAGAATTTTTTGGTGTTTTTGGACCGAATGGGGCAGGTAAGTCGACTTTCATAAAATTGCTAACCGGTCAATTGAAACCAAGTAAAGGGCGAATTGAGATCTTAGGAATCGATGCGATTAAACACCCTCAAAAGGTGAAAGCCAATATTGGTATCGTTCCCGAGTCTGAATCGCCTCCGTCGTATTTAACACCAGTAGAGTTTTTGCAATTTGTTGCAAAACTTAGAGATTTAGACGAGGTAGATGCCAAGGTAGAATACTGGATGGAATGGTTTGGCCTTGAGGACAAGCGTAATACTATGTGTAAAGATTTATCCAAAGGTCAGCGGCAAAAGGTTATGTTGGCATCTGCCTTCATCCACAAACCAAAGTTGCTATTTTTAGATGAGCCATTTGCCAATTTAGATCCGATTTATCAGCGTAAATGCCGTGAGTGGTTATTATCTCATGTCAAAGATGGGGGCACGATATTTTTGTGCTCGCACGTACTTGAAATGGCGGAGAGAATGTGTAATAGAATGGCGATAATTAACGATGGCAAGGTTTTGGCAGCAGGCACTGTTAGAGGTTTAAAGCAAAATATTGAGGAGACACTTGAAGATGTTTTCATTCGATTAGTGGGTCGTTCAATTGAAGATGTTGAAAGTTCTCCAACAGATGTGGAAAATGAAGAGGAATAGTAATGTCTGGTGCATCTATTTCTTCAATAAGTTGGAGTGATACTTTAGATGACAATATTTCAGAGGAGAGTCTGGGTACTACTTCGGAGGGTAAAAAATTACTCACTCCGCTTAGGGGTGTGTCAGCTTTCTTGGCCACATTTAAAGTAATGTACAAAGAAGAATTCCGTAAAAATGTAGAGTTCGCTAAGGCTAGGCAAATGGTCCTATTTCCGTTACTACTCGCTTTAGTCACCATGGTTTCCACCATTGGTTTGCAATTTCTAGTTGGTGATTCTGCTGCACAAACTAGCGAGACTAGCGTTAACAGTTTTACTTGGCAAGAGTTACGTTTTGGGCTTCATCTACCATTATTGATGTTCAGTCTTGGGATGGGCACATTTGCTTTCATGGGCCGGGATGCTCTAGTGAGAAGGACTGCATCAAAGAATCATTTATTGGCTTCTCCCGCTTTACAGCCGCTGCCTAATTCAATGGCTCACTTTGCTTATTTTGTCAAAGACTTGGTGTTTTATGTTATGTTGATTTTATCACCAATCATCTTAGGAATGGGCCTTGGCAAGGGATTAGACACTTTGTTCGGTATAACAACACCGCTGGAATACTCCAGTTTGCCTTGGACTTGGTTTGCCATGGTAGTTACTTTAGCCCAGGGATTGGTGCTTTCCTTTTTAGCATCAGCATTGTGGATGCGAGGTAGACCTTTCACTATCTTCGGTCCCCTCTCAGTAATCCTATTTGGTATAATTGTTGGAGTTGGCGCAATTGATATTGAGTTTATTCTCATAGGATTACAAATTCAAACAGAAAAGAATGTGTTAATCGGTCTTATTGGATTTGTTTCATGCATTGGATTGGGTTATTTTTCATCGATGCTAATAATTGACGATTTTGATGTAAGCGTTGTAGAAAAGGGGGACTTATTTCGGCCAATGTATGGCAGACTTTCCTTTTTGGGCCGTGGGGAAATAAGGATAATAGTCGCCAAAGAATTTGTTGATTTATTCCGCTCAGGCTCGATCAAAAAGATGGTTGTATCTTACTCAATACCGCTTGCAGTGCTGTTAGGTATGGCTTGGCTAATCGATTTTGCTGAGGCGCCAATCCCCATTAATTTGTTGTCATATGCGCCGTTTTTGGGCTTTTTTGGTTTTAATTTCTACTCTTGGTTGACAATACTTGACTCTCCGGAATTTATGAACGGCTTGCCGGTTAAAGTGCCTCAATTAATAAGAGCTAAAGTACTGGTATACTTCATAATAACTTCTTGGATATCATTGATATTCATCATCTTGATGGCCTGGCGTTTAGATGAATGGACATCCCTGCCCACAAGCATAATTGTAATGTTTGCCAACTCCATTTACATTGTCGCATTAACTGCATTTCTTATGGGCCTAAGGCCTAACAAAGCCATCTTTGATGCATCAATTATGATCTGGTTTTGGATAGGGACCGTATTGCCTCTCCTCGGATTATTTCTGTTGTCGTTTACTCAAGGTGATGTCTCACTATATGGTAATTGGTGGGAGAGGGCCTCAGAGGATGGATTAGCGGCAACCGCTTCGATGTACGATGAAGGCATGGTTAGGCAAGGATACGTTGGAATGCTGTCGATATCGGCATTCTTGTTATTCGCTTCAGCAGTTCTTTGGAAATTGATGGATAGACGATGGGGCGCAGCAGAATTCGATAACTAATTCATAGTGAATGAGGAACCATTCATATTGAATAACAGGTACTTTCATGAAGTGTCAACAACGCCAGCAACCATGGGAAAAGTGGTTGCCGTGTGCGGGATGCCGGGTTCAGGCAAAGGCGAGTTCGCTAAGATCATTGCTAATCAAGACGTGCCTGTTAGGTCGATGGGGGACATGGTAAGAGCTGAGGTTTCCCTAAGAGGCCTTGATCCAAGTCCGAACATATTTGGCGAAGTCGCTGCCGATTTAAGAGCTAAACATGGTGAAGAAGTTCTAGCAGTACGCCTTGCAGATGAAGTAGACAGTTTACTTCTAACCCACGCACTAGTACTCATCGAGGGGATGCGCGGCACAGCAGAGTTTGAAATATTCTCGAACAGGTGGCAAGTGAACTTTAGCAGTATGGCAATAGTAGCATCGAAAGATATTAGATTCGCTAGAACTCAATCTCGGGGTCGCTCTGAAGATGGCGATTATTCACAATTTGAAATCCGTGAAAAACGCGAGGCAGGTTGGGGTTTGATGGATCTCATCAATACGGCTGATTTCACCATAAAAAACGAAAGTAGTCTTGAGGATCTAACTTACCAATCCCAAAGTTGGTTGACTGGCCTTGCCAAAAATGATTTTGGTACCCTCATTTAATTACTAGTGCGGCCATTTCATACAGTGTTTTCACCGAAGTGTTATAGTTGTCCGATGCATGTCGTTGAATGCATCGGCGGGAGGTAATGGTATGGCAAAGAAACGTGGGAAGCGCGGCGGCGGCGGAAAACGGCAGCGTGCACAGCAACGCGCACAATACGACGAGCTGGACAAATATCCGGTATTGCCTCCGCACGCGTTCGCTAGAGTAGTCCGTGATAAACAGACCTTGAATATCATTTACCAAATTATCGAACCGCCAATGACCAAGAAAGAAGAGGAGTATCGTGATGAAATACTAGACATATTTATCCGTTCTCTAACTGCTAATATTGAAGAAATTGATGCTGACCCAGAAGCTTATCTGAGGACTGCAATGGATAAGGTCATCAAATCTTACGGCATGAAAATCAACAAGAAATCCAAATCTAAGATTTTTTATTACTTGCGCCGAGACCTAATCGGCTATGGCGAGATGGACGTTTTGATGAATGACGCTAACGTCGAAGATATTTCTTGTGACGGAACCAATGTGCCGATTTTTGCCTACCATCGCAAATTTGAATCCGTAGAAACTACATGTCTATGGCCAGATGACCACTCACTAGAATCATATGTCATCAAATTAGCACAACGGTGCGGTAAGCACATTTCCGTTGCGGATCCCCTACTGGATGCGACACTTATGGATGGCTCTCGAATTGTCATGAAACTTGGTCACGAAGTCTCCACTAGGGGTTCTTCATTCTGTATTAGAAGATTCAAAGAAGATCCTTTCTCTCCAGCGGACATTATTGCTTTCCGTACAATGTCGTCACTTATGGTAGCTTATCTTTGGATAGGGTTTCAAAATGAAGTTCCAATGCTGTTTGTCGGAGGTACCGCTTCTGGAAAGACAACAACTCTTAACGCAATGTGTATATTTATCCCTTGGCAAATGAAAATAGTTTCTATTGAATCTACCAGAGAAGTAAACATACCTCAACCTAATTGGGTTCCTGGTCTAACAAGGCAAGGTTTTGGTGGAGAATCTACCGAAGGCGTGATTGGGGAATTCGAACTGCTCAAAGCTGCATTGAGAGAGCGTCCCGAATACATCATTGTCGGAGAAATTCGTGGTGCTGAAGCATATGTTCTGTTTCAAGCAATGGCTACCGGTCACTGTGCTTATTCTACAGTGCACGCAGACTCTGTTCCTTCACTTGTCCACCGTCTTGAAAATAAACCAATCGATATTCCCCGTGTTCTATTACCGGCTCTTGAAGCGTGTTGTATTCAAATTCAAACTAGGATTAACGGCCAGCGTGTAAGACGAACTAAGCAGATTGTGGAGATAGTCGGTATTGATCCTAATTCATTGGAGGTTATCACCAATGAAGTGTTTAGATGGGATGTTACTTCAGACGACTTCGTCTTCAGTGGGAAGTCATATGTCTTAGAGAAGATAATGATTAAATTAAATTATTCACAAGATGATATGCGCAGAGAATTAAGAACTAGGAAAAGAATTCTAGAATGGATGGTTCTTAATGATATAAGAAAAGCAGATCAAGTATCTCAAATCGTTACAGAATACTACGTTCGTCCGAATGAGATTCTTGCTCGTGTTGACGGTCTGCGTTGATAGAGGGATACAATTATGGAACTTACTGCATGGCAAAGATTCTGTAATAGAATCCTTGGAAGGGTGTTGAAAAAACGCGCCCGTAGAGATGCCACACTCTCAGAGAATCTGGTAAAAGGCTCCATGGGGATTATGCCTGAAGTATATCTTTCAACAGTAATTTTCACTTCGATAGCTATCGCTGTTGTATGTTGGGGGATTGTAGGGATTTTCTATTTGCCTGAAATAGGGGTGATTGCCTTCTGGGAGAACCTTCAGGACCCAGCAACAATCAACCCGTGTTTAGATTGGGAATACTGGGAACCAGAATTAATTGATAAATCTAAACCAGGTAACGGTTGTCCAGATTATGCAACACGAATCTTCCCTCCGCCACTAAAATTGTTAATTCTAGTTCTTGGAGGTGCAATCATTCCATATGCAGGCTTCTTACTTGTCAAAGGCGGTGCAAAAAGAGAGGCAGACAGGCGAGGCTCTCAAATCGAAAAGTTCCTACCATATGCAGCATCATATACTGCTGCAATGTCTGCAGCAAATGCAACACCAGCCAAAATCTTTCGTTCATTAGCAATGAATAAAGACATTTACGGAGATGTTTCAGAAGACGCCGGATTAATTTACCGAGATGTCACCCTCTTGGGTTATGACTTAATTACCGCGATTAAGATGAGTGTTGATAGAGCAGCATCAATTTGGTTGACTGAGTTTTTCCAAGGGATGGTTGGAACCTTATCTTCGGGAGGTTATCTCAAATTGTATTTCCTTAATCGTGCCGAACATTACATGCGTGAAAACCGCACTAGGCTACAACAATTCCTTGAATCAATTGCCTTGTTAGCAGAATCATATATTGTAGTAGCCGTAGCAATGCCATTGTTCCTTATTGTGATGCTGGTAATTATGTTCTGGGTTTCAGGTTCTGGTGCTCAGATGTCTGAAGGGATGCTTTATGGTATCGTTCTAGGATTCATCCCAATGATTCATCTGGCATATGCAGTATTAGTTTATACGAGCAGTAAAGATCAAGAAATGTGAGGTGAAAAAATGGCTAGGAAGAAAAAGAAAAAACTAGTTGTTGAACTAGATCTTCCTAAAGATGACAAGACGCTAAAGAAATTGTATATCATCATCTTTTTCTCAGTAATTTTAGGTTTATCTTCGGGTATCATGTGGGTGACAAATTCTGGATTTATTCCGACTGCAAATGGCGAGCCAATGTTCACCAATGTGTTTTGTGGAGCTACTGCTCAAGATGACCTTGGCAACGATTATTCTGCAGAATTTAGTGGCAACCTCAAACCAACTTATCAAGCAAATGAATCATGTTCAATATTACAGGATGACGCCGACCATCTAGAATGGTCAGAAAGCCCATGGGTAAATTTCGTCTCCAAAGCCAAAACGTTTGATGTTCCTGGAATGCCAGAACAAAATAAAGGCACTGTAGTAATCCAACAGCCATTATCTCTCGATTGCACTGTTGAAGCAACAACTCCGACAAACTATACAGTAATTATAAGAGATTCCGATGCCAATTTGGTTGATTTCTTTGAAGGTAAAACTGGCAAGGCGAGTGATGTTTGTAATATTGAAGTCGACAATATGGAGCCAGATACTCGATATGAGATTGCGATATTTTCGCTTGAGGACGGGAAGAGAATCAGTTCAGCACAATTTGATATGACTGTTGACTTTTATGACGGAATACCAACTAACATGAACAATAAATCATTCTGGTTAGGTCCCAAAGTAGAATTGGGACCTCTTGAATTAAGACCAATGATTTTCCTTAATTTCTTTGGCTTAACCTTCTTTTTGCTACTATACCCAGCGTCTTACTATTGGGAAAAAGTTGAGACAAGAAAAAATGAAATTGAAGCAAAATTCCCTGATTTCCTAAGAGATATGGCGGAGTACTGGAAAGGTGGTCTTTCTATGACAGTTGCTGTACAGACATTGGTAAAATCAGAGTACGGTGCGCTTAATGATGAAGTAAAGAAGATGTCTGACCAATTAAGTTGGGGGATAAAATTCAGCGACGTGATAAAACAATTCTCAGAACGTGTTGGTACTCCTTTGGTTAAACGTGCTATTACCCTTATTGCAGAAGCGGATAGGGCTGGTGGAAAAATCTCTGACATTCTGGTTACTGCGGCCAACGACTCAAGAGAAATCAAATTCTTAGAAGGAGAACGAACGAGAGCAATTGGCTCATACATTGCGGTTATATGGACTTCTTACTTCGTTTTCTTAGGGGTAATTACTCTGCTAGGTAAGATATTTATTCCAGCGATTGCAAAATCAAACTCAGGTGATGAAGGGAGCGGAGATTCTGGTGGAGCAAATATTGGGAACATGACAATAAGGGCGATAGATCCACTCTTTTTCGTCACTGTGTTCTATTATGGTGTCACAATGCAAGCAATCGGTAATGGCTCCATGGCAGGACTAATGCAAAATGGCAGATTTTCGGCTGGTTTCAAACACTCAGGTATGATGATTGTAGCCGCATTACTTGCCTTTAATTTATTAGTATTCAGTCCAGACCTAATCGGTGATTCGAGTTATGGATTTGCCCAAGTAATCACTACTTCTGAATCAATATATACTGTTGGGCTTAATCCATCAGGTGGTGCTTTTGTGCCTGCGTCTATTTGAGGAGAGGATTAGCTGCAAAGTAATGAAGAAGGCCAAATTCACATTCTTGAAATGCTGACGTTATTTTGGTTATTTTTCATGTCGGCGACATTTTTGATAAGAATTGATGTGCCTGATTCTCGCTCTATAGCCCATGATGCAAGTTTAGAGGCAGCGGGTGAATCAGTCCTGCAGTATGGTTTGGGATTAGATGCAGAAATAAACGGCGAAAATAGGATTGTTGAGTTACTTGATGATTCGGATTTTAATGGTGCTTGTACACTTCTGCAAGAGGCTCTACTAAACGGTAAACAAGCCAACTGTTGGCTTGCTAAAAATAGTGCAACATCAAACCCTTACGGGCTTGTAGGCAGTTCCTCTGGACCCACTGTGACAGTTCATCATTTGGTTACAGTTAATTCCGATGCTTGGACAATTAGTCTAACGCTGTGGAATATAGGCGGTGGTGCCTGATGCGCCAAACGGTATATCAAACAACTAAAGATGATCGAGCTCAAATGCTATTAGCGACAGGGGTAGTACTTCTTCTGTCCTTATTGTCAATGGCCGTTTTTAGTGTAAAAGTTGCAGGCTTAACCTCTGCCCATGAGGCAAATTCAGATTCAGTAATTGAGACTACAAAGGAAGTGTTGAACGAACTCCCATCGCTTGCCGAAAACCGTACTGAATTGTGGATAAATGGCGGTTTAGACCGGTTAGAGGCTACAGATATTGCAATGGAGAGTATTCACGACGACCTTCTCCATCATGGAGAGATAAGAGGTGTAGAGGTGAAGATACTGAATATCACAACCGCTTTGATTAACGCATCATCTATATCGATATCATTAGAATTAGGAGTCACAGATGATTCCTCTACTTTGGAAACCGATTTCACTTTTGTTATCGCTGCTTAGTTTGCTTCTCATTCCAAGCTATATCCAAGTAATGTTCAATTCTTTCGTGGTAGCTACTAACTCGCGAAATATCAAACACAGGCCAAGCTGAAATTTTGGAGCGTTCAATAAGGCCATCCTGTATCTTTCTAATTCGGTCAAAATTTGCTATGTAACGATCTGGTCTACGAAAAGAGTGAGCATCTCGAGATTTTATCATTGCCCTGTGTTTATTTTGATCGCTTACAGCCATAATAATCCCAACTGCAATTCCTCCGGAATCAATCCAATTGCGAATTAATCTATCGCTGGGTATGATGTGTACACCTTCTATCAGCAAGTCAATACCTTCGCGCATAGCACGGTTTATTGTTGCCTCTATGCCATTCTCAACAGCTTGGCAAGTATCCAGCCAATCAAGAACAGGGTCATTTGCTTCGCCGGTTGAGAAAGAGGAGCGATGCAAAGCTAAGTTGTTAGCATCGACGTCATATGTTCGAATTATTTCTCGGATAGCATCTGTTGAGAGAAGTCTTGCAAAGTTACTTTTGGCGGCAATTTTCATTGCAACAGTGGATTTTCCAGTTCCAGTTGCGCCGGCGATAATCAACAGTCTTGGTGGTCGGCTCGCAATCGCTCTGGCCGTGGCATCAGCAAGACCGATTGTTTCAGCCATGTGTCTTGTAGGACAATCTGTCAAATATACTTATCATGGAAAAACTCAGATATGGGCGAATTGCTAATCTTGATTGTGAGGCGAACACCTTTGAACGGTCACTTCATGGACGGTTTATGAGCGAAGAAGAGATGTACATCGCAGGCGAATGGACTAGTTCTGAAAATGGCGATTATAGCGAAGCAATAAACCCCGCAACAGGTGAAACCATTACACGGGTTCCAAAAGCGTCATTAAATGATGTAAACCGTTGTGTTTCAGCATCTAGGGATGCTTTAGTTAGTTCTCAATGGAAGAACATAGATCCAGCACAACGAGGTAGAATTCTAAATAAAATGGCAGCAGCTACATATGGTGCAGCAAAAGAATTAGCCAAAATAGAATCTGAAAATAATGGGAAAACCTTTCGTGAAGCCCTATCAGAGATAAGATATGGTGCATGGACATTAGAGTACTTCGCAGGTCTTTCAGACAAAATTGAAGGCTCAACAATACCAGTTCCGGGTAATCGTCTAAATTACACACTACGCCAACCACTTGGGGTGACCGCACACATTGTCCCGTGGAATTTCCCTCTCCAACTAGCTCTTCGTTCCATAGCTCCAGCATTAGCCTCAGGCTGTACGGTAATCGCTAAGCCTGCATCATGGACTCCACTTTCTCTGTTAGCATGGATGAAGAAAATGGAAGAAGCAGATGTAGGCCTGCCAAATGGGGTTTTGCAAGTAATAACCGGTTCTGGAGGTTTGATTGGTGATGCTCTTGCAGGTCACCCAGGCGTGGATGGAGTGGTACTGACTGGAGGTGTGCCAACAGGTAGAACTGTAATGGCAAAAGCTAGTGATAATCTGACACCAGTTACTCTTGAACTTGGAGGCAAGGGGGCCAATATTGTATTCCCAGATGCGAATTTAAAATATGCCGCTAAAGCGATTTGTTTTGGTATTTTCATGAATGCTGGACAAATGTGCTGGGCAGGTTCTAGATTGATTGTCCATGAAGAGGTTCACGATGAATTAGTAGATGCGGTCGTTGCTGAAGTAAGTAAATGGAAAGTCGGGCCAGGAATGGCTGAAGGGGTGCGTATCGGCAGCCTAGTACACACTAGCCATAGGAGTGAAGTGCTAGAAAAATTAGCTTTAGGCCTCTCACAAGGCGGCAAGGTTGTTTGTGGTGGTAATGCAGTAGATGGAGAAGGTGCTTTTATGGAAGCAACCGTTGTTACTGGAATCGAAGCGGATAACTCATTATTCAATGATGAATTATTTGGCCCAGTTCTGTCTGTGACTAAATTTTCGACAGAAGCAGAGGCATTAGAACTTGCCAATCATTCTGATTTTGGTTTACTAAATGGGATTTGGACCAACAATCTAAGCCGAGCTCATAAACTCGCTAGAGATTTAGAATCAGGAATGATTTCAATTAATGAATACCCAATTACCTTCCCCCAAACTGCGTTTACTGGATGGAAGAAATCTGGTATTGGTATAGAGCAAAGTAAGGACGCTCTAAGATTTTACACCAAGGTCAAGAACGTCAATATCAAATTGTGAGGTGTCAAAATGAGTGTTTCATTCAGCGATATGGGTCATGGAGTTCGCTTGATTCGGTTTTCTGGCCAGTCAGCAACACAATCATTTTCAAGAACGTTTTTGCCTGAAATCGCCAAAGCGATAGATGACGGGTTAACCAACACAAGCGTTCGGGCAATGGTACTAACCGGTGAGGGCAAATTTTTCTCTGCTGGTGCAGATATCAACGCATTTGCTAAGGCAATTGAAGACGGGGATGCTCCTCAATTAATTCGAGATCTTACTGGAGTGCTCCATCCCTTACTTGTACGAATGCGCCAATCACCTACCATTTGTGTGGCTGCTCTCAACGGTGCATGTGCAGGGGGCGGACTTGGTCTAGCTTTGGCATGTGATGTGCGAATTGGCTCACCTAGTGCCAAGATGGCTGCTTCGTACTCTGGTATGGGACTTTCGCCTGATGGAGGGACAACTTGGTTGCTGCCTCGTTTGGTCGGCGACCAAACCGCAAGACGATTTTTCTTTGAAAACGAAATTTGGTCAGCAGAAAAAGCCAATCAAGTAGGGGCAATTGATACTATTGTCGAACAAGATTCTCTGCTTGATTCTGCGCTAGAACTTGCACTCAAATGGTCCCAGTGGGGTAATCATACCAAAGAGGCAACTAAGCATCTACTCGATGTTCAGTCTGTGCAAGATTTCGAGATTCATCTAAAACATGAACGTACATTGATTGAAGCAGCTGGAACTACTGATGCCTTCAAAGAAGGCGTAACGGCATTTATTGAAAAGCGTAAACCAAACTTTGAGTAATCACTTTGGAAGTTGGCACTCTTCTGCTTCACCAGAAGACCAATCATAAATCCCCTTGCCAGTCTTTTTGCCAAGGCGACCAGAGGCAACTAATTTTTCCATTAATGGGTGAGGAGCATATGAATCATCATCAAATGATTTTTGTAGATTTCTTAGAATATCTCTCCTAACATCCAATCCAACTAAATCAGTTAGAGCCAACGGGCCCATCGGGTGTTTGTAACCTAGCACCATTGCTGTATCGATATCTTTTGCGCTTGCAACTCCATCTGCAAGCATTCGAATGGCCTCATTTCCTAACACAACTCCTAATCTTGAGGTAGCGAAGCCTGGGATGTTATTTACTAAAATTGTGGTTTTATTCATTTGCATACCAGCTTGTTGGGCAATTTCAATGGTTTTCTGTGAACACAAATCGTGTCTAACTAACTCCAACAATTTCATAATTGGTACGGGATTAAAAAAATGCATACCAATCACTCTTTCTGGACATCCTGAAGCAGTAGCTATATCAGCAATTGAGAGAGATGATGTGTTAGTTGCTAGTATGCAACTTTGATTGGTGTATTTTCCTAGTTGCTCAAAGATTTCAGATTTTAATTTTGGAATCTCTGGTACTGCTTCAATAACTAAATCAGCTTGTCTTACCGCTGCTTTCATATCGGTAAATTGAGTTATATTTTCTGACCAATCTTGTTTTTGTTGCTGGGTTGTTTTCCCTCTTGCAATCCCCTTTTGCCAAAATGAATCTATAGTTTTCATGCCCTTTTCTAAGCCCTCCGGAAATGCATCAAAGAGGTTAGTTTGCCATCCACTTTGAGCACAAACCTGGGCAATACCAGCACCCATTGTTCCAGCGCCAATAACGGTCACGGTCTTAATCGACATGGTCAACCCAATAGGTTAAACTTCATGATGCTTGCTTGTCGTTTTTAGTTTTTATCTGGGCGACAAAAACGCCACCGGTAATAAGAACGAAAGCAAATGCTAATGACAATCCAAGTTTTTCACCAAGCAATAGGTATCCTCCCAAGATTCCAAACGGCGGAACTAGGTAAACATACAAAGCACTCATCGAGGCACCGATCTTGATTATTCCATCAGCGAACCACACATACGCAACAACGGTAGAAAAGATTGCTAGAAACACTATTCCTATCCAGCCATCCAGACTTGGCAAAATAAATCCTCGTGTGGCAGTTTCAGCAGCCATTATTGGAGTCAATAATATCAGACCCGCTACGGATGACCAGACGGTTAATTCTAGCGGATTTAATGGCTTAGTGGAATTATGTTTAGGTTCAGTCATGGCTTTTTTCATTAAAATCGTGTTACAAGCCCATGCAAGGGCTGCACCTGCAATCAGCAAGTCCCCAATAGCACGATCGACAAACTCTATGTCCACATTGGGTGAGTAGTAAAATAATATTCCAACCCCGGTAATCCCCATCAATAATCCTGTGATTAAATTTCTATGCATACTTTCCTTGAGGAATATAACTGCTAATATTGCAGTAAAAATAGGATTGAAGGTAATCATGAGTGAAGCATCACCAGCTGCGGTATATTGCATTCCAAACATAAAGAATGCTTGATAGACACAAGTTGAGAAAAACCCAATCAAGAATAATATCTTCCACTCTGATTTATTTGGCAACATCCACTGCTTTGAAAATTTAAGATAAGCCAAAAAGCAGAATGTGGCTATGATATAACGAATCCAAGATGCGGTAAATGGTAGAACGTCACCAGCTACAACTCTGCCTGCAGGCCAACCAAATCCCCATATTACTGCAACTGTAAATAATTTTAAATGAATTGCTAAACTACTCATTCAAACCGCTCCAAACCTAATTGGAGCATTCTTGATCGAGGTAATCCTATTTCCGGTAATCCCTTTGCCGGAGCATACATTTTGAGTCCTTCGATGCGCGAGACGTACAGGCCATAACTAGCCATGTCTCCTAGATTGAACGGGGTTTCTAGTCCCAAATCTGTTAGCGCTTGACAGGCTTTTTGGCTGTAGATTGGGTACAGGTTTGTTGAAAAATGCATCCATTCAGAAATTCGTTGTGTGTCTATTTCGTCAATGGTAAGCAAATGTTCTAGCAGGGCCACATCCGGATATGAAACAGTTCGAATAATCATTTCTATCTCGTTGACTATTTCTTCTGGGAAGGCAAAGGGCTTTCGGTTTGACCATTCTTCTGCGACCTGAATGTGTTCCATAGATGCTTTATCTTGTATAGCAAACAAAGTTCTGGAATAATCTTCGTCATCAATACTGTCAGCAACTAAAGTGGGTAATTGTTCATAGAAATTTTCACATCTTTCGACGTTGATACCGTACAGCGAGACTGGGATCATGTGACCACCGTAAAGATTCAAGCGCTGGCGCCAATGCCAGAATCGATTTGTCTTGTAGACATTGGTTTGTTAGCAATCCACTCTTGATTGAATAATTCCTTGAGGTCTATTTCGTCTTGTTTCCTAGGCATTACTTCGTGTAGATAAGCTTGCCAATCGTCGTCGTTACCTTGGAAAGGAGTTCCGTCTACATTGAAGTTACTGCCTTTGGCAGCCCCGATGTCGCGATTGAAGTTTTCGTGAGGAACATACAATTTCTCAACACCCTCTGGTAAGTAGCCACAAAGTTTCTCAACTTCTCTGACAATCTCATCATGGTAATGTCCACGACCTTCTTCATTGAGTACTTCTTTGTTAACCTCAATTCCAGCATCCTGCTTTTTACGTTCGTCCCAGCGTCCTTTGACTCCCCATACATACGCCCAATGAGCGGATGATGAAGCATCGACACCAAACAGGTCATGAGCGGTCGATACCCATTTATTGATGTACCTTTGAAGCATATCTAGCGGTATAACACCAGCCTTGATGATTCTCCTAAGGCCATTGGAACCAGTTCCCAGGTGGAATGATTCTTCCTTGAGCATTGGTCCCATTGAAGCAGCAAGAGGTTTGAATGCAGAAGTCGATAGCATTCCGAGTTGAAATTTACCGTCACGATCAACAAACATAGTGTAACAGAAGAAGTCGAGCCAATGTGGCATTGGACGGTTGAAAGCACCAAGTAATCGGTCGCCGTCTTGGGCATTCCTTTCTAGTAGTTTTTGAGCCTCTCTACGTCCTTGCTGGCCAAAATATGTCATCAATAGATAGGCCATTTGCCATCCATGGCGCTGTTCTTCAGCCATGATTCTAGCAGCAGCATATCTGTCGTAATCAGTGGGTGCTGATGCGAGTAGATGTCTCTGCTGTTCAACAGATGCAAATTCTGTGTCTCCTTGAACAGTAATCATCGCAATTAGTGCATCTCGCATGCTTTGGTGAGGTACCTGAAGTGCTCTCTCCCACTTCGCTCGACCTTCATAGTCGCCAAATTCAATTACATCTCCTGCACGTTCCCAGTCAAACAAAACTGAGAGTTCAAAGTCCCCTAACCAATCAGGATTGAATCCAACTCTTTGTTGCCAATCGCCAAAATTTGTTATCCATTCGTCCCAAGTGTTTGGTAGGTTGTCCATGTCCCTCCCAAGAATGGGTCTTGCTTATTGTCTTTGCGAACATGTTCGTATTTCTATATAATTTCGTCATAAAATGTGTCCACTATTTTACTTTCGATAGCATGAAGCATAACTGAGATTGTAGATTTGGAGGAACCGGTTATTTCGGCTAACTGAGTGATTGAAATTTCTCTAGGTATGTTCCAGTATCCTCTGCGTTTGGCCAATTCAAAAATCTGTGTTTGTCTTGCAGTTAGTAGTTTATCATCACTTGAGCGAGTTGACTTCAAACGCATAGGTATCTCGTCTGAATTTATTTCCTCGACTAATTGTTTAGCTTGACTGGGTGAACACTGTATTGTCCAGTCAGCCCACCCATCTATCACTTCAAAAGGAGTTCTTGGGACTACGCCAACAACGCGTAAGGCTTTGATAAATCCACCACCACCGCTGGCTATTGTCACTGTAGCCTTGTTACCGTCAAGTAAATTGACGGACTCCACGCTAGATAAATGCTCTAATTGGTTTAGTAATAGTTCATCAGTACTAATTTGAGCTGTTCCTCTCCCCTTGCCAAGAGGCATGGTTTCGATTATCTGTAATGTGGAGGATGGGTTTTCCCGGGTAGCTTCGCCAGCCCAATGTCCATCCGGTAATCGAACTTCAATTCTTACTATTTGCGACATATAATCACTGTTTGTGAATACGGTCATGCCTTGTCAAAGTGCCTGCTTGTACATCAATTAGTTCTGCATAGGTGTGCATGTCGCCGTTTTCCAAAATTTTCACACCCGGTAGGTAGCCATCACAAACTCCAGAGGCTACGAATATTGCGTCATCTGAGCGACATAAATCTTTAGCATCCCAAAGCCTGGTTAAATCATCATCTATCATTTGTTCGGCACGGGCTTCTTCTTCATCAGATCTAAACACTAATCGGCCTTCAAAAACACCGCCAATTCCACGTATTGCAGTTGCAGTGATTACTCCTTCTGGTGCGGCTCCGATGCCTAGCAGCATATCATGTTCCCCATCTGGCCTAGCAGCCCATAGCGCAGCCGAGATGTCACCGTCTCCAAGTAAGTGCAGTTGTGCTCCAACTTGTTTAATCTCCTTGAATAGGTCATTATGGCGCTTTCTATCTAGCGCAATAATACGAACTTCTTCAATTGGTTTATCTAGCACAGATGCGACTTGTTCGATGTTGTATGCAACCCCTGCATCAAGACTAATGTGGCCTTCCATCTCTGGCCCAGCGGCAATTTTATCCATGTAACAATCTGGGGCATGGAGCAGAGTTCCTCTTGGTGCTGCGGCTAGGACTGCAATTGAATTAGGTAGGTTATCTGCACAATTATTGGTACATTCAAGCGGGTCGACAGCTATGTCGATAGCCGGTACTAGTGGATTGCCTATTTCAGAACCAAGTTGTTCACCAATAAAGAGCATCGGTGCTTCATCTCTTTCACCTTCACCAATGGCGACTCGACCATCGAATGGTACCTTGTCAAAAGTACTCCTCATCGCCTCTACAGCCGCATCATCAGCAGCCATTTTGTCACCCTTTCCGCGCCATTTTGCACTTGCTATTGCGGCCATGTCCACGGCGTCGAGAAAGTGGTTAGATAGGTCAGATACCTTGCCCATGTATCACTATGGTAATGACCATCCAATGAATGATGCGGTCAATTTTAATTAACTTGATTTCACTTTTTCAATTATTCTTACACCACAAATTTCAGTATTAGGATACTGTCCTGTAGAATCTTTTTCAAATGATTTTATCATGTCAAGAGCACATAATAGGCCAGCACACACTCCGGTTATTGCTTCCATCTCAATGCCTGTTTTGTAGTGTGCTACAACGCTAACATCACAGCGAAGACCATCTTCATCTAGGTTCCAGTTAACATCACAACCCTCTAGTGGTACTGGGTGGCAATGGGGAATTATCCTTGGAGTTTCTTTTACCGCTTGTATTGCAGCAATAGTTGAGGCTTCTATGACGTTGCCCTTTTTGACCTCATCATTATTAATCGCAGTTCGAGCAGCTTTCGATATTTTGAGAAGTCCAGTCGCCTTTGCTGTTCTCTTAATTATCAACTTTTCAGTTATGTCAACGACTGCTCTAATATTTTTCTCCACAATTTCACCCCAATCCTGCTTTCCATTTTTCACCATGTTCGGAAACTTCTTTTTTCCATATTGGTGCTTGAATTTTTAGTTCATCTATCAACCATTCACACGCTTGAAAGGCCTGCTTCCTATGGGGGCTGGCAACATGTATTGAGACAATATTTTCTGACACATTTACTGGACCGGTGCGATGCGCCATTGCAACTTTGGCGATACCAAATTTTTCGATTGCAGTTACGGCTAATTGATGTAGAACATTGCCGAGCTTATCTTGCCAGGCGTCGAATTCTAAACGATATATCTCTACGCCATCATCATGCCCCCTAGTAATGCCTAAAAATGACACTACAGCACCGCAGCCGGATAAATCTAACTTATCTAGCAGACCTTGGTGATCTAGATTTTTTTGGGCTTCCATGATGAAAATATCTCCGCCCATGGTGAAGCGAGGGAAACGCATCATTCAAACCTCTCGCCTCGTTACCGTGTACATGGCGGAGCGAAGTCCCATCAATATCATGGGAGCGGGCCTTTCAGGTTTAGCAGCAGCAACAATTCTGGCAAAAGCAGGACATGAAGTTCATGTCCATGATATTAGGGACGATTCTGGTGCTCGATTTGATGGAGACTTCCAAGCCTTAGAAAATTGGAGTATGGATGTTGATTTCTTTGACCAATTGACACAATGGGGCTTTGATACATCTGAATTTAAAGCTACAGAATTCACCGAAGTCGACCTTATCCATCCCGACGATGAAATAACTCAGGCAAGAAGTCCCAAAGTTTCTTACCGAATCGTTGAGCGAGGGACATCAAGCCACACTATTGACCAAGGAATCAAACGTCAAGCCTTAGCTGCTGGTGCCAAGATACATTACAAAACTAAAGTGAAAGAGGAAGATTGTCAAATAATCGCTTGTGGGCCTAAAGGGACATCAGCAGTTGCATATGGTGAAATATTTCACACAGACCACCCTAATCATATAGCATTCCAATTGAATGACAAACTTGCCCCAGGTGCATACTCATATCTGATTGTTATCGATGGCATAGGATTGATTTGCACCTGCTTGTGGCGCAAGCAGAAAAAAAGTGACCGGTTTCTTAACGAAACCATTGCTTGGTACGATAAGCACTACCCTGAACTTAATCGCCAACCAATTAAGAGAGTTGGCGGTAAAGGAGATTTTACGATTAATGCTAATTATCTGCAGGATGGCAGATATTATGTCGGTGAATCGGGCGGCTTGCAGGACTTCATGTGGGGCTTTGGTATGCGTATGGCTATTTGGTCAGGAGTATTAGCAGCCAAGGATATTCTAGGCGAGTGTGATTATGAACAAGAGGTTAGAAAACAATTGCTTCCTTACGTCAAGACTAGTGTTGCTAATCGCTGGCTGATGAACAGAGTAGGTGACAGAACCTTCAAAATGATGTGCAAGAGCTGGATGAAAGACCAAAAAAAGCGCAACGATGGTTTGGTTTGGATTGGAAAGCTATTCCGGCCAACTTTGTTCAAGAGTATTCTCTACCGATTTGTAAACCCGTTTATGTTGAAAAAAGATCCCAAATCAATGGGTCGAGGCGTTAGAAGAATGCCATTTAGAAAGTCACTAAAAAGAGATGATTGGGAGCCTTCTGAGGCGGCAATGGCAGTGAAAAGTCAGTGGAATGGTGTACGTAAAAGCGGTGGAAAAACTTCATTCGCTAAAGATTCAGATAAGGTATCCTTGCCAGAAAGTTGAATGCGATTTATTCATAATGCTAGTCATTCTCGCAGGACACATGAGCGACCTTTATGGATTAAAACTTGAGCCAATGCCAAACAAACTGGTCAATTATGGAGTCACAAATAACGGGATTGCAGTAATTGAATTGTCATCAAATTCTGCTGGAGAACCATTGGATGGACCTAATGACCGCTCGCCAAACACCTACACTCATGAAATGATGAGGGATATTGATGAGGCTGTCGTTAAAGCGAGATTCAATGACGATGTTACTTGTATTGTCCTAACGGGCAACGGCGCATCTTTCTTTTCTGCTGGTGCATCAATTCAGATGCTTAACTCCGTAACACCTGGTTTCAAGTACAACTTTTGTCTTCACGCCAATGAAACTCTTTCAAGATTTGAGCAAACCTCTAAGCTAGTTGTTTGTGCTATCAACGGTCACGCCGTTGGTGGAGGACTGGAAATTGCCATGGCAGCAGATATTCGAATTGCTAGAAAGAACGCTGGTAAGGTTGGACTACCTGAAATAAATCTTGGTGTGCTAGCAGGTACAGGTGGTACTGCAAGACTAACTAGACTAATTGGTAAAGCAAAGGCGCTTGAAATGATGGTAACTGGTGAACTGATGTCTTTTGAGGATGCAGAATCCTGTAACCTAATCAATCACATTTGGGAAGGCTCAGCAGAAGATTTCAGAAGAGATGTGCTCGATTGGTGCACTCAATTTACTCTGCCAAATAAGGCTGTTAAGGCTGTTGGAAATATCAAGAGGTCCGTACAAACGGGTCCAGAAATTCCATTCGAGTATCATCTTGCATTAGAAAGAGAATTACAAGCATCACTGTTTAACAGCACTGACGCAAAAGAAGGAATAGCTGCATATGTCGAAAAGCGTGTAGCTAACTTTACTGGCAACTAATCTACACGGTGTTAGAGATGGTAAAATACAATGTTCCAGCAGATGTTCCAGACGAACTTATTGACACATTCATTGATAATATGGATGCTGCAACTGCTGGCACAGGAAGAATGAACTTATTTGCCTGCGACCAAAAAATTGAACATCTCAATGACGATTTTTACGATGGGGGTCAAAAAATACCACTATCTTCTAACGACCCTGCACATCTATTTGAGATCGGCAATCAATGTCATCAGGAAGGAACTATTGGAGTACTTGCAGGTCAACTTGGATTAATTGCTCAATATGCGAGAGATTATCCAGACATCCCTTACCTTGTCAAGTTGAATTCAAAATCTCATTTAGTTAAAACTAAACAAAGAGATCCAGTATCTCAAGCACTTTGGGATATGGATGATGTCATGTCTTTGGTTCACAATGGAATAAATGTGGTTGGTATCGGTTATACAATTTATATCGGTAGTGAGTACGAGCATGAAATGATGTCTGAGGCTGCACAATTAATTCGCCAAGCACACGAACTTGGCATGATTTCAGTTGTTTGGATGTATCCAAGAGGTGCTGCAGTGGGCAATGAAAAAGACCCACAATTGATTTCAGGTGCAGCAGGGGTAGCGGCATGCATTGGGGCCGACTTTGCCAAAGTAAATTATCCAGCTGAATTTGAGGGTATGTCTCGTTCGGAGTCACTAGCAATTGCCGTTGAAGCCGCAGGACGCACTGGTATTATTTGTTCAGGTGGTGGGACATTACCTGCTGATGAGTTCCTAGAACGTTTGTGGCAGCAAATGAATATTGGTAATTGCCGAGGTGCAGCCACCGGCAGAAATATTCATCAAAAGGATACCAAAGAAGCAGTAAAAATGGCGGCAGCATCTCACGCAATTATCTGTCAAGGAGCGTCTGTTGAAGACGCCATGGCGATTTACCACTCTTGAATGGTGATATTATGGATGTGATTCATCCAGAAATTGCCAAAGCCAAAACATTACCTTCGAACTACTATACAGATGAATCGTTATACAATTCACTACTAGGGAAATTCTTTACGACTTGGAATTTTGTTGGGCATGTATCCATGCTGGAACATTCAACGACTATACCAGTTTCAATCGGTAATAATCCAATGATGCTTACAAAAGATGAATCTGGTGAATTTCACTGTCTATCTAATGTTTGTACTCATCGGGGTATGATTTTGTCAGAAGTTTCAACTAATCGTCGAACAATAAAATGCCCATATCATGGAAGGACATTCAATCTTTGTGGGAAACTAAAGTATATGCCAGAGTTTGATCAAGCAAAAAATTTCCCATCAAGTTCAGATGACTTGCCTTCTAGCAAAGTAAAAAATTGGCAGGGTCTACTATTTGCCAATTTAGAAAATGATAATTCATTTGAATCATTCATTTCAGTTGTTGAAGACAGAATGAATTTCCTTAATATTGAAGATTTCCAATTTGACTCAAAACTTGACAAAACCCATCATCTTGACACTAATTGGATGTTATATGTTGATAATTTTCTGGAAGGGTTTCACATACCATTCGTTCACACCGAACTTAATTCAGTACTAGACTATTCATCTTATGAAACACAATTATTCGATAATGGTGTGCTACAGATCGGATTTGCTAAAGAGGGTGAGGCAAAATTTGACTTGCCGGAGAGTCATGTAGATTATGGGAAATCAATCGCCGCATATTACTGGTGGCTATTTCCGAACCTAATGCTCAATTTTTATCCTTGGGGTTTATCGATAAATCTTGTTAATCCAAATGGATGTGGTAAGACTATTGTACAATATCACGGTTTGGTTGTAGACCAAACCAAAGTTGGTTTAGGTGCTGGAGGGGATATTGACTTAGTGGAGTTACAAGACCAAGAGATAGTTGAAGCTTGTTTTAGAGGGATGAAATCAAGTTTGTATGATAGGGGGCGCTACTCTCCAAAAATGGAGATGGGTGTACACCATTTTCATAGAATACTGACTGGTTAAAATCAGTATTTATTTTCTGGCGGGGAGCCAGTTGTTACATTGCCTTCTTGGTCAATAATAATTGGTGTGCCTTCTTCCCACCCAGGGCAGTTTGAAGAAACCCATATTCTTGTTGCCCATTCGCAGATGTCGTAGCCGCCTGAGAGTATTCCAGATCGCTTGATGTAGCCGACTTTGACAATGTCTTTGTCCTTTGATAGTACATTACCAAGTTGCTGACTGGTGGTTCCATGGCGCATTGTGCTATTGATGTGTTCCAAAATCTCCGCAGTGTTTCGGGGTCGGTCGCCTAAAAATTTCTTTATCTTTTCACGGATTCTGGTTGTTTTCATCAATATCATCTCTTTGTCACGTAGCGCATATCCATTGGATAATTGCCACTAAACTACAGGACGCCGGTCGCTGATATAATAGTTGCTCCATTTTTACTAAGTCGTTACATTTAGGTACTAAATTAAGTGTAAAAAGTGAACTTGTCATGACTGGTTGTAAGTTACTCCGTACTTTTCCAATAGAAATACGTAACTTAATGTAACTATAAGGTGGATTAATGGCTAAAATTATAAACAAACTTCTGTTGGTGTGGTTAAAGGTGACATTATTGTCCAATAAAAGGATTAGAAGTAGTTATCATCGTAGGATATTGAGTTGGTTAATCGACTCAGGTGGCTCCGTTTCACAAATTTCGAAGTCGCTTAAAATCAGAACTCCGCATGCATCACTCGCCCTTAGTCAATTAAGAAATAAAGGTTTAGTGTCACGTAATGAATCTAGTGGCATCAGGGGGGCAATACACAAGATAACCAAACAAGGTAGGATGCGTTTGGATGAAGATTATATTGCATTATACAAACTCCACGCTATAAATCTCCCACAAAATCATGATGCTGTTGTCCTAGAATCAAAAGGCCCAATAATCATTCTTTGTTATGTGAAAAATCCGCCTAAATCACTAATTAGCCTACCAGAAAACCCTTATCTCGATATTGATTCAATGGAAAAAGATTCCAGTGGAAGCATGGGGGTAAGATGGGCATCAGTGAAGTCTAGTTCGATAAATTGGTATTCTAAAATAACTTTAGAAAAAGTACAACCACCAAATAAATCCAATCTCGGTACCATTGAAGGATGGTTTGAGCAATCTAATTCCTTTGCGATTGTTAGAGCTAATTTACTAAACAGTGATGAACAATGGAACGTTAACGCAGGTACTTGGTTTGACGCTCCTGCCATGTCGGAAGAAAATTTACCGGAGATTCTCTCAAGTGGCGACAATAAAATTGGTGAGATCGTAGATTCTGACATTTCAGTTTCATGGAAAAATAGACTACATGCACATTTAACTTCCAAAGTAGATTCATCTATGCTGATTAATTCGTTTTCTCACGGTTGTGTGGTGATGCGCAATAATCTGATAAAACCGCAAAAAACAATTTTGCCCATTGGTTGCTTATCGAATTGGTTAAAAATGAAACACCCAAGAATGAGTTCTGTTAAATTAAATGCGAGATACAGAACACTTTCCAAGAGTTTGATAAGTAACTCAAGTAACTCAAATAACTCATTATCACTTGCTTTACTAAGGGATATTTCACGGGATTTTGGTGAATGTGAATGGGTTAGCAAAAACCCCGGTAATATTGAAGTTTCGGGGTTGTCACTAATCGGTATGAAATCACTAATTGAATTTATCAAGGCAAAGGGTGATTTGGAATTCATAGTTGAATGGAATTGGCCAATATTAGCGAATTTAGATTTCTTAGAGTATATTTTGAGAGAAAATAATTGTCGATTACTAGTGACAAAGCATGGGGATATAACGGAGATAAATTCAGCGTTAGCAAAATTAGTATCATTGCGGGAATTAGCGACAGTAAAACTTCAACTTTCAAGAGAGCATTCTCTGACCATTAAACTTAGCACAGGTCCTGACGTTTCCTCACCAATTACACACAACTCAGTGCCTCGAAATGCGGAAGAACTTGTCAGGTCACATTCTGGCAAATCATGGGACTTAGATTGTTTGACAAATAAGGAAGCCAATTTTGAATATCGTAAGGAGATTTGGCAGGCTATGAATTTCTATCCAGAGGGGAATGAGGAATGGGCCAATAAAATAGAACTTCATAATCCATTGGCGGCATGGATTGCTACTCCAAATAGAAATAGGAAAAGCAGATGGATTAGGATCGTTGGAAATCTACCCAATAAGTGGGCAGATTTACTGGAAATAAACATCGACAATATTGAAGTAATAATTTCTAGTTTTTCTAAAGGCAGTAGAACTTGGCAGAAGAAATCAATAATCTATATTTCTGAATATTTTGTCAAAAATAATCAATTGCTAATACAGATGTCGCATTTCCTTGACTCAAAGTCAGCGGTCAATCTTTCTGCTTGTATTTTGTTAGCCAGTAAAGAGTTACCAGATGATTTTACTGAATTAATTCAACGTTCGGTTGATTATTGGCTAGATGGTCCCCTTTTTGCTCAAGAGATACTTGCTACATTATTTCCAAATAATTCTGTAGAACACAATGACCGTTTTGGAGTCTTAGATAAGGTGAGAAATGCTTCAATGATTCATCCGAAGGATTCAATTCTTTACAATTGGAGTAGTTATGTTACAAGTCTGATGAATGGTGAAGTTATTTCCAGTACCTCAATGAGGAATTACATGAAGTTATTCCCGTATAAATGGTGGTATGATGATTCATCAAACTGGTTATTGAATCAACTAAGTAGTTCTGCGGGAAGGCGATGGCTGGCAGCCAATAGATTGCCTTGGCCAGCATTAATTGCTAGATTGGATGGAGAGGTCTGTGGTCCTCCAGGTTTTCCGAAGCGTTTTACCAGAAACATACCAAGTAGTGGAGAGATAATTTTTATTCCGGTGATGACGGACTGTGAAGCTAAAGATTCTTTAATGGATTTGTACGACATGATTTCAAGTCTGGAAGAATCAACTGATGTTGCACCTGGTCGAACTCATCCGATGGTTGGGTACTTGCTCAGAGAGTTCCAAGAATGGCCAGACTTTTCTGCAAGTATCTTCAACGAAGGAGACGAAGAAATCGCATCCTTATTATTTGGAATATCTTTTTACAAAAACCTCGTATGAACGATGGCTTCATTTAGCATAACGATTAGACGAAGTTGCCGCACTAGCAACATCGGGCGGAGCTACTGTGAAATTGCAATGAAGTCCGATACCAATGTGCGGTCCGCTATCGAAGACCAAAATGACCCTTAGGGGAGTGAATTTTGGTGCAAAAGCGGTAAACCAATTGATAGGTTATGGGTCCTTGTGCGACGTCAGGATGAACTCAAGACAACCACCCTATCAAACAGCACGCCCCAGCACCGAGGGTCAGGCCTTGGAGCATTGCGATGAAATAGGCCGTTAGGAGCTGGGGCACAGTGCTCATTTTACTAGAGGCTACAAATAGCCATTCTTGCTCAAATTTTAGCGATTAACTCAAAGGCGAAAGAGATTACAGTATAACCATGGCAACTGGTTCCAAGTTTGAATGTTGCTTGGTTGGAGGGACCTTTGATAGGTTTCATGCCGGTCACAAATTACTACTTTCAGTGGCTATTTCAAGGTCTAAAAGTGTCGAAATACATGTTGTTAATGACACCTTGGCTAGCAAAAAATCCAACCTAATACAATCTTATGAAGATAGAACTCATAAAATTCTTGATTGGTTGAATCAAAAATCTCACCACGGTGTCAAGATATTCACTCTCAATGATGCATTTGGGCCAGCTCCTGTGCATAAAAAAGCGGATGCGATAGTAGCCACGCCGGAAACAACCAGTAATTGTGATCAAATAAACCGAATGCGTAAATCTTCAGGCTTGGGTGAATTATCGATACTAGAAGTTCCTCATATGATTGATTACTCAGGGGCCATTATCAGTAGTACTAGAATTAGAAGTGGAGTTATTGACACGGATGGTAATCCATGGATTGAACATGATAAAACTCAACAAATGTTGAAGATGAACTACTCACTAGATTCTGAACTAAAAACTCCAATGGGTTCTTTGTTTCCTGGGCCTGAAGACTTACCAGAGGTGGCAATGACTGAAGCACTAGAGTCTCTATCACCAATTCATGGATCTATTGTGGCAGTGGGTGATGTATCTGTGGCAACCATGTTAGATTTGGAGATAGTTCCAGATATCGGGATAATCGATGGCATGACAAAACGGCAAGAGTTAGATGATTCGGAAAAGGTATCTACTGTACAGTTTCAAAATCATTTGCACAATAACAATCCACCGGGTCATATCTCACCATCAATGATAAGTTCAATAAAACAAGCATTAGCAAGTAATCAAAAGACATTAATCAATGTTGAAGGAGAAGAAGACTTAGCCCCAATCATAATTCATTGCTTAGCGCCAATTGGTACCGTGGTTATCTATGGCCAACCAAAGGTTGGTGTAGTCGTTCAAATTACTTCTCTGTCAGTAAAAGAAAGATGTCGAAATATATTATCACAGTTTGAGGTGATTGGATGACTGCGTTAGGGAATCCGCTAATTTCAATCACAGTATGTGTTAGAGATGGAAAAGATTGGGTAGATGGCTGCCTAGAAGCGTTAAAAAACCAAACCTATCGGCCACTTGAAATTATTGCCGTTGATGACGGTTCTACAGATGGCTCGAAAGATAAATTGCTCGCATGGCACGCACCGGATGATGAAATCCCAACCAATATTTTAATCCAAGATGCAGAAGGTTTGTCAGCAGGACGTAAATTGGCTTTGGATAATAGCCGGGGAGAATGGGTAGCAATTACCGATATAGATGTTAGACCATCACAAAACTGGATTTCCAATTTGTTTAGCGAGGCCACTCCACTAACTAGCGATGAAAAAATTGTAGCAGTTACTGGGCGAACAATATTTGAACGTGCAAATGACCTAGTTAGCCATCTACGCTCAGTAGAAATTGAATCAAAATATCGTTCACGACCAAGAAGAACAAGTTTGGCTAACGGACCTTGTTCAATGTTTCATCGTCAATCTTTAATTGAAATTGGAGGTTTTCATCCTAGTTGGTATCATGCAGAGGATATGGAAGTTAGTTTGAAATTAATTGATAATGGTGGGACAATTGTTTACGCTCCTGAAGCAGTAGTTGCCCATGTTGCTGAATCTGGTAGAAAGCGATTCCTTGCTAAGCGTTTGAGAGATGCTCGGGCACACGTTAGAATTATGAGAAAATATCCGAAACGTCGTAGGAAGGGTCCAGACCTAGATTTTATTGGCAGTTCAACTATGGTTCTCGCAGTATTGCCACTATGGATAGTTGCAATAGCAAGTAGCCTACCGTTCTTTTACTTATTTTTGACTACTAGTGAGCGGAATTGGGAGGAGATTGAAACATGGTGGCAGACGAATGTTTTGATAGTTTCTATTTCCATGATAATAATCCAAGAAATAATCCTTTGGCGCGGTCCCCTTGGAGTTGTTAATCGTAGTGCTTTAGCAACCAGTGATGGTAACAGGATTCTAGTATACTTTGGACTAAAAGGCTTGATTTTGCAATGGAGTATGTCATTATGGCGTGGCCTAATTCTTGGGGTTATGGACGGCGTGTTAAAGAGAAACGGCCACGAGTTCTAGTTCAAGCCCTTATTTCCTCTGCTTCTGGTGAATTAGCCGAGTAAATCAAAGCAAATCCAAAAGCCATCAATCCGATTGTTACCGAATACACTCCAGGATCAATCCACCCAGTTGCACATATGCCGAAGTAAAGATAGTTGACTACACCAAGTAGTAAACACCACGCACCAAGTGTCTTGAACCAACCTCCAAGGTCAGGGTCAGCTAGGGACATCCAGATGTCATTAACAAAAATTGATTTCAGCCAAGATTGAATTCCACCTTCTTGGTTGTTTATTGTCTTCAAACCAATTGCCGCTAGTCCACCGCACAGGGCGATGAATATCGCATCAGAGATTACAAAACTGGAAGCAGTGTCTAAATCTTCAAAAGCCTTGTTAGTTGCTTCAAAGGTAAACACCCCTCCCCAAGAAACTCGGTAGTTGGGGTGAACTTCACCCATCAAGTTGAGGACTGCTAGGAATATTCCCAACATACCAATACCAACGAACCAGTTTGACATAGTTTTGGATGGGTTCAGAATCATCTGAACAAATCCTTCTTCCGTCTCATTAACTTCGCTCATGCGCTGCCCACCTGCCATGTGATTATAAGTACACCGAACCATAAAAATATGTTAAAATCACAATCTAGTCTGATATTTGTAGATATTATTGAACATTCCTTGTAATTCTGGTTCGGAGTTTGTCATTATTTCACTTGGATTAATGTTTTGTGGAATGCAAGAATTAATTTCTTTGGAACGTCCATAACGCCCCTTGCTTATTGTTCTAGCAGTAATCAGTCCCAACATGTCCAAATTAGAAATTAAACCAGAAACCCTTCTTTGGGTCAGTGCATTGGTTCCTAAATACCGGCATGCTTGAGAGTAAATTGAATAAACTTCTCCGGTTTGTATATTTTTCAAACCGTTCCTCTCATTGATTAAAATTGATGAAAGAACAATCTTTTGTTGGTTTGGTAACTTTGCTATTACCGGTGTCATTTGGTCTGCTTCAATTTGATGCTGAGCAATTTTGACGTGACTTTGCTCTACTTTGAGCGACCCGCCCAATTCTGCTTTTTCAGCAGAGACTCTAAGCAAATCAAGTGCGCATCTTGCGTCTCCATGTTCTTGGGCTGCCAGAGCTGCACACATTTCAATGACGCCATCTCCAAGAACATTTTCTTGTAGTGCTATAGTGACTCTTTCTCTGAGGATATCTTGTAATTGTTGGGCATCGTAAGGATTGAAAATCACATCGAGTTGGCCAAGTCTAGATCTAACTCTAGGATCTAGGAAGTCTGTAAATTTCAAATCATTGGAAATGCCAATTACACAAGAACGTGCCTTCTTTAGCGAAGAATTCAGGTTGGTCAAATTATACAATAAGTCATCGCCAACCTTCTTGACCAAGTGGTCAATCTCATCTAGAACGATGACAAATACTCCCTCTCTAGAGTCCATTCGTTTTACTAGTTCTCCAAATACTCGGTCAGTTGGCCATCCTGTGAATGGTATCTCATCAATCTCATAATCTTCCAGTAATGAATTCCCAATATGGCTTAACACTCTGTATTGAGTATCGATTTGACGGCAGTTGACGATTATTGATTGAACAGGGCGATCTAATTGCTTGCCTTTCTCTTCAAGTTGGTTACAAACATAATTAGTGACCGCGGTTTTTCCTGCTCCTGTAACACCATACAATGTCATATTAGATGGAATGTGTCCTTTCAATGCTTCAACAAGATTAAACGAAAGAATTTCGATCTCGTTTTTCCTGTGCGGTAGATTTTCTGGGTGGTAATTATGGCGGAGGAATTCCTTATTTGTGAACAAAGTGTTCCGAGAGAGATACCCATCGAATATGTTCTCAGTCAACTGTTTATTCCTCCTACAAGTCGGCAAATCCCAATAAAGACAAATGCGCGATGACTCTCCCAGTCCGAGTCCCCCTCATAAGTATGCCTTATGGATTTGATTTTCAATACCCAATTGGACACCAATTCGAGGTTAAATATTTTTTATTACTTTTCGCCAACTTGCCAAAAATTATCCCATGAAATAACTGTTCCATCATCAACATGGTAGACATTATTTTGGTGTTGTGGAAATACCTTTTCAGTTATTTTTTCAAACGAAGAATTTGCTGAGTCGATGAAGGTATGAGTTATGATGAATTTCTTGTTGGTATGAGCTTTACTTAAATTATCAATATCTGATGGTTTATGATGGTGTTCACTTGGTACCCATTCAGGAATGGCCATTTCAATAATCACTAAATCAGTATCAGATATTGCGCTGTATAACGGTTCACAAGGGCCAGAATCACCACTGTGGATAAATTTAGCACCATCATCTGAGGAGAACGCATAGCCAAAAGGATCGACAGAATCATCGTGATTTACCATAAATCTCTCCCAAGACCATCCATCCTCAGTCCTACCCTTGCTATTTTCATCCCATCTTACCTTTTTTAGTATCCTTTCCATCGACCCTGGGTAAGCAATATCACACAGTTGCTCGATACGTTGCCTAGCACCGGGTGCTGCAACTATAGTCAACGGATTAACTAGTTCACGATCTGAAATATAGGTTCTTTCAAGCAATAGAAAAGGTAAGCCAAAAATATGGTCACCGTGTAAATGAGTTATGAATATAGTTTCAATATCGCTTACTTTCAAGCCCTTTTGACGTAATGAGATTAGTGCTGTAGGCGGTGCATCTATGATATGCCGCTGATCAAATATGGCGAAGGAATGGTGCCTACCGTTTGGCAGAAAAGCATTTCCAGTGCCAAGCATCACTATCTCATGCGCCATGTTTCCCCTAGAGGGCAGTAGGTATTGTGTTAATCGGTTGAATTATGTGCAAGTTCAGTCCATGTCAATGGCATTTCCGAACCTTCAATTACCCCCGCCGATAGGGAGCATTGCTCGTGATTGAGCAGTGGTGACTCTATGGCAGCCAATAATGACAATTCGTTAGCAATCCTTTTTGGGTCACAGACCGGTAATGCCGAAGAACTTGCAGATAGCACCAAGAAACTTGCAGACAAGGCGGGTCTCGACGCTAAAGTGTATGATATGGACGGTTTTGGAGCGGCAAATTTCGCTAATCACAAAAGAATTCTGATTATTACTTCAACTTGGGGAGAAGGTGAAATGCCTGATAACGCCGAAGATTTGTGGACTTCAGTATGTGAATCCAGTCTCCAATTAAACGGCCTAAATTTTTCAATTTGCGCAATTGGTGATACTTCGTACGATGAATTTTGTCAAGCAGGCATAGATTGGGACAACAAACTTCTCGAACTTGGAGCTAACCGTACTACTGAAATTCAATTATGTGACGTTGATTTTGAACCGGAATGGCAGCAGTGGGTCGATAAGGCTATTCCTGCAATGGCGGCACTTCAAATTCCAATCACTTCTGAGGAAGAGGTTGTGGAAGCCCCAGTAATCGAAGTCGTAGCCGAAGTGAAGTCGACCAAAGCGGAAACAAAGTCTGAATGGAGTGCGAAAAATCCATATTATACAAACATAATAGAAAATTATGTTTTGAATGGTGAAGGCTCGAAAAAAGAGACCAGACACATAGTGTTTGAATTAGGCAAATCAGGACTTGATTACAAAGTGGGAGATGCTCTTGGTGTAGTGCCAGAAAACCCTCCTCACATAGTTGAAGAGTTGTTAGAGGTTCAAGGCTGGGACAGAGATCAAATAGTGACTACACACAATGGCGAGCGCACTATTTATGAGGCCTTGAAAAAAGATTATGAAGTACATTTGGCAAGTAAGAAGTTTGTTCAATCTCTAGCAGAAAAAGTAGTTTCTACCGGTATTAAGATTACGGTAAAAATGGTTTCTCGCTCAAGAGCTGGGCAGCAATGGTCGGCAAGTGAGCAAGAATTACTGCCCCCAGAATTATCTCCTAGTGCGCCTTCTAACACCCCTGCTGAAAAAGTAGAACATCTAATCACTGATCAGAAAGCAATGGAAGATTACCTTTGGACAAGGGATTACGTTGACATTATGAGAGAGTTTTCTGCAAAGTATTCTCCAGAAGAATTTTTCGAGTTAGCAGGCAGGGTTAAGCCAAGATTGTATTCGATAGCATCATCTCATGATGCTCACCCAGGTTTGGTAGAATTAACCGTTGGAATTGTTCGATTCAGTTATCACGGTAGGGACCGAGGCGGGCTGGCCACTCAATTTATGGCTGACGAAATCTCAACAGGTCAACAAAGAGTTGGAGTTTTCATGTCGCCAACAAAATCGTTCGTCTTACCCAAAGAAACTGAGACCGACATCATAATGGTCGGTCCAGGCACCGGTATTGCTCCGTTTAGAGCATTCATGGAGCAGAGGGTTTTCGATGGTGGTAGCGGTCGCAATTGGTTATTTTTCGGCGACCAATCTGCCAAAACAGAGTTCTATTACAAAGACACCATAGAATCTTGGTTAGATGGCGGTCATTTGTATCGGTTTACCACAGCATGGTCTAGGGACCAAGCGGAAAAAATCTACGTACAACACAGATTAAAAGAACACGGTGCAGAAATCTGGGAATGGTTTGAAAACGGCGCGTATTTTTATATCTGTGGTGACAAAACATACATGGCAAAAGATGTACATAAAGCCTTGATCAATATTGCAATTGACCACGGTGGGATGTCAGAGTCTGATGCCACCCATTTCATAGAAAAGACGATGATGAAGGAACAAAAGCGGTATCTGCGAGATGTTTACTGAACTCTTACTAGGGTAACTGTACCTGTTTCACTGGGACACCATGCTTATTGGCCATTTCTATCATTCGCTTTGTCCAAACAGAATCCTTCCCAGGGAAGGCTAGCATATGGGTCGCATGTTCTAACATTTCTTTAGCTAAAGTAGCAACTGCTTCTGGTCTGCCACTATCTTGCTCAGATTTCGGGCGAGGGCTTTGCCAAGCCTCATTGTATACGGCTAGTGGAATATGTTGGTTGTCTGCCCAACGTTCAGCAAGGTAATCAACTCCACTGGCTCCACCGATGATAATCATATCCGGATATGCATACTGCTCCACCCATTCATCAAGTTCGTTTTCAAGCCATGAATAATCGTAAAATTTGGAATTACCGCAAACTACCAAATTGATTACTCGACCATCTCTATTCAAATCTTTACCGCCATATTCGGCGACAATTTGGGCACCGGTTTTATCATCGTTCGACATAATGTACCATCATACTAATAGGTTATCAAGATATGCTACAAAAATAAACTTTTCCGGATTATTAGGCTTTTTTTTTACCATTTGCCAGTATATTACGCCGAAATCGGGACTTTCTAAACAGTAGGTTAGCAATCTTAAACAACCGTTTCACTCATAGATTGTCTTGGTTTACCTCGGGTTATGGGATTCAAGAGGGTCTTGATAGCGAATCGGGGAGAAATAGCCCTCAGAATATTGCGAACACTTCGCGATATGGGTATCGAGGCTGCGATTATCCATGGCAAAGAAGACCGGTTATCTCTACCTGTAATGATGTCAGACGTTGCATATCCAAATTATTGCACAAATCCGCTAGATTCTTACTTAGATATTGAGTCAGTAATCACAGCCGCAAAAGAATTGGAATGCGATGCAGTACATCCAGGTTACGGCTTTTTAGCCGAAAATTCACATTTTGTCAAGCGATTGACCGAGGAAGGTATTACTTTTATTGGCCCATCCAGTGAAGTTATTTCTTTACTTGGTGATAAAATCGAAGCAAGAGCCGCAATGGAAGCAGCAGGTCTACCGGTTGCTAAAGGGTCCTCAGAGCCAATTTCAGACGCAAAAGTTGCCGATAATCTGGCAAAGGATATCGGTTATCCAGTGATAATTAAAGCTGCAGCAGGTGGCGGTGGAATTGGTATGCAAATTGTCGATGAGGAATCACAATTTGCCAGTGCGCTGAAATTATGCATGTCGAGGGCTAAATCAGCCTTTGGTGATGAGCGAGTTTTTGTTGAAAAGTATATTCAAGGTGCTCAACACGTAGAATTCCAAGTGCTTGGTGACGGTAAAAACGCCATACATTTTGGTGAACGTTTTTGTTCGATTCAAAGGCGACATCAGAAACTGGTTGAAGAAGGGCCATGGTTATCAGAAGATAAGCGGGCAGAAATTGGCGATTTAGTCTGCCGGGGTGCAGAATCAGTTGGCTACAAAGGTCTGGCAACATTCGAATTTTTACGAGATGCCAATGGTGACTTTTACTTTTTAGAGGTTAATCCAAGGGTTCAGGTAGAACATACAGTTACTGAACTCTTAACCGGATATAATCTAGTTGAACTGGGCATAAGGGTTGCACAAGGTGAAGATCTGCCACTTAAGCAAGCGGATATTACATGGCGAGGTCATGCGATTCAGTGCCGATTAAATGCTGAAGACCCCAAAGATTTCGTGCCTAGCCCAGGTAGGTTGTGGGATTGCCATTTCCCCTCCGGTTTTGGGGTTAGATGTGATACACATGCACATCCAGGATACGAAATGCCTGGTTGTTTTGATTCATTACTAGCGAAGTTACTAACTTGGGGCAGAGATAGAGAAGACGCAATTAGAAGAATGCGAACAGCACTGGATGAAACACAGATCACTGGAGTACAACACTTGGTACCATTACATCGAAGAATTATGGATGAAAAAGATTTCATCAATGGTGATATTACCATACAATATATCGATAACCATCAGGAGTTACTTGGTTAGGGTGATACTATGGATGTATTGATGGTTGGCAGTATTGCCTATGATAGCGTAAGTTCTCCAGCGGGTAAGGTCGAGGATGCACTTGGTGGCTCAGCAGTATATGCAGGGATTGCTAGCCGTTTCCATGCAAATTATCTCAACTTATCAAAAATAGGCTTAGTCGGCGTTGTTGGTAAAGATTTTTTAGAATCAGATATCGAGATGTTAGAGAATCAAGGCTTGGACTTATCTGGACTTGAAATTGCTGATGGCAAAACCTTCCGCTGGGAGGGCTCTTATCATGGAGATATGGGCGTTGCAGAAACCCACGATACGCACTTGAATGTATTTGGCGACTTTAATCCTAAAGTACCAGAATCATCAACAGAACCAACAGTGTTATTCTGTGCTAACCTTGTTCCAGCCTTACAAGCACAAGTATTGAAACAAGCCCATGGTAAACGACTCTCTATGCTTGATTCTATGAATCTGTGGATTGAGATTGCTCGGGATGATTTGCTTTCGGTTATGAAGAGTGTTGATTTGATAATAATCAATGATGGAGAAGTAAAGATGTTAGCGGATGACGATAACTTGGTAAGAGCAGCAAAGAAATTAATCTCCATGGTAGATTGTAATAGTTTAGTAATAAAGAAAGGCGAACACGGTGTAATTGCTTTTCATCAAGGTGGGATGATTGCTCTGCCAGCCTATCCAACCGAATTAGTGGTCGACCCTACTGGCTGTGGGGATTCCTTTGCTGGCACAATTGCTGCATATCTGGCATCGGGTTCGGGAGATGTCTCTAGGGATGAGCTAAGAGAGGCGTTAGTAAGGGCCACAGTAACTGCTAGTTTCACATTGGAATCCTTTGGAACCAGTGGTTTGTTATCGTTGGATAATGACTTATTCGAAGAAAGGTTATCACAGTTTAGAGCAATTGTTGGGTAGTCACAAATCTATTCTTGGCAGTCCACCTTTGCCGGCAGTAGAACTGTGATGGTCTTCAGAATCAACCAATTCTTGCCAAGAAAATTGGCCATCACTTTCGGCTAATTCTTGTTGATTTTGCTCTATAATCGCCTTTCTTCTTCGAGTTGTTTCTTCAAGTTCCCTTACCTTTTCATCGGGCAGCAAGCCTTCCTTTGCTAAGTTGCTGAATGACGCTAATTCTTGCTCCATTGCTTCATCAGAGCGTTCTCTTAGCGAATTGGCTTGAACTCCTTGCTCTAGGCTGCTAAGAATACGGTTGGATACTGAACTAACTACTTCTCTAATTTGGGATGGGACTAGTCTATTTCTCAAAGATTCTCGTACTCCAGTTTGACTTTTCTTCTTAATAAGTCTAGAATTTTTTAGTGGTGCTTTTCTTCTCAACAAGGTTGTTTTTGAGTTAATACCAGTTTTGTCTTGAGATGTCTGCGGCCTCGTTGATTGTGATGCTCTTCTGGCAGTGGCGACAAGTGATTCTACCACCTCGCCATTCTCGTCAATATTGCCGAGTAATTGGTCAGGGGATGAAAAAGCAGATACTCCGTCTTGATGAATATCAGTACTTTGCTCATTGGGATTGTGATAGCCATCTCGGTTCCAAAAACTTGGTAATAGTTCTGGCATAGGTGCAGGACCTGCTTCTAAGTTGTAATTTTCGCTTTGACCTAGAATGCCACGATTTGGCACGGCATTGTTCTGGTGAGTTGGCACGGTTGTTAGATCGATATCTAAAGCAGGGACCATTGGCATAGATTCTCTACTTTGGCGTTGTCTTCTATCAGTGACATTATTGATGCCTCTTTGAATTAGTGCATCGCCGGCATGAGTATTTTGAACATTCGGGCGAGCGGGCTGATTTAACCAAGATGGTGCTGATTCTGGGCTTGATTGTACTGGCATATCAAAGTCAAATAATCCAGCATCAAGTGAAAAACCCGGCTCAGCCTCTGTTGTTACTGATTCAGCAAGGTCGGTCGAAAGAAAGCTAGCGATTGATTCAGGTCTACTTACTTCGACAACGCTGACTGGGACTTCATGTTGCTCAAGTGAAGAATTCCTGGGATAGTTGGTGTCTCCTTCAAGCAATTCCAATCCATCAACAGCATCGCTGAGTGAGAACCCACGTTGTAGTTTCATTAGAATTGTGTTTACTTTTAGTAACGAAAAATCATTGCCGGTGATCACGTGACAATCACCAACTTCTGTGTCAATAGTCAATGTGGGTTTTCGAGTTACCGCCCATCCTATTATCAAACCGATGCCCGAAAGCATGGTTGCTGCTTGCACCATTGGGCTAGAGAATATGCGGATACTAGACCAAATTAACGCAAGTCCTGCGGCGGCAAAGTAGCCGGGAACTAATCTTGTATGATGGTGATGCACTCGGTTAATTGAATGTAACTTTATGTCCAATGCATGTCCAGTTCTGGTTTCCAAACTTAACATTCTCTCATCGATAGTTGCAACTACTTTGCCTACGGCTCCATCAAGGTATAATGAGTCGATTTTGACATCATTTGACTCAGTTGATGAATATGCTACGCGGCTAGAAGAGTGCATCCCAATATTCCAAGCATATTGTCTAGGTTATCAAACCACCGCAAATTTACTCCAATAAAACCCGTTATTTTGGGTGGTTAATTTTGGCCGAATTATTGATTTTGATGTAGTTCAGCCGAACCGATAATTCTTGGTTTTGAGTCCAATTGAGAAATAATTGCTTGTTCTTGGTTATCTCTCCTAACATAAAGGGGAGATTCCCATTCAACAATCAAATCATCTCCATCGACTGATTTGATTCTTCCAACAATAAACTGTAAGTCTAGGCTGACATGTATTACGTCACCTTCGACTAGTTGGCGTTTTTGAAACGGAGAAGTTGATAATTTTAGCCTAGATGACTTGTGTTCAATTACCGACAATGGAATGTCAGTATTGGTTTTTTTATCTATCAGCGCCGGCTTCACGATGATTGATCCGTTACTAAGTGATTCTTCTTTGGCATTTCTCAAGGCGATTCCGACTCTGTCTCCTGAACGAGCCTCAGCTACGTCATCATCCATTACTTGCAGTGATTTTGTACTTCCATTACCTTTGGCCGGTAAGATGTGCAATTCATCATGAACTTTCAGGGTACCACATTGAACGTAACCAATCGCAACTAGTCCAATGCCTTTGACATTGAAATATTGGTCGATACTAACGACTAACGGTGATTGTGCAGATTGGATTAACTCATCATTAATCTCGTCCATCAATGCGTAAAGTTGGTTTCTAATTTCTAGTCCATCAGGTTGCATAAATTGCCAGCCATCCAATCCTGCTTGCATAAACATTTTCTCAACCATGTCTTGGTCAACCCATCCACCATCTAACGGTCTAATAACTGCAATTCCTCGCTTGATACTGGAGCTAGCAAAGGCAACTATTACCTCCCCTAGAGTTGCATCAATTTCGTTTATTTCTATTAGGCCTACTCTGCCTGCTGAAATTGCATTCAATAATGGACGTAAGCGTTCAGGAAATTTTGCAGGTCTAATTATTGAGATGATTTTTGCTTCCCCATCGGTTAACTCTTTGTGAACATAAGTATGAACATCCCTTTGGTCTGTTGCTTTAGCAACATCTTTGGCTAATTCATCACTACCAAACATTGCCACATTCAATACAGTCATGTCTATCCCACCGAGCACCTTCAAATGAATTTACGGGCTATTACCAATTACTTCTGGCCAACCATGTTACTTCTTATCCGCTTTGCTTTGTTCCATTCAATTTGTTCATCATCATTTTCGACAACAAATTGCGGTATTGGTATTGGCCGCATCATTGAATCGATCGCAACAAAGAAAAAGTATCCTTCACAGATTTTCTTCTTTTCCCATGTTGCTTTACTTACGGCAAAAGCAGTTACTTTTGAGCATGCGGTGTGAGTGCTAGTGTAGACTACCTGGCCAGTCACCTCAAGCAAATCACCCTGTCTAGCAGGGGCGATAAATTTCAGTGTATCAATGGAAATAGTGACAAATTCGCGATGGGCGAATTTAGAACATGATATTCCTCCAGCTTTATCCATTATCGACAATAGTTTCCCACCAAATAAGGTATCATGATCATTGGTGTCTCCTGGAAAAACGTGCTCAATTAGCGTGACAGGCTCTTTGGAATAAGGTTCCATGGCAAAGGCAATAGTTTCTACTTCAAGAAGTCACGCCATGAAATAGGTTTCATCATGTGGTTTAGTGACATCATGTTTTTACTAGAATTGGCAGATATTGAAAATTTGCAATGCTATGGGGTCGAACAGAACGGTTTCTGCGAGTGGCGATTACGCTTCTATATCAGGTAGAAACAGTTTGTTTATGTTAACTTAAAGAGGAAACAATCTCTATAACAGCAATTTGTAATTGTACTAAATCAATAATTACGATATGAGCCTTTATTACTCGAAAAAGCGATGGATTTTAGTGATGGACGCTTTGGTAGTGGGCAGGCGATAACATGGCGATTGAGAAAAACCAGATAAAAACTTCACTTTTTTTGACTTTGTTAATGATTCTAACCCCGTTTGCAGCAGCTAATACAGTGACTACATTTGCCGATGGGTCATCAGAAGTTACTATCGAATTCAAAGATGGGGTAAATTCGATTAATACTACCGATGGAGGATTTTACGTGCCAAATGATGAGACGATAACTGCAGCATCGATAGATATCAGTTCAAATCCATTAACTCATTCTACTGATTTTGGTTATGATCAAATAATAAAATCTTCTTGGGACCCAAGTCTGAATAATGGTGCGACTTCATTTTCCACTGTCGATGATTTTATATTCAACAAAGACTCTAATTATAATACAGTACAACTAAACTCAGAATCATTAATCAGTGATTTTGAAATTAATGGTTCGAATTTTGATAATACCTCCTTTTGGGGTCAGGATGACGGAACACCAATTGCATGGGATTTTGGAAAAATCCCGTTTAAAACCCTAAAAGGAGGGCCAGATAATTGTGCATCAGGAGATATGTGTTGGGGTACTTCCATCTTTGATGATGATTACACTAACGATCTTGATACTGGCCTTGGAGGAGGTATCGATGCTCACGAATATCGTCTTACAACTCCGGTTACCTACCTTGATAGCGCACTCAATGACACATACCTCCGTTTTTCTTCTTGGCATCAACTAGAGACTAAGTTTAATCCAAATGGCGGCGGCTATTATTATTATGATGATTGTGCTTATCTTGAAATCTCGTATTCTAGCACGGGGCTGTTTAACGGGGAAGAAGTTGATGAGATGCTGAATATAAATCTGCCATTGACTGGCGTAAGCGGCATCAACGCAGGTAATGGACTTTACTCAAAAGACGCAAATTCTGCTTCAGCCAATAGAATCTCACCTGAATGTGGTGCGATAACAAGTAACCAATTCGGCTTAGCAGGTAGTTCAATAAATCCACAAAATACTGATGGTTGGGCCACAATCGTAAGTAATCTAGCCCCATACTTAGGGAAATATGTGAAAGTAAGTTTCGTGCTATCCAGAGCAGATGCGCCGGGTCAAGTGGCTCAATTCCCTACACCTGGTTGGTACATAGATGACGTAAGTATCGGGGAATCATATGAACAGGAGTCTGTAATGGTGATTGCCAATATTATGCCTGAGTCAAATTATTCCGATAAATCGCCTAACGGCTACGGCATCTTGTATGTGGATACGTTTGAACCAGCAGAATCTACCCTAAGTTATACCATCAGAAATTCGATTACCGGATTAGTAGTTACTTCAAATGATGGAGTAATATATCAAGATCTACAAGGGCCAGTCATTGAATTATGGGGCGTAGACGTAGATGACAATCCATATATTGATCTTGAAATAACATTTAATTCGGGATCGAATAAAATCTCAACTCCAGTGTTCTATGGTTATATCTTAGGAACTGAGATGGGTGTTACGTTCAACGACCTAAACTTAGTAAGAGACTTTAATGTTACAGAAGGTCAGATTGAATATATCAATGTTAACGGTTATGATTACTACATCAATAGCACGAACTTAATCCAACAAAATAGCTTAGGTGAGTTTTCCAAACCAATCTATGGCTTAACATTATCAGGCTTCAAAAACTGCGGCACTTCTTTTGAACTATACTCTCCTTTCAATCCTTCATCAATTATACTGCAGGAGAATATTGGTTATGAATTTGAAGCCCCGATATTCGAATTCTCCATCAAAATACCCTTTCAGACAGATTGTACTATCACCAATATTTGGTTAGAACTAAGTTTTGGCCACCATTTATCTGATTTATCTGTGGATTTTACTGATGACAGTGAAGCAGAATGGGTCTTTGACCAACCCGGGTTTGGTAAATTTGGTTATCAGACAAAATTTTACAATGGTGAGATAAATGGGATTAGTCAAGAAAATATCAATTCCAAAATAACCATTGATTCAGTCACTGGCACAGAGGTGGGGGGCTTCTTTTTGCTTCCCAAATATAGTCAAGCATCATTCTTTGATGTGAGATTAACTGACAATTCGATATTCAACACCAACAGTTCCACCGAAGGTTTTTACCTTGATTTGATAGTAGGGGCAGATCAAATCCCGTTAACTCTGACACCAAACGAAGAAGACTTTAGCCTCTATGATGCCATGAATTCCCGAAACAAATCCAAGATATTTCTAAATACAATTCTGTCTGATCCGACTACTCCTTCAATAAAAACCGATGAAAGTGGTATTGATTGGGTTAGAATAGGGTTTAGAGTCACACAAACAGATACCAATAACGGCGGGTCTGTTGAATTAGAAAGGTTACGGATTGTTTATCAATATAACGCCACCATAAGTTCTGGATTCTCAGATTACCTGAAAGAATATGTTGCTACCTCTAATCAGGGTTTAGGCCAAATTCAATCATCCAACACATATATCCCAGTTACCGTGGAATCTGCTGAAGGGGGCAAACTTGGATTTTCAAATCTCTCTATTATTTCTCAACAGGGCTATGATTCTACGCTCACATGGAACGCTCCCTACGACGGATTATACGCAACTGGTGAGATTTACAGCATAACTACCACTCATGAAGTAGATCCTTCAACAGGTGCTAATTTAGATGATTGTAGGATTAAATTCAAAGGGGATTTTGGCTCCTTATACCTCGGATATGATGTACTTTCTGGGTTTTACGAGTTAGGTGATGAGAATGATTATATTTCCATTCATCCATCTTCCTCAGTCACTTCACTAGGTGACAATGGGGGTAAACAAGTATCTTGGAAGTTTACTATTAATTCAAACTGGGATGACGAGTCCAGTGTGGTGATTTTATCTGAATCAGTTGCTGATAATGGAATTATTGGAATGTTGTCCGGTAAACTCCTTTCACCAATTTCCAGCAATGCTGTTGAAAATGATGTTTTAGTAAATAACTTTACCCTGTTTAACACCGCAGGAGAGTTACAAGATTTGGCTGAAGCATATTCAAACCAAGACATAAGACTAGAGGGTAATGTTTCATTTGAAAATGTCCAAGCATCTCCAGATCCAACATTATACTATCTTGTGGTAGAAGAGCGAGGTTTGGAAATCGATGGCGAATTTACCAACATTACTTGGTCGGAGATTGCCAACAGAAGCGGCGTAATAAACGGATATTTTGATTGGAATGTGAATTTAGGCTTGTTTGCATCTGGTTCAGAAACCTACCGTTTCAGAATGGTTGGTTACGAAGGTGGGGATATCATTTGCCCTCCATCGGAATACTCTCCAGATTCTGATTGTGGGATACAATTCAACTTGTCTATCGATATACTAGATCCAAACCTAAAGTCTGTAGAATTATACAAACGAAACTCTGGCGAAGGTGACATAAATTCGGACGACAACTGGAGACAAGTATTCGACGATTCCTGGGCTACTCCAAAACTGTCGCAAGACTTCCGGTTTACAGTTAGCGACATTCCAACTCCTCCTGAATCTGGCGTTATGCATGTTTGGGTCCAGTATGACCACGACTCAAATTCCAACGGCCTACCGGAGAGTTCAGAATATGTTCAAATTGGCACCACTGTAAGCGTTGACTCACAAAATGCCACTTTTTCTGGAACTTACAACGATTTTGCCAATTCTGGTCTAAAAGGTAAGGTCAGTTTATGGATAGAATGTTACGATTTAGCAGGCAATTCAGTAGATGGGGGCAGCCCCGGATTTGATAATGACTATGTGACATACGTCAGTATGGACCTTGAGTACCCGACGATTAACTCTCTTAAGATTGAAGATTCTTTTGGCACCGGCATGATTGAAAATATTCCGTCAAATCCTCCCGAAGGAGTCGGTGTTTGGAACCAAACTATGTTTGCTGGTAATGAATACAACATCATCATCGATGCAGAGGATGGAAACGGATGGAGAGACGTGGACTTTGTAGAATTCACGCTGGCACCTCAAGAAACAAACTACGATTCAAAAATAACATATTATCCTAGAAATCAAACTGCCTGGACAAACAGCAACATGTTTTCCATCTTAGAAAATTCACAAGGCGAGTCAAGAGCCACTATTAGGACAATTGATGACAATACACTTCTTGACCCATTTGAACCAAATTTCATAATTACTGTTCCTATTTCGTTTGATTGGGGATTACCATTAGTTGGCGAGTACACACCATCTTTCCAGATAAAAGATTTAGATAACTCTCCAGTCTTTTCTGAAAGTTCATTCCGTCAAACATGGATATATGAAAACGATATGAGGTTAGATTTCCGTTCTAATCTAGATGGAAAAGAAATGATCTCTCCAACTCTTACAGATCAGGATGTTCCTATTTCTGAAAATCTTTATCACGAAATTGGTCAAGATGATTTCATAGGTTCAGTTACTGGAGGAGATAATGTCCTTTTCCAAGGGCAATACTCGTTCACCTCTGGAATATTAGAGAACGTTTTCATTAGACCTGAGGTTGAATTGACCATGGAAATTACTCGAAAAGAAGTGTTTAGAGACGCTGAGAAAGATTACGATTCGGTAGATGAAGAAATTACCACACATACATTTACTGGTGGTAGTTTTGAGATTCCGATTAAGATGCCATCCTATCAAAATGAATTTGAATATACATTTAGACTAATCAATCTGCCAATTGGTGCAGATGATCTAACATCTTCGTATTGTTTTGGTTCAAACATTAACGGTTGTTCAAAATTCGTAATAAAAGTTGATGATGAGGCACCAAAACTTGTTTTCGGTTCATGGTCTGCTACTCGTGGTGAAAATACTGTTAGCGGACTAGATGAGCAATTATACACAACCATGCCTACATCAACGTACCACTGTGTAGACGTTACCAGCCAAATAGAAGAACGCGGTTCGATATCAGAGGAAGATACTAAACTAAATTGGATGTTTTACGACGGAGATCCCACTAATGGTAATGTTTGGAGTGTGTACCAAGATAATTATGGCACACAACCCCTGACAAACTCGCTTAATCTTACCGGAGGAAGCTTAGGTTATGTTAGAGCATCTGCTGATTGTGTTGATTTGTGGCCTGTTGGTATTGGGCAGTTTGATGTGACAGAATCTGACCTAAACACCCCCGGGCTATCGGTTAATCTAGTGATGTGGGTAGAAACTCAAGATGGTGCGGGCTCTCCAATAATTGGAGCAGGAAGGTATAACGATGACGGAACTGCCTCTGGTATCGAAGGTAGTGACACAAATGGCCAAGATAGTTCTACGTACACGCTAGAATTCGAAGGAACTGATTTCAATGTTAGAAATATCAGAACCATCCCGGAGTCTCCTGAAGTTGGAGATAAAGTAAAACTTGAGGTGGAACTGGTAAACTCTGGTATTCCTGGTGTTGCTGATTTAGAAATACGCTCTGTTATCAATAACGGTGTGCCAGCGTTTGAAGGATATATTGTAAGCGAGATTATTGGCGAAAACCAAGCCATGTGGGTCTCTATTGAATTGGCAGAATTTACTGATGCCACAACTGGAATGTACTACATCGTATATGATAATGAAACCGGTGAAGAGTTGTTTAACGGTAAAGATCAATCCAAAACTTTCAACGTTAAAGCGTCGAGTTCCGGTGATTCCGGATTTTCAACTGGTTTAATCGTGATAATCCTTATTGCAGTTATCGCTATTTTAGCGGTTGCTGTTGTGGTCATCTCTCGTCGAAACAACGACGGTGATTTTGATGAGGTATACGATGATGAAGATGACAAATCATATGCATCTATTCCTGCAACTCAAAGTTATTCAGCACCAGCAGCTCAAGTGTCACCAGAAATGGCGGAGGCAATGGAGAAATTCACTTTCTGGACTCAAGAAGAGATACAAGCGTACTTTGATCAAGGTTGGAGCATCCAGCAACTAGAAGAATGGCTGGAAAACCAATGAGTGAGCTATAATGAGTTCAAGACTTTCCTGGGAAGACATTCTCTGGGAGGATCCGGATGGCGGATCAATTCTCCTTCATGGAACGATACCGACATTAGTATATCCGCGGAAGTTAAGACCATCAAAAGAATGGCACGGCCTGGCTTTGTTGGAATCTGAAGAAGTAGTAGATCTTTGGCGGCAAGAAGAAAAAGATGAAGTGGAGTCAAACGGCGTAAACCTTGCCCATGGCCTTATTTCTGGGGGCACGATGGGGCTATTTCTCGAAGAGGTAATGCAATTAGAAGATATAACTGCAGGCAGGTTTCCAGACCCAGAGCCGCGTCGTGTGCACAGGCTAGCAGAGCGACATGCACGGCCAGTTTTTTTCATAGAACCAGAATTAGATGATGAGGCTTGGGAACATCATATGATTGATGAAGCCAGGGAGGTCTCTCGTTGGAAGAAACTGTTTGGGCTGGTAACAGTAGGCAAAAAGTGGCGTAAAAGAGTCAAACAAAATATTTTTCAAGCAGAAAAACCACCTAAAGGAGTTAGCCCGAACCACTCTTCTGCGGCGGTATTATCCGCAACATGGTGGGATTTGAATGAATGGCTGATTGGGGAAAAAATTTCCCATAGCCGTAATCTAAGATTTGCAGCCAGGCTACGGGGCGCTCTCGCTGAACTTCGTCAAGAATATGGGGCCTCAACTGTATTATTGGTGCCGTTATTTTTACCGTGGCGCCAAGATATTGCGGAATTATTGCAAACGATGCCAAAGATAGAGGAGAATTCATCAAACAAGACTTCAACGGGTGACATGGAGGAAGAGTGATGGCTGTTGGCGGAGTAGATGTTAGAGTTGAAAATCAATTGGTGAGATTTGTCCCCCTCAGTCCAGTAAATCACGATGCAGTAGTATCGCAACTGGCAGGTCAAAAGAACGGTGGTATCGTGATAAAATCGTTGGAAAAACCACGTGCTACGATAATTATCGATGAGGAAGGCAGGATTGTAGTTCATGGCACTCATCGCGTTGAGGCTGCAAGGGCGGCCGCTAAGGAACTCTTACTGCGCTTAGGTTTGGACGACTCAGGATTACAAACTGAACTTGGCCCAGTTATTGCTTCATTTAATTTTGACAAGTCAGTAAATGTTGAAATAATGAACCAAGAATTTACTGCAGGACAAGCCATGTATGATGAAAGATTAGGCTGCGCAATTATTGAAGATTCACGTCATAATTTGAAATTATACGTATGGCCAAATGGTAAATGTGTTGCAAGTGATGCTAGGCACCCAAATATGGTTGCAATGTCGGCAGTTTATTGGAAGGGTCAATTAGAAGAGCATAACCTATTTCTTTGAGTGATTCAATGACATCATCAAATAGTGCTTGGAAAGGCCCGATACTTGATAACCACTTCCACCTCAATAGAAATGGAAGATTTTTAGAGGCCGCTTCAGACTTCAAAAAGGCAGGCGGAACCAACATTGTGTTGGTGCATTGCCCAGATTTCAAATCTCCACCTACGACCAAACAAGGTCATCGAGAATCCTATCAAGATACTATCAACATGGCTAGAGAAGTAAGAACCGAATTGGGTTTGGGAGTTAGAGTCGTACTGGGTCCACATCCAGCCGCATTCGCTCATCAATTCATTAAATGGGTTGATGAAGATTCACTGTTAGGAAAAGAAAAAGCCATGGAAAATTATCGTAATAGTATAGAGGAAGCAGTGAAATTTTTCCACGAGGGACAAGCACATGCTATTGGAGAAGTTGGACGCCCGCATTGGGATGTTTCAGACGAGATCTGGCAATTGTCCAACGAATTATTATTGGAGACAATGCACATGGCTGCACAAGATGGCTTTGCTTTGCAATTGCATGTAGAGGGTGAGTTAGAATCTACATATCGAGACATGGCTCAAATGGCCGATAAATCTGGTCTTTCCACAGAACGATTAGTTAGGCATTATTCTCCCCCAAATGTGGATAAAAAAGTGACTCAGGGATTAACTCCAAGTGTTTTAATCGGCAAAGGTGCGATGGAAACTTTGCTGCAGACAGCAACCTCCTCTAGCCATGGATTTTTGTTAGAAACTGATTACATGGACGATTTAAGAAGACCCGGTGCAGTACTGGGTCCAAAGACTGTCCCAAAACGGACAAATCAATTATTGGAAGCAGGTCTTGATGAAGAGTTTTTGTGGCGTAGCCATGTAGATTTGCCCGAGAAATTGTACGGTCAAGAATGACAACTTGTTCATACATTTATCCATCACATTGATGAATGGAACGACTTAGCCTAGAATGGTTGAACATGCGTAGTAGGAGTCTTGCTGTACTTATTGTAGTAGCATT
>JABJMO010000050.1 GCA_018659375.1 Methanobacteriota archaeon | reverse complement strand
GGAAATTGAGCTTGATTGTTGCGCAATCGGAGATGGTTTAATCGATCTCATGATTGGCGGGTACATCGCAGGAGCAGACGTCATCAAACTCACATGCTCATCCCCAATAACCAGGAAAACTCGAGCCGATGTTCGAGCGTTTTTGAGAGACACACGAGGAATGGAAATTGAAGTCGATAACGAAAAAGAGATTCGTATTGTGTCGATTCTTAACCCGTCAGAATTGCGACTCCAGGTGTCAATCAATCGAATGTACATCCTTATCTCAAGCCTCGTCAATGATGCTTTTGATGTTCTCTCGGGAGAATCCGTAGAATTGCTTTCTGACATCGACGACAGAGAGCGCCAGATTGACGCTCGACGCCTTTTGCTCGAACGTCAAGTTGCTGTATCTTTACAACAACCATCCGTTGAACGAAAACTTGGCGTCGACCGGTTCTCGGCCATGGAACACGCGAACATTGCTCGAGTCTTGGAGCGAATGGGCGATCACGCAACGCGCCTCGCTCACTTGGTCAATGAACACTCAGATGTTGTCAAGATCAAAACCAAGGACATGCCTTTGTCAGCCGTACCATTGTGGTCAAACCACCTCAAGACAATCGTTCACAACATGTACACACGCGATGTCGAACTCATTCATTCGGCCAAACTGGCACTGGCTCAACTTGGCAACGATGTAGAGGAAGCTGAAAGCGAGTTATGGACGGGGCGTGGTTCAGCTGAACGGCTCCTGAGTGAATTTAGAATTTCCGAATCGGTGAGGAGACTGTGTGCTTACAGTGTTAATTTCGCAGAAATTCTCCTTAACATGCTCATGTATCAACGACTTGAACGGGTTTAATCGGTGATTGTATGTCCTTTCTAAATCGTATTTCCAAAGATAAGGCTGGCACGATTTTGTTTTTGACGAGTTTATCGGTCATTCTCATCACGCTCGGAATCATCCAAACGTTGTTGTTTGAAACCATTACCTTCTTTTCAGACATTGCGGAACACAGAGGGTGGTTTTCCCTTGAGTGGGATTTTGGAGGCATTTTTTCTGCATCGGGATTTGCGTGCTTGCTTCTTGTTGTGGCATTGATTCTCGATTACGAGAGCAAAAAGGAAAAAAATCGCCTTTCCATTATCCCTCAAGAAGTTTGGAATCCTCACCACGGAATTGTGAAGGCCGTTTTCATACTTGTCGTTTTGCAATTATTGTTTAACGATAGTTTCCTGTTAGGCCTTTCAATCCTCTTTTTGACAATGATCTGGAGGGCCACTGGTAAACTTCAGATGAAGAGAATCTTTGGAGGCAACATTGAGATTTCCAATACGTGGAGGAACGTTCTCTTTCTGTTTATCTTTATCACGCTCTTCGACGCCATCACGATGAATTATTCTGGAGCATTCGGTGAATTCTTTTTACAGAATCAATGGACACCCACCGGTGCTTGTGAGGATCGTCGTTCCCTTTGTGACACGATGTCGTTCGGTGTCAACAGTCTGCTTTTGACGACGCTGCAGGTCGCATTTGGAGCGCTCATCATCGCGGTACCTTTGGGCGTTGGGTGCGCCATCTACCTCTCTGAGTATGCGCATCCAAGATTGGTTGCGATCGTGAAGCCAACGCTCGAAATTCTCGCTGGAATTCCTTCCGTCGTTTACGGATTTTTTGCATTCATCTATATTGGACCACTCGTGGTTCAGTTTGGCGAGTATGCATTTGCAAATGGATGGATTGATGAGTCGCCAAATGTTCTCAATCCAATCAATGGGGCCATTGTGGTCGGCGTGATGATTCTCCCCCTGATTGCTTCAATGTCGGAAGACGCTTTGCGCGCGGTACCAAATGAATTGCGCGAGGGATCCCTTGCATTAGGGGCAACAAAAATTGAGACGACGATGAAAGTCATGATTCAGGCATCGTTATCCGGAATTGTTGCAAGCATCATCCTTGCTCTTTCGAGGGCTGTTGGCGAAACAATGGCGGTTACGCTTGCAGTAGGAACGGTTGCAGTCTACACCTCCAACATGTTCTTGCCAGCTCAAACGATGACTGCGTACATTGCGCAACGTGTCGGAGGCGACCTTCCATTCGGAGAAATTGGATACCTCACAATCTTCGCTGTAGGATTGTATCTCTTTGTCATCACCTTGTGTTTGAATTTACTCGGCAACAAAGTTCTGTCAACATACAGGGAGGCTTACTGATGAAAGACATCGATAAACTCCAGAAACGAAATCGTAAGTTGAGGGACCTTACGGAACGTGCAGGATCAACGGGTTTGGCGATTACGGGATTGATTGGTTTACTCTTTCTTGGCGTCTTGGTATGGCAAATTGCAGAACCCACGTTCATTAAAGGAGAACAAGGAGAAATCACTCCTGCAAGTGAATCAATACCAGAATCAGATTACAGGTTCAAATGGGACTTCCCAACAGTTGACGAAAATGGCGAACCATTCACCGATCCTGTCGTCCTTCGTTTTGGATGGGACGATGAAAACGGCTCTCATTCTCATGATGTCGAAATCAATGTCATCGAAACCCGACAAGTCAAAACAGACATCTACATTGATTCAACTGGGGTTGACCAAACTGAAATTGACGTGGGGCGGAAGACAAATTTCAACGCATATTCAAGCCTCACTGTCCCTGTTTCAGTTGAACAAATTTCAGGCCCAGTTCCAAACGCTGATGAAACGGGGTATCCCGCAGTCAATACATTCGTTATCACTGGCGATGTCCATGTTTTATGGGATGATGAAAACAAACAGGTGTTTCAACCGATGGAGTTACTGGGCTGGATTACGCTGTTGATTCTTGTCGTTGTTCTCACATGGCCCAATGTAGCCGTCTTGAACATTATTCAGAAACTGAAAGGTCGTCGGACGTTGATCAAATTGGCATCGTACGTATTGGCTGGAACAACCTTTGCAATAAGTGACGGAATGTTTGTAGCCGCAGCATTAGGGAGCATATGTTGGCTTGTATCGGGGGTTATTCTCTACAAAATTGCTGAGGGAATTGAACGATTGGTAAGCTTAGGTAGGGAATTAAGCGAAACCTCGCGATTAAAGCATTCGATTTCGGCGAGAGATGGTGTGTTGATGTGGTCAAGAATGTTGCTGTTTACATCGACATTATTCATTCCTCTTCTCATCGACATTCCATTCTTAACCGAGCGTTATCAAGATATTTTTATCCCATACGCATCTGGAATTCGGGCTGCGTTTTATGGAACAATTTGGGTGATGCTAATTGCAATGCTCGTTTCTATTCCTGTCTCTGTTGGTGCAGCAATTTATCTTGAGGAGTATGCCAAGCCAAACCGCACAACAAAACTCATTCAAGCTCTGGTTACGAACTTAGCAGGTGTCCCCTCAATCGTGTTCGGTATGTTTGGACTTGCGATTTTCGTCAAACAAGACGGTTTTGGTTGGGGCTTAGGCCCCTCTGTTCTCGCAGCTGGATTGACAATGGGTGTGATGGCAATGCCGATCATCGTATTGGCAGGCCAGGAAGCATTGCGTAGCGTTCCTCGTACTTTGAGAGAATCTGCCTATGGCATCGGATGCACGAGATGGCAGGTTACCAAAGACCACGTGCTCCCATCTGCAATGCCTGGGATTATGACCGGAACAATCCTAGCGATGAGCCGAATCATGGGGGAGGCGGCTCCACTGGTCGTCGTAGGAGCAACTGCCATGATTTTGTTCGACCCCGAACCATTAGCAGCCCTCAATGGAGGCAACGTCAATTTCACTGTCATTCCGATTCAGATCTATTTCTGGACGGCGGAACCAGACCATGCGTGGCATTCGATGGCAGCAGCAGCGAGTATTGCGTTAATCTGTCTGTTGGTAGCAATGAACAGCATTGCAATTGTGTTAAGACAGCATTTTAGAAAGAGGTTGAAATCATGAGCGAGACGATAGGTGGAGAAGTAGTCCCAGATTCTACGAGACAATTAGATGTGGATGGAGAGGTCGATTTGATGATCGAGGATCTTGATTTATGGTATGGGGATAAGCAAGCACTGTATGGCGTTTCACTCCCGATTGCCAAAAACAGCGTAACGTCCTTAATCGGCCCTTCGGGATGCGGAAAAAGTACGCTTCTACGAATGATGAATCGAATGAATGATTTGATTCCAATTTGTCATTACGATGGTAAAATTACAATGGGTGATACCGAAATCACCGCAAAGGATGCAGACCTTGTTGAAATCAGAAAGAGAATCGGCATGGTGTTTCAAAGACCAAATCCGTTTCCTAAATCAATTTACGATAATGTTGGCTATGGGGTCAAACTGCACACAAAACCAACGCGAGAAGAGCTCGATGCTATCATTGAAAAGAGTTTGAAGAGAGCGGCTATTTGGGATGAAGTTTCAGATCGAATGCATGATTTAGGGACCTCTCTTTCAGGCGGCCAGCAACAGCGATTGTGCATTGCTCGAACCATTGCCGTTGAACCTGATATCATTTTGATGGACGAGCCATGCAGCGCTTTGGACCCAATTGCTACTGCAGCCATCGAGGAACTCATCTTGGAACTCAAGAAAGATTTCACCGTTGTGATTGTGACCCATTCAATGTCGCAAGCCGCAAGGGTGAGCGATTATACAGGGTTTATGTACATTGGAAGACTTGTAGAATTCGGAGAAACTGACAAGATATTTTCAGATCCAGAATTAGAGTTAACTAAGCGATACATTACTGGAAGATTTGGATGAGTGAATGACATGCCTATACGAACTGGATTAGATGAACGAATTGACAAAGTCCGTGCGGACTTATCTGAGTATTTTGATGAAGCGAAAATGGCCTACAGTGAGGCTATAAAGGCATTCACAAAACTCGATTCGCAGGTGTACAAAGAGGTCAAGCAAATCCGTCAACATGCGCGTGAAGTGAATTGGGATTTGACTAATGATTTGCTGCTGATTCTCGCACTCAATCAGCCCTTAATGAAAGATTTGAGAATTGTCGCCACCTACTTGCGAAGCGTGGATACCGTTGAGCGTGTGATCCGACACGCTCGGGACATCGCTCGTTCAGATCGTTCTCTTGATGAAAACGCAGAGGAATTGCCCGAGGTCATTGTGAATTCTGTTCTTGAGATGCACAAGCACCTCAATGGACTGCTTGATACCATGAGCGGCTGTCTCACAAAAGGCGAAGAATTGCCAATCGAGAACGTGAAATCAACATGGGCCATGGTAAGAGAAGAACATGGAAAGGCAGTTGAAGCCTTATCGAGCTTGAAATCCAATACAATGGGCGGCAAAGTTGGACGCTTGGAAGTTGTCAACATCGTCAGTCGAGTGGAACGTTCGGCCTACAATTTGGTACGGCTTGGTGGACTTTGGCATCATGCTTTGAACAATGAGAACATCATCCTTGATGACTGAATCTTATTTTCTAGAAAATTCACACCGTCTCTTGTGGGTTGATACAGACAACCGACATATCATTCCCACGAAATCCCGAGGGTTCTTGCAAACCCCTCAAGACATTATGGAGAAGTACAATGGGTGTTCAGTCCCCCAGTACACTGCCTACCCACTGTTCGTGTATTTAGCGCACTGATTATCTTTGTTCAAAACGCAATATGGGATTGACTAACCACACCGTTTAGAAGGCAATATCCCCAACAAGAAATTCACTTATTGCTTGAGCAAAATCTTCAGGTGTGGGCATTTCATGCATTATTGAGCGTATTTTTTTACCACCTGGTAAGCCTTTTGTGAAGGCTACTGCGTGTCTTTGCATCCACCTTGCTTGAATACCGACAGTGGCGTGAGATAATTCGATGTAACGGTCCCAACACCATTTCCTAGTGGCAAATGCTTTGCCTGTTTCATCAAAGTCAAACCATTCATCATTGGCTTTAACCCAAGGCAATTCAGTTTCTTCCATCCAACCTAGTCCAACTTTCATTTCACCAAACATTGCTGGTCTGCCAATCGCTCCACGTCCAATCATCAATCCCGAGGCATTAGTTACACTCAAGCAGTCAGCGGCACTTTTAGAGTCTACTACATCACCATTAGCGACTACTGGGACTTCAACAGAATCAACAACTTGTTTGATGTAATCCCAATCAGCTTGGCCAGAATAACGCTGTTTCAATGTCCTGCCGTGAACACATAATCGGCTTACTCCCACATCTTCTAAGCGTTGACAAATTTCAATCGCATTATGCTGGTTAGCACCAGTGCCAAGCCGCATCTTTGCCGTTACTGGGACCTCGACATTATCGATTATCCCCCTTACCATAGAAACTAGATTATCTGGCTGGCCCATGAGAGCTGCACCTGCACAAATTTTGGTTACCTTAGGGGCTGGACAACCGAAATTCAGGTCAATAATATCGCAACTTGGCGCTAACATTTCCGCAGCAGTCACCATATCATCTGCATTGCCACCAAATATTTGTGGAATAAACGGAACTTCAGTTTCATGAGATTCCATTTTTCGCCAAGATACTGCAGCCTCTCTACTCAGCGCAGTACTATTGGTGAACTCTGTTATTGTGACATCAGCACCGCAGTCTTTGGCTAACAAGCGAAATGGCAGGTCGGTAACTCCAGACATTGGGGCGAGAAATAACGGTCGTTCTCCGCCGTCCCATTCACCAAATTTCTGACCGATTAAGTCGCTCATCATACCTTGGTCACGGCTATTATTTTTCAAGGGTTGGCATAAATTGTCAAGATAACTCAGATTCGAGCATTTCAGCAACTCTGCGCATTCTTCTAAGCACTCGGTCTAGAGAATCTTGTACATTACGCATCACTTGAGCGGCATCTTCACCATTCATTCTGTGGCCTAAAGGTAATCTTCCACCCAGTAAATTCAGTAACAGCATCTGTTGTTGAGGATCGACACTTTTCATTTCCTCGACAACTTCATCAACATTCAACTTACCTTTCTTCAATTTCATGAGTAGATTTGATTGTTGTTTGGCGTTAAGTATGCGTTGAAATCCACCTTTCTTAAGCATCCAATCCTCGCCTCTGCGTTGATGTTGAGTGGTCATTGCAGTCCACAATGAGACGCCTAAGCGGTCGGTTCTTGGAACTCTTTCTACCATGCCGCTGCTGCGAAACCGCTCCATTATTCGTCCGATTCGGGCTTTGGGCCCGCCCAGTAATTCGGTAGCCTCATCAAGGGAAAGTGGTGAATCTCTAGTCAGCAGTAGTTGGAATAATTGTACTGACTTTGAATCCGCTTTGGCTTCCTTGCCAGGGCGCTCGCCAAGTAATCCAAAATCGCCCATCCATTGGGATAATTGACTTTCTTCAGTTTCAGCCTGTAATGGACGATGATCAACTATTCCAACAGTCAGTGAAGGACTGTCTTTTTCCGGCAATTCAAGAATCAATCTTGGATTCTCTCGCCCCCAATAATTCTCAATTAACTCAAGACGTTGACCCACAATAGTGCTAGATTGAGTGGTAAACAACTCGATTGCTTTGGACAATGAACCGCCACGTAAGTAATATCTACGCCAACCTTTCCCCTCATTGGTATAACCGATAATTCCAGATTGGACCAATCTAGTTAGATGATGGTTTAGTGAAGCAGGAGTTAGTGCTAATTCATCTGCTAGCATTTGTGCATCCCAACCGATTTCAGGTTGAGCAAATAAGTAATCGCGTAGTAGCCGATGAACCGGTCCAGCAATACCGTGGTCCGCCATATCATCGCCACGCTTTCTAACCAAGCACAAGGTATCGATAAACCAAGTAACTAAACTGTCTAAGTCTCTTTCACTGGTTGGTAAAGAGATCTCTTGAACTCTGACTTTGAACATGATGCTCAAACATTAGGCTAAGCCGAGGGTCTTTGAATTCTATGCATTAAATGCCGCTTGAGAAGCGAAAAATAACACTGTTGTGCCTTATCGGCGTTCATCAAGCCACTCATAGTCCACACCATGGGTGCCATGCCATTCAATATTCATGTCAATATGTGGCATTAGTTCTATGCGGTCTTCTCGTAGAATCCCTCTGCGTCTGAGTACTTTGACTGCCGAGTGAACAGTTGCTCTAGTTCGACCTATGCGTCTAGCAAGCTGGGCTTGAGAACGTGGAACACCTTCTTTGACCACATCTTCAATAATTAATCTCTGAACTAATGATAAGCCAATTGGTAGGGCAGAGGCTGCGCGTTGCTCAGTAACTGCAATCCCCTTGAGTACTTCGACTTGGCTAGGTGCACCAGCAAAATAACAGGTGCGGCCGTTGACGGGCATTACGGTAATGCTCTTGCGTGATTGAAGCACGTCTAGGTGGTGGCGTAGTGTGCCATTAGCCGTTGCTAGAGTAGATTGTAATTCACGATAGCAAAGACCAGGATGCTTTTCTAATGTCGAGAGAATTCTTCGGCGCAGAGGGTGTTCTGAATGTCTAGCCTTGGTGGAAATACCACCAAATGCCAGTGCTCCAACAGCACTTGCAGCTGCCGCCATACCGCTTGCGACTCCAGCAATTCCGCCTGCTGCTCCAGCAATGCCGGCAGCCAACCAAGGGCGCTGTCTTACCCACTGGGCTATTAGAGGCATATGAGGAGGTTGTTGTCCTACTTAGTTAAACCATCCACTGAGTGAATCATTGAACAGATCCAGAATGGAGTTTTAGGTGAGCAACAAGCGGTGAGAGCAATCTTCCACACACAACACCGTGTTCGCTAAGTGCGTAAGAAACTCTTACTGGTGGGCCAACATCGACATTACGCAGGATTAATCCTTCCTCGGCGAGTAGAGTGAGTTTATCAGAGAGAGTCCTAGAAGAGATACCCTCGAGTAATGACTTCATTTCGTTGAACCTCCGTGGCCCTGCAATGTAAAGAGTAGAGAGTATTTCAATAGTCCATCTGGAGCCAAAAACCTGCAATGCTTCTACTGCCGCTTGAACTTCCCAGTTGATGTCATATGCATCACTGTTAGAATAATCTGCTAGTGCTTTTCTTATCGAGATGCCATTTTGGATGGTGTCCTCAATCTTATTTTTTATTTCAGTGATAGAATCTTTGGAAATATGTTGTACGGGGCTTGGCATAAAATCACTCGATAACACAAGCGAAACTAACTTCCTTTTTTACACTTAGTGAAGACAAAAAACTCAAAATTGGTTCACCGAATTGATAGATTTTGGTTATTTCTTTATAATTTGAGTAACATTAAGTGTAATCTTTAACACCTTGATGTTTGTACAAGAAAATATGAGTATGCTATCAAATAGTAAAGTAATGCTTGGTGCCGCCTTGGCATTTTTGATTTTGAGTGCCCCATTGTCTGTGTTATCCACAGGCGCTGTAGAAGACGCCGTAGACGAGAATTTTGCAACATTCCCGACCGATACTGCCTGTGCAAATGATGATTGTACAGAAGCAGAAGCAGATTGGGCAACAGATACCGGTAAGCGTAGTTACTACGCTTGGAACCTAACCAATCCTGGAGCAGCAGAACCAGTGTATGAACAAGTTGGGCCGTTTGACTACGATATCACCTACACTCGTGAAATAATTGATTTTAACAAATCTGCTGGAACAATGACATACAGTGAATCCAAGGTGTACACCTGTGCTGAAGACACAGCAACTCCATGTGAGACAGAAGTTACCACAACCAATATTCCATTCCAGCCACAAGCGGTTGGAGCAACTGGACTTGCTATAGACGGTATAATGTCTCTTACCAAGGCCGGGTTCGCCGCTGGCGCAATCAACAACGAGATGACTTCATTCAGTGCTGGTAAAGCAACTGCAGAAGACCTCGCAACCACTTACGGAGGCATCCAAGCAGGAGCCATGACTGGCGGAGTTGCTGTTGATGCAGGATCCGCATCAACAATGATTGGTGTCGGATATTACGATGCCTTCGATGCATTCTTCGCAGCTACCAACGGCTCTGAAATGAATAACATGACAGGCAATGAAGAAATGATCACCTATACCCAAGCCATCCAAGGACTACAAGCGGCTACAGGCGGAGTGACTTTCACTGGTAATGCATCAATTACCAACATGTCTTATGCGTTTGAATCCGCTATGATGCCAACAGGAGAAGACGTCTCACTCACCGGAATGGTCGGTATAATGGTCCTTGCTGGCCACTGTAATGCATTCCCATCTGCAACCTATGATGAAGTAATGGCCGATGCAGGAAACGGCTTTGTTAATGTTGGAACTATGCAAAGAGCCGGTATTTGGGGATTCACTGTTATGGCTAGCGAAACTATGCCAGATGTGAATGCAACTATTGCTAATGACTGGGCTCTATGTTTCGGTGTTGGCGGAACATTCTCCATGACTCATGGTGGTGGAGATGACGACTGGTTTGCTTCTCTTGCAGCAGTAAATGCATCCACTCGTATGATGAATTATCTTGGAGTAGATATTGATAACGGAGTAGCTATGAATCTATTGTTTGGTGGACAAGGCGATGCAGTACCAACTGGTCTGCTAGCAACCGATGCAGTTGGTGATGAATCAGCAAGCGCATTCGGTGTTGCAACATTCATTGGTATGGATGCAGCGACTGCAATGACCACATACGGATTAGATATGGCCCAATATGGTGCAGTTGCAACATGGGTTGCCGGCTGGTTAACCAGTCAAACAGCCCTTCCAATGGTGCTACTTGGTGGCTCAGGCACAATCACTGCTGAACAGTTCGTTAACGTAACCCTTGGTGGAGAAGACCCAATCAACGGCGGCTATCTAACCTACAGCCTAAATTTGGGTGGCGCATGGGGAACACCATTCATGCCGACTTCACCACAAGGCACTCCAGTATCTGTTGACGCAGCAACTGCAGGAAACTTACTGTATGGGCCACTTGGCATCACCACAACAACCGGCGCTGGATTATTCCTCTATGGTGAACTATACGGGCAAACTCCGCCAGTAAACCCGCTGACAATGGCACCTGGTGCACCAATGACCTGGAATGAAACCACAGTTGGTATGATTTACGGTATTGATGATAATGCTGCAGCGGCTTTGAGAGTTCTCGTGAGAGATGCAGTATACGGCGACTTTGTACCGAACACTCTCCTGCCGTCCTTTGGTAGCGATGGTGCATACAAGACTCAAACAGTCAACGAGTGGTTATTCGGTTGGAGAGACCCAGTAAGCGCTCTTGTTGCTGGCGATATTACTGATGCAACACTCGGTTGGTCTAAACTAGAAACCAACTTGACCTACTATGGTTCAGGTGGATTATCTACTGGGCCGGCCACAAATTACACAATTTGCACAGGTCACAATTCCGACTGCGATAAGGGTGAGACCATCCTTGAAGACGGCTCAAACGAGTTGCCGTGGCACAATACCGAAATGATGGTGGCTACCTTTGGATTAATTGGCGTTGAAACTTTGGACGAAACCACTGGTGGATTCCTAACCGGTAATGGTGACAAGGTCGATGCTGGTGGTTATGCAATTACTTCAGTTACCTGTAAAGGAACCAGCGAAGTCAAGAATATTCCAGTCGATGACTGTACTGCAAGTGTTGACCCAACAACTAGGCCAATCACTGCTTATTTGCTCAAGACATTCACAATTGTTGATGCTATGACTCCGGCTCTACCAATATACTTCGGTACTGAAATCAATATGCAAGCAGAGGAACTATCTGGACTAATTATTGCTGGAGATTCAACCTCAACATTTTACACAGATATGAGGGGTGAATATGATAGAGCCACAACACCGCAAATGTCTGATCTTCAACCATTATTCCGAATCGTACAATCTTCCGAGATTGCTGATGATGATGCAGAAGACATGGAAAGTTCAATTGTAACCAATCAGAAAGCCTTGTCCTACTGGACAAACTTCGATGTTCCAACAGATTACGTTGCTCTACTACTATATCTTGGTGCACTAACTTGTTTGGTACTTGGGGTCATTGCTCTTGGTAACGAAGAAGACGATGCTAAGGATTACTCAACAGAAGCCACTGAAGAGGCTGCTGAAGAGACCCCTGCCGAAGAAGAAGCAACAGAGTGAATAATCACTCAGTGAAACTCATCTTTGAAAAGATGAGGCCTGCTGGTGTGGCTATGGCCAAGCGAGTTCTCCTTGTTAGAGGTGGCTCGCTTGGTCGTAACACTGGACTAGGTGCAGCGCATCATAACTTAGTAGATATGTTGAATTCCGGACAAATCAAAGGTTGGGAACTTGCCGGTGAGTGCGAATACCCTTTGAGCAAAACCAGCAACCCATTTTCTCGATTATGGAATCGCTGGATATCTCATCCAAGGCGGGTGGCAAAATACGCTAAGCAACTAGTCGGCCAAGGAAAATGTGACATTGTTCATATTACCGACCAAGAGCAATCTCACCTAGTTCCCGATAATTGTGGAGTGCCGGTAACAATAACTGTCCATGATTTGTTTCATTTGTTCCCACAGCACCTCCAAATTGGTGATGACAGTATCGAAGTTGGCGATACTAAACCAGGCTTGTTGCGTCGCCAGGATTTGAAAAAACTGCAACATGGACTCTCTAAAGCGGACTTCCTAATGTGTAATTCTAGGCATACCCACCAAGCATCTAAGAGTAATTTTTCTAATGTCCCATCCGTTTGTATTCCGATGGGTATTGATGTTGCTAAGTATCATCCTGATAATCAGCAATTAGAGGACATTGCCATGCCAGCAGCGTGTAATTTGCTGATTGTTGGGAGTAACGATCCAAGAAAGCGAATGAAATTTCTCTGCCAAGTAATAGGTAATTTACCGGAAAATGTCAAACAACAGGTTCACATTCATCACGTTGGCAATGGTGCAAGTAACTCAGGCCTGCCTTCAATAATGGAGATTGCTAAACAAAACGGAATTGATAACTGGACCCAGCATGGTTCAACGGTATCAGATAAATATTTGATGACGCTTAGAATGAGATGTGAAGCGTTACTATTCCCCTCTGTCAGTGAAGGCTTTGGTTACCCGCCGATAGAATCTATGGCTGCAGGAATGAAAGTAATCTGTGCAGATCTGCCTTCGCATAACGAATTAATGCCAGACAATACTTGCATACCAGCTGATGATTCAAATTCATGGAGTCAAGCTATCATCAGTCTACATGCTGACTGGCAGGCAATGGCAAGTAATCAAGAGCAAAGAGCACCGGAGGCAAGTTTACTCGAACATGCTAAGAAATACGACAATATGGTGTTCTGTAAACGCTTGGCAGACGCTTATGATTCCCTTGTGTGACACTACCAAGGGAATTTAACGTTCCAGACAATACCATCAAAAAATACGCACTGTATGCTCAACATAAATGCTCCAGCGAGCATCAAATTAGCCCCTTCTAAACCGTCCCTATAGGCTGAATATGCTAATAGCCCAAACAGTATATTACCAATAGACGCTAATGTGAGGATACCAATAACCAATATTGGAGTCCAAGAATAATCATTGTTGATGTGAAATAAAGTGCTTTCAAGCCACAGCATTGAAGGAATCATGAATACACAGTAAGCGAGGAATAAGCGGTTTGCTCCGTTTCCGTCACTGGAATTTTGCCACGGCCAGCGCAATTGGTCAATTACTGAGGCATCTACGCTGTAGAGAATGGTCCACCAATAGATCAACCAACCGATTGCGGCAAAAAACATAAATGGGACAATGAAATTTATCCAGCTACCAGGAATTCCACCCCATAATTCCATTTTATCTTCAGTTCTATACACGCCAAACACGTAGGATGCTAAGATTAAGATTCCAAAAATAATGACACAAATTCTGATGAACTGCCTAGTGATTTGCATAATTATTGCTGAGTTATTGTGCCTATAAATGGTTGCACATTACTGTGACACAGATACGCATTGTTCATGAACATCTTAAGATTCGCCAACAATATGCAGCCTATTCAGCGTGTAGCTATTGTGGGAGCCGGAAATATGGGTTCAGGAATTGCGCAAAAATCTGCCCAAGAAGAATTTGATGTTCAAATGGTAGACCGAGAGCAACAATGGGTTGACCGAGGGCAGGGAATAATCAAGGATTTTCTCAGTGAAGCAGTCGAGAGAAGAATTTTCAATCAATCTCAAGTTGATGAAATAACCAGCCGCATAACTGGAGTTATTGGAGTGGAAAATACCGCTGAGAATACAGATTTGGTAATCGAAGCGGTATTCGAAGATTTTGATATTAAAACAGCCGTTTTCAAGACCCTTGATGAAGCCTGTGGGGACCATACTATACTTGCCTCTAACACATCTTCCCTATCAGTAAATGAATTAGCAAAAGCTACCGGCAGACCAGATAAGTTTGTTGGCCTACATTTCTTTTACCATCCAGCAAAAAACCGTTTGGTGGAAGTCATTCCAGCAAAAACCACCAGTCAAGATACCATTGACCGAGTCGTACAGTATTGCAAAATGCTTGGTAAAGTGGTAATCGTTTGTGGCGACCGACCTGGATTTGTTGTCAATCGCTTCTTTGTTCCATGGCTTAACGAAGCATGTCTGTTAGAGCAAGAAGGTGTTGCTAATGCGGCTCAAATTGATGCGATTGCTGGTAAGGCCTTCCGCATCGGACTTGGACCATTTGGTCTAATGAATTTAACCGGCCCACCGATTGCTCTTCACTCCACAGATTATCTAGCAGAACAGTTAGCAGTTCCTCGTTATGATGGTGCGACAAACCTACGAGAATTAGTCGGTGCTAACAATATGTGGGAGATTAGCGAGGCAACCGATTACTCAGAAGAGCAATACCAATTAGTGTCGAGGAGATTATTGGGCGTAGTATTTGGTGTGGCAGCACAAATTGTTGACGAAGGAGTTTGTTTGATGGAAGACCTTGACAGAGGTGCTAAAGTTGGCCTGCGCTGGGCTAAAGGGCCATTTGAAATGATGAATAAAATAGGGGTGCAACAATCCTATCAGATGGCGGTTGATTATCAAAAATTATGCCTAGACGATGCTGGTAACTCTACTTGGCAAGTCCCCGAATTCTTCGCTAAACAAGCAAGTAGTAATGCTCCATGGGATTTCAGTTATGTCGACACATCGATAACCGATGGAGTAGCCACAATCACCATCAATCGTCCAGAAGCAATGAATGCCCTCAATGAGACCGTAATTAAGCAACTTGGTCAAGCAGTTAATGCAGTAAATGCTAACACAGCAGTTCACACTATGGTGTTAGATGGTGCAGGGAAAGCCTTCGTTGCAGGAGCAGATGTAAAATTCTTTGTCGACAAGATTAGATCTAATTCGATAGGAGATATTGTAGAATTTACCAGCAACGGTCATGAAGTGCTCAATGCGATTGAAAATTCCAGCAAAACCACGGTTGCGCTTACCACAGGACTTGCTCTTGGTGGTGGACTTGAACTTGCTCTATGCTGTGATTATCGAATCGGCACTAGAAGAACTCAGTTTAGATTCCCTGAAACCTCAATTGGCATCTATCCAGGTCTTGGTGGCTCCCAAAGACCAGCAAGAATATCTGGCATCCCACTGGCTAGATGGGCAGTACTAGGTGGTAATTTCATGAATTCACAAATTGCCTATGACATTGGATTGTTGACTCATTTAGTAGATCTGTCAGAAGTTGATGCCGCAGTGACTCAATGTTCAAACTCTGGTAAGCCAGCTAACAAGTACCCGGGTAAGCCAAGAAATGATGCGAGTCCTGTAGTTAAATTCGCCTCGGATTTTTATAGTGATAACAACCTTTCAGTATTGCTTTCAGGTGGTTGTCCGGCAGGCTATGATGTGGCAGAGAAAACCATTTCTAGGCAATTAAAGAACCTAAAGTATACTGCACCAATTGCTCTGTCAATGGCGAGTGAACTGATTGATATCACTAGCAATACCTCACTAAGTGAAGGACTAGATTCAGAATTATCTAAATTGACTGATATATTTTCAACTAGAGATGCACTTGAAGGCTTATCTGCCTTAATTGAAGGGCGAAGACCGACTTACAATAATAATTGATATCTGGAAGTCAGGTAAATGACCGACCGAGTAAAGCCAATTTTGTACAGTTTTCGCCGTTGTCCATATGCAATGCGTGCCAGAATGGCAATTGTTCGAGCAGGACTAGTTTGTGAGCATCGAGAAGTTGTTCTTAGAGACCGGCCAGAACATATGATGGAAATTTCACCAAAAGGTACAGTTCCAGTTATGTTATTGCCAAGTGGCAAGGTTATCGAAGAAAGTTTAGAGATAATGCAATACGTTGCAAACTGGACATTAACTGACCTTGACAACCATTGGGTCAACCGTAATGACAATGAATTCAAGTTCCATCTTGACCGCTATAAATATCCTAATCGTTACGTCGATGTTGATGCATTAGAACAAAGGGAATTGGCTAAAAAATACTTAGATGATTTAGATCAATTGTTACTTAAATCACTGTCTGATGAGTTAAATGATGCGCTATTTCCGTTTGTTCGTCAATTCGCTAATCACGACAGAGAGTGGTTTGACAAGCAACAATGGGACAATTTAGGCCAATGGTTAGCGGATAATTTGTCGGGTGAAGAATTCAAGATATGTATGAAGAAATATCCACAATGGTTTGCTGGTGATGCACCGGTTACTTTCCCAATTACTGAATAATTGGTAGATGTTTTACCGAAGGCGCAATTCCAAGGTCATCTGGGAAGAACATAGTAGCTTCTGGTATTGGTATTGGAGTAATTTCTTGACCCACCAAAGCGACTCTACTTGGCTTAGAATCTGATAATATTTTTCTTCCTGTTAGCGGGGCGATTTTGGCTGAAAAATCCATGATATCATCATGGCTTGGCATATTTTCCGCACTGAGATTTTCCCTGCTATGGCCCACAAAAACATAGCCCTTGTTTTCAATAAAATCAGGATCTGCTCGCTTATCTAGTGCAGCAAATTCCCGAATGTGTTGGTCACTCATGTTGATTCCCTTCATCAATGTGTGGCGAGAAACTATTCTGGTATCTAGGGACGGCATTAAATCAATGGTTTTCTCAAATTGTTCCCAAGAGCGCTTATTCCATTTTGGTTTACACACTTCATTGAACACTTTTTTATTGGGTGCATCAACTGAAACATATAGTTGAGTTGGTAGTGGGTCTAGGCGTTCTAGAACTTTGGGAAATGTGCCATTAGTAACCAGCATAGTAGTCATACCGTGCTTATGGCACAAATCGATATATTCGCCGAGTCTAGTGTAAAGTGTCGGTTCACCATTTAGAGAAATAGCGACGTGTTTAGGATTTTGTGCATCAAGCCATTTTTCTCTTGGCACTTTTGGATTGCCACCAAAACCAGAGAGTAATCGTCTTTGTGCTCTAACCGATTCATAGAGGAGTTCAAGCGGGTCTTGGTCGGTTAACTCTAGGGTATCCATATGTGGCTCTCTCCAGCAATAGGTACATGCTAAATTGCATTGGTCTACTACCGGTGAAGTTTGCATACAATTATGGCTGGCAATACCATAAAATTTACCTTTGTAGCATTGTCGGTCACGAAGTAATGATTCTTTTGTCCAGTGGCATATTTTTACCCCGCCGTGTTCACCTACGATATGATATCGCTGCTTCTGTAACTTTGCTTTCAGTGCTAAATCCATACCCACGTGAACACACTCCTAAGCCGTCTGCCTCGGTTCCTTGCGGTGTCGGGTTAGGCTGGGATAGCAGGTCGTTAGCCACCTTGGTTATCAAAGAAACTCATCTTTGCCAAATTCTTGTCTAGAGATTGCTGGTTGTCAAAAACGGGAAAATAAGGCTACTACGCAGGTGTTGTAAAATATACCTGCTTTTGTTATTGCACCCATGTGTTGGCAATTTTACCGCTGTTTAATATACTCTAGGTGCATAATATAAACTGTAAGAGGGAAGGAAATGGACCGAGAGTTAGAAACCTATGTTGAGCAAGTAATAACCAAGCAAGATTACCGTAGTGGTATCTTCTTTAATTGGAAACAAATGATCGTTAATGCGATGGCAGATTTTAGATTTGGAGCCGATATAAGAGGGTCACATAGTATCAGAGGTGGTAAGTAATGGATGATTATTTAGAAAAGTATGTTGAGAATGCAATTGAACAGCAAGTATACAGAAACGGGATTGAATTTTCTCCTTCTTGGATTAAGCGGTTATTTTCCCGTCGAAGCAAAGCTTGAGAATGCTAACCTCAATAACTGACGGGTCGATAGCCCGTCATGGTAAGGTGGCTTGTCCAGACTTTCGGGTTGTTCACTCCGCTGGTTACCGTCATCGGTATACTGGCTGGTGGTTGGTGGACTGCGTCAACTCTGGTTCTGGCGCTAGTAGTATATCCTATTCTAGATGTACTGCTAGGTGATAGTTCCAAAACTGACTCGCTAGAAGAATCTCGGGCGTTTGATTTTATTGTTCATACACACGGATTACTAGTTCCCGTAGTTATCGCAACACTGCTCTATCAAGCCTACTTTGATTATAATTCGTTTATTTGGCTGGCTGCTGTTTCTGTAGGTCTCTCATCAGGTGCATCGGGCATAATAACCGCTCATGAACTTGGTCATAGAAGGCCCAGATCCCGTAGTTGGTGGTTATCTAGATTTGACTTAATGTGTGTGTTATACCTTCATTTTACCGTTGAACACAATCATACTCACCACAAACACTGGGCCAAACCAATAGACCCTACCTCTTCTCCATGGAAAAGAAGTGTCTATGTCCATTTTATCAGGACCATTCCATTGCAATTAATGGGAGCATATCGTGCTAAGCCTAAGGATTTTAGATATTCTATGTTAGTTCAACTGACATTACTGTTGACACTGTTCATCATATCACCGGTACTGCTTGGCGTGTTTTTACTTCAAGCCATAGTAGCCATATTTTTACTTGAATTTGTCAATTATCTACAACACCACGGATTAGTTCGTGGTGATGATGAACGAGCAAACGCCAGTCACGCATGGGAAAGCCGTAACCGGTGGTCGCGCTGGACTCTTCTGGAACTGCCTCTCCATCCATCGCACCATTTGAGGTCTAGCACGCCATACCAAAAGCTAGCAGTTCATGATGACTCTCCACAACTGCCAAATGGTTACTATGTGATGTTTTGGACGGCGTTAATTCCGCCACTATTTCACCATCGTATGAAGAAAAGTTACGTTAAGTTCCAAAACAGTTTGTCGAGTGGAACTCCCTAACACTTCTATAAATACCAAGACTCGATGCAGGAGTTAAGGTAGATGGCACATGTTAGAAGTAAAAGGTCTAACCAAATCTTTCGGCTTTGGAAGTAGTAAATTAAAAGTTTTGAAAGGTGTCGATTTAGAGTTAAAACGAGGCGAATTAGTTGCTCTGATGGGTCCATCGGGCTGCGGCAAATCAACACTACTGAACATTATCGGCGGCTTGTTGCCAGGTGACGGCGGAGAAATTAATCTCAAAGACCGTAAGTATGGTCTGAAAGGTCCTTCGAGTGTTGTCGATGTGCGCAGAGAATTAGTCGGCTGGATCTTTCAAGACTTCCATTTATTGAACAATTTAACCGCCCTAGACAACGTTGCTATGGCGTTAGAGTTGTCAGGAGTTAGTTCTTCACAATCGGAAGAAAGAGCAATTGAGGCACTAACCAAAGTTGGCTTGGGTGATAGAATGCATCATATTCCAGACCAATTATCAGGTGGTCAGCAACAAAGGGTGGCAATCGCGAGAGCAATTGCTGGTAATCGTCCTTTACTATTAGCAGATGAGCCTACTGGAAATTTAGATATTGCTAGTGGTAAAGAAGTATTGCAATTATTCAAAGATTTGTGTCATGATGAGGATGACCCAATCTCAATATTAATGGTCACTCACGATCCAGAACTAGCATTAAACGCTGACCGTATGTTGCTGTTAAAAGATGGAACAACCGAAGCCTCTGACATTCGTACAGCATGGGGTCTTGACGACTTGGATGGTGAAGAAGAATGAGTGATGAGGAAGATAAGTTCGACCCATTCGCAGCTTATGTGGTTCCTAAAGTGGGTAGAATTGAAAGATGGCGCAGACGCATTCGTGATGCTCCAGAAAACCTACGTTTAGCCTCACAAAGTGCATGGCGAGGTCGAGAAAGAGGCCTAGCTGTAGTAGCAGGTGTATTTTTAGCATCACTTGTCATAACCACAGTATTGTCATACGGAATTGGGCTATCACAAATTTTCTTCGATGAATCGCTTGATGGTGAGCCTATCGATGCTAAAGTAGAATTCAAGAAAGCGCCAGCTCCAGATACTTCGGGTTGGACAAATAATACCAGTGTGATGCAGGATGTATGTTCTGAATTGATGCTAGAATACAGCACCGAATTAGCCGACTGTACGGTGATTTTCGGCCGCCAAGGAATTCATAGCGGTGGATTTTTCAACGAGGATTTCTTATTCGCTCAACCACTAGAGATGCGTTCAATAACCGATAGTGATAATCCATATTGGCTCAATACTACCTGGAAATATCCTGAATTACGTGAGGAGGGACCACCAATTTCTGATTATCGGTCAATACGGCTCATGGGGCCAGAGGCCTTTGACGGTGAATTTGCCAAACGGTTTGGTGCTAATATCATCCAAGGACAAGGAGAATGGCCATCACCAGAGAATATGACCGAACAAAGGGGAGTCATCTTACCGTCAAATATTGCATCACAAGCAAGGGCTGAAGTCGGGGATGTACTCGATGAGATTACTTTTGTTTACGTTATCGATAGCGAATTTTTTGATTCAGGTGGGGTAGATTTAGTCGAGAATTGTCCAGGTATAGCCTCTGCATCAGAAAACGGCAAGATCTACTGTAGGATGCCCATGACAATCACCAACATGACCGTTCTTGGGATTTATCAGCCATGGGATTTAGGCAATCCAACTCTTGGTCCAAATCCGATATTCACTACTTGGACAGTATTATCTGATGAACAAGCAGGAGTTCTGATGGAAAAAGACCACATCTACCTAGGACTTGCAGTAGATCGTTCTCAATTACCAACCAGTTCTACTGATGATGCCACAGAATGGTTAGACAACCTAAAAGCCGACATAATGAGTAATAATTATACTTCAAGCGATATAGAATTATTCTATACCGATATTGTTGGTGGAACTATTACTTTCCTCAATATTTTCCTTGCCCTAATCCAGATTTTTGATTATATTGTCATGGTGCCGATTGTCGTAATGTCTCTGGCAGTTTTGGTTTATGGTTTGATATTGTCACTAGAACAAAGGCGTAAAGAAATCAGTATTCATCGGGTTATCGGTGGCGACAGCAAAGGATTACAGGGTATGGTGTTACTTGAATTAGCAGTATTTGCTTCAGTAGCATGGCTAGCTGGCTATCTGCTTGCCATGTATACAGTGGAGATTGTACTATCAGCAGTTGGCTTTATGGAGTTCAAGACCGGTGACTATAGTATAGACCCAACGCTGTCCTTTGGGGCCACTATGTTTACCGCACTAAGCACTCTTGGCTTAGCATTGGTATTTGGTCGCAAGCGTGCTAGAAATTTCATTGAACTAGAGATTGAAGATGGAGTCAAAGGTTCATTAGAGAAGAACGAACCAAAATACTGGCTACACTGGACCTGTTTCTTGATTGGACTAATTTCGGTAATCGATACTTGGATGGAAATGAATGGTAGTGAGTACGGGCTTGTTCAAAATTTCTTTTTCGAAGGTCTCCTAGGACTATTTGGGCCATTCTTGTTCTGGATTGGCGGTGCACTAATCCTTGGAAGAGTTGGGGCCAAAGGTCCACAAATAATGCAGTTAATATTCGGTCGAACCAAACTGCTCAAAGACGTTAAACGCGGATTGAAAGGATCAGGCTCAGCAGAATCAGTAAACCGACTTGCGGTAATTATGTTGCTGACTTTGTCCATCGTAACACTTGCTGCAGTGCAAGGTTATACTGGTACATTAGTCGATGAAAGAACGGTTGACGCAACTGTTGGCTCCGACATCCAAATTACCTTTGAAGATTCACTTAACGAAAGCACGGCTATGGCGATATTTGACGAGCTTTATGACGGTGATAAAACCGTTACAGCAACCACAATACCCAGTTTGATATTACGTGGCCCAGATAATGATTTAATACAAACATATGTGATTTTAGACCAATCACCCGATGTGTTGAATTGGAATGAACAATCAATACCGGGTGAGGATTTGTCGGCAGCCTTTGACCGCTATGCTGGTAATGGTTTCACCGCTGGAGAAGATTCAGCCTATACTCTAGACCTAGCAGGTGCTTCGATAGGTAAAGACTCCAATTTAGACGATATTTTAATCAGTGAATCTGATGAAAGAAGTAAGATGGTTACTATGACTTATCAGGAAATTGACTATCGAGTGATACAAGGTGGGTTTTCGTTAGAAAATTTATCCAACATGTCACAATTATCAGAAAATATGGATCAGATTTTGTTTCTTCAGATAATGTACGCCGATATGATGGAGATAGATTTGTCAGAAGTTGATTTCTCTAGCCAAGATATTAGTTTCCGTGACTTTGGTAGAACGGACTTCTCTAGTGCCGATTTATCACAAGCAGACCTTATTGGAGCCAACCTCAGTGAATCATTGATGGTGACTGTTGATTTAAGCGGTGCAAACTTATCGGGGGCTAACCTGTCAAATGCTCTCTTCTTTGAATTTGGTGAAGGAAGTTTAGCAGGTGCTGATTTATCAAATGCAAACTTAAGTGGCATCTTTGGTGATATTGATTTATCAGTTGCTAATGTTGACAACGCAACTTGTCCAGATGGTACTACTGCCAACTCTACTGGATGCCATTACAAGTATAGTACAAGCCCTACTCCGTTACTGGAACCACTATTCCTAATTGGAACGGAAATAGAATTTATCACCACACCTTTCAACGTTTCAATAGAGTATATGGGGCTACATGAATACATCCCAGGACTTTCCTCAGCTTTAATCACTGATTCAGTTATTATTGGTGAATCTACATGGCGTAGTTTCATCGGAAACGATACAGCAAACAGACATAATTCAACAAATTGGATTTATCAAATAGACGGCCTAAGTGGCGATGCTCTGCAGGCATTAGGTTCTAGAATCGAAGCAGATTCACGAGTCGCTGAAGTCAAAGATTGGACTAGCGAACACGAAGCAGTTGAGAGAAATGGAGGCCTAATTTTCGGTACACCAGGGCTACTTTCATTGCAGTTTGTCGTCGCCAGTATTGCTGCTGTAGCATCTAGTTTCGTATTCCTCTCATTAGTATTGAATCAGCGCAAGAAAGAGTTAGCTGTCTTACAAGCAATTGGTGCCAGTCCAACCCAAATTTTGCGACTGGTGCTGTTTGAGATATTATCAATTATCATGGTTTCAATGTTACTAGGACTTGTTTTAGGTATCGGTTTAGCCTTCTCATTCAACGGATTCTTTGATGTATTTGGTTTCATCTTCCAATTATTTGGTGGTGCCTCAACCAATATAAGTCGTGAATTAGTTTATCCATGGTTTGAACTAACTCTAGTATCACTAACGGTATTTGCTGCGGTTGTTGTGGCATTATTGCTGACTACCAGAAGGGCGCTAAAGTCGGACCTAGCCATGGTTCTGAAGGGGGAATGAAAATGGTCGATAGTATTCTTGAAGCATCCTCATTATATCACGTCTATGAGTCAAAAGCCGAGGATGGCAACGTAGTTGCCTTGCGCGGTATTCATATCGATATAAAAGCGGGTGAAGCAATTGCTGTGGTCGGGCCCAGTGGCTCTGGAAAGTCAACTCTGATGAAGTGTCTTGGCGGTTTGATGAAGCCTAGTTCAGGCTCAGTGGTAATGGCTGGTAAGAACATGACAAGGCTAAGTGGTAAAGAACTAGTTCACCTACGTCAAAGGACGGTATCATTTATTTTCCAAGAAGGTAATTTGTTGCCCGATCTAAATGCTAGAGACAACGTTGCACAACCACTTAGGCACCAAGGTATGTCTTCTAGAAAGGCGCTAAAACTTGCGGATGAGATGTTGGACCGTTTGGGTATTTTGCCAAGAGCAAAAGCCTTGCCAGCTAAATTAAGCGGTGGAGAACAGCAAAGAGTAGCAATTGCTAGGGCACTTATCACCAATCCTAGATTGATTTTAGCTGATGAGCCAACCGGTGCATTAGACCCTATTACTAGCAGAGAAGTTTTGGCATTATTCAAAGACTTGCATGACAACGACGGAGTTTCATTCCTCATCGTTACTCACTCCAAAGAAGTCGCCTCATTCGCCGACCGCTCGTTAGAATTGCGGGATGGAAGATTTGTTGCTGAACACGGCGTTGGTGTGGATGTTGAAGATTTGAGCAGAGATCGTGAATTGATTATCGATGAGACTGGTACGGTAACATTACCTCCAGATATTTTGCTCAGAATTGGCGGCCCTGGAAAATATATGGTCAGCGATATTGATAATGGACATCTCAGTTTAACCGGTGAAAAGATAGCCGCAATTGGTAAATTAGAATTGGCCAAGGTCTGTCCAGCTTGTAAGTATGATTATGGCGACAGCGATGACCAATTATGCCCTGCTTGTGGCTCTAGTAGGCCAATGGTGGAAGTTAACTCATGAAGCAGTTAGTATCTCTCATCAGCTATCTAGAAGGCTTTTCTGCTTTGCTGTTATTCTCAGTAGCTATGCCAGTCAAATACATCGGTGGTGATCCAGAATTAGTTTCTTTAGTGGGTGCCATTCATGGCGCTCTATTTGTCGCTTTTATTGTAATATTACTAATCGGTGTTGGTAAGCATTGGAATCGAGTTGCATTGTTTCACGGATTTATCGCGGCTGTAGTACCCGCAGGCCCGTTTTTGTTCGACGGAATGCTAATTAGCGGAGAATATGATATTGATTCAAGCAGCCTTGACACCCTCGGGCCATAGCACTAGAATCAGAGTTTTACCTCTAGTTTTAGGGGTGTGAGTGGTTTCTCTGTTCATCCAAACAATTGATCCGGTTGGATAAGTTCCATCTTCGTCCCAAACTTCACCTTCAAGCACAAGATATGCTTCACCTCCAGGATGCATATGTGGCATAAAGGCATCAACAGTAACTTCTGAATCCGCATCATATAGGACAAGTGAGCATTTTTCTTCTCGCTTTAATTTACCCAAGCGAACTCCAGTGCCAAAATCTCTCCAGGAAATATTCTCTTCTAGCCATGCTTTGTTGATGTTAAATCCGAGCCAATCTGACATGTCATGAGTGAAGACCATGGTCGGCCTAATGGTGACAACTTGATGATTTCTTCGGTAATCTAAGTTACATTTTTTATGGGGTAGTTTAACCCTCAATCATGGAGAAGCGTCGTCGAGACCTATCTGTCACAATATATCGTGTTCTACTATATCTTTCTAGAATGCGAGAAAGAGAATCTTCAACTAGGCGATTAATGCGAATAGAACGTGCTGTTGGAATTGAAAGAAAGGAATTGAAATTACATCTAGGTAGATTAGTAGAGTCAGGCCACGTTATCGCTAATGTCATTGAAAAAAGGGGACGAGGCGGTCATCCAGTGATATCGTATGATATTTCAGAAAATGGAAGAGCACTGAGATCTGATGTTGCAAGATGGATAGATTGGGGTGTTAGGTTAGGATACTATCCAGACTCTTTCTTTTACTTACCTTCAGATAATTGATTGCGGGTAATTCATACCGGTATAATTAACCTCATTTCTTTATGTATGGTTGTACTCTCGTAGAATCATGTCCGGCAAGAAAGCAGTTGACAAGGTTTCCAAAGGATTGACTTCTTTGATTGATGAATTTTCATCAGCAGTAAAAGAAATAGTCAATGCAGGTGAAACAACAGTTGTAGAATTAGCAGTAGGCTCAAGCAGAGTCATCAAAGCTGCGATCAATGCTACAGGTGAGGTAACTAAAATAACAGTAGAAACTGCAAGCAATGTGGTTGGTGCTGTTTCAGAAGGTGTTGTCAAAGCTGTTAGTTCAAAAGCTAGGGCAAAAAAGAATGAAGAAGAGTGAAAATATGATTGGAAGAATATTAGGAATAGCAGTAATGGGAACAATGGTTGGATTCGCAGTGGGTGTGTCTCACGCTAGTTTCAAGCATTATTATCGTAAATTTGCAGACGAAGAAGACCTACTTTCTACAGAAGTGATTGAAGTTTCGGTAGTAGAAGACAAAACTAAAAAGCCAAGGGGGAAGAAGTAATGCTTCCTTTCATCGGAATTATTGGTGCAGTTGGAGTAGGACTTATTGCAGGTGAGTACCTAATTATGGGTGGTTCTATGGGAACTGGTTACGGACTTGGTAAAAAATACGGAAGAAAAGCTTGTCAATCTATGGACAAAATGGAAAAACAAATTAATACATTTGTAACATCAAGATTGAAAGATTGATTTGATTGATAGTTTTGGTTAGCCGTGTCGAGACCATTATCACTGCCAGAGGTTCCTCCAGAAGGGCCTTGGGATGTTTATGTGATGTTCATAATATGGCTTCCGCTATTGTTTAGAATATTTTTACTAGCAATTCCATTTAGAAAAGTAGTCGTTAAGCTAGTACCACATACTGGATGGGCATTGAAAAAAGTTAGACAATTGCCGATCAAAGGTCTCGGAATATTAGCGTTAAATGAAACATTGGCGTTTTTAATACCTCCTTTATTAGTCCTTGGAGTCAGATTATTTGCTGATCCTTTTGGTTGGAATACTTGGTCACAAATGAGTAATTTTACAATAGGGTTGCTAATTATATTAACCCTAATTTGGATATTTTTAGATATCCTGAGAATTGGTAAAGTCAGAAGAATGCTCATTGCAGTAGAGAAACATGACATAGAACGAATAAAAAAGATAGCAGACACTGGGATAAAGACAAGGTCATGGCTACGTAAATTCGCTAGAAAAGACAATACTGGAGAAGTAAAAAAGAATGATGTAGTGAAAAGTTCTGCTAAAACTCTTGGATTACGTTTGTTAAGATTCAGAAGTCTAACTCCAGCAGGATTACTTGGTAGTGTTGCATTAGGAGCAAGTATAGAAATGGCTCGTGCTGGAGCGGGGCGAATCTCTGACGCTGTGGATAAAAAACTACAAACAGAATTTGAAAATATTGCTAAGGTTAACACTAAGAGTTTAGTTTGGTTATTCGTTAGAGATTTGTTAATGCGACTTGCACCGTTAATTGTT
>JABJMO010000067.1 GCA_018659375.1 Methanobacteriota archaeon | reverse complement strand
CCAAGAGTTTTTGCTGCTTCATCTCCTTCAGATCTTCTTCTCTTAAGCTCTGAGGTAGATTCAATTTCTTTTAATTCAGCCAAGACATTAACACAACCTCGCAGGTTGAGGAATTCCGGAGTAGCCACTATTAACACAATGCTCGACAAAACAATCATGCCAATCGCTGTACCGGTAAATTCACCCCAATCTGCATCGTTTTGCAAAAAGAGTAGTTGATATGCACTGACTATCAGTAAAACTGCTGCGCCTCCAAAGGTTGTTGCAGTAATCAACAGTTGTCTTCCGTGTTGTTTTTCCCACATCTGCCCAATAATCCCCATGTCCTCACCGCTCCTCGCTACCTGCTCTCACCGTTTGAGTTCTTTGATGTTTTGATTTATCTACAATACTACAAATAATCAAAAGTAAGGGTGTTAAGGATACACCGCGGGGGTGGGTAGAGTATGTCAAGTGTATTTTCCCTGCTTGACGAAAAACTGCAAGAGGAGTTGGGAAAAAGGTCGTGGCAACCAACTCCAATTCAAGAGTCAGCCATACCACAAATTATCGATGGCAATGACAGATTACTAATAGCACCAACCGGTTCAGGAAAAACTCTTTCAGCAATCTTACCGGTGATAAATCGATGTTTAGTAGAACAATGGGAACCATTGTCAATATTGTATGTCACCCCACTGCGCGCACTTAATCGAGATGTTGACCGAAGGCTGCAAGAAATCGCTGAATCTGTTGGTTTGAGAGTTGGTCTTAGACATGGTGATACCACCCAAAGTGAACGAGCTAAACAAGTACGTAAACCACCAGATATTCTCATTACCACCCCTGAAACCTTCCAATTAATGTTCACTGGAAAAAATCTTCGTGAATTGCTAAAAACAGTCAAAGCCATAATTATTGACGAGGTTCATGATCTGGCTGCTAGCGAAAGGGGTTGGCAGTTATCTTTAGGGTTGTCAAGATTAGAAACATTATCTGGAAATAAGGTTCAACGAATTGGATTATCTTCTACAGTGGGCAACCCTCATCAGGTGGCTAAATGGCTGTCCAACGACGGAGAAACAATTATCGAAACTGGTAAAAGAGTTACTGAAATTGTTGTAGAAACCGCTTTCCCAGAGACTATCGATGAGACTGGCGGAATTGAATATGCTATCCCTTCAAGAGCTCACGCTATTTTTCGTGATATTATCGAGATTATAAGAAAAGATTCTCCATGTCTGCTGTTTGTTAACAGTCGAAGTGATGCTGAAACAATTGCTAATAGATTACAAAAAATGGCACCAGAACTTGACATCGGTGTCCATCATGGCTCTCTGGCAACTGAAACAAGAATCGAGATGGAAGATGGACTACGGTCTGGAAAGGTGTCTGGATTAGTCTGTACTTCAAGTTTAGAACTAGGTATTGATATTGGTTTAATCAATCGTATAATCCAAATCAAGAGCCCGCGTTCAGTCGATCGGCTACTACAACGAGTAGGGCGAGCTGACCATCGTTTGGGAGGTATTGGTCGAGGTAATATTTTTGCTTGGGATTGTGATGAGTTATCAGAAGCAGCAGTAATCGGAGAAAGAGCCATGAGGGGCGAACTTGAGCCGGTAATTTGGCGTAATATGCCGCGTACAGTTGTGGTCAATCAATTGATTTTGATGGCGCATAGTTTCAAAGCGATTACTATTGATGAAGCGACGGCAATCATTGCTAAGGCTCCACAATTTGAGGGATGGCAGAGAGATGATACCATTGAAATTTTGGCAGTGATAGCCGATAATTGGTTGGTAAAATTAGTCGCTGACCCCAAGGGTGTTCCATGGTATAGATGGCCTAAATCAATATATGAAGAGTCTCAGTTATTGCCTGAAAATAAAGGAATAATTTTACCAGAAGAAAGGCCACTATTCAAAACTCCTGAAGAAGAGATAGATGCTAAAATAAAGAAAATAGAGTTGATATTGCCAAAGCGGTATGAAGCCGGTTGGTTTTCAGTGTCAGGTAGAACCCGTGATTGGGTATCTAAACACTTATCGATGATTCCTGACAAGCAATCATATCGAGTCAGAGATAGCGTCACTAGGAGAAGTATTGGTAGCGTTGATGAAGCATTTGTCCTTTCACTAAACGATTCTGGAGAGGAAGAGGATGGGGCAATCCGCCGGTTTGTAATTGCTGGAAGAACCTGGATGATTATTGATGCTGACCCAGAGAAATCAGAACTATTGGTGGTTCCTGTATCTGACCAAGCAAAAGCACCACAATGGCTTGGAGAGTTACCTCCTGTTCCAGCCGAGGTGGCAAGGGATATAGGACGATTAAGATGGTTGATTGCTGAAGACTTGAAACTCATAGAACCATCAAAATCAGAAAACTCTTCAATTGATCGGTTTAATCTGCTTGCCTCTGATGATATTAGCTTAACCGATTTTCCAATCAACGAACATGCATTGGGAATGTTAAGTGATGAAATAGGCAACCATATGGAAAAGTCTGGTGTACTACCGACCGACAGAAAGATGACAATAGAGGCAAGAAATGATGCCATAATTATCAATTCATGCCAAGGGACGAAAATAAACGAAACCTTAGGTCATCTAATATTGGCTATGGCGTCGACAAAGTCGGGAAATTGGGGAAGACTCATCATCGAATCAACTAGAATTGGCTTACAAGCATCTGGAGTCACTCCTGAAGACATTATCGGTTGGCTTACAGAAACTCCTCCAGATGCGTTAGAGGGTTTGCTAAGTGTAACTTTGCCGAACTCTAGGCAACTTCGTTGGAGGTTTGCTCAAGTTGGCAAGACATTCGGTATCTTGCGTCACGGTGTATACCCACGTAGGATTAATCTCCAGGCCCTAATAAGAAAATACCGTGGTACAGTAGTTCTTCGTGAGGTATTAGATAAGTTATTTTTTGAAAAAATGGATATTGAAGGTGCCAGTGATGTTCTGCGAGCGATTCAGGAAGGCGTTATTTCAATAGAAGTCGCAGCTGCAGGCCCCATTGGACTTTCAAGAAGGTCAAGCAAAGACCTTCTCTTACCCAATTGGGATAACGCAGCAGTACGTGAACGTCTAAGTTTAAGATTAGAAAATGAACGAGCAGTATTATGTTGTTTGAAATGCCAAAGTGTCCGGAAATTCAGGGTTGCAAGGTATAATGAAATTCCTGATATTGATATTTGTTTGAAATGTAAAGGGCGTATGCTTGCTTGTGCGCGTGAGGGCTTGCTTAGTATGCTGAAAGATTGGGTTTCATCCGACGAGGAAGCGGACCGGAATCGTATGATTAAGAATGCAGAAATAGTTCAAAACCGAGGCCAAGAGGCTATTTTGTGCCTTATGGGAAGAGGTATCGGTGAGGCCACCGCACAAAGAATACTCCGTAAAGTTCAAAGAAATAATCGAGACAAATTGTTCAAGGCTATCCATCTGGCAGAAATTGAATATGCTAGAACAAGACGCTTTTGGGGTTAGTTTGCTTCATTCTGTAGATTTATCATCTCAGCAGCGGCTACAACATCACCTTGTTCCCACCAATCGACCGCGATGAAGGTTGGGCGCTTACCATGTTGTTGCCAGCATTCATTAGCTCTTTCAACCAAAAAATCAACATCATTTGCATCACCAGCCTGCGTTGGGTCAGAGAGACCAACTTGGTTGCTTAACCAATTATTCATGTGGTACACAACCTGATTTCCGTCGCCACGTAAGACGTCACAATTCATTTCTGCAGTACTCCCTTCTCCAAAATTAGTTGTCCAACTATGGGTGAGGAAGTCATGAATCCACGGATGACTAGAATCTCCACCCTGTTCCCAAAATACCACTAGGTTTGTACCATTGTCAATCATTGATTGAAGAGTTGGCCATGGTTCATTTAATTGGTGGACAAATACTCTATCCATCAAACCTGAAGTGATGAAAACTTGCTCCAAATGGTTTGGTTGAACATAATTTTCTACTAAGAGAGTAACAATATCTTGGGTATTATCTTCCATTTTATCATTCAAATTTCCAAGCCAATCAACCGCACTTACGTTGCCATAAATACAGGGGCTAACTCCTCGGTCGTCGCTTCCGTGACATAATTTAACGCCATCAAGATTCTCGTCATTTAGATTTTCGTAATGGGTGTCAATCATGAAGGCCCGCATACCTGCATTCCATTGTTTATCAAGCCCAGTTCGATGATTTCCAGCCGGGTAAACTATTCCATCCTCTTCTGTAGCAAAAGCGTTGTGAGTTTCTGGGAAGGTGACATTATCATATGTTCTTAGACACAAGATGAGCATTCCATTACATGGCTCAGTTGGTTCAAATTCGGGCTCCGGTTCAGGCTCGGGTTCAGGCTCTGGTTCAGGCTCCGGTTCGGGTTCAGGCTCCGAGTTAGTTTCTGGATCCGAACTAGGATCTTCCATTTCTTCGCTATTATTGCGGTCCAAGGGATCTAGTGGGTCAATGCATCCAGACAGTAGGATAAATATCGTCAATAACAACGAAATAGATATCCTGCCCATAACTACTGCTAGGAGCATTACATCAATGAAATAGTCGGTTGATTTACTCTAGTTTGATACTTCTGACTGCGACACCTGCTTCGTTGAGCATACTGTCGGAAATGGTGAAATCTTCTATCCAGCGCTCAGGTATTTTCCCCGTTTCTGGATAAACAATTTCTCTTATTCCAGCCTGAATTAGTGACCTTGCACACCTTGAACATGGAGGCCATGTGACGTAAGCAGTACTGTCTTTTAGGGAAACACCGATTCGAGCAGCGTGCATTATTGCGTTTTCTTCAGCATGACAGATTAATGGATATTTCTTTTCCCTGTCCATCAATCTTTCTTCATCATCGTTGATGCCTCTGGGGAAACCGTTGAATCCAGTTGATCGTATCTCACGATCTTCCCCAACCACAACGCAGCCTACTTTAGTAGACGGATCTTTACTCCATGTTGAGATATGTTGGGCAAGTCCAATAAATCGAATATCCCACTTACTAGTCATCTCAATCGCCTTTGCTATGCTCTACTACCTTTGAGTCCTTCGGAATTAAACTTAGGTCGTTATCTCCATCTAGTCCAAGATATGTCAAGATATTGCCTTGAAGGTATAGTGACCCGATTGCAAGTATTGTTCCGCATTTTTCTGGTGCCTTTTGTAACAGCATTTCAAGAGCGTCCCTCACATGTTGGTAGTGATGAATTTCTGTAGTTGGCCAAGGATATTGTAACAGAATCTTTGGTTCAACACCTGGATATCTACCCCCATGTGGCTTGGTCAAAATCAATTCAATATTACCAATTTTATCGCAGATAGTTGCTATTCCATCCATCATCGCCGTCATATTTTGTTGGGGTGAGGTGGCAAAAATAAGACAAGTTTTTTGCATGCTATATTCAGTGCTGATTAGGTTAATTAATTCTGGAATTATTTTGTCAAGACCGGTTGGGTTGTGTGCTGCTTCCAAAATCATCTTATGGCCACTAGGCAAACTAAGTCGCTGCAATCTGCCGGGCCAATTTAATAATTCTTCAGCATCTTCTAACAAGGACTTTTGACTTAGTATAGCAAGTGCTTGTTCAGCCAATATATGTGCTTCTTTCCTCGCTGTCGTTCCATCAGGTATCTCGATAAAATGGCATTGAGCGGGCTGTTTCCCCACATCAATTAGGCTTTGGTAGCAATTTTGGGCCACTTCTTCAACAATTTTTTGATAATCAATTGTATTCATTACTCTGGCAATAATTGGTTTTCCCGGTCTGGCAATTGCAGCTTTTTCTTTGATGATTTGATTTATGTCACCACCCAATATATCTGTATGTTCCAAACTTATTGAGGTCAATAATGCGAGATCAGCCGGAGCGCATCTTGTGGCATCTAAGCGACCACCAAGTCCAGTTTCTAGAATCAAAAATCTGACATTTTGTTCGCTGGCAATTATCATAGCCGCCAGAAAAGTAACTTCAAAAAATGTTGGAGCAATATTACTGGCCAGACTAACGAGTTGAATCTTTTTCACTGCCTCATCAAAAACATCAGCTCTTACAGGTACTCCACCGACTCTTATCCGTTCTTCAACTCGGCACAAATGTGGTGAGGAAAATAATACATTTGACTGGTCTAATAAAGTGAAATTTGTTGCTAATAACGCACATAATGTCCCTTTTCCGTTGCTTCCAGCGACGTGAATAATTGTCGTGTTTGATAAATCAAGGTCTAACAATTTTAGCAGTTGGGAGGTGTTTTGAAGGCCTAGAGCCATGCCAGTCTCCTTGGTAATCTCTAACCAATCACGTGGGTCAGCATAGTCAGGCACATTCCTTCCAGATGCGGACAAATCATAATTATTGGTGAAGCATTAACATGCTAGGGTTGTTGAAAAGCGATTGCCTCAAAAGATAGAGCGCCCACGCCAAACTATGAGCGAAGAAGCCTTGCCTGTTCCCGAGGGGCAAACACCTTCCCAAGACTTTGTAGAAATAGAACGCCAACTTACCGAAGAGACTGGCGTGTTATCTTTGATGAAGGAACAGATGACTTCAATGTTGGGAATGTTCTCTATGTTCATTATTACTATTGGTTTATCACTTTACATTCGGCCATGGTATGATGTTGCAGAATTACATGCTTTTGGTGAAACAGGGGCTACTCAAGTTAGGTATATTTTGCTCGAGTTAGTGATGATTCTAATTTTTACAGCAGTAGTAATTATGTTAGCAAGGTACAAGAAAGAGTGGCTAATTAAGTACGGGATAATGGGTGTTTTAACAATCGCTTTGATGTATACTACAGTTCCTTTGATGCATATGTTCGTAATTGATTTTGATGTTGAAGAATTTGAATATGAAAATACTTTTTCCTATGAAGGAGATTATGTTACCGACCTAGGCATGGACGGATTTTTGACTCATCAACTCACTGGTAATTTCACTAACTGGGAAGATTCAATCTCTTACTACTCAACAGGTAGTTTAAACAACAGCGATGCTGATTGGACTTCGAGTTTCTCACGATTACCGGCAGGGGATAACGAAAACTTAAGGATAGTAAAATCACAAGATCATATTACTGTTTCCAACACTGCATGGATCTGGTCAATTGATATTAAGACCGGAACTATTTCGGAATACCATCCTTGTAACTATCTAGACGAAGTTGGAACTATCCAACTTGGTACTATCTACGAAGACAGCTGTGATATGGCACTTATTGTTGACCATGGCGTATATGTTCTGTCTAGGTCTGGTGATGTGACATATTATCCGGTCAGCCAAGAAACAGGCAATATGTTAGCACCACAGGCTCAGTGGGCTCTGCCCAGTTATGTTGATTTAGGTAATGGCTTCATTGAAGCATCTCAGATAGATGACGATAGACTGATGTTGGTAACCAAGACTACAACCATAGTAATGGAGTTACGTACTTCTAAAATATCTCTCGTACCAGAATTGATGCCGATAGAATTTGAGTTTTATTCAGACGATGTAATAACTTCCGCAGACTTTGGTCACTCACCATGGTCAGATGATACTATTTCAACAAATGATGGTAATAGTGCAATACTGATAATCGGTGAGCAAAATGGCAATGTTTCTGGCTGGGAGTGGGATTCTACAAAATCCTTAACAAATCAATTTACCATCCAAGAAAAAATGAAT
>JABJMO010000028.1 GCA_018659375.1 Methanobacteriota archaeon | reverse complement strand
TTGACCGGGTTCTTCTGGCTTTGGAAGCACAGGCAGCACGTCAGTCGCGCACTGAGGTTGTACCAGGTGAAGATGACGGCAAGGGTTTGATTGCGGTTATTCCATTCAATATTGCTGTAGGAGAAATCTTGCCAATAGTTGGTGGCTTGCGTAGTAGTGGCCAGCGAGTTGAGTTAGAATTACGCGGTCGTAAGATTGGCAAAGCCTTTGGTTGGGCTAATGGTATTGGCGCCACTAAGACACTGGTGGTTGGTCCAAGAGATCTTGAAGCAAATCAAGGGATGCTAAAGGATCTAGCCACTGGAGAGCAAGTGGCTGTTGCACTAGATGTTAACGCAATAATTGCCGCACTGTAATTTCACTCTTGTTCAGGAGTGTCTCTGCGTTGATTGATGAATGCCGCCATAGCGATTGCTGCAGATGCGACAACCAAGGAGAATCCAGGTGCGTCTTCGCTAGCAGGAGCGTCGCCAATATTTCCACCATCTTGGAATACTCCATCAAATGATGCTGGGTCAATCGGTAATTGAACAGAACTGCCTTCACCTAATTCGATAGCGTAAGCACCAGGAGTTCCTCCTGCAAAGATAAAATTACTTTCTTGGTAATCGCCCTTGACCTTCATAGTAATTTCGATAATTGGGTTATCGTTAGATGCGTCCCAAGTTTCATTGCCTTCTTCGACAAAGAAGGAAAACTGAATATTCTTCCATTGGTCAGCCGGCCACGGATTTTCAGTATGCTGGAATACCTTGGTTTGCCCTTTGTACATAGTAACATTTAGCCAATCACAATCATTAGGCGTTTGGCTTGGCTGACACGGCCCAGCATTGTCAGTACTATCGGAATCACCGTTGTAATAGATATTGAAATTACCACGAATTTCACCACCAACAGTCATACTTAAGCGCTTGTCAAGCACTGGAGTCATAGTGAATCTGTGCTTGATGGTAATTACCCCATTATCGTCTTCTTCAGTAAAGGTGTCTACCGAGTCGGTATCATTGTCACTGAAATGTGACCAGAAATTGTTGATGCCATCTGAATAAGTATAGAGGGTTGTGTTGTTGGCATCAGGTTGCTCAGGGTTGTTTTGCTGAGTTTGGAAGGTGTTTACTTCGCCTGCCTGAACTGGAGTCATCATGAAGATAGTCACTAATAGAGCAAATATGGCCTTGCCGCGCATGTATTGCCGTTGTAGCATCTCTCTTTTGACAATTTCTCAATACTGACAGAGCAATAATCATCTATTAATCAAAGCGATGGAAGCCTAAATTGTTAGTACTTGAATCGGTGGTTTGATTCTTACCACGAGTGATTCGTAGAGCATCCCCAAGAGCATCTGGTGCCAGCCTGCCAGTGCGTAAATCGGTACCACCAACTCCAGTAATAATCGCCATTACTTTGATGGTATCACCAAAGCCAGCATCTTGTCTAGCACCCCAAATTACGTTAGCATCTTCACTAACTTTCGAGGTCAATAAATCAACTACTTGAGAAGCAGATTCTAAAGTCATGTAATTTCCGCCAGTTACGTGAATTAACACACCGGTTGCTCCAGAAATATCAACGTCTAACAGAGGATGATTTAATGCCTCATGAACCACTTCTTCAGGGCCACGGTCTGATTCACCATATAGCATCATAGTAACTCCACCATTAGCCATGATTGCCCTAACGTCAGCGAAGTCAAGATTAATCAGTGAAGGCAAGGTAATTGTCTCAACAATTCCTTTGACGATTTCAGCAACCAGTTGGTCCATAATGGAAAATGCTTCATCAAGTGGTAGGTTTGGAACATAGTGTAGTAATCGATTATTGTCTAGCACAAGTACCGCATCAGCAACTCTGCGTAGTGATTCTAACCCTTCAAGCGCTCGAGCCATTCTTTGACGACGCTCAACATGGAATGGTGTAGTGACGATGCCAACAACCAACGCTCCAGCAGCCTTAGCTTCTTCAGCAACAATTGGACAAATACCAGTTCCCGAACCACCACCAAGTCCACTAGCAATGAATACTAAATCAGCACCAGAGACAATCCGCTTGATCATTTCACGACCAGCCTCAGCACAACGTCGTCCAGTAGACGGGTCGCCACCTGCTCCTAGTCCACGGGTTATGTGACGGCCAACCAAGAGTTTCTGCAGCGCACGAGTATGGTCAAGATGTTGTTTATCGGTATTGATGGCAACAGTAACTGCCCCTTCTACGCCAAGGTGAGTAATTCTGTTGAGAGTATTGTTTCCTGAACCGCCACAACCAACAATTAGAATACGCGGATTTGGTACTCCAAAAGAGCCCACATCTTCATCCATTAACGCGGTTGCACCACGGTTGATGCTGTCTTGTTTTAGTCCACTGATCATATCAGCAAGTGCACGGTCTTGGTGCGCACCCGCACTACCGCTAGCAGAATTAGAAGCGCCACTGTTCGCCATGTTCACCCATCCCAGTCGGCAAGGCAACTCTTACCATACTTAACCGCGTCCATAGTTGGCCCATAGAAATGTGCGATTTTGCCGGTGAAAACATCTCTTCAAACTCCAGTTGAATCCTGTCACCTCGACCCTTGTTAAGGTAAGGGATGAAAACCCTATTTTGAGTCTAATTACGGGCCTTTTAATCGCTTACCGATTTGTTAATTCTTTGATGAGAATTAAGTAGGGGAGGCTTTTGGCAAGGAATACCTCGCTTAGCTCAGTTGGTAGAGCACCTGACTGTAGTTGTAATAAAAACGTCTCAGCAGACATCAGGGTGTCCCCGGTTCAAGTCCGGGAGCGGGGACCAATATCACATAATCAACGGATGTACATACATCACATGCTCAACTGAAGTATATCTCAGAAGAAATCGATACTAGGGGACTTTGGTCCAAGTCCGGAAGCAAGGGGCAATTCTATCATTGAAAGTATATTTCTTGTCGGACTTATCTTTAATATAAAAGAGGCAACTCGAGGAGTATGGTCAGCGAACCTATGGCTTCTGCAGCAGGGCTGGCATTTTCTTTTATTCAATCACAATTCGCTAAATATCAAGCCTATAAAAATTCTAAGATTTACGAAACCGATATCGGATTTAGAGCAGAAATTGTTCGTCGAAATAATATGATAATTAACCATCTAGAGGTTTTTGAACAACGCTGCTTACGCTTAAAGCAAGTAGAAAACATAGTTGCTATTCAACGTTTAAGGAATAATTTGAATTCATTTAATGAGGATGTTAATTTTGGTATTAGTGGCGCAACTAGTCTCAATACTTCTGGTGTGACTCTTAGTAAGAAGCAAGTG
>JABJMO010000035.1 GCA_018659375.1 Methanobacteriota archaeon | reverse complement strand
TTGATTCATCTGGCGTAGAGATACTCATCATTGGATTGCTGGGTTCAGCAACCACCTCGTCCGGCGTGCAATCATTTGACCTAACCTCACAACAATTCACTGCGGGTAAATTATTGGCTGGACTTCCATCAAACGCCATTCAGGGATTCACATTCAGTTCGGACTCGTTGTTCATTGCCACAACAAGCGGAATTGGGCAGTGGAATTTCACCGCCAGTGCGTGGGAGAATCCACTCACAATTGCAGACGGGTTACCGGATTCATTCGTCAGTGATGTCTTTTGGGCGTCCAATACCCTATTCGTGGCCAGCCTCTCGGGTATGACGCAGTACATTCCAAGCAACGGTGCTTCCACCACATTGAGGCAATCAGATGGGTTATTGGGTAATTCTGTTGCATCGTTCGGCAGCTATAACAGTGCGAATCAAGGCACTTGGTTGATTGCTGTTCATGATGCTGCGTTAGGTGACCGCCCAGGGCTATCGGTGGTTGACATATCTTCGAACAATGTAGTCTCAACGCACCGGTTTGATCAGTTGCCATCAAACATTGTCACCTCGGTTACCGCTGATTATGGAGGGGTTCACATCGCCACAGACACCGGAAGCCTCACTCATTACAATGGACTGACCGACCAATTTATCGCTGGCATTTCACGTGCAGATGTGCCTTCTTGGCCCATAAGGGACATGGAATCAGACGGTGTACATTTGATACTGCGAGGGAGTTCTAGCATCTCTATTGTCGAGGCTAGAAACACCTCTCACACACTCCTGAAATCATATGTTGTACCAAATCCACAAAATGTTGCCGTAGGCCCAACTGGCTTCTGGCTAGCTTCTCGGGACGACGGCTTGTTCGGATGGAACAAGGCCTTTGAAGTCATAGAAGACGGTCAGGCTCGTTCTGCAGACCCTTTGTTTGCTAGTATTAACGGTCAAGTATTCAATATAGGAAATATGGCTCATCCAGGTTACGAAATTAAACTAATTGACACACAAAATCCTTTGATTCTCGACTCATCTCTCGGTTCTATCGATGCCAATGGAGCCTCATTCCAATACATACCACTAGCACTGAGTTCTCCGGACTCCAACACTCCTGTATGGGCCAAAACCGTTCTATTAAATTACGATGCAGTAATCAACATCTCTGATACTGCAACTATAAATGAAATGTTACAATTTGCTATTGATAATGGCCAAATTATCAACAGAACACGCTATGTTCCACTAAAACTTCTTTCTGAGGAAGACGGGAGCATGGAGATTCGCCTAACATACGATTGGGTCCGCAAAGATACACCAGTGGTCATCACCGACGCATACGATCGCCCAGACGATGGCGGCAGTGCATTGAGTTTTGAATGGTCAATAGTCCCGGACATCGATTTCAAAGCATACCATATTTTCGTCAATGAGGGGCCTTGGGACGAACTAGTTTCAGAAATTAGTTTTGAAGGACGAATAGCCGATGCCTCCAAGTTATCGTATACTAGTACTGTTGCAGTAACAACTACTGCCAACGGTGATCCGATTATTGATGGGACTGAATACTATGCAGTGATTGTTGTAGAATACCAAGATGGAAGGTATGGAGTACCAAGTCCAATTGCCGGACCATTAGTAACAAGCGATGAAGTCCCTATACCACCTGCTTGGGCTACAGCAGTTCCTTTCGAAGATGGCCAGGAAGGTGAACTTAGTTTGGAATGGGCTGGATGTACGGCATTAGATACAACTCAAACTGGAATTTACATTCTGGAATCGTTCAATAGCAACGAAGTTACGGCGAACACGGTATCGCAATTGGCCCTGCCAGTTATTGACGGAAATACAACCACACTTACCGTTGAAAGTGGGGTGCTATATTGGCTTGGATTCACTTGCATCGATGAAGGAGGTAATGAAGATACTGAAAATGCAACCATCATCGGCCCAGTGATTGCCCCCGGAGGTGACGATAACGGCCTTCCACCAGCACCGCTAAACAACGTATTTGCGATAGATACGCCAGAAGACAGCGGTGGAAGAATTACGGTTAGGTGGGATGTATCTAATTCCGTGGATTGTGCTTTCTATCAAATATTCATAATTACTGATGTCGAATTTTCAACTGAGCCAACTTCTGTAGATGGATTCACAGCATCCAAAATAATTGCCGATTGCTCAGTTAATTCGACCATACTGTCCGACTTTGATGGTGCTCCGTTGGTTGACGGTCAGGAATATTACATAGGGGTAATAGTCTTTGATGAGTATCTTAACTCGCAACGCTCAAGTGTTGAAGTTGTTACTGCTACACCATTAGATAACATTAACGGCGAGGATTTGCCCCCTGAACGCATTACAAATATTGTAGTCTTTGACACACCCAACGACCAAGGAACCTCGATTGATATTACTTGGTCGGTTTCGGATTCTGATGAGTTTGGGTACTACACAGTTTGGATAGCTGACCGACCTCTAGACAATGTTGCTTTACTGTTTGACGAATATGGAACTAATCCGGAAACATGTGGTTGTATTGTCATTGACAAACAATCAGATGATGAAGATAAAAATCCAATTACTCTTACAGCCAATAACGGTCTGTATTACTCAACTGATGTGTCGGGAGATACAATCAACATGCCTGGTTTGATACAATCAAATACCAAATTGTATGTAACCGTTACAGTGCATAATAGCGATGGAGAGGCATACTTGAGTGAACTACAAAGTCCAAGTGTCACTCCAATAAATAATTTGCAAGATGATATAGCACCCCAAAGAATTGACAACCTCACTTTGCAAGACCAACCTCTAGACGATGGAACAGGCGTAAATCTTGAATTCGAATTATCAACTTCAGGTGATGTTTTAGAATATCAAATCTATGCAGCACCATACAAATTTACAGATATTGGCGCATTATTTAACGGACCATCCAGTCCTGTCATGGTAACAGAATCTGTTCCTGAATTTCCACTGACAATCAGTCTACTGGAAGGAGATACCCCCGTTTCCCCTGACCTAACAGTTTGGGTTGCTGTTGTCCCGGTAGATTTTTCTGGAAACTCAATAACAACAGACCTCGTCACAGCGTCAATACAATCAATTGATAACGGATTTGCAAATGATGGTAATAACCTACCGAGCATTGAAGCAATTACTCTGTCTTGGGTTGATAATCAGAATATACTGGTGTCTTGGGATCAAATTACGACTGGAGACATCCAAGGATATCAAGTTCACATTGCTGCTGAGGAATTCTCAGAAATTACTGAAGCAGAGCTTGTTGGCGACCAAATTTCAAGTGTAAGTTTCACTATAACAAATGAGAATTATGAACTTCTTTCTAACAATTCCAATTGGTATGTTTCTGTTACTCCGTTTGATAATGAGAACATCAAAAAAGTGGTAACATCAGTTCGAATCAATGCTAGTCAAGCAGCTCCATCGGAAAATAACAACGATGCATTAAGCCTTGAATCATTTTTGAGTGCTCGAAATTTAATTATCGCAGGCATTGCTTTGATAATACTCGTAACAATTGTAACATTGTCAATTAGTCGGCGAGGGCGCTCAGATTTAGCAAATGCTTGGGAAATACAAGATTCCACTTGGGGAATAGAGGGACAGTCTCAGTATGGTGAGATGACTTCGCCTGTACAATCCCCTCCACAGCAAATTACACCAAACTACTTACCTCAAACTAATACAATACCAGGCTTGCAAACACTACCTCCATTGCCTGCAGGAATGACCCCGCCGGCAATCCCTCTGCCGCCACTGCCGCAGCCGGTTCAACCTACTCCGAACCAATATACCCAGCTACCTGTTCAGCAATCAAATCTTGGCCTGGAACAACCGAATTACATCGGTACTGAAGTCGATATGCAAAACACCCAAACCCAATCAAATATTGATGTTTCTTTCCTCGACGAATTACTATGAGTTAACTGACCACCAAGTTCTATTAGTCCCTTTAATCAAAGCATAGGGTACCATGCTTTGAAGATCAGTAAAAATTATTTTTCAGTCCGCCCAATTGAAATGTATACCGCAACACGGATGGACATGGACGCCAAAGACCAACGAATGGTATGGATCGATTTGGAAATGACTGGACTAGACGAAAAAAAGGAATCAATCATTGAAATTGCCACGGTAATTACTGATGGGGAATTGAATATCTTAGCCCAAGGCCCAAACCTTGCTGTTAGCGTTTCTGAGGAGTTAATTGCCGGAATGGATGAATGGAATACAACTCATCACCACCGAAGTGGACTGGTTGATAGAATTAGAAATAATGGTGTCAGTATCACTGAGGCTGAACAGCAAACTCTTGATTTCTTAAAGCAATGGGTTAGTCCAAAAACCGCCCCATTGTGTGGTAATAGCATTTGGAACGACAGAAAATTTCTCGATAAGGAGATGCCCCTAGTTGCTGATTACTTACACTACCGAATGGTCGATGTTTCAACTGTCAAAGAACTCGCTAGAAGATGGTATCCGAAGGTAGAAAAATACCAAAAGAAACTCTCTCATTTAGCTTTAGATGACATATTAGAATCGATAGAAGAGTTAGCATATTTTAGAACAGAAATTTTCAACTCTCAAGAAGATTGACGCCAATTCTTGTCTTGTGGTGAAACACCCTTGCTGAGGGAGAGTATCTGTGCAGTTACCGCAATGGCAATTTCTTCAGGTGATTCTGCACCGATGTTAATACCGATTGGACAGACTACTGAATCTAACAAGTCTTGCTTAATTTCTTGTGCCAACGCTGATTTACAGAATGAATTCCACTTACTGCGACTACCAATAACACCTATTCGAGGGAATGTTTTTCCGTTGGGTTGGCAATTGTTTTGCTGGCAAATTGCCAGCAAACCGAGCAATCTATCTTGATCCTCTGACCAATCATGACCCAGCAACAAAATATCGGAAAACCGGGTTAGTGAATCAAAGGATTCAGTTGCCAAAAATTCTGCTACGCTAGATGGAATTAGTTCGGTAGATTGGGGAAATGACTCTTTGTTACAGTATTCTGTTCTTGAGTCAGTGACTGAATGATGCCAATTTAGTGAATTGATAGTTTGCGACAAGGCATTTGCACAATGACCTCCACCCATCATGAGTACGTGAGGAGATGGCATGATTACTTCTATTGACAAGGTAACTCGTCCCCCACATAATGAATCTAAAGGTTGTACTTCATAGCCCTTCGCACCCTTATTTAGACCGTAAGTATGGATTTCACCGTATGGCTCCCAGTACTCACTGAGCAATTCTTGGCAGCGTAGTAGTACTTTCATTTCTAATCCAGCACCACCCACAGTTCCATGGAAACCATCCTTACCGTCAGCAACCGCTAGTTTGGCTCCGATCTTACCTGGGACGCTACCTGAAGTTTGGATAACACTGGCGATTACCACACGACTTCTTTCCGCCAGCCGAGCTAAAGCCCAAGCCAGGGTGTCATTCGACATGTACTGGGCTATTGGTCTTTACAAATACCATTTACGCATCAAAGTTCAACAAAAAAATCTGCACTTTCTGTTAATCTCGCTTTATCCTCAGGCGTGTCTATATTCAAAGATAATAGAGTATTATCGACTGCAACTGGTTCAAACTTCACAATATCCTTTAATGGTGCATCATCATTTGCCGCCATTATATTAAGTAAGTCATCCTTTACTAACAAAACTGGATGCCCGTTGACCGAACTATCTGTTAAGCAACATGAGCTTTCAGTTTCGACTAATTTACCAATATGTGATGCTTTCCATCCTGGCCTATCAACTGGGCACATTATTGCCTTTTTGGGTATTCTGCCTAATTCTGCCAGCACTGAATTAAGACCAACTTTTAGGCTCCCTGTCCGCCCATTTTCTGGTGATTTATTGACCACTACCACTGCACCGTTAGATAACATAAGTGCGTCAAATTGTAATTCTTGATTGACCACGATAATTACTGGTGCGCAACCTGCTTGTTGTAATTTGAGTACCGCGTGTTCGAGAAGAGTTTTATTTGCTACTTCTACCAATGCTTTGTGTTCTCCAAGTCTTTTACTGTAACCTGCACTCAAAATGATTGCTGGAGTTGTTTTAACCATGATTTAGACACCATTGGAATTAGAAATCTTTGGTAATCTCACGGCCAATAATCATTTTTTGAACTTGAGATGAGCCCTCATAGATTTGCATTACTTTTGCTGCTCTCATTAATCTCGCAACTGGGTACTCTTCAGAGTAACCATAGCCACCAAACACTTGAACAGCATCGGTAGATACTTCCATTGCCGTATCTGCGGCAAAGCGCTTTGCATGGGCTGCCGATTCTGTATTTCTTATGCCACTATCAGATTCAAACGCAGATTTCCAAGTAAGCATACGAGATGCTTCGATCTTAGTTTTCATATCTGCAAGCATGAATTGTATCGCCTGATGCTTGTGCAATGGTTTACCAAAAGTCGTTCGCTCATTTGAATATTGTAATGCGTGCTCGTAAGATGCTCTTGCAAGGCCGGTTGCATGCGCAGCAATATTTGGTCGGCTCAAATCAAATGCCTTCATTGCATTCATCCATCCTCCAGATTCACTACCACCGATCAACTGGTTTTTATCAATGCGGACGTTATCAAAAACAATTGACCTAGTATCAGAACATCTTTGACCCATGTTGATTTCTTTTTTGCCAAGTGAAAAACCTTCAGCATCTTTCTCAACAATAAATCCTGACATACCACGATAGCCTGCATCGATATCTGTTTTGGCTAGAACAAAGAAGAAATCAGAGTAGCCTGCGCCCGTAATCCACATTTTTTCACCATTGATGACATACTCATCACCGTCTAGTGTAGCGGTGGTTTTACATGCAGCAACATCGGAACCGGCGCCAGGTTCAGTAACTGCATATGAAGCAAGATGGCCTTCCTCAGCCACTCTTCTGAGCCAAATTTCCTTTTGATCTTCGGTAGCACCGGTGATTAGTGGAGCACAAGCTAGTGCTGTAGCATAAGCGGCTGTTGCAAACCCTGGGTCGCCCCATGCTAATTCCTCGTTAACGAGAACTTCTTCCATACAACCCAAGCCCAATCCGCCATACTTTTCTGGAATATGTAAATTGAGGATACCCATCTCTTGGGCTGCAGTGATTGCATCTTTGGGAAACTCAGATTCTGCATCCCAATGTTCTGCCTTTGGCCTAATTTCATCAATAGCAAAATCATGTGCTAATTCTTTCAAACCTTCTTGCATCTCATCAAGTTGGAAGTTGACCATGATACTCCGATGAGGCCGAGGGTTAAGATTTCATGGTTTAGAAGCCCGCTCTTCTGAAATATTCACAAACGGCTAAGAATATCAAATACGCCATAATTAAAGTAATACCTTCCCATTTCTTAAATTCATAAGAAGTTCTCATTAGCAATAATGCGATTGCGGTACTGATTATGGTTGCTGGTAATATTACTAACATAATCATGTCAGAACCGGCATCGGTTAAGTAAAGTGGATGAACCATTGATGCGATTCCAATCGACAAAAGTGGATCTGTTATATTTGAGCCAATTAGAGTCCCAATGGCAACTCCCTGGCTTCTTTTAGCCGCCATAAAAGCAATTGTTAGTTCTGGTAGAGAAGTCCCCAGCCCTGATACAACTGTACCTATTATAGAGTGGGGAATATTCATTTCATAAGCCAAATCGCTAGCGTTTACCACCAAATGGTGAGCAGCAAATACTGCTAGAGCGAGACCAATAATCACCATGACACAGTATGCTGCACCAGACCAAGATAGACTTGATAGGTCAATATTATCGGCATCATTACCACCCTCATTATCCATTATTTCCTTACGGTTGTAAAGCAGCCATGAAATGTAGGTGATATAAAGCGTTGATAAGATAAATCCTTCAAGTCTAGTTATTCCTTTACCAGTGATTAGGAATAATGCCATCAGCAATAAAGACAACATCATTATCAAACCGTCTCTCTTAAGCCATGACGGTCTTATCTTCAAGCCCTTAACAAGCGCAACAAAGCCCAAAATCAAAGTTATTTGAACCAAGACAGAACCAAGTATGCCGCCAATTGCAAAATCTGCTACCTCGGGACTTTTATCAACGTTCAATGCCGAAGTAGAAGTAACTAAGATCTCGGGAAGGGAGGTACCAATTGACACAATTGTCAATCCAATAACCACCTCTGGTAGACCGCCTCTGCGGGCCAATCCTTTGGCCCCTTCAATGAAAAAATCTGCCGAAACCACCAGTAAACCTAGAGCTAATGCTAATATGAAGACTGAAAATAAGATTCCATTACCCCCGAAGTTAGCAGATAATACTTGGCTGGCAATGATTGCTAGGAAAAGAGCACCCAACATCAACAGGGTATTGAACTGAAGAAGTTGGGGGATTCCCATCAACTTATTTCCCCGCGCCATGGGTTGGCCAAAGCGTGTGACTTATTCACCATTATGATTGATGATACCAAATAGGATAAATGAATTAACCTTCTGAATTTGCCACCAGACATGCGCACTGAATTCTTATCTGAATTGGTGGGAACTTTTTTGATGGTTTATATTGGATGTTATTCAATAAAGGCTGGCTATTCTCCAGTGATAATTTCTTGTTCATTTGGTTTTGCGGTTTTTATGGTAATTTTAACTTCTAGAAAATACAGTGGTGCGCATATCAATCCAGCGGTATCAATCGCATTTTCAATCACCGGCCAACTCGAGAAAAAAATGTTGATTCCGTACTTAATTGCTCAATTTACTGGGGGTATAATAGCTGCCTATTTGGTCGGTGATTTTGGTGCGACTGAGTTTTCAGTAAGTACCAGTTCAGGCATTGGAATTGAAATACTAATCACGTTCCTTTTAATGATGAGCATATATCTAACAATTTTTAGAACTGATAGTGACTTGATTGTCGCCTTGATTGTAGGTTCTGTAGTTGCCTGTCTAGCATTTATTTTTGGGACCTATACCGGTGCTTCAATGAATCCAGCAAGGACATTGGGTCCAAATTTTATCTCGAATTCAATAAGCGTCATTCCAATTTATCTGATTTCAACAACTTTCGGGTCTTGTTTAGCCGCATACCTAGTAAAACCAAAAATTAGCAATAGTCAGTGAAATTTTACTGGCAATGTATTCAAAAGATAGATTGATTTGGGCAAGGCCATGTCAGAGAAGCGAATCATGCGTAAGCTGAACAAACTCGCTTCAAGAATCCACTCTAAAATAGAGACTGTTAGAGATGAAATGGACGACCTTGAGATAGAGTTTGAACTCCTACAAAAACAAATCCAACAATTACAAGGAAAGACCACTAGCAAGGCAACTGTAGCTGATGACGTTGAAGTCACCTTGGAAGAAGATGAGGATGCGGATGAAGAAATTGATTTAGAAAACACGTCGGCCGTAAATATCACCAAAAAGTTCTGATTAATTTTCTGATAATGTTCTTGCTAGTCGTTCAGCAATCATGTCTCCAACCTGACTACATGATGAATCGCCACCTAAATCGTAGGTCAGGTACTTACCCTCAGCTAGATGTTGAGCAACACATGTTTCAATTGATGAAGCAACATCAAGTAGTTCTTGGCTGCCATTTTTCCTGCCAAGCCAATCCATCATCATCTGTACTGAATTAATTGACGCGATTGGGTTAACTTTGTTCATACCTGCATATTTTGGTGATGAGCCGTGAACTGGTTCGAAGAAAGCATGTTTATCACCAATATTACCTGAACCAGCCATACCCATTCCGCCTTGTAATACAGCTGCCAAATCCGTTGCAATATCACCAAACATGTTTGATGTAACAACTACATCATAGTGCTCTGGAGTTCTTGTTAACCATTGAGTGAATGCGTCTATGTACCCGTAATCTGTTGAGATACCAGTGTAATTTGAAGCAACTTGATCAAACGTTCTACGAAATAGTTGACAGCCTCTAGTTACGTTACTTTTGTCGATACACGAAACTCTACTCACGCCGTCTGAAGGTGCTCCATTACGGGTTTTACAGATTTCGAAACCCATTCTAACCAATCGCTCAGTACCATGAGATGAAATAGGCCTTGGATCGTATACAACCTCACCTTGTAAATCTGGAAATTCGACTTCTGGAACCACATAATCATCTAATCCTTGCGCTCTATTAGAGGCTCTTTTTAGTAGCGAATGGTATAATCCTTCTGTGTTTTCTCGCAAAATGGTCATATCTACCATTTCTGGTTCCCATATTTGTCTAAATTTGCCGTGAACTTTGTGCATAACACCATTGAAAAGTTTGACCGGCCTAACATTTGCGTACAAGTCTAAACCACTTCTAAGTCCTAGAATTACCGAACCTCCCGCAAGGTCACCGTTTGGTAGAAATGCGCCTGGATGACCGATTGCTCCAAGGAAGATTGCGTCAGATTCATCACGACAAAATTCAAATGAACCTTCTGCCCATTCTTTGCCGGTTTCTTTGTAGAGTTGTCCTCCACAGGCAATTTCGGTTAAGTCAAATCCAATGTTGGTTTTATCAGAAATTGTGCTTAGGATTTTTGAGGCTTCTATGGCGACTTCCCTCCCAGTCCCGTCGCCCGGAAGTATTGCTATGCGGTAGTCGCCCATGATTTGGCCAAGGGTAACTGGTAAATGAACGAAACCCTAACAAAAAAAACCAAGATTAAATCGGGTTTATAAATAACAGAATCAGTTGTTAAATGACACCTTTAGAATGTCAATGACATGTTCCAGAGATGGTAAAGTATGGTTTTCTAGAGGTGGAGAGAACGGCACAGGGGTATCCAACGCGCCAATAACACAAGGTGCGGATTCCAATGAATAAAAACAAGATTCTAGAATACGACTTTGAATTGTGTGGCCAAGCCCGCCGCTCCACTGCCCTTCTTGTAAGATTACCAATCTACCAGTTCTCATGACTGAATCAATACAGGTTTGCGCATCAAATGGAATTATTGTTCTCAAGTCGATTATTTCAATTTCAATACCTTGTTCACTTAGAATATCTGCTGCTTGCTGAGCAATATGTAGCATTGCCCCCCAAGTAATCAATGTGATATCACGACCACCCCTCACCACTGAAGCCTTACCAACCTTGTAACGTTCCTTTGCCTCAATAGCTGTTGCCACACTCGTTGTATCCACTTTTTGGTTAATATTTTGACCCCATCCAGTTAATCCACCTCTCAATCCATACAAACCAATATGTTCCAGCATAATTACTGGGTCCGGTATCTCTGCAGCCTCAACCAATAAATCATAAGCATCTTGAGGAGTTGCTGGCGCCAAAACAATAATTCCAGGATCATTAGCAAACCATGATTCAATCATGTTAGCATGAAACGGCCCTGATCTAGTTTTGGCACCAAGTGGGATACGAATTGTCATAGGGCAATCTGCTCCCCATCGCCAACGTAACATTGCTGCATTGTTTATCAGTGCATTAAATCCAAGTGCAGCAAATCCACCAAATTGAATTTCGACCATCGGTCGCATTCCCGACAATGCTGCACCAGTACCCGTATGAACGATAATAGCTTCACATAGTGGCATATCAATTAATTTTTCATCATGTCCTGCATTTTTCAATGCGATATTCATACCAAACGCACCAGCGACTTCCATATCTTGACCGATAAATACACAATCGTCACCATATCTATTGGCAATGTCAACCATGGCTTGCTGGATTGCTCTAGCATAAGTCCAACCGCCAGATTCAGCATAATTCAATGTTGATTGCCCTATTGGAAGTGTAGCTTCTTGATAGTTCAGGTAAGGGTTTGAAAGTCGAGCTAAATGATCTTTATGCGATTCTGCGTCTGAGATACTAGTAATTCCTTTGGTGACTGTCTCTGGACTTGGCCATTCCATGGCCAAAAGGCTATCATAATCTGCCTCTACCAATTGCTTTTCTCGATGTTCTAGTTTAATTATATCCCCTTCGCTAACGCCTAGATTTAACAATAATTCTCGGTGGGTTTTAATCGGGTCTTTTGCCGCCCAATAATCCAATAACTCACGGTCCACATAACCTGGAGGAGTACCAGATTCACTTCCCAAATATAGATCATCGTGATGGTGAGCATGTCCACAACCCCTCATAGTTTCCACATGAATTAGGGTTGGTCCACCTCCCTCTAAAGCAAACTCTCGGGCACATGCGACGCTTGCATACCATGAAGCGGGATCTGAACCATCGATTGTCCAACTAGGAAAACCCATTGCTGAGGCTTTGTCTGCCCAAACTTCGACCCCTGATTGATTATTATTTTCCGTATCCAATGCGATTTGATTATTTTGTAAGATGTAAGTTATCGGTAAACCCCTAGTGCCTGCTAAATTCAATGCTTCCCAAAATTCACCCGAAGAGGATGCTCCCTCACCTATGCAGGCAACATGAAAACGCGCTAACTTCTGCTGCCATGCGGCAAAGGCCAATCCCGTCATAGTTGCACTAGCAATGGGCAGGGGGGCGGTAGGAGGTAAAACACCAACATGCCAAGCACCAATGTGTAAATCTCTTCCACCAGCGTCGACCCAGCCGCCATTTTGGTTGGAGTCAACCTTGCCCAGATTTGCTGCCATGACGCTTAGCGGCGTATCTCCCATTGCCAATGACAGACCGACGTCGCGAATCATTGGGGCAACCAAATCTCCTTCGTAGCCGTTGCCAGGAGACGCTGATAAATCTGCACTAGGATTATTATTCAGTCCACTGGCTACCGCAACAACTGCTTCTTGCCAGGTTGAGCGAAAACCCTTGCCGCCAAATTTGCTGCCGTCGGGTGTTTCAATCCCATCTGTGAAGATTTGTTTCAAAACTTCATCCATATACCTTGTTCGAGTCATGTGACTTTGCCAATCAAGTCTTTGTTTTACAGTGACTGACATGTAGTGGGCAAGCCGCCTTAACATCAGTTTCATATCAAGAAGAAAGTGAGTGTTTCTTCTGGCAACATAAGTTTCAACATCCCTTCTAGGGATTACTTCTGAATGTTTTTCTTCCGCCATTTTAGAATCAAGTTGTGAGACTAAACCTTTGCTTAGGCCGTCGATAAATCGTTTGGAAAATTTAGACCATGATGGACCTTCAAACTGTTTGGGCTCAGAGGTGATTAGATGATCCCAAATATCGGCAACGAGGGATATCTTACCGTCATGTTGCTGGGTTACGAATAATAAAATTTCTCTTCTTGCTGCTACCGCTAGAAGAGGTTGAGTGAAATCCAGTGTCGATTTTGGTATCCAGTCTGAGCCAAAAATCTCCGGTAACTCCCCCTGCGCCATGGCAATCCCACCGGAATCTTACATACAAATTGAACGATTATTACTCAATTAACATCTACCTTAGATTCTAGGGTTTTCATAGTTACTCTAGCCACGACTATTGTCGCCAAAATTGAGGCAATTATGCCGATAATTAACAGGATTGAGCCACCGGGGGAATCCTTGAATCCATCCATACCGCCGCCAGAAAGCACAATTTTCCCCGCAGCATGACCAAAGTAGGCATAGGCAAGTGAGTAGACTACACTTGAGAGATTGGAGATGAAGAACACTCTTGTAGTCACAGGACTACTGGCCATAATATAATTTAGCCATTCATCAGGAATAATCGGAGATAATCTTACCAATACAGATATTTGCATTGCTTCTTCATTAATAGCTAATTCAAGATTTTTTAAGCGCTCGTCATTAGCAACAATTTTTTCGATGCGTTCTCTAAACAACCATCTTCCAAGCAGGAAAGCTAGAAGTCCACCAATTACTGAGGACAAGAAATTAACTACTACTGCAATCCAATAAGGGAATATTGCTCCGGAACCTACTTTCAAAATTGGTGTTGGAACCAATAAAACGACTGCAATAGAGACCATTATGGTGTAAAATATTGGCGCCAAAGTCCCCAAATCTTCTACCCAGTTAATAAAATCTCCAACATCTTTGAAGGCGTAATATCCAACCGATAACCAGAGTATAACAACACCAATACTAATGAATAATCTGATACGACCTACTCTACCTTGCTTGATTTTTATTCGAGTAGTCTTTGTTGGGGAAGAAATAATCATTCCTCCTCTTCAGTTATACCTACGATATTATCTACGGTGGGAAAAGAATCTAGAACATCGGTTAACATTTGAGTCATATCCTCAATTTGGGTAACTAATGTTATGTCTTCTACCGCCCCGGGCCGCCCCAAATTCCACATCAACTCATAAACCAATTCATTAGTGAGGCGAGTCATTTTCAACACTTCCGGATCAACCCCGAACAGTTCCTCTTCCGGCCTCAAGGCAACTAAATCAGGCTTTTCATCCAAAACCTCATCCATTAGTTCTGCAACCTCAAGCTCAAGAGATTCAGCCTGCTGCTCTAGAATATCTTCCATTGAAGTCATGCCCCCTTTGAGTTTGGTCGAACGAGCATTCCCGCTACCTAATTTCTCACTCTTAGTAATTTGATTTAGGGTTGTAGACGTGTCTTGATTAGATTGCTCGGTTTGATTTTGACCTGGGTGACTAGGAATAGAGTTAGGATCAACATCTTGCACCAGGTTATTTAGGGCAATTCTAAGCATTGCAGCCATAGTAGAAGGGTCAAACATGTCTTTTACTTCAATACCTTCTTCATCCATTTGAACTAATATTTCATCAATAAAACCCGGATTGATTTTCTCTGGTCCAACCAGACCCTTCAACATTGGCAAGGCCCAAGTTGAGTCGCCCATCAGCATAGCAACATCAAAACTTCCTCCACCAGAATTAGGGCCGTCAACATCAGCAGGCGGCGGCACAAACTGCTTTCTTACGTGCTTGTTTAATTGCTGAATTAAGACGCTCATATCTATTGGTTTAGTAATGACTTCAGAGATACCTGCTTTAGCAGCAGAGGTCATGTATTCTTGACCTGAATTACGAGATAGCAATACGATTCTGCACTTGAAAGCAAATTCCGGGTCTGCCATTAATCTTTGAGCAGCATCAATAGCATCACCAGATTTCCATTCACCATCGATTAACACAACTTCTGGCATTGTTGCTAAGGCAGTACCTTCGGCTTGCCTAAGAGTTCCTGCTCTAGTAATTTCAAAGCCCTCTCGCTCCAATGTATTGGCTAGTAGGGTACGTCTACCTTCATTCTCATCTGCAACGATAACCTTAGCCAGTTTAAGCCCCCCCTTAACTCGGGAAAACTAAGTCCAACATTTGAACCTCATGCTAAATTTTCTGGACATAAGTCAAAATAACTAGGCATGATAAATTATCCAATACCGAGAAATTTACTCGATATCTGCAGGCAGAGCATTATTCCAAGCCATTATTCCGCCGTCTAAATTGTACAATTTATTACCATCATAACCGGCATTTATCAGATACATTGCTGCAATTTGTGACCTCATTCCACTACGGCATAGCAATATTATATCACTAGCTTTTGGAATCAAATCTATTTTTGACAATATATCTTCATGGTTTATCTGCAGATTGGTAGAAGAGATGCGCATTTGAGAATATTCCATATCTGTGCGGACATCGACCAAGAATGGTTGCCAACCTGATTCTTTCTTACTCTTGTATTCAGGCATTGACAAGTGTTTGAACATGACACCTCCAGTATTATTCGGTTCTTGAATTTCTCCTTCGCTAGAAAGACCATTTGTGCACCAACCTTTTTCCTCAAACATAGCCCTTACTTGGTCCATGTCAACTTCATTGTTGATTTTGGTCTTGGAATACTTTAGCGTCCTGAACTCCATTGATTCAGCATCATACAACAACAGTCTGCCAGATAGAGTTTTACCATTACCAATAATAGTTTTCAGCACCTCAGTGGCTTGTATTGATCCAATAACACCAGGTAAAACGCCAAACACTCCGCCTTCGGAACATGAGGGTATTGAATTACTTGGAGGCGGTTCAGGGAATAAATCACGGTAGCATGGGCCGCTGTTATAATTAAACAAACTGACCTGTCCCTCAAATCTATAGATTGAGCCATAGACCCATGGGATAGAGTTAATTCTACACATGTCATCGATTAAATATCGAGTTGGAATGTTATCAGTTCCATCTACTACGATATCATAACCGGAAAATATCTCATCAGCATTATCGGGAGTCAGCCTTTGGTTCCAATACTCAACTTGGATTGTTGGATTTAATTCTAGTATCCGGTTTTTTGCTGATTCAGCCTTGCTTTGACCAAGGTTAGATTCAGCATGAATTACTTGCCGTTGAAGATTGGACAACTCAATCTCATCATCATCAATTATGCCAATCTTACCGACACCTGCAGCAGCCAAATACAGTATTACAGGACTTCCAAGCCCGCCTGCACCAATAACCAATACCTTTGATTGAGATATTTTTTCTTGACCCTCAGGGCCAACGCTAGGTAATGAGATATGTCTGGCATATCTCTGTAAGTCGACCATGGTTAGCCGAAGAATCTCTAATTCATCAATTATGAGGTTGGTCAATGGACATATTCTTCTAGCCACTTTTCGGCGTCCATTGCCGCTTGGCAGCCCATTCCAGCGGCGGTAATTGCTTGTTTATACCTGGTATCAACTACGTCTCCGGCGGCAAATACTCCATCTATTGAAGTCATGGTGTGTTGTTTGTGGACGATATATCCGTTCTCATCTGTTTCAATTTGCTCATCGAGGAAGGCAGTAATCGGCTTGTGACCAATCGCAATAAAGGCACCTGTCACATTGATTTCTTCTGTTGAACCATCTCTTGGGTCTTCAAGTATTGCGCCAGTCAAACCTTTATCATTAGCCATCCATTCTTTGACTTGCCTAAATGTTTTAATCTCTATTTTGTCATTATTAGCGGCTCTCTCATACATGATTGTACTAGCTTTGAATACATCACGTCGGTGAATCAAAGTGACTTTAGAAGCAAATCTAGTCAAGAAAGTAGCCTCTTCGCAGGCTGAATCGCCACCACCAATCACTAAGACTTCTTCGTTTTTGAAAAACGCACCATCGCAAGTAGCACAAGTTGAGATTCCTCGACCTTTTTGTTCAGCCTCTCCCGGAGCATTAAGCCATATTGATTCTGCACCCGTTGAGATAATTATACTGTGAGTTAGGAATTCTTCTCCTTCAACAGTCACTTTGTAAGGTCGTGTTGAAAAGTCCACTGATTCGACATTCCGATCTTGTACCTCTAAACCAAATCTTTCGGCTTGAGAACGTAATTCCACCATCATTTCAGGGCCACCAATACCCTCTGGGTAGCCAGGGAAATTTTCAACATCAGTGGTCAACATAAGTTGGCCGCCTGACATATATCCAGCAAACATCAAAGGCTCAAGCATTGCTCTAGCAGAATATAGGCCTGCAGTATAACCTGCAGGACCCGAACCAATAATCACCACGTTTCTTACTTCACTCATTTTCTCACCGACATTCTCAATAGACAATAAGCACCTATTGAATCTTTACATCACAAAATTGCAATTTGGTCAGACATTCTACAAACTATTCATGCTAACCACGGCATTGACTGCAGCTCTTGCATGCGGCTCTAACCTAGGTACAATGTGATGCTGTTCTGCACCTGGACCGATAATACCCAGCCCAATTGGTTTATTGAATTCTAATTGTAAATCAATTACTGACTTAATTACGCCATGACCCATTGCTGCACCATGTTGAGTTTCGCCTTTCTCTATAATTCCCAAACATATTGCGCCTTCGAGATTAGAATTATTTGTGAAGGCTCTTTTTATCGCCAATGGAACTTCCATTGAACCGGGCACCCATATTACTTCACTAATCTCCAAAGAATGTTTAGCAGCCTCTTCTTTAGCGAAAGTCAACATTAATTCAATCTCAGTTTTGTGAAATGAACCACAAACAGCCACTATTCCCATTATACAACACCTCTATTTTTCATCAATCGCTCTATTGTTTCGACGATTAATTGAGTATTACTATCAATTTCTAAATTTACAACATCGCCAACTTGCTTTGAGCCAAGAGTAGTAAGACGTAGTGTTTCAGGGATTATGTGTAGGTGGAAGATTCCATTGTCTACTTCACCTACTGTCAATGAAATACCATCAATAGCAATGTAACCTTTCTCTGTTAGATACTTGTGAGTTGAAGGAGATGCTAGAATACTGAAGATCATTTGATCTCCTGATTGAGTTCTAGAGTGGATGATGCCTGTCGCCATTATGTGGCCTGATAGGATGTGGCCCCCTATTTCATCGCCAAATTTCAGGGAGCGTTCGATATTTACTGAACTTCCGACTGATAAATCGGCTAGATTTGTCCGATTTAGTGTCTCGGTAATTATGTCAAACTTGACTTCCTCTCCATTAATTGAAACAACCGTTAGACATACTCCATTGATTGCTACACTCGCACCGACCTCTAGCGCGTCGACATTAGGTAAGTTAATGCTAACTGACGTGACTGTATTTGATTCACTAACTGAAACAATCTCACCAACTCCCTGTATTATTCCAGTAAACATATTACAGCCTCAGTTTTGTTTTTGCGATAATTGTAGAATTCTGGCAATTATTTTCCTAGTGCCGTCAAGGTCATCAGTTAATCCTTCAACTCTTGTTACTTTGATATTTTCATAGCCCAGTTGGATCAGTTTTTGTTTTATCGAGTCCTCAGCGTGTTCTTGGTCGTATCCCAGCGCAATAACATCAGGACTAACGATTGGTAGGATTTCAAAAATAGATACATCGGGTGAATTACCCACAATGGCTTCATCAACAGGTTTCAAACCTTCAACCATTCTCCTGCGGAGATCGTGATTGGTTACTGGTTCATGTTTTCTAATCCGGACAGTATCATCATGAGCAACTACAACTGTTAGGTGATTACCTAAACTTTTTGCTTGTTCCAGATAGTGTAAATGACCTGCATGAAGTAGGTCAAAAACTCCAACCGCCATAACCTTCATTGGATTCTCTCCCGTTTAGTCCAGTATCATGCTACTGATGATATTACCGATTATTCCACTTGATGAATTGCGTTGATAATTTCTGCCCCTTCTAAGAAGGGAATACCCCTTTGCTGAGCCCATGTTCTTGCCTCGCTTACAGAGAGGGCATGGTCCCCATCTGGTTCTAACATTTCAGCACCGATGACAACCGGTGTCACATTAGATAATCTTGCTAATCCTACTGCCAATTCAGTATGACCTTGTCTTCTGACTAAGCCTCCAGCAGTTTCCCTACATACAGGTATGTGGCCTGGAGTACGGAATTCTTTACCCAATAGTTGTTTGGCCGCTTCGGTATCTAAATTACTAGACAATATTTCCTTGGTGAGTTCAGCAAACCTGCGGGTAGTTAGCGCCCGGTCCTTGTCGGTAATACCCGTATATGTGTCTCGATGGTTTAGCGACAGGGTAAATGCTGACCTAGTATCATACCTTAGGTCATTAGTCACCAAGTGAGATAACACCCCGTATTCACTGGTTAGCGCTGGGTTGGTGTGAAGATCTTGCAGGAACGGTAGTTCAAAACGCTCGCCAACCTCATCTCCAATGGCTAGGAATAACAGGCCACCACAATCTTTTCTCAGTTGTCTCATAGTTTCTGGTTTTGCATACTCTGCAGCGAATAACAAATCTGTTTCGCCCTCACGCTTCTCAGAATCAAAGAGGCATACTGGCATGCCTTTAGCAAATGCTTTTATTGCCGCTTCTATGGAATTGCCCATGACGCTGGGTTGAACAACTCATTGATGAAGTGTCGCATATCATCACAAGATAAAAATTACTAAAAATAAGATTTTTTTTAATCATTTAACAGAAAGGTGTTATCATAGGGTGACCCTTGGCCTGTACCTGCGGGAGTGGGATGTATGCCAATTAAATTAGGACCTGCTGGAATTCCATTGTCATGCAAAGGAAGAACCATCGTAGAGGGAATGGATGACATCATCTCCCTTGGACTGGAAACTATGGAAGTCCAAACAGTCCGTATGATTGCTCCACAACACTTCGAACAGTATTGGCAAGCAGGTGTTTTGGCTAACAAAACTGAATTTGAAATGAATATTCACGGTCCTTATTATTCCGAGTTACTAGGCGACAAAGTCGAAAGAGGACGATCTCTAACCAAAATAGAGTCTACTCTACAAGCTGCTAAAACGATTAACGCAAGGCACATCACTCTTCACGCAGGACACTATGGTGACATGGGTAGAGGAGTGCAAGCTAACGAACAACTGGCAAATATCTTCGCTGGGATTGTTGAAAGAGTTCACGAGATTTGGCATGATGATGAGGACATATATCCAGTATTTCCATGGCTTAAAGACGGAACTCCGTCAAAGATCGGGATTGAAACATCTGGCCGGCAAGAATTGTGGGGCAGCCTAGAAGAAGTCTTAGAAGTGGTAAATCACGTAGAAGGAACTGTTCCTGTACTCAACATTGCTCACATACATTCTAGAGGGCATGGCAGCATGAGAACCTCAGAAGATTATGGAGAAATGTTTGACCAAGTCAGAGAAACTATCGGAACCAAGGAGTTTTATTGCCACTTTTCTGGTGTCGAACATCGAACTGGTAACGCAATGCACTACACTCAAATAAAGAAATCAGACCTTAACTTTGAGCCACTTGCTGAATTTATTGTCGAAGAAGGTGGTTGGCTAGACATCACTTTGATTTCAGACTCACCGCTACTAGAACACGATGCAATGTATATGTTACAAAACATCGAAAAGGCAAGACACAAGCAACTAGAGCGCAAAGCAAGAGAGGACCGTCGAAGAAGCCTAGCAGCCCAAACTGGTCGTTCTACTGAAGAAATTGCGGCAAGGGAATTAGAAATAGCCAACGCAAGAAACCAAGCACCTGAACCAACTCCTGAAGTGGCAAAACCAATTGAACCATCCCAACCTGCAGAAACTGTTGAACAGAAACCTGTTGAGGAAGAAAAGAAACCTGCTTCAAAAGCCAAGAAAGCGAGTAAATCTACCAAGAAAACAGCAGCAAAGGAAGATAATAAGGCTGTGGCAGAGGTATTCGACTTCGAAGAAGATGATGAGGACCTTTTCTGACCTCGTGATTTTCTAAGCATAACCAAATCAATATTTTTCTGCGTAATTATCGGTAACTAACATAAGCGAAATACAAATCGCAAGATTTGGTCATCATGGCACACATTGCGATTCTTGGTCTTGGAAATTGGGGTACTGCGGTCGCAAGAATGTGGCTTTTGGATGGTCACAAAGTAAAAGGCTGGACAATTGAACAAGAAGTCTATGAATCAATTACCATGGATGGAATTAATAAAAAGTACTTACCTGACCATTCTGTTGAAGGATTAGAAGCGACTATGCGAATAGAAGAAGCACTGGAAGGGGTAGAAATTGTTGTTCTTGCCGTACCTTCTTCTGTGATACTAGATGTGGTTGATGATATAATCCCACATCTAAGGCCTGGGCATGTTCTTATTGACTTAGCAAAAGGCTTAGCACCAGGAAAACGACTGATTTCTGAGGCGATTAACGAGAAATTGGTGGCTGCTGATAAGAGTAATACACTGGCTGTAGTAACTGGGCCAACTATTGCCCCGGAAGCCGCTGGTGGAGTGATAACCACTGCACTTGTTGCTAGTGAAGATGAATCAGTAGCAAAGCGTCTAGCCGAGACCCTAACCACTCAAACTTTCATTCTTCATTCAGCATCTGATCCTGTCGGTGCAGAATTATGGGGTGCTTTCAAGAATGTCATCGCATTAACCTGTGGACTTGTTGATGGCCTCAAGAAAATTGGAAGTTTAGGGGGCGACAATCTCAAAGCCGCTATTTTCATGGCTGGTTTCAAAGAAGGTTGCTTATTATTACCACAACTTGGAGCTAAAGCTGAGGTTGCATTTGGTCCGGCGGGCCTTGGCGATTTGTACGTCACCGCAACTTCCCCATATGGAAGAAATAGGCGAATGGGTGAAAAATTAGGCACCGGATTAAGCGTTGATGAAGCATTAGCAGAGATGACTATGGTTGCTGAAGGAGTTAGAGCAGCGCGAATGTTCATCAAACGAGCTGAAGATGAAAGTATCGAAGTTCCATTTACCACAGCAATCAATACTTTACTTGATGGAGAAATTGATGCAGAAGAATGCTGTCGAAGAATCGTTGGCCTAAATTAACCGCTTTTTGAGTCGGTGTTGTTTTGTATATCATCACCATCAGGGTATCATGGCGGATGATTTGACCGAACTTGAAGCGAGACTCTTTGAGTGGATTAGACAGTCTGATTTCGATTCCATGCCATGGTCTACTGCAAGCGCAGCAAAGGCGTTTAAAGTAAAGAAGGACGAAATCTACGAAGCAGTAGCCGCTTTAACAAGAAAAGTCCCTGAGCGAATTCAAGTATTTTACAAAGAAGGCTCAGTACATATTGCCGCAGAATGAATACTCATTCTTCTTCCTTTTTCGAGTACATTTCTACGGCCATGGAAGGCGGTAAAATAACACTCCACCACTTAGGCCTCTTCACATCTCCTTCTTCAGTTACGAATGAGCGGATTAGCATAGAGATAAGATCTATTATCACTACGACTACAAAGACTACAATTAGTAAGGCAAATGCCTTGTTGTAATCAAATGGTGGATTGATGTAATTATCGATGTACATACCGATTCCTCCAGCACCTACAAGACCTAAAACAGCTCCATGCCTTACATTATACTCGAACATGAATAATAATTGACTCAAAAGGTGATTACTAGACTCTGGGATCACTACATGGAATAATTGTTCAGAATGTGTCAAACCCATTGCTAAACCAGACTCTAACGGTGCGTTATGAACTCCTTCCATGGCCTCATACTGTAGTTTACCTAAGTATCCAATAGTGTACAAAGTCATGGCTAAAATTCCCGGCAATGGTCCAAAGCCAAGGGCGATTGCAAATAATAAAGCCCAAATTATGCTAGGTAGACTTCTGAGTCCAGCAAGTAAAACTCTTGCAGGCATTGCAATTGGCAGTGGAGCCATATTATTTGCTGCCAAAGATGCGATTGGGATTGAAAAGAAAAAGCCTATCAAAGTGGCAACAAATGCCATTTTTATGGTAACTACCATTCCTGTCCAAGCCTTAGAACAAAATAATTCAAGATTTTCATTGCATACATCACCATTAGGCTTGTGTAATGAACCATCTGCCCAAACCTCTGCCTCTAAAACCGACCAATCTGGAGGGAAGAGGCTTTCACTGAAGAATGTCTGTAACTTTTCAGGTGCACCTTCTATTTGGCCCCAGTCATCGACCAAGTCATCTAGGGATAACCAAGCTAGAACTATTAAGGAAATACCAAGGAAAAATAATTTCTTATTGATTAGAATCACCTTCCTCAATCAAATTCTCATCAATGATTCGCCAAATTCTATCAGCGAGTTCAATCGCTCTTTCTTCATGGTGTTCGATTAATACTAATGTCGCTCCAATTTCGTCAACAATCTCTTTAGTAGCGGTAATTATAGAATTTACATTCTCTTTATCGAGTTCTCCTAAGAATTCATCTGCAAGGATAATTCTGGGCCTTTGGGCAAGTGTTCTTGCAATAGCAACACGTCTCTGTTGACCTCCAGATAGAATTCTAACAGGTTCATCAGCAATATCTAAAATTTTCAATGCCTTCATGGCATTATCCACATCGTCTTTGAGTTTCTGATCTAGAGGGAACCAAAATGGATACCACCTTGACCTCCTTGTTCTTGCCCCTAATGCAACATTGCTTCGTACTGTAGAATGCCTTACTAAACCTAGTCGCTGGGGTATGTAACCTATTCCACCTCTTTTAGGATAGTTATGAGATATCTCTCCAGATAGAGGTCGAATTAAGCCCGCTATAGTCCTCATCAAAGTAGTCTTTCCAATTCCAGATGAACCCAAAATTGCGATTGTGTCTCCAGGATAAATGGTTTTGTTAATATCAAATACTAATGGTTTGTCATAACCAACAGATAGACCTCTAAGAGTTACACTCTCAGGGTCTATCTGCTGAGCTTCATTATCAGCAACTCGAGAGGGGGTTTTGTCGACTCTCAAGCAACCATCACCATGACTCCGTAGAATTATTCTATTTAGAGCAAGTAGGTCATTATTATTCAGATGTTTCTGCATCCGTGATTCCATACTTATCCGAAGAGTGATAATACTCAGATAGACCTGGTACTGAACCTAGGAGATCAGAGTAACTTGCAAGATGATTCTGGCTGTTGCCTGCTTTCAATCCATAACCCTTCGAAGTAACAGAAGATAGAATCTCTCCACCACATTGGTTCATAGGAATATCAGCAACTTGGTGGGTTACCATGTTGTAACATCCTGTGTAATTTTGACCACCCATAGGGTAGTTTTCAACCCACATCTCATCATTCCAACTTAGCATTGCATTCAATATTGCATTACGAGTATGTACGTCTAAAAGTTCAGGGTTATACATTACCGGATGGCTTGGAGATTGTCCAAATGAGGGTAATTGGACATATTGGTCCATTGGAAGACACCAGTCTTCATTCTCAGAAGCATTATCATTGCCACAGTATTTTTCAACAGTACTGAAATCATCACCTTTGGCAAAAGCAACATCTCCGTATCCTTCACTCAGACACTCAATAGCACCACTATAACCCGAGTATAAGGCCCCGGAATCAGGAATTGATGCCGGATTTCCATTACTTGCTGAGCCATCGAAATGGTTGTCAATAGTCGTTCTAAGTGAATTTACATCTGTATTATCTCCTACAGGAGTAACATATCCGTTCTTAATTAGATACCCCATTGGCATCAACATTCCAGCAGATTTTAGCCATCCTGTGTGACAAGAGGTCTTTCCTGCCATCAATGCAAACGGATCTGTGGAGTCATCTTCATCCAAGTGAGCATTAGCGATATCTGAACCGTTTAGAACCCATGCTGATGCATTGTAGTGTGTCGCTCCTTCCATGGTTGTGGTTTCAACAGCCAATACAGAAAGTCCATATTGTTTCCAACCAATCCAAGCAGGACCGCCTTCCATGAAACCAATATCTGCATTTCCAAATCTTAGTGCTTGAATAATCATTCCTTCAGAAGATACATCATACAGATTAACATTAACTCCAAGGTCGGATGCTAGTCTATCTGCCATTCCTTGTGCATTTGCATTTGCACTAGCATCATCAGCCAAATAATATGCAATATTAATTGTGGATTTTAGTGGAGAGGTTTGTGAACCATTTGTGAAAGCATTTCCATACTTACTGGAAATACCTGGGATGTTTTGAAGCGCTGCTCCATATGTTCCCAGATGTGTTTCAGCATCGGTAACAATCATAGCATCTGTACCTAGAACATTGTTTAGAATTTCTAGGCCATTGGTATCATCTTTCATTGCTACAAGTGCGTCTTGAATCAAGGTCACTTTGTCTGCTGCGAGGACATCACTGTTATACATGACAGAGTGACTAGGAGATGATCCAAATTTCGGTAAAGCAACATATTGACTCATATCCAAACACCATGCTTGGTTCAAGGTTGTATCCTCATTAGCACAATATGAAGCAACTGTCGAATCCTTAGCAAACGCTACATCTCCATATCCAGTACTCAAACATTCAACGGCCCCACTATATCCTGAGTACAATGCACCACTTTCTGGAATAGATGCTGGATTTCCAGCACCTGTACTTCCATCAAAATAATTGTTGATAGTTGTCCTAAGAGTCTCTGTATCAGACATATCTCCCTGTACGGTTACATATCCGTTACCTATCATATAACCCATCGGCATTAGCATACCTGCTGATTTTAGCCATCCGGTGTGACAAGATGTTTTTCCAGCAAGTAGAGAGAAAGGATCGGTTGAATCATCATTGTCTAGATGAGCTGTTGCCATTTCTGAATCTGCTTTGACCCAAGCATG